>DATHRC010000020.1:0-152822 GCA_035481975.1 Steroidobacteraceae bacterium
GATGATCTTGCCGTCGATGCGCTGCTCGATGACGTGCGCCGACCAGCCGGTGGTGCGCGCGATGACGAACAGCGGCGTGAACATCTCCGTCGGCACTCCCATCATGGAATAGGACACCGCCGAGTACCAGTCGAGGTTCGCGAACATGTTCTTGGTCTCGCGCATCACCGTCTCGATGCTCTGCGCGATGTCGAAGCGCTTCATGTCGCCGGCCTCCGCGGACAGCGTCCGCGCCACTTCCTTGATCACCTCGTTGCGCGGGTCGGCGAGGGTGTACACCGGGTGGCCGAAGCCGATGACCACTTCATGGCGCGCCAGGCGCGCGCGGATGTCGTCGGCGGCCTCCTGGGGGGTCTCGTAGCGGCTCTGGATCTCGCAGGCGACCTCGTTGGCGCCGCCGTGCTTCGGCCCGCGCAGCGCCCCGATCGCGCCGGTGAGGCAGGAATACAGGTCCGCGCCCGTGCCGGCGATGACGCGCGCGGCGAAGGTCGAGGCGTTGAACTCGTGCTCGGCATAGAGAATGAGCGAGGTGTGCATGGCGCGCACCCACGAGGGCCGCGGCGGACGCCGGTGCAGCAGGTGCAGGAAGTGCCCGCCGACCGAATCATCGTCGGTCTCGACCACGATGCGCTCGCCGCTGTGGCTGAAGTGGTACCAGTAGACGAGCATCGAGCCCAGCGACGCCACCAGGCGGTCGGCGATATCGCGCGCGCCGGCGGGAGGGTGGTCCTCCTTCTCCGGCAGCGTGCAGCCCAGGGCGGATACGGCCGTGCGCAGCACGTCCATCGGGTGGCTGGACGCCGGCAGCAGCTCGAGCACACTGCGCACGGTTGCCGGCAGCCCGCGCAGCGACTTGAGCTTCGCCTTGTAGGCGGCGAGCTCGGCGCGCGTCGGCAACGTCTCGTGGATCAAGAGGTGCGCGATCTCCTCGAATTCGCAGACGGCGGCGAAATGCAGGATGTCGTAACCGCGGTAGTGCAGGTCGTTGCCGGTGCGCCCCACGGAGCACAGCGCGGTGTTGCCGGCGATGACCCCGGAGAGTGCCACCGATTTCTTCGGTTTGGGAGCTTCCGCTTCCGTCATGACGGCTCCTTGCCGAACAGCTCGTCGAGCTTCCTCTCGTAGTCGTGGTAGCCGAGCACTTCGTAGAGCTCGGCACGGGTCTGCATCGACGCCAGCACGCTCTGCTGCGTGCCGTGCGCGCGGATGGCACCGTAGACTTCCGCCTGCGCGCGGGCGGCGGCGCGGAACGCCGACAGCGGGTAGAGCACCAGCCGCACGCCCGCGGCACCGAGCTGCGCGGTGGTGAATAGCGGCGTCTGCCCGAACTCGGTGATGTTGGCGAGCACCGGCACACTGATGCGTGCGCTGAACTCACGGAACTCATCGAGCGTGCGCAGCGCCTCGGCGAAGATCATGTCGGCGCCAGCATCGACGTAGGCCGCCGCGCGCTCCAGCGCCGCCGCCTGGCCCTCCACCGCGTGCGCATCGGTGCGTGCCATCACCACGAAGTCGCCGTCGCTGCGCGCATCGACCGCGGCCTTGAGGCGATCGACCATCTCCCCGGGCGGCACCAGCGCCTTGCCGGGACGGTGTCCGCAGCGCTTGGCCGCCACCTGGTCCTCCAGGTGCATCCCGGCCGCACCCGAGCGAATCAGGTTCTTCACCGTGCGGGCGATGTTGAAGGCGCCGCCCCAGCCGGTATCGGCATCAACCAGCAGCGGCAGCTCGCAGGCCCCGCAGATGCGCCGTACGTCCTCGCACACGTCGTTGAGAGAGGTCAGCCCTAAGTCCGGCAGCCCGAAGGAGGCGTTCGCTACGCCGGCGCCCGACAGATAAATCGCCCGAAAGCCCGCGCGCTGCGCCAGCAGCGCCGCATAGGCGTTGATCGTGCCCACCACCTGCAGCGGCCGCTCGGCGGCCACCGCCGCCCGCAGGCGTGCCCCGGCGCCCGAGGGAGTCGCGCTCATGGGCGCTGATCGCCGATGCGTACCACCGTGCGCCCGGTGACGCGGCCGTCGACGTAGGCGGCAAACGCCCCCGGCAGGTCGTCGAAGTCGATGGCGCGCGTGACGATGCGGTCCAGGTGCCGCGGCTTGAGGTCGGTGGCGATGCGCTGCCACACCGTGAGCCGCCATTCGCGCCGCGTCGCCGAGGAGTTGATACCGAGCAGCGCCACGCCGCGCAGGATGAAGGGCATCACTGTGGTGTTGAGCGTCGGATTGGCGGCGAGGCCGATGCTGGCGATATTTCCCCAGAAGTCCACGGTGCGCGTGAGCCAGCCGAGCAGCTCGCCGCCCAGATTGTCGATCGCGCCGCCGAAACGCGGAGTCTCCAGCGGGCGGGTGCCGAGCTCGATTTCCTGCCGCGTGAGCACCTCGCCGGCACCGAGCTCCCTGAGATAAGGCGCGGCCGCCGCCTTGCCGCTGATCGCCACCACGCGATAGCCGCGGCTGCTCAGCATGTCGATGGCGATGCTGCCGACGCCGCCGGAGGCGCCGGTGACCGCGATCGGACCGCCGCCCGGCTCCTGGCCATTCTGCTCCATGCGATGAATGGCGAGCGCGGCGGTGAAACCGGCGGTGCCGATCGCCATCGCGCTGAAGGAATCGAGGCCGGGCGGCATGGGAATCACCCAGTCGCCGGGCACACGCGCGTACTCGGCGTAGCCGCCGTCGTGCGTCTCGGACAGTCCACAGCCCGTCACGAGCACCGCATCGCCCGGCCGGTAGCGCGCATCGCTGGAGGATGCGACGCTGCCGGCCAGATCGATGCCGCCGACCAGCGGGTAGCGGCGCAGGATCTTGCCGGCACCGGTCGCGGCGAGCGCGTCCTTGTAGTTGATGCCGGAGTAGGCGACGCGGATCACCACCTCGCCGGGACCGAGATCGTCGAGCTCGAGGGTGTCGAAGCGCGCGACGATGCGGCCGTTCTCCGAGTGAATGCGGAACGCCTTGAAATCCTTCATGACGGCACCTCCCTGCGCGGCTGGCGCGCGAGCCACGAGATCAGCCCCTGACTGTTGAGCCGCAAGTCGCTGGCGTGCACGCGCTCGATCTCCTCGTCAGAGAGTTGCACGCCATGCTGCCGCGCCAGCTTCAGCCACAGCGCGCGCAGCTCGGCGCGGATGCCGGGGAAGGGGTCGGGATCAGCGTCGTGGGCGCGCGCGATGCGCGCGTGCTCGCGGATCTGCTCCTTGAGCTGGCGGCCGAGGCGCGGCACGTCGGTGACGCGGCTGAAGTGCATGAGGTAGATGCTCTGCGGCTGGTAAGCGAGCATGCGGTCGACCGACTGCAGGTGCTGCTCGGGGTCGAACTGCGTGGGCGGCGTCGTGGGGATGATGAACGCGCCTTGCGCGGTATCGAGTTCGCGGTAGGAAATGCCGAAGGTATCGCCGGAAAAGATGCTGCGGTGCGCGGCATCGACCACCGCGTAGTGGTGCAGCGCGTGGCCGGGCACATGAATCAGCTCGAGCGTGCGGCCGCCGAGCCGCACGCGCTCGCCGTCGGCGACAGTGCGCACCCGCTCGGCGGGGATCGGCAGCAGCTCGCCGTACAGCGGCTCGAACTGCGCGCCGTAGACCAGCTTCGAGCCGGCGATGAGCTTCGATGGATCGATCATGTGCGGCGCGCCGCGCGGATGCAGCAGCGCGCGCGCCTGCGGCAGCTCGCGCATCAGCAGCCCGGCGCCGCCGGCGTGATCGAGGTGCACGTGGGTGAGCAGCAGGTAGTCGACCGCCTCACGGGCGATGCCGAGCTCGGCGAGTGCGCCGAGCAGCAAGGGGACCGCCGAGTTGGGCCCGACGTCGACGAATGCCGCGCGGCCTTCATCCACGATGAGGTGCGCGGCGGCGTGTCCCGGGTGCAGGTACTCGGTGTCGATGGCACTGATGCCGTCGGGGTGTCGGTGGATGCGCGGCTTCAAGGGAACGTCGGCCTGACCGGTACATTGATGTACACATCGTAACCTGTGCGCTAGGTTAGGCGCATGACCCATCGCGACTCCCGGCGCACGCTTGCCGCGTGCGCGGCGCTCTGCGGCCTGACCGCCGCCAGCCTCGCCCAGCAACCACCCCTGCCACCGCCACCCGCCCCGCAGCACCGCGAGCATGGCAATCTGATTTTCGACGGCATTCCGCTGCCCGACCCGGCGCTCGCCGCGACCCTGGAGCGCTACCAGCAGTCGCGCGGCGCGACCTTCCTCGATTGGCTGCCCGACGGCAGCATGCTGATCGCGACGCGCTTCGGCGAGAGTGAGCAGGTGCATCGCGTGGCCGCGCCGCTCGGCGTGCGCGAGCAGCTCACCTTCCTTCCCGACCCCATCGAATGGGCGCGCGCTACCAAGCTGGGTACCGGGTTCGTGTTCCTCAAGGACCACGGCGGGGATGAGAACGCGCAGGTGTACTACCAGGGCGGCACCGGCACGGTGCGCGAGCTGACGCACGGCGACTTCATCCACGGCAGCACGGTATGGGCGCACGACGGCAAGCGCGTCGCCTTCTACGGCAACGAGCGCGACAAAGCCAGTTACGACGTGTACGTGGCCGATGTCACTTCCGCTGCGGCGCCGCAGCTGGTCGTCGGCGGCCGCGACGACACCTGGTATCCGCTCGACTGGTCGACGGACGACTCGAAGCTGCTGGTGTGGAAATACCTCTCGGTCACCGAAAGCTATCTGTACATCGCGGACGTCGCCACTGGCGCGCTCACCCCGCTCGAGGAGAAGCCGCTGCGCGCCGGCATCCGCATTGCCAGGTTCGCCCCGGGCGGGCGCGGTGTGTATGTGCTCACGGACGAGGACGGCGAGTTCGCGCAGCTCAAGTTCAAGGACCCCATCACCCACGAGAGCCGCCGGGTCACGCCCGACACTCCCTGGGACGTGGAGGACTTCGACGTGAGCGGCGACGGCCGCTACCTCGCCTACGTCCTGAACGAAGACGGCCGCAGCCGGCTGCACATCCTCGACACCCAGACCCACCAGGCGCTCTCGCCCGTGGGGCTGCCGGAAGGGCGCATCGGCAACCCGCGCTTCGCCGCGACCGGGCACAAGCTCGCGATGTCGGTCGACGGCGCGATCGCCCCGCGCGACGTCTACGTCTACGACGTCGACCAGGGGAGCTTCACCCGCTGGACACGCAGCGAAGCCGGGCCGATCGACGTCAGTACCCTCGCGCCCCCGGACCTGGTGCGTTATCCGACCTGGGATCGCATTGGCGGACACCCGCGGATGCTGTCGGCCTATGTCTACCGGCCGCACAGGGCGGGCCCGTGCCCGGTGGTGATCGACATCCACGGCGGCCCCGAGTCGCAGTATCGGCCGGAGTGGGATCCGTTCGTGCAGTTTCTGGTCAACGAGCTCGGCTATGCCGTGGTCGCTCCCAACGTGCGCGGCTCCTCGGGCTACGGCAAGACCTTCATGGCGCTCGACAACGGCGTGCTGCGCGAGGATGCGGTGCGCGACATCGGTTCGCTGCTGGTATGGATCGGCGCGCAGCCCGGCTTCGACCGCGACCATGTGGCGGTCATGGGCGGCTCGTACGGCGGCTACATGGCGCTCGCCTCGCTCGTGGCCTACGGCGAGCGGCTGCGCGGCGGGATCGATCTCGTCGGCATCAGCAACTTCGTCACCTTCCTGCGCAACACCTCCGTTTATCGGCGGGACCTGCGCCGCTCGGAATACGGCGATGAGCGCATCGAGGCGATGCGCGTGTTCCTCGACCGCATCTCCCCGCTCACCAACGCCGGCCGTATCCGTAAGCCGCTGCTGGTGGTCGCCGGGGTCAACGATCCGCGCGTGCCGGTGTCGGAGTCCGACCAGATCGTGTGGCGGGTGCGCTCGAACGGCGGTGAGGTCTGGTATCTCGTCGCGAAGGACGAGGGTCACGGCTTCAGGAAGAAGGCGAACCGCGATGAGTACCTGCTGACGGCGGCGAGCTTCCTGAAGAAGCTGGCGGGAACGACACCGTCACCGTGAGTCCCCTGCCGCCCGCTCCCTCGCCGAGCGTGATACCAGCGCCGTGCGCATCGGCGATGGCTTTAACGATCGCCAGCCCGAGCCCGCTCCCCGGCGGCTCGGTACCCGCGCGCCGGTAGAAACGATCGAAAACGCGCGCGCGCTCGGCGGGCGCGATGCCGGGGCCGTCGTCGCTGACCCTGAGGCGCGCTCGCGTAGCGCCCGTGGCCGCGCCGCTGTCGGGCGCTGCCTCGACCGTTACATCCACGCGGCCGCCGGCGGGCGCGTAGCGCACCGCGTTATCCACCAGGTTGCGCAGCAAGGTGCGCAACGCCTCCGGGTCCGCCTCGACGCTCACCGGCTGCGCCGCCGCCACGCCGAGGTCGATGCGGCGGGCGTCTGCCTGCGGCACGAGCTCGGCGACGACCTCGCGCCCGAGCTCGTCGAGACGCACCGGCACCCGCGGGCGATCCACGCGCGGCTGCTGCCGCGCGAGCGCCAGCAGCTGCTCCACCAGGCGGATGGCCCGCTGCACGCCCGTGGACAGCGTGCTCATCGCTGCGGCGCGCTCCGCTTCGTCGCCGGCGCGGGCGAGCATGCCCGCCTGCAGGTGCAGCGCGGTGAGCGGCGTGCGCAGCTCGTGGGCCGCATCGGCCATGAAGGCGCGCTCGCGCTCGAATGAGTCGCGCAGCCGTGCTAGCAGATCGTTGAGCGCGCTGACCAGCGGCTGCACCTCGTCCGGCAGCGGCGCGCCGGAAATCGGCTCGAGCGAGTCGACCTGGCGCGCCTTGAGCAGCGCGGTGAGCCGCCGCAGCGGCTCGAGCGCCTGGCCGACCGCGACCCAGATCAGCAGCAGCAGCACCGGCAGCAGCAGCGCGAACGGCTTGAGCGTCTGCAGCGCCAGCTCCGCGGCGCGCTGCTCGCGTACGCTCATCGGCTGCGCCACCTGGATGACGCTGCTGACCGCCTGCACGCCGAACACGCGCCAGCGGCCCTCGCGGGTGGTGACGGTCGCGAAGCCGAGCGTCACCGTTGGGGGGAGCGCGGCGTGCGGGCGCGACAGGTACACGCGCACGCCGTCGAGCGACCACACCTGCACCACGAAGTCATCATCCGCCGGCACCAGCTGCGCCCCGAGCTGGTACTCCACCGGCTGATCGCGCAGCAGCAGCGCGGTCTGGCGCAGGTGATAGTCGAAGAACGCGTCGGCCTGGGCGAGCGCGTTGCGGTAGACCATGAGGCCGCCGGCGGCGCCGACGAACAGCACGCCCCCGAGGAGCCAGGCGAGGAGGCGCGCGCGCAGCGAGCTCACGGCGCCGGCCGCACGCGGTAGCCGACGCCGCGCACCGTGAGGATGAATTGCGCGCCGAGCTTGCGGCGCAGGCCGTGAATGTGCACCTCCACGGCGTTGCTCTCGACTTCCTCGCCCCAGCCGTACAGGCGCCCCTCGATCTGCGCGCGCGACAGGATCGTGCCGGGGCGCTCGAGCAACAGCTCGAGCAGCGCAAACTCGCGCGGCGACAGAGCGACCTCGACCCCGTCGCGCGTCACGCGGTGAGTCGCCGGCTCGAGCCGCACGCCGAGGTGCTCGAGGCCCGCGGCGCTGCGTCCCGACTTACGCCGCAGCAGCGCACGGATGCGCGCCGCGAGCTCATCGAGATCGAAGGGCTTGATGAGATAGTCGTCGGCGCCCGCGTCGAGCCCGGCCACCCGGTCGGCGACCGCATCGCGCGCCGTGATGATGAGCACCGGCAGCGCCGTGCCGCGCTCGCGCAGTGACTTGAGGAGCGTAAGCCCGTCGGCCTTCGGTAACCCCAGGTCGAGCAGCAGCAGCTCGAAGGGGTCGGTGCGCAGCACCTGGGCGGCGGCCGCGGCATCGTGCACCCAGTCCACGGTAAACCCCTCGCGCTTCAAGCCCGCGCGAATCGCCTCGCCGATCATCGGGTCGTCTTCTACCAGCAGCAGTCGCATAGCGGAGCGCACCTGGGGAAGTGCGAAGTATGATCAATCGCACCCCCCGCCGCGCAAGGAGCTAAGCCGTTGACCCCCGTCGAGCGCCTGGTACAGGACGCCGCCCGACTGAACGTGGCTCTCAGCGAGGCCGATGCCGCGCGGCTCCTGAGGCTCGTCGGGGAGCTCGCGACCTGGAGCGGCCGCTACAACCTCACGGCGATCCGCACACCCGCGGCCATTCTTACCCACCACGTGCTCGACAGCCTCGCCGTCCACCCGGACCTTCACGGAGCGACGGTGGCGGATGTCGGGACCGGCGCGGGCTTTCCCGGGCTGCCGCTCGCGGTATGCAACCCGCAGCGGCAGTTCACCCTCATCGACTCCACCGCGAAGAAGCTGCGCTTCGTGGAGCACGCGGCGGCGCTTCTCGGCCTCAGCAACGTGACTGCCGTGCACGCACGCGCGGAAAGCTACCCGGCTGCCGCTGCGTTCGGCACGGTGGTGGCGCGGGCACTGGCGCCGTTGCCGCAGATGCTCACCACCGTCGCGCCGCTGTGCGGGCCGCAGACTCACGTGCTCGCCATGAAGGGCAGGTGGCCGCAGCGCGAGCTGGCCGCGCTTCCCGCGGGATGGCGCGTGATGAGCTCGCGTGAGCTGGCCATCCCGGGAATGGATGCCGCGCGCTGCCTGATTGTGCTCGGGCGCGCCTGAGGCTCTGCGGCCAGGCCCGAGCGTATATGATGGGGCGCCCGCCCGCTTCGAGCCTGCTGCCGACTCAACCGCGGTGAACCCGATTCTCGCCACCTGGCCGCTGCTGCTCGGCATGGGCATTCTCATGCTGGGAGCCGGCCTGCAAAGCACGCTCCTCGGCCTGCGCGCGACGCTCGAGGGATTTCCGCCGCCGGTCACCGGCATGGTCATGTCGTGCTACTACGTCGGCTATCTCATCGGCACGCGGCTTGCCCCACAGATGCTGAAGCGCGTCGGCCCGGTGCGGGTGTTCGCCGCACTCGCCGCGCTCGCCTCGGTCGCGGTGCTGATCCACGCCTCGTGGGTGCACCCGGTGCCCTGGGCGCTCATGCGCTTCATCTCCGGGGTGTGCTTTGCCGGCATCTACGTGGTGGCGGAAAGCTGGCTCAACCACGGCGCGAGTCGCAGCAATCGCGGCGGACTCCTCGCCGTTTACATGCTGGTGCTGTACGTGGGACTCGGCGGCGCCCAGTTCCTGCTGGTGCTCTCGAGCCCGCAGTCGCCCGAGCCGTTCATGCTGGTCTCGGCACTGATCTCGGTGGCGATGGTGCCCATCGTCGCCTCCGCGCAGCAGCTCTCCGAGCCCACCGTGCCGCAGCGGGTGCGCTTCCGGGATCTGTACCGCAACTCCCCCCTGGGCGTGGTGGCGGTGGCCGTATCCGGCATGATCTCCTCGATCATCTTCTCCATGGGCCCGGTATACGCGCGTCTCTCCGGCTCGGGCACGCGCGGCGTCGCCGAGTTCATGGCGGTCAGCATCCTCGCGGCGGTCCTCACCCAGTACCCGGTGGGACGGCTGTCCGATCGCATGGACCGGCGCACCGTGATCGCGAGCGTCTGCCTGCTGGCGACTGCGGTGGCCGCCGCGCAGGTGGCCTTCGCCGGCGTGCCGCGGGCCCTTTTCCTGGTGCTCACGGCGCTCTTCAGCGGCGCGGCGCTGACGCTCTACTCGCTGTCGGTCTCGCACGTCAACGACAAGCTCGAGCCGGCGCAGATGGTCGCCGCGAGCAGCGCGCTGCTGCTGATCAATGGGATGGCGGCCGCCTTCGGGCCGGTGCTGACGGGGGGACTCATGTCCGCTTTCGGACCGCGGGCCTACTTCGGGACGCTCGGCACGCTCGCCGGGGCGCTGACGCTCTACGACCTGTGGCGCAAGACGCGGCGCCGCGCGCTGCCGGCCGAGCGCAAGGCCCCGTTCATCAATACCCAGCAGATCGTGACCTGCGCAGGCCTCGATCCCGCCCCGGTGGGCGGCGTCGAGCCGCTCGCCATTCCCGCCGCGTCCGCCGCCGTCAAGGCCGCAGAGGCAGCGCGGTCGTCTCCTTGATCACCGCGAGGGCGATGGAGGAGTTGACCGACTGCACGCCCGGAAAGCGCGACAGGTGGTCGAGAAAGAAGGCCTCGTACGCCTTGATGTCGCGGCACACGATGCGCAGCAGGAAGTCCGTCTCGCCCATCAGCGTGTAGCACTCGAGGATCTCGGGGTGCGCGCGCACCGCCTGCTCGAAGCGCAGCAGCGCATCGCGCCCGTGGCCGGCGACCTTCACGTGCGAGAACACCATCACCGACAGCCCGAGCTTCTCCCGGTCGAGCAGCGCCACGCGCTTCCTGATGACGCCGCTGGCCTCGAGTCGCGCGACGCGCCGCCAGCAGGTCGAGGCGGTGAGGCTCAGCCGCTCGGCGATCTGCGCCGCCGAGAGCGCGCCCTGCTCCTGCAGCAGTTCGAGGATCCGCAGATCGGCGCGGTTGAGATCGGACTGCATTATTCAATTCACTAATCAAAGTTCCATGCAATTAATACTTCACCAAAGTGGTCTGGAAGGCAATCTTTGTAACGATCCGTGCACGCCGGGGCGGTAGCCTAGACCTCTCAACCGCGGCTGCGGCGCACGGAGCCTTACCGCCATGGAGATCTTCGACCAGCGTGAGTTCGACGCTCATGAGCTCGTAGTCTTTGGCCACGACGCCGCGAGCGGCTTGCGCGCCATCATTGCCGTTCATTCCACAGCGCTCGGCCCGGCGGCCGGCGGCTGCCGCATGTGGCCCTACGAGACCACGGCGGAGGCGGTCGCGGACGTGCTGCGACTCTCGCGCGGCATGAGCTACAAGAACGCGATGGCCGGCTTGCCCTTCGGCGGCGGCAAGTCCGTCATCATCGGCGAATCCCGCAACCACAAGACTCCCGAGCTTTTCGCGGCCTTCGGCCGCCTCGTCGACTCGCTCGGCGGGCGCTACATCACCGCCGAGGACGTCGGCACCACCACCGCCGACATGGCCAACGTCGCGCACGCGACCCGGCACGTGGCCGGCCTCGGTGCTGCACCCGGCGCCGCCGGCGGGGATCCCGGACCGAAGACCGCACGCGGGGTCTTTCTCGGTATCAAGGCGGCCGTGAGATTCGCTCTGGAGCGTTCGGACCTGGAGGGCCTCACGGTGGCGGTCCAGGGCGTGGGTGGAGTGGGTTACCACCTGTGCGCGATGCTCGCCGCGGAAGGAGCGCAGCTTCAGGTCGCGGACCTGCACCCCGCGGCGGTGCAGCGGGTATGCGAGGAATTCAAGGCGCAGCCCGTGCCCGCCGGGGAGCTGCCCGGGGTCGAGGCCGATGTCTTGAGCCCCTGTGCCCTCGGCGGAGTGCTCAATACCCAGTCGATTCCGCGCGTGCGCGCCCGCATCGTTGCGGGGGCGGCCAATAACCAGCTGGCGCATGGCCAGGACGGCGTGGCGCTGCAGAACGCCGGCATCCTCTACGCGCCCGACTACGTCATCAATGCCGGCGGCATCATCAGCGTCGCGCGCGAGTACTACGGCGGCACTGAGGCGCAGGTGCTCACCGACATCGAGGCCATCCCGGGGCGACTCACCGAGATCTTCGAGCGTGCGCGGCGCGAGAACCGCCCGACGAACGCGGTGGCCGACCAGATGGCGCGCGAGCGACTGGGTCGGGTGCCGCACAAGCGGGTGGCCTGAAGCCCCCGGCGGCCATCCGGGGCACAGCGGACGCGCACTTTTCGCCGCCGACTGGCGACAACCGGGCGCGGGCGCGGCGGTGCAGTACACTGTCCCCCATGAACCGCGTCATTGCCATCGCGAACCAGAAGGGGGGCGTCGGCAAGACCACCACGGCGGTCAACCTCGCCGCCTCACTCGCCGCCACGCGGCGGCGCGTGCTGCTCATCGACCTGGATCCCCAGGGCAACGCGACCATGGGCAGCGGGGTCGAGAAATCGCAGCTCACGCTCAGCAGCTGCGAGGTGTTGCTCGGGGAAGCGGAGCTCGCCGACGCGCTCGTTACGCTCGCGCACGGCGGCTACACGCTGTTGCCGGCCAACCAGGATCTCACGGCCGCGGAAGTGCGGCTGCTGGCGCTGACGATCGGCCGCGAGATCAAGCTGCGCCAGGCTCTGCAGCCGAAGCGCAACGACTTCGACGTCATCCTCATCGACTGTCCGCCGGCGCTCAACATGCTGACGGTGAATGCGCTGGTGGCGGCCGACAGCGTACTCATCCCGATGCAGTGCGAGTACTACGCGCTCGAGGGACTGACGGCCCTGCTGTCGACGGTGGAGCAGATCCGCCTGGCCGCCAACCCCGCTCTGTCCATCGAAGGTGTGCTGCGCACCATGTTCGATCCGCGCAATAACCTCGCCAACGAGGTGAGCGCCCAGCTGATCACGCACTTTGCCGACAAGGTGTTTCGCACCGTCATCCCGCGCAACATCCGTCTCGCCGAGGCGCCATCTTTCGGCAAGCCGGCGCTGTTTCATGATCGCGAGTCCCGCGGTGCGCTGGCCTATCTGGCTCTCGCCGGGGAGATGATCCGGCGCGAGGAGGAGCAGAACGCCATCGTCGGCGCCACGCCGGCGACGGCAGCGACCACCGCGCCGGCAACCTCCGGGACGGTCCCGTCCGCGGGCAACGGGTCATCCGGCAATGGCGTCGCCGCCGCCGGCGGTACTCCGGCAGAGGGCGGCGGCACCGGAGCAGAAAGCGACCGCGTCCGCGAGGACACCCCACGATGATGCACAGAAAACCCACGCTCGGTCGGGGGCTTGCGGACCTGCTCGGCGCGCGCGCGGCGCCACCTCCGGTCGCGAGTACCCCCGGCGGCGAGGAGCTTGCCCGGCTGCCGCTCGATCTGCTGCAGCGCGGTCGCTACCAGCCGCGCGTGGACATGCGCGCGGAGACCCTCACCGAGCTCGCCGACTCGATCAAGGCCCAGGGCGTGGTGCAGCCGATCGTCGTGCGACCGCTCGAGCCGCCCGGCAGTGGCGCGTCACAGCGCTACGAGATCATCGCCGGCGAGCGGCGCTGGCGCGCGGCGCAGATGGCCGGTCTCGCCGACATCCCTGCGGTGATCCGCGACATTCCCGACGAGGCGGCGATTGCGGTCGCGCTGATCGAGAATATCCAGCGCGAGAACCTGAACCCGCTCGAGGAGGCGCGCGCGCTGGCGCGCCTGGTGAGCGAGTTCGGCCTCACGCACCAGCAGGCCGCGGACGCCGTCGGGCGCTCGCGCGCCGGGGTCAGCAACCTGCTGCGTCTGCTCGAGCTCGCGCCGGAGGTGGGCGAGCTGCTCGAGAAACGCTCACTCGAGATGGGTCATGCGCGGGCGCTGCTGGCGCTCACCCAGCGCCGCCAGCAGACCGAGGTGGCCCTTTTGGTGGCGAAGAAGGGGCTGTCGGTGCGCGAGACGGAAGGCCTGGTGCGGCGGCTGCAGGCCCCGGCGGCCAGCGCCGGCAATGGTGCGGCCCCCGCGCGGGACCCGAACGTCGAGCGGCTCGAACAGGAACTGGCCGAGAAGCTCGGCGCCCGTGTCGTGATCCAGCACGGCAGCGCCGGCAAGGGCAAGCTCGTGGTGAATTACAACAGCCTGGACGAGCTCGACGGGATCCTGGCGCACATTCAATAGGACCCCAGCCGTCGCTACAGCCGCGCATGGGCGCTGTGGACGAGTGGGCGGTCGGTCTCTATAATCCCGCGGCTTTTTCGCCGTAGCAGCTAAGTGACTGAACGGCCGAAGTAATGTTAAGCCACCTGCGCTGAGCTCTTGGCGCAGGAGCTGCGGCTCTTTTGAGCCCCTCGAGTGGGACTTATATAAGGTGTCGGTGATCGATCTGCCCCGGGCGCGGCGGCTGGCCTTCGGCGTCGTGCTGGGTCAGGCGGGCGTGACCGTGATTGCGGCGCTCATTGCCTGGGCATGGACTGGCCGCATGGCAGGAATTTCCGCGCTGCTCGGCGGCGGGGTCAGCGCCACCGGCAGTCTGGCGATGGCGCTGCTCGGGTTCCGGAGCCCGGCAGGTGCGAGCGGGGTCGCGCTCCTCGCGGCGCTGCTGGTCGGTGAAGCGGCGAAGTTCTGCGTGATCGTCGTGCTGTTCGTGCTGGTCCTGACGTTGATGAAGACGTCGGCCGCCGCCATGTTGGCGACGTACGCGGCGACGTTTCTGGTGTACTGGGTCGTGCTCGCCAGCTGGCTGCCGGCGCGATCAGTGCGAGGTGTGAACGTGGACGCGATGTCTGAGCGTGAGATGCGGTAGAGATATGTTCTGGCGAGACATGATCAGCGAAGCTCCCAACGAGTATATCCGCCATCATCTGACCTTTCTCACGAACAGGGGTCCCAGGGGCATCCTGGATTTCTCCGCGATCAATCTCGACAGCGTGTTCTTCTCGGTACTGCTCGCCGTCCTGTTCGGCGGCTTCTTCTACGTGGCAGCGCGTCGCGCAAGCGCCGGCGTTCCGACCCGGTTACAGAATTTCGTGGAATGGGTGGTGGAACTTGTCGACGCGCAGGTCAATGACATCTTCCACGCCAAGAGCCGGCTCATCGGGCCGCTCGCGCTTACCATCTTCTGCTGGGTGTTCCTCTTCGACGCGCTCGACGTGGTACCGCTCGACCTGTTGCCCGGCGCGGCTGGCGCGTGGGGCTTTGGCCACCTGCGCATCGTTCCGAGCACCGACCTCAACATCGTCTTCGGTCTCTCGTTGACCGTGTTCCTGCTCATCATCTTCTACAGCATCAAGATGAAAGGTATGGTCGGCTTCCTCGCCGAGTTTGCGTTGCATCCCCTGCGCATCAAGGACCGCCCGCTCATGCAGGCTCTGGTGGCACCCTTCAACATCGTGGTCGAGGTCGCCTCGTTCCTCGCGCGTCCCGTGTCGCTTGCGCTGCGACTCTACGGCAACATGTTCGCTGGTGAGATGGTGTTCATCCTGATCGCACTCATCACGCTGTCGAGCGGGTTCGCCGGGCTTGCATCGCTTGGCGGCTGGGTGGGATTGATCGGCTCGCTGCTGCTCGGGGTCCTGTGGTCCGTGTTCGACCTGTTCATCGGTTTCCTGCAGGCCTTTATCTTCGCAATCCTGACGGTCGTGTATCTATCGGCGGCATCCGAGCACCATGACTGATCCGGACGACATTTCCGCTACACGTCGATTTCGCAGCTAGGAGAATTTAATGGAAGGCATTGCACACATTGAGGCCATGACGGTGCTCGCCGTCGGCATCATTTTCGGCATGGGCGCCTTTGGCACGGCGATCGGCTTCGGGCTACTCGGCGGCCGCTTCCTCGAGGGCATGGCGCGACAGCCTGAGCTCGGGCCCGCACTGCTCGGTCGCGCATTCATCTTCGTCGCGCTGCTGGACGCGGTCACCTTTATCGGCATCGGGTTTGCGCTCTTCTTCACGTTTGCAAATCCGTTCGTGTCGGCCGTGCAGTCCCTGCAGTCGACTGCGCACTGAAGGTCGCAGGCGGTGGCGAGCCCCGCGGCGAAACGCCGGTTGCGTAGGAGATCGGAGTGAACATCAACCTGACGCTCGTCATCCAGATGATCGTGTTCGCGGTCCTCGTCTGGTTCATGATGCGGTTTGTGTGGCCCTTGATCCTGGGCCCCCTGGAGGAGCGCTCGCGCAAGATTGCGCTGGGACTTGCGGCGGCGGACAAGGGCCAAGAGGAGCTGGCGCAGGCCCACGAGCGGGCGGGCGTCATCGTGCGTGAAGCCCGCGAACGCGCCAACCAGATCATCGAGCACGCGCAGCACCGCGCCAACGAGCTGGTGGAGGAGGCTAAGGGCACCGCGCAGACCGAGGGCGCGCGCATCGTGGCGGCCGCGCACGAGCAGATCGAGCTCGACACCGTGCGCGCCAAGGACGGTCTGCGGCGCGAAGTGGCCGGCATCGCGGTGCGCGCCGCCGGCAAGCTGCTCGGTCGCGAGATCGACGCGCGCGCCCACGCGGATCTGCTCGACAAGCTCGCCGAGCAGGTCTGAAGCGCGGCACATGGCAGACCGGCTCACCATCGCCCGACCCTACGCGCGCGCGGCCTTCCGCGTCTCCGGGCGCAAGGCCGCCGACTCCTGGTCGAAGCTGCTGCACGTCGCTGCCAGCACTGTGCAAGATGCGCGCGTCGCCGCGCTGCTTGGCAACCCGCACGTCACGCCGCAGCAGCTGGCGGAGCTGCTGATCGGCGTCATCGAGGACGCCGGCGGCGTCGGGCTTGCGGGCGAGGAAGGGAAGAACTTCATGCGCACGCTGGCGGACAACCGCCGCCTCGGGTACCTGCCGGAGATCGCGGCACGCTTCGACACACTCAAGGACGCCGCCTTCGGCATCGCCGACGTCGCGGTGACATCCGCGGAGCCGCTGGACAAGGCCGAGCAGGACAAGCTCGCCGCGGCGCTTGCCAGGAAGCTCGACCGCGAGGTGCGGCTGCATTACGACGTGGATAGGAACCTCATCGGCGGTGCGGTGCTGCGCTCCGGTGATCTCGTGATTGACGGCTCGCTGCGCACGCGCCTCGAGCGCCTGGCGTATGAGCTGACCGCTTAACGAATTCGATCGAAAGAGAAGCGACATGGCCATCAAGGCAACCGAGATCTCGGCACTCATCAAGCAACGGATTGAGAACTTCAAGTCCGTCACCGAGGCGCGCAACGTCGGCACCATCATCTCGGTCACCGACGGCATCGTCCGCATCCACGGGCTGGCCGATGCACGCTACGGCGAAATGCTCGAGTTTCCCGGCAACACCTTCGGGCTGGCTCTGAACCTCGAGCAGGACTCGGTCGGCGCGGTGGTGCTCGGCGAGTACAAGCACCTGCGGGAAGGCGACACCGTCAAGACCACCAACCGCATCCTCGAGGTGCCGGTGGGACCGGAGCTGCTCGGGCGCGTGGTGGATTCGCTCGGCACGCCGATCGACGGCAAGGGCGCGATCAAGGCTACGCGTACCTCGCCGATCGAGCGCGTGGCTCCGGGCGTGATCTACCGCAAGTCCGTCAGCCAGCCGGTGCAGACCGGTTACAAGGCCGTCGACTCGATGGTGCCGATCGGCCGCGGGCAGCGCGAGCTGATCATCGGCGATCGCCAGACCGGCAAGACCGCGTTCGCCATCGACACCATCATCAACCAGAAGTCCTCCGGCATTAAGTGCATCTACGTCGCCATCGGCCAGAAGCAGTCCACCATCGCCAACGTGGTGCGCAAGCTCGAGGAGCACGACGCCATGGCGCACACCGTGGTGGTCGCAGCCTCGGCCTCGATTCCGGCCGCCATGCAGTACATCGCCGCCTACTCCGGTTGCACGATGGGCGAGTACTTCATGGACAACGGCGAGGACGCGCTCATCATCTATGACGACCTGTCGAAGCAGGCGGTCGCCTACCGGCAGATCTCGCTGCTGCTGCGCCGGCCGCCGGGCCGCGAGGCCTTCCCCGGGGATGTGTTCTACCTGCACTCGCGCCTGCTGGAGCGCTCTGCGCGGGTCAACGAGGAGTACGTGGAGAAGGCGAGCGACGGGCGCGTCAAGGGCAAGACCGGCTCGCTCACCGGGCTGCCGATCATCGAGACTCAGGCGGGCGATGTAACCGCATTCGTGCCCACCAACGTCATCTCGATCACCGATGGTCAGATATTCCTCGAGAGTGATCTTTTCAACGCCGGCATCCGTCCCGCCATGAACGCCGGCATCTCGGTGTCGCGCGTCGGCGGTGCGGCGCAGACGGATATCATCAAGAAGCTCGGCGGCGGCATCCGCCTGGCGCTCGCCCAGTATCGCGAGCTCGCCGCCTTCTCGCAGTTCGCCTCCGACCTCGACGAGGCAACGCGCCGGCAACTCGAGCGCGGTCAGCGCGTGACGGAAGTGATGAAGCAGAAGCAGTACGCGCCCATGTCGGTCGCGGAGATGGCGCTGTCCCTCTACGCGGTCACCAACGGCTACATGGACAAGGTGGAACTGAAGAAGATTGTGGCGTTCGAGGCGGCGCTGCAGGCGTTCGCGCACAGCAACTACCGCTCGACGCTGGACGACATCAACGCGCAGCCGAAGCTCACCAAGGAGAACGAGGCGGCGTTGAAGAAGCTCATCGACGACTTCGTCGCCACCGGCAGCTACTAGGGCACCCGAGGAAAAAAGCGAATGCCCGGCACCAAGGAAATCCGCTCCAAGATCGCGAGTGTCAAGAACACTCAGAAGATCACCAAGGCCATGCAGATGGTGGCCACGAGCAAGATCCGCCGTGCCCAGGAGCGGATGCGCCGCGCACGCCCGTACGCGCAGAAGATGCGCAACGTCATCGGCCACCTCACCCAGGCGAACCCTGACTACCGCCATCCGTTTCTGCTGACGCGTGAGCCGCAGGCGATCGGCCTGATCGTGATCTCCACCGATCGCGGCCTCGCCGGCGGACTGAACGCCAATGTCTTCAGGGAGACGCTCGTGCAGCTGCGCGACTGGCAGGGCAAGGGCGCCACGGTCAGCCTGACCCTGATCGGCAGCAAGGGCCTGACCTTCTTTCGGCGTCTGAACGTGCCGATCCTCGCCAGCGTCGTGAACCTCGGTGACCGCCCGCACGTCAAGGATCTGATCGGTGCGGTGAAAGTGATGCTGGATGCCTACCGCGAGGGCAAGCTCGATCGGCTGCTGCTGGTGAACGCGCAGTTCGTCAACACCATGACGCAGAAGCCCGTGGCGACGCAGCTGTTGCCGATCGAGGAGCTCGACACCGAAGATCTGCAGGAGCACTGGGATTACATCTATGAGCCCGATGCTGCCGCGATCCTCGATGGCCTGCTGATGCGCTACATCGAGTCGCAGGTCTACCGCGGCGCGGTCGAGAGCGTCGCCAGCGAGCAGGCGGCACGCATGGTCGCCATGAAGGCGGCCACCGACAACGCCGGCAAGCTGATCAGTGAACTGCAACTCGTCTACAACAAGGCCCGACAGGCCGCGATCACCAAAGAGCTCTCGGAGATCGTCGGCGGTGCCGCGGCGGTTTGAGGAACGACAACATGGCCACTTCCCCCGAGGGACACATCATCCAGATCATCGGCGCCGTCATCGACGTCGAGTTCCCGCGCGAATCCATTCCGCGCATCTACGAGGCCTTGAAGCTCAAGGACGTCGACCTGACGCTGGAAGTGGAGCAGCAGCTCGGCGATGGCATCGTCCGTACCATCGCCATGGGCTCCTCCGAGGGCTTAAAGCGCGGACTCGCGGTACAGTCGACCGGCGCGCCGATCACGGTGCCGGTAGGCAAGGGAACGCTCGGGCGTATCATGGATGTACTGGGCCAGCCGCAGGACAACCGCGGACCGGTTGAAGCCACCGAGCACCTGCCGATCCATCGGCCGCCGCCGTCGTTCGCGGAACAGGCCGGCGGCCAGGACCTGCTGGTCACCGGCATCAAGGTCATCGATCTGCTGGTGCCGTTCGCCAAGGGCGGCAAGGTCGGGCTGTTCGGCGGTGCCGGGGTGGGCAAGACCGTCAATATGCTCGAGCTCATCAACAACATCGCCAAGCAGTACAGCGGACTGTCGGTGTTCGCCGGCGTCGGCGAGCGCACGCGCGAGGGTAACGACTTCTATCACGAGATGATCGAGTCGAAAGTCATCGACAAGGACGACCTGTCGAACTCCAAGGTCGCGATGGTGTATGGGCAGATGAACGAGCCGCCGGGCAACCGCCTGCGGGTCGCGCTCACCGGTCTCACCATGGCCGAGTACTTCCGCGACGAGACGCGCCCGGATTCCGCGGGCAAGGGGCGCGATGTGCTGTTCTTCATCGACAACATTTACCGTTACACGCTCGCCGGCACCGAAGTCTCGGCGCTCCTTGGGCGCATGCCCTCCGCGGTGGGTTACCAGCCCACCCTCGCCGAGGAGATGGGGGTGCTGCAGGAGCGCATCACCTCCACCAAGAAGGGCTCGATCACCTCCATCCAGGCGGTGTACGTGCCGGCGGACGATCTCACCGATCCGTCGCCCGCGACGACCTTCGCGCACCTCGATGCGACGGTGGTGCTATCGCGCCAGATCGCCTCGCTGGGCATTTATCCGGCGGTTGATCCGCTCGACTCCACCAGCCGTCAACTCGACCCGCTGGTGGTGGGGGAAGAGCATTACAACACCGCGCGCGGCGTGCAGGCGGTGCTGCAGCGCTACAAGGAGCTGCAGGACATCATCGCGATTCTTGGCATGGATGAGCTGTCGGAGGAGGACAAACTCAGCGTCTACCGCGCACGCAAGGTGCAGCGCTTCCTGTCGCAGCCCTTCAACGTCGCCAAGGTGTTCACCGGCCAGGAGGGCAAGATCGTGCCGTTGAAGGACACGATCCGCGGCTTCAAGGGCATCATCAGCGGCGAGTTCGATGCGCTCCCCGAGCAGGCCTTCTACATGGTCGGCTCGATCGAGGAGGCGGTTGCCAAGGCGAAGACGCTGCAATAGGCGAACGGGACATGGCCGAAGCCCACACCATCCACGTCGACATCGTCAGCGCCGAAGGGGAGTTGTTCTCCGGCGCGGCCGCCATGGTGTTCGCGGCCGGCTCCGAGGGCGAGCTCGGCATCGCGCCGCGGCACGCGCCGCTGCTCACGCTGCTGAAACCCGGCGAGGTGCGCGTGCGCACCCCCGACGGCGAGGAGCATCACTTCTATGTCAGCGGCGGAGCGCTCGAGGTGCAGCCGCACAAGGTCACGGTGCTGGCCGACACCGCGCTGCGCGCCAGGGATCTCGACGAGGCCGCGGCGCTCGCCGCCAAGCAGCGGGCGGAGGAAGCGCTGCGCGATAAGAGCGGGCGGATTTCCATCGCCGAGGCGCAGGCGGAGCTCGCGCGCGCGGCGGCGATCCTGCGGCTGCTCGAGCGGCTGCGCAAACTGCGGGGCTGAAGCGGCTGGACCCTTACGCAACCTCTGCCGAGTCCGTGCCCGCGGCGCCGCTGCCGGAGCCGCGCGGCTTCGCGGCCGCGCTCATCGGCAACCTGCGCGGCGGGGTGCAGCTGCTGGCGCTGCGTCCAGTGCGGCCGGCGCAATTCGTAGTCGACTTCGACCAGCTCGCCGCGCTCATCGCGGTGAATCTCGCGATCTGGGTGCTGCTGGATTTCCTGCACGCCGCAAGCCACGCGCCGCTCGCGCTCGACGGGCTGTTCGGCTGGGCCTGCTACCTGCTGCTCGGCCTGGTGGCCTGCGCGCTCATTGCGCGTGCCCACAGCCGCGCCACGGACACGCGCGCGCTGCTGGTGCCGCTGCTCGCGGCCGCGCCCGGGGTGCTGGCGGTGTTCTGGCTGGCCCAGGACCTCGCGCTGGTGCGCCGGCACATGCTCGCCGCCAGCGTGGTGGCGCTCATCTATGTTGCATGCCTCGCGCTGCGCTCGCTCGCGGCAGCTTACGGTGCGCTGCGCGCAGCACCGGCGCTGCTGGCACTGCTGCTGGTCAGCACCTCGCCCTGGGTGCTCGAGCTCCTGAACCTCGATACGCGCCTGTGGGTGTCCGACCAGACGTCGCAGGCGCAGGAAACGGCGGATGACTCCGATGAGGCCGAAGCGCTCTTCTACGATCAGCCCGCGCGCATCGCCGCGGCGGTGGCCCGGGTTACCCCGACGCAACCCGGCAAGCCCGGCGTGTATTTCGTCGGCTTCGCCGGCGATGGCGATCAGGGGATCTTCCGGCGGGAAGCACAGTTCGCCAGCGAGGTGTTCGGCGCGCGCTACGGCTCCCAGGACCGCACGGCGCTTCTCATCAACGACATCGACGATCGCGATTCCTACCCGCTGGCAAGCCTTGCCGGCCTCACCCAGATCCTGAAAGCGCTCGCGACGCGCATGAACCCGCAAGCCGACGTACTGGTGCTGTTCCTCACCTCGCACGGCTCGCAGGACGGGCTCGAGGTCGAGAACGGCTCGCTGCCGCTCGCGCAGCTCGCACCCACCGACCTGCGCGAGGCGCTCGACCAATCCGGCATCCGCTGGCGCATCGTGGTGGTGTCGGCCTGCTACGCCGGCGTATTCATCGATGCGCTCAAGACCGACACCACCGCCGTCGTCACCGCCGCCGATGCCGGCCACAGCTCCTTCGGCTGCGAGGACGATCGCGAGCTCACCTGGTTCGGCGAGGCCTTTCTCAAGGATGCGCTGCCGCGCAGCGCCTCGCTGGAGGCAGCCTTTCAGCAGGCGGCGGCGCTCATCGCCCGGCGCGAGGACAGCGAGCACGAGATTCATTCCAATCCGCAGCTGTACATCGGCCCACTCATGAGGAGCAAGCTCGCCGAGCTGCCGGTCGGCAGGCCGGAAGGCGACAGCCACGCCTACACGGTGCGCCGCTGAGTAGAATGCGCCCGTATGCCTAGGAGCGATTCAGCACCGCGACGCAGCTCGCGCCCGCAGGCGGCTGGCTCAGGTCGCGCCCGGACCGGCCCGGCGCGGGTCGGCGCCGGGCCAGCTGCCGAGGGCGGCCGCGCTGCGCTCGCGGTGGTGATACTCGCCGCCGGCGAAGGCAAGCGCATGAAGTCGGCGCAACCTAAGGTGCTGCAACCCCTCGCCGGCCGCCCGCTGCTCCGGCACGTCATCGACACGGCCCGCACGCTTCGCCCCACCGCGATACACGTCGTCTATGGCCATGGCGGTGAGCAGGTGCGCGCCGCTCTGGCCGGCGAAGCGGTGTCGTGGACGTTGCAGCCGCAGCGCCTCGGCACCGGGCACGCCGTGCTGCAGGCCATGCCACAGATCCCTGACAACCAGATGGTGCTGGTGCTGTACGGCGACGTGCCGCTCATCAGCGCCGCCACGCTCGTCAGGCTGCTGTCGCTCGCCGGAGCGAAGCAGCTGGCGCTGCTCACCGTGCAGCTGCAGGATCCGCAGGGCTACGGGCGCATCGTGCGCGGGCGCTCGGGCCTGGTGCAGCGCATCGTCGAGCAGCGGGATGCCACGCGGGCGCAGCAGGCGATCCGTGAATGCAACACCGGCGTGCTCGCTTGCCCGGCGCGGCTGCTGCGCGGCTGGCTGGGGCGGCTCAAGACCAACAACGCCCAGAGCGAGTACTACCTCACCGACGTCATCGCCATGGCGGTCGGCGACCGGGTGGCGGTGCGGGCAGTTACCGCTGCCGATTGCAGTGAAGTGCAGGGCGTGAACGACAAGGCGCAGCTCGCCGAGCTCGAGCGTGTCTGCCGCACACGGCGGGCGCACGAGCTGCTCACCGCGGGCATCACGCTCGTCGATCCCGCGCGCATCGACGTGCGCGGCACGGTCGACCACGGCAGCGATGTGTACCTCGACATCAACGTGATCCTCGAAGGAAACGTGCGGCTCGGCGACCGCGTGCGCATCGGTCCCGGCTGCGTGATCCGCGACAGCGAGATCGGCGCGGACACGCAGGTGTTCGCGCACTGCGTCATCGATGGCGCGCGCATCGGACCCGGCTGCAACATCGGGCCGTTCGCACGGCTGCGGCCCGAAGCGCTGCTGGCGGGCGGCGTGCACATCGGCAATTTCGTCGAGGTGAAGAACTCGCAGCTCGGCGAAGCCGCCAAGGCGAACCATCTCGCCTACGTCGGCGACGCCCAGGTGGGCAACCGCGTGAACATCGGCGCCGGCACCATCGTCGCCAACTACGACGGCGCCGCCAAGCACGGCACGCACATCGGCGATGACGTTCACACCGGCTCGAACAGCGTGCTGGTCGCCCCGATCACCGTCGGCGCCGGCGCCACCATCGCCGCCGGCTCCACGGTCACGCACTCGGTGCCCGCCGGCAAGCTCACCGTGGCGCGCGCCCGCCAGATGACGATCGAGAACTGGCAGCGGCCGGTAAAGCCGCTGAAGTAGCGTGGGCGGTGGCGCGTGCAGTATCGCCACATCATTCTCGATCGCGATGGGGTACTGAACCACGAAGCCGCAGAGTTGCCGTGTGTGCGCACGGCCGCGCAGTTTCACTGGCTGCCCGGGGCGCTCGAGGGCCTGGCGATCCTGCGGTGCGCAGGCGTTTACGTCTCGGTCGCGACCAACCAGTCGGCCGTCGGCCGCGGCCTCATGACCCTTGAGCAACTGCAGGCGGTGCACGAGTACATGCGCGCGGCGGCGGCCCGGGAAGGCGGTGCGCTCGATGCGGTGCTCGTCTGCCATCATACGCCTGAGGCGCAGTGCAATTGCCGCAAGCCCGCTGCCGGACTGATCCAGGCGGCCATGACCCTGGCAGGAATCGCAGCCACGGCTACCCTGGTAGTCGGGGACGATCGGCGCGACCTCGAGGCGGCGTCGCGCGCCGGGGTTGCCGCCGCCCTGGTGCGCACCGGTAAGGGACGGCAGACCGAGGAACTGCTTCGCGGTTGCGGGGTGGCGGCATATGATGATCTCAAGCAGCTCGCCCGTGCGATCGTCGCCGGGAGTCGCATCCAACATGTCCATACATGACGTCTTCGCGGAGCACGCCGCCGTCGTAGCCCGGGCGGCCGACGAGCTGCCGCCGCTGATCGAGCGTATCGTCACACTCGCCCACGACTGCCTGCGCGGCGGGCATAAGATTCTTGCCTGCGGCAACGGCGGCAGCGCAGCCGATGCGCAGCATCTGGTCGCCGAGCTCGTCGGCCGCTTCCGTGAGGAGCGGCGTGCGCTGCCGGGGATTGCTCTCACCGCCGACAGCGCCACCCTGACCGCGCTCGGCAACGACTATGGCTACGCGCAGGTGTTTGCACGCCAGGTCGAGGCACTGGCACGCCCGGGTGATCTGCTGTTTGCGATCAGCACCAGCGGCAATTCGGCCAACGTGGTGCAGGCGGCCCGTACGGCGCGCGCACTCGGCTGCAAGGTCGCGGCGCTCACCGGTGCACACGGCGGTCAGCTGGCCGATCACGCGGATGTCGTGTTGCGGGCGCCGTCAGCCGTGGTGGAGCGCATCCAGGAGATGCACACGCTGTGCATTCACGCCATCGCCGATTCGCTCGACGGCCTGCTGCGCCAGCAGGGCGCGCCATGAGCGAGCCGGCGCATGCAGCGAGCAGCGCGGCGCTGCTGGCGATCCTCGAGCGGTGCCGGGGACTGCACCTGTGGGTCGTCGGCGACCTGATGCTGGACGAGTACTGCACCGGCGACGTGGAACGCATCTCGCCCGAAGCCCCGGTACCCATCGTGCGGGTGCGCGATAGCGAGCATCGCCTCGGCGGGGCCGCGAACGTCGCCCGCCAGGCCGCGGCGCTGGGCGCGCGCGTGAGTCTCGGCGGCATCGCAGGCGATGACGCTGAAGGCGCCGAGCTGTTGCGACTATGCGGGGCGGCAGATATCGATAGCCGCGCGGTGCTCAAACTTCCCGAGCGGCGCACCACCCGCAAGCTGCGCGTGCTGGGACGCAGTCAGCAACTGCTGCGGCTCGACTGGGAAGATGCTCTGCCGTGCCCGCACGAGGCCAGTGCGCGTCTGCTTGCCCGGCTGGCCGAAGGCGCGCCACCTGCTGCCATCATTCTCAGCGACTACGCCAAGGGCGCCCTGACACCGCAAGCCATCAGCGCAGTGCTGGGAGCGCGCGCCAGCGCCCCGGTGGTGGTGGATCCCAAGCACCAGGATTTCGCGCGCTACCGCGGCGCGACCACCGTGACTCCCAACCTGCGCGAGCTCGAGGCGGCGGCAGGACAGGTGCTGGACGCGGACGACACGGCGGCGATCGCCGCCGCCGCCCGTCCGTTGATTGCCGCCGCAGGACTGCAGTCCATGGTGGTGACGCTCGGCAGCCGCGGTATGTTGGTGGTACCCGGCGGCCAGGCTGAGATCGCGGTCCCGGGCATCCGTCGTGAGGTCTATGACGTCACCGGCGCCGGGGATACGGCGGTCGCGGTGCTGGCACTCGCGCTCGGTGCGCAGGCTACGCTGCTCGAGGCCGCGCAACTGGCGAACGCCGCGGCCGGCGTTGCGGTCGGCCAGATTGGCGCGGTGGCGGTGGACGCGGCGAGCATTCGCGACGCTCTGGTGGCGCGCCCCGACAGCAAGATCCTGTCCCGCGAGGATCTGGCGGCCCGCGCCGCCTCCTGGCGCATGGCGGGGAAGCAGATCGTGTTTACCAATGGCTGCTTTGACCTGCTGCATGCCGGGCACCTGTCGCTGCTCGGCCACGCTGCCAGGCTCGGGGATGTGCTGGTGCTCGCGATCAACAGCGATGCCTCGGTGCGCCGCCTCAAGGGCGCCGACCGGCCGCTGGTCCCGCAGGCCGAGCGTGCGGCACTGCTGGCGGCGCTGAGCTTCGTCGACGCGGTGACGATTTTCGACGACGACACTCCGCTGGAGATCCTGCGCGCCGTCAGGCCGCAGGTCCTGGTCAAGGGCGGTGATTACCAGCCGGCGCAGGTCGTGGGCCGCGAGTTCGTGGAATCAGGCGGCGGTCGCGTGGAGATCGTGCCGCTGGTTCCGGAGAAGTCGACCGCCTCGCTGGTCGAGCGGATCCGCAGGCTGGACAAAGCACGCTGACGGCGCGCCGTCAGCGGTACGGATCGGGCTGCGAGAGGAAGCGCTGCACGTAGTCGCGCACGCCCTCTTCCAGCGAAGTGAATGCGCGGCTGTAGCCGGCGGCGCGCAGACGCTCCATGCGCGCCGCGGTGAAGTACTGGTAGTGCGCGCGCAGCGCCGGGGGTGTATCGACGTACGCGATGCGCGCCGGAAGCTGCAGGGCAGCGAACAGCGCCCGGGCCAGCTCCTCGAAGCTGCGCGCCTGCCCCGTGCCGACATTGAACAACCCGGCGACCTTCGGGTGATCGAGGAACCACAGCGCCACCTCGACACAGTCGCGCACGTACACAAAATCCCGCTGCTGGGCGCCGTCGGGCACATCGGGCCGATGGGAGCGAAACAGCGTCACCGGCTGGTCCGCCGCCGCCTGCGGGTATTTCTGTGCCACGACGCTGCGCATGGTGCTTTTGTGATACTCGTTGGGGCCATAGACGTTGAAGAGCTTCAGTCCGACCCACTGCGGTGGCGCGGCGGCGCCGTCCGCGAGCTCGCGGGCGACCCACTGATCGAAGAGGTGCTTGCTCCAGCCGTAGGGGTTGAGCGGCCGCAGCCGCGCCAGGGCCTGCGGGGAGGCGTCATCGTCGAATCCTCGAGCGCCGTCGCCATAGGTCGAGGCGGAAGAGGCGTAGATGAATCGCTTGCCGAAGGTTGCGCACCAGCGCCACAAGGTGAGCGGCAGGCGGAAATTCACCGCGGTGATCAGGTCGGCGTCGGCTTCGGTCGTCGAGGTGATCGCACCCATGTGCACGATCGCTTCAACGCCGTCGGCGTGCTGCTGCAGCCACGGCAACAGCAATTCCGGGTCGACGAAGTCGCGCAGCGGCACCCTGGCGAGGTTGCGCCACTTGTCGCCCCGGCGCAGCCGATCGCAGACCGCCACCTGTTGGCCGCGCCCGGCGAGCGCCGCCGCGATGTTCGAGCCGATGAAACCGGCGCCACCGGTGACCAGGATCATGGGCCGGTAGCGTCCGCGGGCGGGTGGTGCAACTGCGTCATGATCGCGGCGACGATACCCCTGAACCGCGACTCCGGTCACGGCTTTCGCAAGCCCGGTCTGCGCGCCCTGCGCGTTTCAGGCAAACTAACCAACCCACGGTCCTGTTAACGGCAGGATCAGTCTCGAGGCAAAGGATATGTGCGGAATCGTCGGAGCGGTCGCCGAAAGGAATGTCGTCCCGGTCCTCATGGAGGGCCTGCGGCGGCTCGAGTACCGCGGCTACGATTCCGCCGGCATCGCGGTCCTTAACGGCTCGAAGCACCTCACCAGGCTGCGCACCGTCGGCAAGGTGCGCATGCTGGACGAGGCCCTGGAGCACACGCCCACCAGCGGCAAGATCGGCATTGCCCACACCCGCTGGGCCACCCATGGCGTGCCGAGCGAACGCAATGCGCACCCGCACATCTCGCGCGACGGCATCGCGATCGTCCACAACGGCATCATCGAGAACCACGAGGAGCTGCGCTCGGATCTCGAGCGCCGCGGCTACCACTTCAATTCCGAGACTGATACCGAGGTCATTGCTCACCGCATCCATTATCACCTGCAGACGGTCGGCGACCTCTTCAAGGCGGTGCGCGCCACGGTCGCGGAGCTCGAGGGCGCCTACGCGCTGCTGGTGGTCAGTGAGCACGATCCGGATCGTCTGATCCTGGCGCGCGAGGGCTGTCCGGTGGTCGTGGGCCTGGGAGACGACGAGAACTTCGTCGCCTCGGACGTGGCCGCGCTGCTGCCGGTGACGCGGCGCTTCATCTTCCTCGAGGAAGGCGACGTCGCCGAGGTCCGCCGCCAGACGGTGCGGGTCATCGACCGGGACGGCAACTCCGTGGAACGCCCGGTGCGCGAGAGCGAGCTGTCGGCGACCGCCGCCGAGCGTGGCCCCTATGCGCATTTCATGCTCAAGGAGATTCACGAGCAGCCGCGGGCGATCGCCGACACTCTGCAGGAGCGGGTGGCGAACGGACGGCTGCTGGAGGCCGCCTTCGGCCCGGCGGCCACCGAGGTGTTCAAGCGCACGCACAACGTTCACATCGTCGCCTGCGGCACCAGCTTCCACGCCGGCTGCGTCGCACGCTACTTCATCGAGCAGATCTGCAAGATTCCGTGCTCGGTCGACATCGCCAGCGAATACCGCTACCGCAACCCCCTGGTGCCGCCGAACTCGCTGTTCGTCACTATCTCGCAGTCGGGCGAGACGGCGGACACGCTGGCGGCGCTGCGTCTCGCCCGGCAGTCCGGTTACCTGTCCTCGCTCGCCATCTGCAACGTGCCGGAGAGCTCGCTGGTGCGCGAGTCGCAGCTCGTCATGCTCACCCGCGCCGGTCCCGAGATCGGCGTGGCTTCGACCAAGGCCTTCACCACGCAGCTCACCGCGGTCAGCATGCTGGTGGTGGCGCTCGCCAAGCACCACGGTGCGGATGCCGAGCGCGAGCGCGGCCTGGTGACACGGTTGATCGAGCTGCCGTCGCTGGTGGAGAAGACGCTGGCGCTCGATCCGGTGATCCAGCAGCTGGCGAAGCGTTTCGCGGACAAGCACCATGCACTCTTTCTCGGTCGCGGCGCGCTCTACCCGATTGCGCTGGAAGGCGCGCTGAAACTCAAGGAGATTTCCTACCTGCATGCCGAAGGCTACCCGGCCGGCGAGCTGAAGCACGGGCCGCTGGCGCTGGTGGATTCCGACATGCCGGTGGTGACCGTGGCACCCAACAACGACCTGTTGGAGAAACTCAAGTCCAACCTCATGGAAGTGCGTGCCCGCGGCGGTGAGCTGATCGTGTTTGCGGATCCGGAGTCCGGGATCCAGGCGAGCGATGGCGTCACGGTGATCGAGATGCCGCGGCATGTCACCTACGTGCAGGCGCCGGTGGTCTACAGCATCCCGTTGCAGCTGCTCGCCTATCACGCGGCGATCCTCAAGGGCACCGACGTCGATCAGCCGCGTAACCTCGCCAAGAGCGTGACGGTCGAATAGCCGCGCCGCGCGCCGCGCTTCACCGCCGAACCCACACCGCGCCGGCGGCGTACGCACCTGCCCATCGCCGCGGCCGAAGGCCCGGGGCACCACCGGGAAAGCGCGCCCTTTTCTTTGGGGTACGATGCGCGGCCAATGACAACCACAACCACGCTGGCTGATCTGCTGGCCGGCCTGGCGATCGCCGGACTGCTGCTGCCCGAAGCCGTGGCCTATTCCGGACTTGCGAGCCTGCCACCCCAGGCGGGCGTCATCGCACTGTTCGCGGGGCTCCTGTGCTACGGGCTCATCGGCCGCAGCCGCTTCGCCATCGTCAGCGCGACCTCCTCCTCCGCCGCAGTACTGGCGTCCTCCCTCGCGGCGCTGGCGCCGGGCACGGCGGCCGAGCGGATGGGCCTGGCCTCGCTGCTGGTGGTCGGCGGCGGCGTCGCGTTCGTCGTCTGCGCCAGCCTGCGGCTCGGTGTCATGTCGAATCTCATTGCCCGGCCGGTGCTGCGCGGTTATGCCTTTGGCCTGGCGCTGGTGATCGCCGTCAAACAATGGCCGACGCTGGTCAACCTGCACGTCCACAGCAGCTACTTCTTTGCGCTGCTGGTGGAGCTCGGGCGTGGTGTTGCGGCCTGGCAGCTCCCGAGCCTGGCGTGCGGGCTGATTGCTTTGGCCGGATTGTTCATTCTCGAGCGGCTGCCGCGCGTGCCCGGGGCGCTGGTCGTGATCATCGCCGGGATTCTCGCCGCGCCGGCGCTCAGCGCGCACGGCGTGGTGCTCACCGGGCCGATCCACCTGGCGCTCATCGTGCCCGTTTTCACGCTGCCGGGCGAGGCGCGCTGGCTGCAGCTGGTGGAGTACTCACTGGCGCTGATGTTCATTCTGTACGCTGAATCCTACGGCTCGATCCGCACCTTCGCGCTGCGGCACGACGAGCCGGTGCAACCCAACCGCGACCTGCTGGCGCTCGGCATCGCCAACGCGGTGTCGGGATTGTTCCAGGGCACCCCGGTGGGGGCCGGGTACTCGGGCACCTCCGCCAATGAGGCGGCCGGCGCACAGTCCCGCTTCGCGGGGCTGTTCGCCGCGGCCACTGTGCTGGTGCTGGTGGTGGTGCTGCTGCCCTGGATCGAGCGCATCCCCCAGCCGGTGCTCGCCGCCATCGTCATTCATGCGGTGAGCAAGTCGCTGCGCCTGGAGGTGTTCCGTCATTATTTCCGCTGGCACCGTGACCGCGAGGTGGCGCTCGGTGCGGTGCTGGCGGTGATGCTGTTCGGCGTGCTGGATGGACTGCTGGTGGCGATCGCCTTCAGCGTGGGGATGCTGCTGAGATCGCTCGCCAGCCCGCGCGTGGCGGTGCTGGGGCGGGTGGGTGCGCATGACTACGTCAGCCGCGAGCGCTTTCCTGCAGCGGTGACCGCGCCGCACATGCTGGTGCTGCGGCCCGAAGAGCCGCTGTTCTTCGCCAACGCCGAGCCGGTGATGGCGCAGGTGCGGCAGCAGGTGCGTGGGTATCCGCGCACCACACTGGTGGTGTTGAGTCTCGAGGAATCCCCCGACCTCGACAGCACGGCGCTCGAGGCGCTCGGCGAGTTCTGTGCCTGGCTGGCGGCCCGCGGTTGCAAGCTGCGGGTCGCGCGGCTCAAGGAGCCCGCGCGCGAGGCGCTGCTGCGCGCCGCCATCCCGTCGCTGCCACCGGCGGCCCTCGACTATTCGAGCGTGGACGACGCCGTGCGCGGGCAGTCGGTCGCGCCCTAGCCGGCAAAATCCGCCTGACATTGTTGCTGTCCGGCGCAGTCGTGTTGTTGGAGGCTGTCAGCCGCGCGCGCTCATGGAATAAATCAAGGATTCGGCCGCCAGAGCTTGGCCATTGGCACTGCGGACGCTGGCTCGGCGCAGGCTTCGTGCTACTCTTCGCAACTAACTTGAGGAGGCGCGGCCGGTCCCCGCGTTTTCCAGTGTCGGCAAAACCAAGAGCGAGGATCTGCAAATGAAGAAGTTATTCGTGGGGCTGCTGGCGGCGCTGGCGGTCTTGTCCCTTGTCGGCTGCGAAAACCAGAAAATCCCCGCGGAGCAGGCGGTGGCGGCTGCGGATAGTGCTCTCGTGCCGATTCGCGACAGCGCTCTGAAGTACGCCCCCGATCAACTGAAGGCGATCGACGCACAGCTCAATAGCGCCCACGACGCTCTCGCCAAGGGCGACTACAAGGGTGTGCTCGCGGCCATGCCCGCACTCAACAGTGCCATCAGCAGTCTGAAAGACACCGTGACCGCCAAGCAGCAGGAGGCGCAGGCTGCGGCCGACAAGGCCAGGGACGACTGGGCTGCGGTGAGCAAGGACGTGCCCAGGATGATCGATGCCATCGAGAGCCGGGTTAAGACACTGTCTAAGTCGCACCACCTGCCCAAGGGCGTGACCAAGCAGGGCCTGGCCGACGCCAAGTCGGGAGTCGACTCGATGAAGTCCGAGTGGAGCGATGCTTCCACCGCCGCCACCTCCGGCGACTACACCAGCGCCATGACCAAGGCGCAGGAAGTGAAAGACCGGGGCACGAAGATCATGCAGTCGCTCGGCATGACATCGAGCTGATGTCGGGCGCCGGCCGCCTTACCGGTTGGATGCGGTGAGGCGGCCGGTCAGATCGTAGGCATCGGCGGCCACGATCTCGACATCGGCCCACTCGCCAGCCTTCAGGCGGGTGATGGTTTTCTCGCCAGCCTTGAGGGTGCCGATGGTTTTCTCGCCGGCGCCCACCGCGTCGCCGGCCGCTTCGATCCGGATCACCCCGTCGATCTCAGGGGCTTCCGCGGCACTGCGCGCGGTGGCCACGCCGTTGGTGACCGAGTCGATGAGTACACGCGTGCGCTCACCCACGCGTGCCGCGAGCCGCCGCGTACTGATCGCGGCGGCGCGCTCCATGAAGCGCGCGTAGCGCTCTTCCTGCAGCTGCGTCGGCACGTGCTCGCCGAGGGCATTCGCCGCGGCGCCCTCGACCGGTGAGTACTTGAAGCACCCGACGCGATCGAGCTGCGCCTCATCCAGCCATTCGAGCAACTCGCGGAATTCCGCCTCGGTCTCCCCGGGAAATCCGACGATGAAGGTGCTGCGCAGGGTGAGCTGCGGGCAGCTGTGCCGCCACCCGCGGATGCGTGCCAGTGTGTCCTCGGCGTGTGCCGGGCGGCGCATGCGCCTGAGCACCGTGGGGCTGCCGTGCTGAAAGGGCACGTCGAGGTACGGCAGCACACCGCCCTGCGCCATGAGCTCGATGACGGCATCGACGTGCGGATAGGGATACACGTAGTGCAGGCGGACCCAGGGCCCGAGCCGACCCAGTGCGCGCGCCAGATCAAGGAAGCGCGTCTGCAGGCTCTCGCCGCGCCATTCGGCACCGGCGTAGCGCAAATCCACGCCATAGGCGCTGGTGTCCTGCGCGATGACGAGCAGCTCCTTCACTCCGGCGGCCGCCAGCCGCTGCGCCTCGCGCAGTACGTCGTCGATGCGGCGGCTGCGCAGGCGGCCGCGCATCGAGGGGATGATGCAGAAGCTGCACCGGTTGTTGCAGCCTTCCGAGATCTTCAGGTACGCGTAGTGGCGCGGCGTCAGCCGCACGCCCTGCGGCGGCAGCAGATCGAAGAACGGCTCGTGCCGTGGCGGCAGCTGCGCGTGCACCGCCGCCACCACCTCCGCGTAGGCCTGCGGGCCGGTCACCTGCATTACCTGCGGATGCCGCGCGAGGATGCGCTCAGGGTTAGCTCCGAGGCAGCCGGTGACGATCACGCGGCCGTTGTGCGCGAGCGCTTCACCGATGGCGTCGAGCGACTCGTCCACGGCTGCGTCGATGAAGCCGCAGGTGTTGACCACCACCAGGTCGGCGTCCTGGTACGTGGGCGCGACCTCGTATCCTTCAGCGCGCAGCTGCGTGAGGATGCGCTCCGAGTCCACCAGCGCCTTCGGGCAGCCGAGGCTGACAAAACCCACCCGGGGCGCTCGCTCCGTGGGGCGCGCAGGCTTGCGCGTCGCGCGGCGCGGGCGTGTGGCAGCGACACTCATCCGGGCGGGTCTGGGCGACATGACGGTGGTGCAAAAAAGGGCGGCTATCCTAGCCGCGGAATCCGCGTAACGCCAACTTCCGCTGCGGTTACTGCGGCGCCGGCTCGGTCGAAGGCGCGCCGGATACCGCAGGCGTTGCGGCCGGCTCGCGGCGCGGTTGCTGATGCACGCGGTAGAGGGCGTAAAACACCAGCACCACGATCAGCGGCATGACGAGGTACGGCCATATCGCCGGCCGCCGCTCACGCGCGGCGCCCGCTCTCTTGCGCGGCTCAGCGGCCATACATTCCCAGGAGCTCCGCGTGGCCGAGCTCCTGTGCGCGCACGTTGAAGCCGATGAGCGCGGCGCCGGCGTCCGCGGGCACCTCGAGCTTTGCGACCTTGAGCGCGTAGAGTCGGAAGTAATAGTGGTGCGGCTTGCCCGGCGGGGGGCAGGGGCCGCCGTAACCGGCCGTGCCGTAGTCGGTGCGTCCCTGCACGACGCCGGCGGGCAGCAGATGCTTCGCGGGATCCCCCGCCCCGGCAGGTAGAGCAGTCGTCCCGGCGGGAATGTTGTAGACGATCCAGTGCCACCAGCCGCTGCCGGTGGGGGCGTCCGGATCGTGCACCATGAGGGCGAAGCTCATGGTGCCGGCCGGGGCACCGCTCCACTTCAGCGCCGGCGACACGTTGCCGCCCTTGCAGTCGAAGCCGTTGAACACCTGGGCGTTGGCGATCGTGCCGCCGTCCGTGAAGTCGCTGCTGCTGAGGGTGAATTTGGCCATGGCGCCGGTCTGTGCGGCGGCGGGCGGCTGCGCCGCGAGCAGGTAGGTTGCCGCGAGGATTGCCGCCGCGAGCCAGGCGCCCGCCCTTCGCCATGTTCGGCCCATCGAGATGCTCCCGCAAGGTTTCCCGCCCCGGCTCGCGGCCGGCGCAGAATCAAGTGTGCAGCGGCTCAGGCGCGGAGCGCAAATCGTGGTTCAGAAGAACGCCAGCGACTCCGGTGCAGCTTTGAAGACGGCGATGCAGACGCCATCGGTTGAGGCCACCAGCCAGTAGTGCCCCATGAAGGTTTGCTGCGTGGCTCTGCCACCCGGGACCAGGTGCTGATAGAACTTGCGCGAGCCACGAAAGTCGAGCCAGTAGAGCTCGACCGTCTGGTCGCTGCGGTTGACGAAGGTCATGGCGGTCGCCTCGTTCGAGGCGCGCGAGGCAAGATCCGGCTCATGCCCGCAGGCCGCCGCCGCCGGCAGGTCGGCACAGCTGCGCATGCCCGGCTGATCGGCCAGGGCGCAGGCGACGGTGTAACCCGCGGGCCCCTCCGCGACATTGCGGGTCGGCGGATCGGCGGTCGCGGCCGTCGACAGCGACGCCGCGACGCCTGACCACAACAGGGTTCGAAGCTGAGATCGGCTGGTCACCGGGAGCAGCGTAGCTCACGCAACGGCCGATGAGTCAGCCGGGCGCGGGAAGTGTGACCCGGGCCGCCCTGGTTACGGGCGGCCCGGTATGGCGGAGCCGAAGTGCGGTGAGGGCTTAGCGGTGCTGCCAGTGGCCGGCCCGCATGTGCCAGCCGTTGCCACCACGCACCCACTGGTGCGGCACCCAACGGTAGCCGGGCCGCTCCCGCTCCCAGCGTCCCGGATGCCAGGCGTAACGGCCGCCCTCCCAGAACCAGGCGCCACCGATCCAGAAATATCCGGGGGCGGGCGCTACACCCACCGCTTCATACTGCACCGGCGGTGGCGCCTCGTAGGCGACCACTTCGCCATAGCCCGGGGCGGGTGCAACGACGCAGGCTGTCAGCGCCACACTCATGAGCGCGCCGGCGATCGCGATTTTAACCGTAGCGAGTTTCATCCAGTTGCCTCCTGTTTGTGCGCGCACCGCTGCGCGAACATAGTACTCACACAAACGCGCGACGATCGCCAGTGCTGACACAGCGGGAAGGCCAGATGAGCTGCGCAACGCCAGAAGTGTTAAACCAGTCAAGTGAGCTCGTTGACTACAACCTGTTCAGCACCTGTTCAGCGCTTCAGGAGGCGCTGGCGCGCGAGGGCGCAGCCGCGGACCACGCCGCACTCACGGCGCTGGGCGCGCAGCTCGGCACGGCCGAGATGTTCGCGCTCGGGGATGCGGCCAACCGCAACCCGCCGCAGCTGCGCGCGCTCGATCGTTGCGGCGCGCGCTGCGACCAGGTGGAGTTCCATCCCGCGTGGCACGAGCTGCTGCGGCGCCTGATCGGCGCGGGGCTGCATACCGGGCCGTGGGCACAGCCGCGGCGCGGCGCGCACGTGGCGCGCGCCGCCGGTTACATGTTGTGGGCTGAGATCGAGAACGGCACGCAGTGCCCCGCCACCATGAGCTACGGCGCCGTGCCGGCGCTCGCCGCGCAGGGCGAAGACTTCGCACCGTGGCTGCAGCTGCTGTTATCGCGCGAGTACGACGCGCGCTTTACGCCTGCCGCCGACAAGCGCGGCGCACTCATCGGCATGGGCATGACCGAGCGCCAGGGGGGCTCCGACGTGCGCACCAACACCACGCGCGCCGTGCCTTGCGGGGCGCGCGGGCCGGGACGCGAATATCGCCTCACCGGCCACAAGTGGTTCTTCTCCGCGCCGATGTGCGATGCCTTCCTGGTGCTGGCGCAGGCAAACGGCGGGCTGTCGTGCTTGCTGGTGCCGCGCTTCCTGCCCGACAGGAGCATCAACCGGCTGCACCTGCAGCGCCTGAAGGACAAGGTGGGCAACCGCTCCAATGCCTCGAGCGAGGTCGAGTTCGACGCAGCCTACGGCGTGCTGCTGGCCGAAGAGGGTCGCGGCATTCCCGCGATCCTCGCCATGGGGGTCTACACGCGGCTCGACAACGCGGTGGCGAGCGCGGGGCTGATGCGCCAGTGCGTGGCGCAGGCGATCCATCACGCCCGCGGCCGCGAGGCCTTCGGCCGGCGCCTCGCCGAGCAGCCGCTGATGATGAACGTGCTGGCGGATCTGGCGCTCGAGTGCGAGGCGGCCGTGGTGCTGGCGATGCGACTCGCGCGCGCCTTCGATGCACTCGCCGACGAGGCAGCGACGCTGCTGCGGCGCGTGCTGACGCCGGCGGCGAAGTACTGGATCTGCAAGCGCGCGCCCACCGTGTGCGCGGAGGCGATGGAGGTGCTCGGCGGCAACGGCTACGTCGAGGAGGGCCCGATCGCGCGGCGCTTCCGGGAATCGCCGCTGAACTCCATCTGGGAGGGTTCGGGCAACATCATGTGCCTGGACGTGCTGCGGGCGCTGACGCGTGAGCCGCGCACGCGCGCGTCGCTCGAGCAGCTGTTGGCAGAGGGCCAGGGGTGCGATGAGCGCTACGATCGCTTCCGCGCCGCGCTCAGCCGCGATCTGGATGCGGCGGCGGACGGCGAGCTACGCGCCCGCGAGCTGACGCAGCGCATTGCGCTCGCTGTGCAGGCGGCGCTGTTTCTCAGCCATGGGCCCGCGGCCTCGTGCGAGGCGTTTCTCGCCTCGCGGCTCGCGGGCGGTGCGCCCGCCGCTTTCGGCACGCTGCCCGCGCATTGCGACTTCAGCGCGCTCACCGCGCGCATTTTCCAGCGCTGAAGCTTGGCGTCGCACACACGAACAGCTGCGCCGGCGGCAGATTGCGCCGCTCGAAGCTGCGCCGTACATCGCCGAAGGTTCGCTGCAGCGCCGGCAGCACCCGGGCGGTGAATTGATACACCAGGAAGGCGCCGCCGGGCTCGAGCGCGGCACGGCTCCTGGCGACGATGTCCGCCCGTACCGGCTCGGGCATGCTGCCGAGCGGGATACCCGAGATGATGTAGCGCGCGGCCGGCAGTCCCAGCCGCCACAGGATCCGCTGCACTTCCGCGGCCGAGTCGTGCACCACCTGCAGCCGTGCATCGGGGAGCGAGCGGCGCAGGAAGCGTACGAAGTCGCGGTTGGTCTCGATCGCCACCAGCTGCGCGTCGCTGCGCATGCGCCGCAGGATCTCGCCGGTGAAGGTGCCGACTCCCGGACCGTATTCCACGATGACCCCGGCTCGCTGCCAGTCGATAGGCGCGAGCACCTGATTCACCAGGAAGGGCGAGCTCGGAATGATCGAGCCGAGCATGTGAGGATGGCGCAGGAAATTGCTGGCAAACAGCAGCGTCTCGGTGAACTGTGATCGGACGTTCCGGGTCATGGCGGTCTCCGCATCCTGAGGGTGGTAACGCGCGCCGCGACGCTGCCGGCCGCAGCGCTCACGCCGGCACTCCGGTCCACTGCGCGCTCAGGCGCCACAGCGACTCCTGCAGCTGCAGGTCGCGCGCCAGCGGCGCCGCGGGCACCGGGTTCTGATGCTCGTCGAAGTAGCCGCCGGTAATGCCGGCGACCGAGGGCGCAAGCGCCAGATGCAACGTCGTGCGCGCGCCGCGCTCCTCGTCCAGCACCTGGCTCAACAGCGGCTTGATGAGCCGCAGCCAGCGCGGCAGCAGGTTGGTCGCGACGACTCCCGGATGCAGGCAGTTGACGCAGATGCCGGTGGCGGACAGCCGCCGTGCCAGTGCGAAAGTGTGCAGCACATTGGCGAGCTTCGATTGCGCGTAGGCGCTGCGGCTGTGGTAGCGCGCCCGCGGGTCGGTGACCGCTTGCGGTTCGAAGCGGCCGCGGAAATGAATGCGCGAGGCGACGTTGACGATGCGCGCGTCTGCCGCCAGGCAGTCCAGCAGCAGCGCGCTGAGCAGAAAGGGTCCCAGATGGTTGGTCGCGAAGGTGAGCTCGAAGCCGTCCACCGACATGCGGTGGCGCACGCTCACCATGCCGGCGTTGTTGATGAGGAGCCCGATCGGCCGGTAGTCGCGGCGCACCGCGGCGGCGCACTCTCGCACCGAGCTGAAGCGTGCCAGGTCGCAGGGCACGATGTGGATGGCCGCCCGCGGCAGCAGCGCGAGGATCTCCGCGCGTACCGCCTGTGCGGCGGTAACGTTGCGGCACAGCATGACGACGGTGCGCCCGGCGCGCGCCAGCTCGCGGCTGGTGACGCGGCCGATGCCGTGGGTGGTGCCGGTGATGACGGCAATCTCGCTCAAGCGCCGCCGCCCGGCAGCGTCAGCAGCGGCTGGCCCATGCGGATCAGCCCCCCCGGGCGCAGGCCCGCGCACAGCGCCACCCCCGGCGGTGCGAAGGCGATCATGGTCGAGCCGTGCTGGAACCAGCCCATCTCTTCCCCCTTGCGCAGGCTGGCATCGCAGGGGAGCGTGTTTGGTCCGCGGTAGCGCAGGTGCAGCAGCACATCGACGCAGTGCAGGCGGATGCTCGCCACCAGGATCGCCGCGACCGGCACCAGGGTGAGCAGCGGGCCGGACGGCAGCCGGCAGCGGATGATCGCGCGCTCGTTCCTGCAGAACAGACGCTCGATCCGCTGCAGCGCAATGGGATTCACGTTCCAGGTGTCGCCGGAGACGTAGGTCACCCCCTCGACGCGGCAGTCATACGGGGCGTGGAAGCGGTGATACATCTCGGACCGCAGGCGCAGCGTCACGAACGTGCCGTGGAGATAGGTGCGCACCAGCTCCTCGTCGCCGAGGAGATCCGTGAGCGTGTAGGGAAAGCCCTTGGCCTGCAGCACCGAGCCGGCGACCACCCGCCCCATCGCGCCCACGATGCCGTCGCACGGACTCACGACCGCCGCCGGGTCCGGCTCGATCCGCCGGGCCCCGTCCTTCAACTGACGGGTAAAGCACTCCTGCAGGCTGCGAAAGCGTGTGCTGCGGGCCTCGCTCAGGTCGAGTGGCGCGAACAGGCGCCAGATCCAGATACACGCGCGACACAGCAGCGGCTGCTCCAGGCGGCTCAGCCAGCCGACGAGCAGCGTCAGCCAGCGCCGCGGCAGGCGGTTCGTCAGCAGGAAGTTCAGGTCTTCCTGCTGGGTAATGCGGATAATGACTTTGCGGAGTGTCATCGACATGTCATCGAGGTGAAATAGTTTGCGCGTGCCCATCATGCTCTGGTACGTCGCCGCTGCCCTCATCGTCCTGTTGGTGCTGCGCCAGGCGCAGCTGCGGTTGATGCTGTCACGGGCGAAGCACCGCTCGCTCAGCGGTCATGCGCGGCTCTCGCGGCTCGTGACCCGGCTGATTCCATACTACGAGTACGACGAGACGCGCTTTTTCTGCGCCGACGATGCGCCGGCCGAAGTGGCCGCGCGACGGCGCGAGGCGTTCATGCGGCTCGCCGCGCTCTATGCGCAGCGCTACGCGCGAAGTGCGGCGCTCACCCGCGAGGTCGCGCCCGCGGTCTCCGATCTGCAGTTCACCGCGCGCTATCGCGTGCCGTTCCAGTTCAGCCGCATGGTGCGCCAGCACCTGCAGGGCGGCGCTTTCCTCGAATCCTCCGCGGGCACCACCCTCACCGACGTGGACGGCAATCGCTGCTACGATCTCGGCGGCTCGTACGGGGTGAACCTGTTCGGCTACGACTTCTACAAGGAATGCATCGAGCAGGGCAGCGCGCGGGTGCGTGAGCTCGGCCCGGTGCTCGGTGCCTACCATCCGCTGGTCGCCTACAACGTGCGCCGGCTGCGCCAGATCTCGGGCCTCGACGAGGTGTCGCTGCACATGTCGGGCACGGAAGCGGTCATGCAGGCCGTGCGCCTCGCGCGCTACCACACCCGCCGCCGCTACCTGGTGCGCTTCTGCGGCGCGTATCACGGCTGGTGGGGGGAGGTGCAGCCGGGCGTGGGCAACCCGCTGGCCGCGCAGGCCACCTACACGCTGAAAGACATGGATGCGGCATCGCTGCGGGTGCTGCGCGCGCGCCGCGACATCGCCTGCGTGCTGGTCAATCCGCTGCAGGCGCTGCATCCGAATGCCAGTGCGCCGGCGGACTCCGGACTGATCGACAGCAGCCGCGGTGCCGCCTTCGACCGCGCGGCTTACGCCGCGTGGCTCAAGGCACTGCGCGAGGTCTGCAACGCGCGCAACATCGTGCTCATCTTCGACGAGGTATTCGTCGGCTTTCGTCTCGCGCCCGGCGGGGCGCAGGAGTACTTCGGCGTGCGCGCCGACATGGTCACCTACGGCAAGACGCTTGCCGGAGGGCTGCCGATCGGGGTGGTCTGCGGGCGCCGCGAACTGATGAAGCGTTACCGCGAGGAGCGCCCGGCGGATGTGTGCCTGGCGCGCGGCACCTTCAACGCGCATCCGTACGTCATGGGTGCCATGCACGAGTTCCTCGCGCGCCTCGACAGCGAGCCGGTGCGTGCGCTTTATCGTGACCTCGACGCCGTGTGGCAGCGGCGTGCGCGCGAGCTCAACGAGCGGCTGCGTGTCGCGCAACTGCCGGTTCAGGTCGCGCATCTGTCGTCGATCTGGACCATCAATTATCTGCAGCCCTCGCGTTACAACTGGATGTTTCAGTATTACCTGCGCGCTGCAGGGCTGGCCTTGAGCTGGGTGGGCACCGCGCGGCTCATTTTCAGCCTCAACTACAGCGACGCCGACTTCGCCAGGGTCGCGGACCGGGTGGTGGCGGCGGCCGAGGCGATGCGGCGCGACGGCTGGTGGTGGCCGGGCACGACGCTCACCAACAAGGCCATCCGGCGCCGCATCCTGCGCGAGCTGCTTCAGGCCTGGTGGGCGACGTCCGCCATCGGATCGCGCAGCTCACCGCGCAGCAGATACAGCGGGGCGCGGCAGTAGAGTTTGATGTCGTGAAACGGGTCGGTGAGGATCTTGGTGAACCACACCAGCCCCGTTAACACGTTCTGCCGCACGCACAACTGCACGGTACGGAACAAGAGCGCCCCGCAGCCCAGCGCGAGCCATGCCTGGCATACATGGCGCACGAAGTCGCCGTGGGCCGTGGCGCCGCGGAAAACCCCGAACAGCGTCGGATCGATCCACAGCAGCAGGGGCAGCAGCGCCCAGATCGACAGCAACACGACCTTGCGCTGCAGGTTGTAACCGACCTTGATGTCCTCCTTGTGCTCGTGGGTGGCCTGATTCACTTCGTCGTAGCCCTTGGGCTCGAAGAAAAAGTGCCCTACCTGCCGGGTCACCATGGCCACCAGCCAGCCGATCAGGGCGGCGGCGGCGGGGTTGGTGAAGAGCGACACGTAGGCGGTCAGAAAGCTCAGCGCACTCACCAGATGCAGTGTCTGGTTGATGCGGGAGTGGTGATAGTAACGATGGTCGTCCCAGCGTTGCTTCTTCAATTCGGCAAAGAACCCGTGCATTCGACCTCCCATGAGCTGTAAGCGCGTGAAAGCGCGCGCGCTGCGCGTGAAGGAATTATAGGAAAAGTATGAAGAGAAGATGACAAGCCGATGTTTGGGTGAGATTTTTAATGTGCCGTAATTCCGCTGCGCTTAACGTCCTTGTCACAATCAGCGGTAAGGATGCGTCGCAGCATGAGGATCATGATCGTGACCGACGCCTGGTTCCCCCAGACCAACGGCGTCGTCAACACGCTGGCGCAGACCGCCGCCTGGCTCGGGCGCTTCGGCCACGAGGTGCGGCTCACCGAGCCGAGCGGGTTTCGCACCATCCCCTGCCCGAGCTATCCGGAAATCCGCGTGTCCATGAGGCCGATGCGCCGTCTCGCCAGGAGCTTCGCCGCATTCAAGCCGCACGCGGTACACATCGCCACCGAAGGCCCGCTCGGCTTTGCCGCGCGGCGCTATTGCCTCGGGCGCAAACTGCGTTTCACCACCTCGTATCACACGCAGTTTCCCCAGTATCTGCGCTCGCGCTGGCCGATCCCGCTGTGGCTCTCCTATGCGGGGCTGCGCTGGTTTCATGGCGCCGCGCACAGCTGCATGGTGAGCACGCCGAGCGTGCGCCGCGTGCTGCGCGCCCGCGGCTTCAGCAACCTGGTGAGCTGGCAGCGCGGCGTCGACACCGAGCTGTTCCGCCCGCGCGGCAAGGATTTCCTCAAGCTGCCGCGTCCGCTCGCCGCTTACGTGGGACGCGTCGCGGTCGAGAAGAACGTGGACGCCTTTCTCAAGATGCCCTGGAGCGGCAGCAAGATCGTGATCGGCGACGGCCCGGAACGGCCACGCCTGCAGGCGCAGTACCCGCATGCGGTCTATGCGGGCTTTCGCTTCGGCGAGGATCTCGCCGCGCACCTGGCGGCGGCCGACGTGCTGGTGTTTCCGAGCCTCACCGACACCTTCGGCCTGGTCAATCTCGAGGCGATGGCGTGCGGCGTACCGGTGGCGGCGTTTCCCGTCACCGGGCCGATCGACGTGGTGCAGGACGGTGTGACCGGAGCCCTCGATGCAGACCTCGCGCGCGCCGCCTCCCGGGCGCTGCAGCTCGATCCTGAGGCCTGTCGCGAGCGCGCACTGCAGTCGAGCTGGGCCGCGTGCACGCGCGAGTTCGAGGGCAACCTGGTCGCCTGCCCCCCGGGGCCGCTAGCGCAGCTGATGCCGGAGCGCCGTGTGATGCAGCGCACGGCCTGAGCCGGCGACCGTTGCGTCGTTGCCGGCAGCTTCCGCTCGCTTCCTCCCGGCCTCAATATGGCACGCACCCGCCATGCCTTTCGATCGCGACTATTACCGGCGCTACTACTTCGACCCGCGCTCCGCGGTGGCGAGTCGCGAGGAGATGCGCGCCCGCGCGCGCCTGATTGCCGCGCTCACCGCGCACGCGGGTTTGCCGGTGCGGCGCATCCTCGAAGCGGGCTGCGGCACCGGCATGCTGCGCGCGGCGCTGTTGCGACTCCTGCCCCGCGCCCAGTACGTCGCCCTGGACAGCAGTGCGTATCTGTGCCGTCGTTACGGCTGGACGCGCGGGCGCATCGAGGACTACCGCGCGCGCGCGCCCTTCGATCTGCTGATCTGCTACGACGTGCTGCAGTACCTGGAAGCCTCGCAGGCCGAGCAGGCGCTTGCCAACTTCGCGCGCCTGTGCCGCGGCGTGCTGTATTTCAGCGCGCTCACCCGGCGCGACTATCAGGACAACTGCGACCGCCGCCGCACCGATGCGAACGTGCACCTGCGCAGCGCGCGCTGGTACTGTCAGCAACTGCGCCCGCGGTTTCGCGAGGCGGGTCTGGGCTTCTGGGTGCGGCGCGGCGCGCCGCTCACGCTCTGGGAGCTGGAGTGGCGCTGAGCGGCAGCGCTGCCGAACGGCGGCGGCGGAACAGCGGGTAGAGCGGCAGCCCGAGCAGTATCAGCGCGATGGTGGCGATCGACTCCTTCGGCGTGGTGATGAGCGCACTGATCACGATCCACACCATCACCACCACGAACAGCACCGGCACCAGCGGGTAGCCCGGCAGGCGGTAGGGGCGTGGGGCGTCCGGCCAGCGCCGCCGCAGCACGATCACCGCCAGCACCACCGGGATCCAGAAGAGCGCGTAGGACATCACCGCCATGTTGGTGAGCTGATCGAAGGTGCCGGAAACGGCAAGCACCGCCGCCCAGATGCACAGCAGTATCAGCGAGATCACCGGTACGCGAGTGCGCGGACTCAACTTGCCGAACGGGGCGAAGAACAGGCCGTCGCGCGCCGAAGCGTAGGCGACCCGGGCACGCGTCAGGATGGTGCCATTCAAGGAGCCGGCGGCGGAAATCAGAAAGATCAGCGCCGCGACCGGGGCGGCGCGCGCGCCGAGAAACGTCTGCACGGCGCGCGCGGCGACCGAGGGGGCCTCCGGGTAGGCGGTGGAGTTGGCGCTTTCCACCTGCCAGAACGGCAGCGCGTACAGGTAGGCGGCGTTAATGGCGAGATAGATGGCGAGCACCAGCAGCGAGCCGCCGATGATGGCGCGCGGCAGGTTGCGCTGCGGCTCCTGCACCTCTGCGGCGGCCATCGGCAGGTATTGCCAGCCGCTGTAAGCCCACAGCGCCGCGAACATCGCGGTGCCGAAGCCGGCGAGCCCGCCGCCCGCGATGCCGGGCGGCGCGTGCAGGTTGGAGATCCCGGCGCCGTTACCGAACAGGAACACGCCGCCCGCCACCGCGAGGATCGCGGCCACCTTGGCCACCGTGAGCAGCGTCTGCACCCGGCCGCCGAGCATGACGCCGGCGCAGTTGATGACCGCGAATACCGCGATCACGCCGACCGCGATGAGCTGCCGCATGCCGAAGCTGAGCGTGTAGTCGGCACCGAACAGGTGCACGCTGCGCGTGAGCCACTGGCCGCCGAAGGCGTAGATATCCGACAGGAAGATCGCCACCGCGGCGCCGTACGCGGCGACGCTCGCGCCGCCGAGCACGAAGCTGTTGCAGGCATAGAGGAAGCCGGGGATCTCGCCGAAAGCGGCGCGCAGGTAGACATATTCACCGCCCGCATCGGGCAGGAGTGCGCCGAGCTCGGCGAAGCACAGTGCCCCGAGCATCGCCACGGTGCCTGCGACCGCCCAGGCCGCGAGCACCAGTACCGGGGTACCCACTGCCTGGGCCATGGCGGCGGTCTTGAGAAACACGCCGGTGCCGATGGTGATGCCCACCACGAGCGCGGTGGCATGCGTCAGGGTAAGGTCGCGGCGTGGCTGCAGGTCCGGTGCGGGCATGCGCCTATCGTACAATCCCGCCGGCAGCGATACGGAGGCAAACGCCATGGCGAGGCACGAGCACTGCGCCCGCATCCACTGGGAACGCGGGGCGTCCACGTTCACCGACAACCGCTACAGCCGCGGCCACACCTGGCACTTCGACGGCGGCGTGGAGGTGCCGGCCTCGTCCTCCCCGCAGGTGGTGCGCGTGCCGATGTCGGTCGAGGCGGCGGTCGATCCCGAGGAAGCCCTGGTGGCGGCCCTGTCCAGCTGCCACATGCTGTGGTTCCTGTCGCTGGCCGCCGCCGGCGGCTGGCGCGTCGATGAGTACAGCGACGACGCCTGCGGCGTCATGGGGCCCAACGCCGCCGGCAAGACCGCCATGGTGAGCGTCACGCTGCGACCACGGGTGAGTTTTTCCGGCGAGCGGTTGCCGGGGCGCGCAGAGCTCGCACAGCTGCATCACCGCGCCCACCAGGAGTGCTTCATCGCGAATTCCGTCACCACCGACGTGCGCGTCGAGCCGCACTTCGATGGCTGAGGTGCTCGCCAGCTTCGCAAGCCCGGTCAGCTGTTCGCGCGCGGCGGAGGTTCCCGGACTTACGCTGCGCGGCGACACGGCGGAGGCACCCGGCGAATACACCACGCTCGCTTTCAGCGCCGCCGCTCCCGCGGACCTGCCGGCGGCGCTGGTCGACACGGTGGTGGAGCACCTCGGCGGCGCGCACTACCGCATTCGTACGGCCGGCCGGGAGTGGCTGATCGAGGCGCCCGCGGTGCACCTGCACCGCGAGATCGCCGCGCCCTTCTACCGCGCGATCCCGCCGCGCCCCGCGTCCTGGAGCAAGCGCCTGTTCTTTGCAGCGGTGTTGGCGCTCGCCGCGAGCCGCGCCGGGATCGCGGCGCTGCGCGCGCTGCGCCGCTAAAGCATGCAGATCGCCCTGTGCCTGTTCGCGTTCGCTGCCGGGGTGGTGCTCATCGTGCAGGTGGGCGCGAATTCCACCCTGCGCAGTGCGCTCGGCAGTCCAGTGGGTGCGGCGTTCATCAGCTTCGTAGTGGGGACTGCGGCGCTGCTGCTGTTCCTGGCGCTCAGCCGCACGCCCTGGCCGGCACGCGCGCAGCTCGCCGCCGCGCCTGCCTGGGCCTGGGTCGGTGGCCTTCTGGGCGCCTTCTACGTGGTCGCGACCATCATCGTCGGTCCGCGGCTCGGGGCCGCGGCACTGCTGGCGCTGGTGGTCCTGGGGCAGCTCGTGACGTCGCTGCTGGTCGATCACTTCGGCTGGCTGGGTTTTCCCGCGCATCCGCTGACCGCGCTGCGGTTGCTGGGCGCCGCGCTGTTATTCGGCGGAGTGATGCTGGTCGTGCATCGCGGCTAGGCGCGACCAAACCGCTTGCGTAGTTCCACCTTGGCGCGCTCCTAGGAGCTTGGCGAGCGCAGCTCGAGGATATCGGCTTGCGGCACCGGCAGCCGACGCGCGCCGAAGAGCGACACGTAGGCCGACATCTGCGCGTGAAACGCGCGCTGCCAGGTGAACTGGCGCAGCACCCGCGCGCGCGCCGTAGCGCCCACCGCTTCCAGATCGCGCTCGTAGAGCGCGGCGATCGCCTCGGCCATGCCTGCGGCGCTGTTGGGCTCGGCGAGCTCGCCGACGCTCTCGTCGATGAATTCCGGGAACGCGCCGGCGCGCGCCGCCACCACCGGACGCCCGCAGGCCATGGCCTCGAGCACCACCAGCCCGAAGGTCTCCTTGGTGCCGGCATGCACCAGGGCATCCGCCGATGCGAGGCACTCGGCCAGCTCGAGGCTGTCGCCGCGGTAGGGCAACATCGTCACGTTGAACGCCGGGCGCGCCGTCTGCTCCCCGCCGATCAGCACCAGGTGGTACGGCGCGCCGAGCATGGCCAGGGCCCGCAGCAGGATCGGCAGGTTCTTCTCGCGCGCGAAGCGGCCGGCATACGCCAGCAGGCGCACGTTCGCGCGCAGGCCGAGCTGTGCACGCAGCGCGTGGCGGCGCCGCGCGGGATGGAACACCTGCGCATCCACGCCGAGCGGCTGATGCAGCGCGTGCTGCAGCCCGAGGGACTGCAGGTACTCGCACATCAGGCGGCTGGGCGCGAACACCACGTCGCAGCGCTCGTACAGCTCGCGGATGTAGCGGCGGATGATCGGCTCGGTGAACCAGCCGCACCAGCGCCGGCCGGCGAGCTGCGGCAGGTTGGAATGATAGAAGGCCGCCAGCGGAATGCCGCGCCGCTGCGCCACCTGCCACCCGCACCACGCCGGGTGGAAGGCATCCCCGGCCTCGATGAGGGTGGGCTCGAGCGCATCGAGCAGGCGCGCCCAGCGGCGCGGGTTGAGCGGCAGGCGGTAGTTGAAGGTCCCGGGCACCGGGCAGCCGGGCAGCGTGCATACGCCGCCGCGCTGCAGCTGCACGTCGCGCCCCGGCACGACGATGGTGTGTTCCCAGGAGGTGTTGGCAGCGAGCCAGCCGTGCTTGGCGGTGAGGTAGCGCTTCACGCCGCCGCTGGTCGGTGAATAGAACAGGGTCGTATCGACGAGATGCATGTTTCTTCGGCCCGACGACCCCTAAGGCCCGGCAATCCGCTGGAAACCGCATTGCACCTTTATGACGTTGGAGTGTCAAGCGTGAGCGCGGCACGCGTAACGGCGGTCGGTGGCGGCGGACAAGCGCACCGCGCCCAAGTCTGTCAGTGCATGTTGGCACGGCAGCGGCTGCGATCAACAGTTGGTTACTTGCGCGGGCGGCGCGCACCTGGCCTCAGGCTGCCAACGTGCTACGCCGGTTTGATGTTGGCGTTGAGGCGAAACAGATTCGCCGGATCGTAGCGCTTCTTGAGCGTGGCAAGCCGCCGGTAGTTGTCGCCGTAAGCGGCGTGCACGCGCGCCTCACGATCGTCGCTGGCGGCCAGATTCACGTACTGGCCGCGCGTCTGCGGCTCGATCTTCGCCCAGGCACTGCGCACCCACTCGATCTCGCGAGCGGTATCTCCCGGGGGCATCTTCCACGAGGTGACGACCCCGATGTTGTGACTCGCGCCGCGGTTGAAGTAGGCGGTGGCGGCGGGTTTCACGTGGCTGATCGCGCCGCCCTGGTGCTGCAGCCACATGAACACGCCGTCCGAGGGCGCGCTGGCGGTGAACTCGACCATGGTGTCGATGAGGGTGGGCGTGATGCCGTAGACGAGTCCGCCCTTGCCGTAGGCGCCGAGCGGGCTGATGCCGCGCAGGTCGGCGCTGCTCTGCAGCGTCGCGTACGGGGCGACGGCCAGCTGGTCCTTGAGCGGCTTGGCGATCTTGCGCAGCGGAGCGACCGCTCGCTCCGCAGCGGCGGCCGCACCGCAGTAACACACTGAAAGTTCCAGCCAGCGCGCGCCCTGCGGCGCCGTGCCCATGGCCATGTCCACGTACAACTCATCGGGCGCAGCCGCGGCCAGATCCGCCACGCCGCGCAGCAGCTGGCGCGCATCCGCGAACGAGTAGCTGATATTGCCGCCGTACATGATCGGGTTGACCTCGTGCAGGCGGAACGTGAACGCGGTGACCACGCCGAAGTTGCCGCCGCCGCCGCGCAGGGCCCAGAGCAGATCCGGGTTCTCGGCGGCGCTGACGCGCAGCCACTTGCCGTCCGCCGTTACAACTTCCGCGCCCATGAGGTTGTCGCACGTGAGCCCGAACTTGCGGGCGATGCGTCCGACTCCACCGCCCAGCGTCAATCCCGCCACGCCGGTGTCGGCGACGGTGCCGACGGGCGTGGCGAGTCCGAACGCGAGCGCTTCGCGGTCGAGCTGGCCGAGCAGCGCGCCGCCTTCCACGTGCGCCAGCCTGGCAAGCGGATCGACCTCCACGGCCCGCATGGGCGAGAGGTCGATGACCAGCCCGCCGTCGCAGCCGGACTGCCCCGACACACTGTGGCCGCCGCCGCGTACCGCGGTCAGCAGGCCGTGTGCGGCGCTGAAGCTCACCGCGCGCCTGACGTCCGCCGCACCGACGCAGCGCACGATGAGGGCCGGCTTGCGATCGAAGGCCGGATTCCACAGCCGGCGCGCGGCATCGTAGCCGGGCAGCTCGGCAGTGATGAGCTCACCGCGCAGTCCTGCGCGCAGGTCCTGGACGTCGGCGGATTTGAGAGTCAGTTGCCGTCCGTCGAGCTCCACGGCGGTGATGTCCGCGTCACTCGCGGCCGGGAATGCGCGACGGTAGGGAAACGCTGCGGCCGTGAGCGCGGCGACCCCGGTTGCACAGAAGGTTCTTCTTCTCATGTCGTTCCCCTGCAAGCGCGCGGCGAGAGTGACTCTGTGCCGGTGGCCGCGTCAAGCGTAATCGGGCAGGATGGCAGCCAACGATCGATCATGCGGTGCGCGGGGTAAGCGTGTTGGTGGATGCATGCAACAGCGAACGGCTGGGCCACGAACCCGGGCCGCTCGCGCGCGGAGCGTTGCGTTGAGGGAACGCCTCAACGCGCTGCTGCGCCGCCTGGTGGTCCTGCAGCCCGGCGAAGCGCCGGCGCTGCTCGCCTCCTTCGCGACACTGCTGTGCACGTTCTCGAGCTACACCATCCTGCGCCCGGTGCGTGATGCCCTCGGCATCACCTCGGGGCTGGAAAAGATCCCGTACCTCTTCTGGGGAGTGTTCGTGGTCATGCTGCTGCTGCAGCCGGTGTACGGCTGGCTCACCTCGCGCTTTCCGCGCACCGTGTTCCTGCCGTGGGTGTACGGGTTCTTCGCCGCCAACCTGGTGGGCTTCTACGTGTGGTTCCGGGTGCAGGAGGACCATGTCTGGATCGCGCGCACCTACTTCGTGTGGGTGAGCGTGTTCAACCTGTTCGTGGTGGCGGCCTTCTGGAGCCTGATGGCGGACGTGTTCAACCGCGAGCAGGCGGGACGGCTGTTCGGCTCCATCTGGGCCGGAGCGAGTACCGGCGGCCTGATCGGCCCGCTGATCGCCCACTATCTCGCCGTCCCGCTCGGCGCCATCAACCTGCTGCCGATCTCGGCCGGCCTGCTGTTGGTCTCGCTGGTCTTCATGACGCAGGTCATCCGCTGGCAGCGCGGCCGGGGCGCGGCGGCCCCCGAGGTTGCCGGGGCGGCGCCGGCGCCACGCGCGGACCAGGCCCTCGGCGGCAGCATGTGGGCGGCCTTCGCGCAGGTGGTGCGCTCGCCCTACCTGCTCGGCATCACACTGTTCGTGCTGCTCATGACCTGGGTGTCGACGTTCCTTTACCTCGAGCAACAGGCGTTCGTGGCCAAGGTCTTCAGCAACGCGGACGAGCGCACGCGCTTCTTCGGCGGCATCGACTTCTGGGTGCAGGCCGCCTCGCTGCTGATGCAGCTGCTGCTGTTCGGGCGGCTGTTCAAGTGGGTGGGACTCAGGGCGATCCTGGCCTCGGTGCCGGTCATCATGACCGCCGGCTACGCGCTGTTTGCACTGGCGCCGCGCTTCATGGTGCTGGTGGTGGTGTACGCCGTGCGGCGCGTCGGGGACTACGCGCTCACGCGGCCTTGCCGCGATGCGCTGTTCACGGTGGTGAGCCGCGAGGAGAAATACAAGGCGAAGAGTCTCATCGACACCTTCGCCTACCGCGGCGGAGACGCCTTGAGCGGCTCGCTTTACAAGGGACTCACCGGGAGCCTCGGCGCGACCGCAGCGGACATCGGCTGGCTCGGGGCGGGAATCTCCGCGCTATGGACTGTGCTGGCGCTCGCCCTGGGAAGCGCCTTCCAGCGCAAGGGCAGCGCGCCCGGCGGCGCGTAGCGCTCCTTCAGGCGGCGCTCGCCTCGCCGGTGGCGGCCAGGTCAGGGGTGGCGGTGCCGATGAGCGCCGTAGCGGTTTCGATGATCTCCGCCGCGCTCGCGAAGCGCTCGCCGCGCCCCTTGGCGAGCAGCCGCGACAGGAACGGCTGGTAGCGCGACAGGTCGGCCGGCAGCAGCGGCACCGGCGCGCTCACGTGCTGCTGCAGCACCTCCATGGCGGTGCCGCCGATGTAGGGCTTCTGGCCGATGAGCATCTCGTAGCAGATGACCCCGAGGCTGTAGAAGTCCGAGCGCGCGTCGAGCGGCTCGCCGAGCGCCTGCTCCGGGCTCATGTAGTAGGGCGAGCCGAGCAGCACCCCGGTCTGCGTGCTGATGGTGTTGCCATCGAGCGAGCGCGCCAGGCCGAAGTCGATGAGCGCCACCGCGTCGTTGTCGCGCAGCATGACGTTGGGCGGCTTCAGATCGCGGTGCACCAGTCCGGCCTCGTGCACGACTTTGAGCGCCGCGGCGATCTCGCGTACGTAGTGCAGCGCCTCCGGCTCGCTCACCCCGCGCTGCAGGCGCGCCTTGAGGTCGCCGCGCGGCAGGTACTCCATCGCCATGTACTCGAAACCGGCGTGCACGCCGTAATCGTAGATCTCCACCACCAGCGGGCTCTTCACCGCCATGATGGCCGTGTATTCGCGCTCGAGGAACTGCCGCCCCGCCGCCTCATCGCGCAGCGTCTTGCTCACCTTGAGCGCGACGTTGTGGCCGCGCAGCGCGCTGCTGGCGAGATACACCACGGCCTTCTCCGATTCGCCAATCCTCAGGCGCAGCGTGTAGCCGGGAATCGCCTCGGCGTTCGCGGCGGTGAGCAGCGCCGCCACCCCGCTCGGTTGCAGCGCGGCGCCGCTATCCGCGCCGCGCGCGCCGTCGGCCGGCGGCGCATCGGCAGTGCTTTCCGCGGCCGCGGCCGCATCGCGCGCCCGCAGCGCTGCATCGCGCGACAGGTTGGCGAGGCTTGCCAGGCGGCGCGCCACCCGCCGCTCGACGCGCCGCAGCGCGATGCGCACCGCGGTGCTCAGGCGCTCGGGCGTCAGCAGGCGCTTGGGCAGATAGTCGACCGCACCGAGCTGCAGCGCTCGCACCGCAGTGAGCTCGTTGCCGTCCTCGGCGAGGGCGATCACGGCCGGGGTCGCCGGCTGCTCGCGCAGCCGGCGCAACAGCGCCAGCCCCTGCGACTGCGGGTCCTCGGGGGTGGTGCCGAAGGCCGCCGACAGCATCAGCAGATCGCAGTCCCGTCCGGAGAAGTTGGCACACCAGCGCTCGAACTCGGCCAGGTTCAGCATGCTGACGCTCGCCTGCGGACACAGCACGTCGAGGTGATGACGCAGCCATTCGCTGTAGCGCACGTCGTCGTCCACCAGCATGACGCGCGCCTGGGCCGGGGGACGCGGCGCGTTCATTGCGCCACCTGGAAGCGCACGCGCACGCGCGCGCGCTGGCTGACGGTGCGGCCGTCGCGAGCCACCGGCTGGTAGCGCCAGTGGCGCACCGCATCGATCGCCGCCTGCTCGAAGATGCCGGCCGGCTGGGCGCCGACCACGGCGACATCGCTCACCGCGCCGTCCACGCCCACCAGGAACTGCAGATCCACCCAGCCGCCGATCCCGTGCTGGCGCGCCGCGTCCGGAAACGAGGGGGGCACGTAGCGCGTGCGCGTGAGCGTGCCCTCGGTCGCGTAGCTGGAGGCCTGCTGCGCGTTGTGCTCGGCGCTACCCAGGTCCGCCTCGAGCGCGGCGAGCTGCGCGGCGGCAGCGCCAGTCGCGCGCGCCTCGCCGATCCAGCGCTGCGTGCCGGGGAAGTCCTGGGCGGTGAGCGTGTTGCGGCCCTCGTCCAGCGCACGCGTGGCGTACGCCTGGCGCGCGAGTTGCGCCGCCGGGCTGGCAGCGTCCGCCTGCGTGAGCTGCGTCAGGTAGAACTGCGCGCTGTCGCCGGCGGGCTCGACAATGCGTCCCTGTTCCAGGCGCTGGTTGAAGCTGGCCGCGAGCTGCGCCAGCGCGTCGGCGCGCGCGGCGCCGCGCAGCTGCTGCGCGTCCGCGCGCAGCGCCGCGATGCGTTCGGGTGCAGCGCCGGCATCGGCAGCCGCCGTCGCCCACAGATCCACCTGGTCGGGGTTGCCCGCGGCGAGCGCCTGGCGCGCCTCACGCTCCAGCCGCGCGATCAGTCCCTGCATGGCCTCAGACACGCGCTCATCCTGCGGCGCGAGCGCGCGTGCCGACTCGAGGTAGAAGCGCGCGTTGTCCTCCAGCGGATCGATGAGCGCGCCGCGGCGCATGGCCGCGCCGGCGCGCTGCAGATAATCGCTGACGCGCGCGTCCACCTGCTGCTGCAGCAGCTGCTGGCGCGCCTCGGTGACCAGCGCGGAAGGGTGGCCGCCCTGCGCGGCATCGTCGAGCACCGCCAGCGCACCGGCGACGTTGCCGCCGGCGGCGGCGCGCTGCGCCTTGCCGAGGACGGCGCGCTCGCGTTGCGCGTTGATCTGCGCCGCCACGAAGGCGACGCGCGGATGATCGGGTGCGAGCGCGCGCGCCTCCTCGGTGAGCCGCTGCGCGGCATCGAGCTGTGCCGCTGCGAGTTGCGTCTCGGCCTGCGCCAGCAGGAGCTCGATGGCTGCTTCGCGGCCGGGCGCGGCATCGACGCCGCCGCGCCGCGTGGGCACGGCGCCCGGTGCGACGGCGGGCGCCACGCCGGGCGAAAGTTGCGCGCTGCGCAGCGCGATCCACGCCAGCGGTGCGGCGACGACTGCGAGCGCTGTGAGCACGGCCGTGATGCGCAGGGTGCGTGCCGCGGCAGAGCGCGGCGGCGGCGCGGTGCTGACAGGCGTCGCGCCCTGCGCCTGGCGGCGCCAGGCGGACTCGACGAACAGGCGCACGCGCTGCTCGGACACCGGCTTGTGCAGGAAGCGGTGCACCGAGCCGTCGGTGATCTGTGCGGCGAGCATCCCCTGCGCGGACGCCTCGCCGGCCACGATCAGCACCAGCTCCGGAAACTGTGTGTGCAGTCGCGCGGTGAGCGTCGCGATGGGAGTGACCAGCGCGGCGCAATCGAGAACCGCGACGCCGGCGTGATGCGCCAGCAGCGCGCCCGACAGGTCAAGCTCGGCAGCCAATGCGCGCACCTCGTGCACCGGGTCGGTGACCTCCCGGAGCACTGCAAGCAGCTGCTCGTCCTGGGTGAGCACGATGAGGGGTTTCGCGTTGAGCGCGAAGCGCACGGGCGGCTCCCCGAAGACCGGCAGGGGCCTCGGGTCGACGGAAGGGATATAGGGAGCCACGACTGTCACAATCTAACGGAAGCCCGCCGGGCCCGGGAGGCCCGTCCGCGGGATTTAAGATGACGTAAGACCCCCCGCCTGTCGCTAGCTGGGGGGGATTTCTGTGAACCTGATCATCTTCTGGCGCTCATTCCCGCGGCAGCAGAAACCTCGAGCCATTGTATGAAAGCACCGCCCCCTCCGGGACGATGCTTTCCACGTGCACCCCCTCCGGCAGCGAGTCGCCTTCGCGCAGCTTGTGCATGTTGATCATCACGAAGCGATCCTGGGGCCGGGCGGCGTACACGTGCAGGTCGAGCCGCAACTGCGGCAGCTGCGTTCCGGGCGTGGTGACGGCGTCCTGGTAGAGCGGCACCCCGGAGGCGGTACCGCGCCGCACGCGGCTGCCGAGGGAGCCGGGCGCGGGGGCCTGGGGTTCCTCGGCCGGTGCATAGTCCTCAGGATTCTGCTCCTCGGCGCCAGCGGCGGCCGCCGGGGCTGCCGGCGGGGCGGCTGCGCCCGCGGAGGGGGGCGGTGCGCTGGCAACGGCTGGGGGCACGGCTGCCGCGGTCGGCGGTGCGCTGATGGTTGCGCCTGCAACCGTTGCCGCGGCGGGCGGCACGGAGGCCGGGGCGCCCTCGTGCGCTGACCGCCGCAGCACCATCCAGGTGACGATGCCGAGATTCACCAGCAGCAGCAGCGCGATCGCGATGGCCCACAGCGGCAGCCGCGTACGCGGCGGCGCCACCTTGACCTCGAATAGCGCCGGACCGCTGCGGCGCTGGCGATCGCTCTCGGACTTCTTCAGTGCATCGAGGATGAACGACATGCGCGTTAGCCGCCGTGGTGCGTGTCGGCCGCCGACAGCAGCGGCGCATCGGGACCGGCCACCGCGCTCGCCAGCGCAATCTGCGTCTGCACGCCGGCAATGCCGTCCACGGTGAGCTGGTGCTGGCGCTGAAAATCGCGTACCCAGCCGGTGAGCTCGGCGTCGAACAGGTCGCTCACCGGGGCGTCGACCGGAGTGCCGTGCAGCCGCTGCAGGCTCTGGCGCAACCAGCGCACCGGCTCACCGCGCATTCCTGCCGACAACGGCTTCACCGGGGAGCTTGCGGGTCGCCACAACATCACGAAATCTCCCAGCCAATAGTGCGACAGCTCGCCGAGACTGACGCTCTGCGAGCCACCCAGCTCGAGACGCGCCTGCTCGCCGTCGAGGCGCGTGAGCACCACTTGGTGGCTGGCCCCGGTGCCGTCGTTGAGCAGCAGGATGGCGGGGTGATTGTACAGGCGCAGCTGCCCGAAGGAGCCGCGCTCGGACACACAGGCAAGTCCCTGCTGCGCGGCCTGGGTGCAGGGGTCGGTGGTGTTCGGCTGGTACTTCGCGTTCCACAGCCCGAAGAGCTTGCCAAAGGCCCCGTCGGTGTCGGTTTCGCTGGCATGCTGGGTCAGCAGCTGCTCCAGGTGCGCCGGCGCTGCGGGGGTTGGCGCCGCGGGCGCCGGTGCCGCCGCGACCGTGGCCCTGGGCGGGGGGTCCGCCGCGGCGCGCGCGTGCAGGCTCCACGGCTGCAAGCGCCACAGCGCCAGCGTGCCGAGCGCGAGCACCAGGGCGATCGCGCCGGTCGCCGCCCACGGCAGCCAGTGCGGGGCGAAGCGGCGGCCGAAGACTTCGGCGGCGGCATTGCGCACCAGCGCACCGGTCACCCGGTGGCGGTCGAGGGTGTAGGCCCCAAGCAGCGCCCGATCGCAGATCACGTTGATGACGCGTGGCACGCCCTGCGACAGGCGGAAGACTGCGTTGAGCGCGCCGGGCGAGAAGATGTCGCTGGTGGCGCCGGCCACGCGCAGGCGATGGCGCACGTAGGCGTTGGTCTCGTCGCGCGACAGCGGGTTCAGGTGATAGCGGCCGGTGATGCGCTGCGCCAGCTGGCGCAGCTCGTTGCGCGCCAGCAGCTCGCGCAGCTCCGGCTGGCCGATGAGGATGATCTGCAGCAGCTTCTGCGTGTTGGTCTCGAGGTTGGTGAGCAGGCGCACCTGCTCGAGCACCTCGGGGGACAGGTTCTGCGCCTCGTCCACCACCAGCACCACCCGCCGCCCGGCCGCATGGGCGCGCAGCAGGTAGCGGCTGAGGATGTCGACCAGGTCCTTGCGGCTCTCGAGCGCGGAGTCCGGCACGCCGATGCCGAGCTCCTCGCAGATGGTGAGCAGGAACTCGGAGGCGGTCATCTTCGGATTGAGGATCAGCGCGATCTCAGCGTTCTTCGGGGTCTGCGCGAGCAGCGAGCGCACGATGGTGGTCTTGCCGGTGCCGACCTCGCCGGTGAGCTGCACGAAGCCGCCCGCCTCGTTGACGCCGTACAGCAGATGTGCGAGCGCCTCGGCGTGGCGCTCGCTGAGGTACAGGTAGCGCGGATCGGGCGTGATCGCGAACGGCTTTTCGTTGAGGCCGAAGAACGTCAGGTACATGAAAGGATGCTACTCGATCGTGTTGCCGCGCCGCAGTGCCCGGCCGCCGAAGCGGGCGCGGGCCTCGTCCAGCGTCGCATCGAGCCGGCGGCGCGCTGCGGTCTCCTCGAACAGTCCGAGCTGCGCTGCGGACGTGAGTTCAGTGAGGACCACCCCGAGGAGGCGAAGTTTCGCGCCGGGGTTAGTGGCCAGCCACCGGGCCAGGAGCTCCGCGGCCACCCCCGTGACCGCGCGTGCCTCGCAGGTGGGGGGCGCTACGGCGCGCTGGCGGCTGAAGGTGCTGAAGTCGTCGCGGCGGATCTTCACCCCGATGCAGCCCGCCATCAGCTGCCGGGCGCGCAGCCGCCCGGCGGCGAGATCCGCCAGGCGCGCCAGCTGGCGCTGCAGCGTGCGCGCGTCGGCGATGTCGTGCTCGAAGGTGTCCTCGGCACTCAGCGACTTCTCCTCCACCTCCGGCAGCACCGCACGCTCGTCTATCCCTGAGGCGCGTTCGCGGATCCACGGCGAGTAGCGTCCGAACAGCGGCCACAGCACCGCATCGGGCGCGCTGCGCAGCTCGCCGAAGGTGCGGATCCCCGCCGCCTCCACCCTGGCGCCGGTCTTGCGTCCCAGTCCCGGCAGGCGCCGCACCGACAGCGGGTCGAGCAGCTCGCGCACCCGCGCGGCCGCCACCACCGTGAGGCCGTCGGGCTTGTGCAGCTCGGAGGCGATCTTCGCCACCAGCTTGTTGGGCGCCACGCCGACGGATGCAGTGAGCCCGGTGAGCTCGCCGATGCGCCGCTTGATGCGGCGCGCAATCTCGACCGCGCCGCCGAGCAGCTCCTGGCTCGCGGTCACATCGAGGAACGCCTCATCGAGCGACAGTCCCTGCACCAGCGGCGTCACGTCGCGAAACACGCTGAACACGACCGCGGAGATTTCCTGGTAGCGCGCCATTCGCGGCCGCACGCAGATCGCCTGCGGACACAGCTGCAACGCCGTACGCAGCGGCATCGCCGAGTGCACGCCGAAGCGGCGTACCTCGTAGCTCGCCGCGGCTACCACGCCGCGGCCGCCGTCCCAGCCGACAATGAGCGGCTTGCCGGCAAGCGCGGGATCGTCGTGCTGCTCCACGGACGCGTAGAAGGCGTCCATGTCGACGTGCAGCACGGCGCGCGTCATGACGGCAGTCTCGCGCTCGCCGCTACGGCAGCACGCTGATGGTGATCTGCTTCGAGAGCACCGGCGGGTTGTGCGGCACGTGATTCATGTCACCGAGCAGCAACTGCAGTGTGTGCTTGCCGGGGGTGAGGGTGAGCGTGGTCTCGGTCTGCCCCTTGCCGAAGTGCACGATCTTGTCGGTCGACGGCAGCGGCGCGCTCAGGTCCGCCGGTGGCTCGGTGTCGATCAGCAGGTGGTGGTGGCCGGTGTTGTCGAACCTTACACCCGCGGGCGCGACGCCCATACCCTTGAGGCCGAACTGCACCAGCACCGGGTTGTGGACCCTGGCGCCATCCTGCGGGCTGATGAGGTAGGCTTGCGCGCCCGCCGGCGCGGGCGTGCGCTCCTGGGCAAAGGCGAGCGCGGCGCCCAGCACGAGCGCGGCGATGATCATGGTACGCATGGGAGACTCCTTCACAGCATGAAAGCGCTATAGAGGCTGGTGGCCGCCAGCATCAGCATGGCGAACATCAGATAGAAGAACGCCAGCAATGCGAGCTTGCTCACCGTGAGCACTCGCCCCTGGTGGTAGACGGTGCGCATGGAGCGGTACATGTACCACGCAAAGTAGCAGAAGATCGCCAGGTTCAGCCCGGGAACATGTGGCACGACCTTGCTCAACAGCAGCAGGATCCCGGCCACCAGGAACACCAACGCGTGGTTGTGCACAAACAGCAGCAGGTGCTCCACGTAGTAGTGCCGCGGCCGCCAGTACATGAGCATCATGATGCCCGCGAGCAGTGGCAGGAACACGAACATGGCGCGCGGGATGTTGTGCAGGAATTGCGTCTGCAGCTCCCGGCCGTTGTCGGCGACGATCTTGCGGCACGCGGCCGGCACCCAGGCGATCAGGCGCGCGCCGGGGCCGTCATAGCGGCCGTCATAGCACAGGCGCTGCGCGCGCTGCGCAGGTGTCTCGTCTGACTTAGCGCCCGCGACGACCTTGCTGCCGGACAGCGGCGGGGCGGCGTCGAACTGCAGTACGGTGAAGTGGGTTTGCACCGCGCCTGCCACCAGGAAGAAGGCCACCGACAGCACCAGGTACAGGCGCACGGGGGGCAGATAGCGTGCGCGGTGGCCGGCCAGGAACTGCGCCGTCAGGTGCCCGGGCTTGAAGAGGAGCGCCCAGAGCGTGCGCCACACGCGCGAGTCGGCGTGCGTCAGGTCCTCGGCGGCCAGCTGCGTGAACTGCCACAGCGAGTGCAGCGGCGGCTCGAGCCTCTGGCCGCAGGCGCCGCAGTATTTCTGCCGCACCGGCGCACCGCAGTTGTCACAGCGCACCGTCGTGGCAGTGACCGCGGCACCGGCCGGGGCGACCGGCGAGCGGACCGGTGGCGCAGCGGGCGGCGGGGTGGGCGGTGCAGCGGCCGCCGCGGCCTCACCGGCAGCGCTGTCGAGCAGCGCGCTGCCTACCGGTGGCGCGGTGCTCATGCGACGTGCGCGGACCTCGCGCCGGGCAGCGCCTGGGTGCCGAACGCCTGCGGCTCGAAGTCATCGACGTTGATGAGATCCATGACCTTGCGGTCATACTCGCGCAGCGCCGCCGCCTCGGTCTCGGAGATGATCCCGGCCGCCAGCGCCTGCTGGATGCGCCCGGGCAGATCGAGCGCGGTGATCTTGCCGGTCTTCACCCCGTCGACGCGGATGCGCTTTTCCAGCGGCTCGAGCTGCACCGCGAGCAGCAGCGCCTCCTGCAGCAGTGCCATGGGATTGGTGGGCTCGAGCGTGCGGTAGACGAACTCGCCCAGCCGCTCGCGTGCCTCGGTGGGATTGGTGACCAGCGCGGCGACCTTTCTGCCCAACCGGTCCCCCGGGGCGGAGTAGCTGCGTCCGCGCGGGAAGATCAGCACCCGCATCAACGCCGCCAGCAGCCGGTTGGGAAAATTGCGCAGCAAGCCGTGCAGCTGCTCCTGGGCATGGTAGAGCAGGTGGCGGCAGGCCCACTCGACGATGGGCAGATCCGCCTCCTGGCGTCCCTGGTTCTCGTGGTGCTTGAGCACCATGGAAGCCAGATACAGGCACGACAGCACGTCGCCGAGCCGCGCCGACAGCCCTTCCTTCTTTTTCAGGTAGCCACCGAGCGAGAGCATCGCGACGTCGACCGCGAACGCGAACGAGGCGGAGAAGCGCACCACGTGCTGGTAATAGCGCGCGGTCGGACCGTGCACCGGGGCGCGCGTGAAGCGCGCGTGGGTGACTGCCATGATGAACGAGCGCACTGCGTTGGAGATGCTGAAGCCGATGTGGGCGAACAGCGCGCGGTCGAACTCGTCGATGCCGGCGCGGCGGTCGGGGTTGTGCGCCGCGTTCATCTCGCGCAGCACGAACGGGTGGCAGCGCACCGCCCCCTGTCCGAAGATGATGAGGTTGCGGGTGAGGAGGTTGGCGCCTTCCACGGTAATCGCCACGGGCACGATCTGGTAGCCGCGGCCGAGATAATTGTTCGGACCGAGGCAGATGCCCTTGCCGCCGTGCACGTCCATGGCGTCGTTGGCCACCTGGCGCCCCATCTCGGTGACGTGGTACTTGAGCATGGCGGAAGGAACCGACGGCTTCTCGCCACCGTCGATGGCGCCGGCGGTCACCGAGCGCGCGGCGTCCATGGTGTAGGTGAGGCCCACCATGCGGGCGATGACCGTCTCGACGCCTTCGAACCTGCCGATCGGCAGATTGAACTGGGTGCGGATGCGCGCGTAGGCGCCGGTCGCCCACACCCCCGCCTTCGCCGCCCCGGTGGTGTTGGAGGGCAGCGAGATGCAGCGCCCGACCGAGAGCTGCTCCACCAGCATGCGCCAGCCGCTGCCGGCCATGGCGGCGCCGCCGATGATGCAATCGAGCGGCACGAACACATCCTTCCCCTGGATGGGCCCGTTCTGGAACGGGATGTTGAGGGGAAAGTGCCGGCGGCCGATGCTGACACCGGGAGTGTGACGCGGAATCAGCGCACAGGTGATGCCGATGTCGCTTCTGCCGCCCAGCAGCCGCTCCGGATCGAACATGCGGAAAGCGAGACCGATGACGGTCGCGACCGGCGCCAGCGTGATGTAGCGCTTGGAGAAGTTGAGCTTCACGCCCAGCAGTTCGCGTCCCTGCCACATGCCGCGGCAGACGATGCCGGTGTCGGGGATGGAGGCGGCGTCCGAGCCGGCGCGCGGGCCGGTGAGCGCGAAGCACGGCACTTCCTCGCCGCGCGCGAGCCGCGGCAGATAGTAGTTCTTCTGCTCGTCGGTGCCGTAGTGGTTCAGCAGCTCCGCGGGTCCGAGCGAGTTCGGCACGGCGACCGTGGAGGAAGCGGTGGCGCTGCGGCTGGCGATTTTCACCAGCACGCACGAGTGCGCGTAAGCGGAGAATTCCAGCCCGCCGTAGCGCCTGGGGATGATCATCGCGAAGAAGCCGCGCGTCTTGAGAAACTCCCACACCTGCGGCGGCAGATCGCCGCGCTCATGGGTGATATGCCACTCGTCCAGCATGCGGCACAGCTCCTCGCAGGGACCTGCGAGGAACGCGCTTTCCGCCGTGGACAGCTGCGGCGGCTGCGCCGCGAGCAGCTTTTCCCAGCGCGGCGCCCCGCTGAACAGCTCCCCGTCCCACCACACCGTGCCCGCCTCCAGCGCCTCCTTCTCGGTCTGCGACATCGAGGGCAGCAGCCGCAGATAGGTCTTCATGAACGGGCGCGTGAGCAGCGCCTTGCGCAGCGGCCGTAGGTTGAGCAGCCACAGCGCCGCCAGCAGCACCCACAGGAAGCCCTTCCACAGGCCCGCCGGCGCGCTGCTGGCGCCGAGCCAGGTGTAGGCCGCGAGCAGCACCGTGAAGGTGGCCGTGAAGGTGAGCAGCGACAGGCGGCGGTAGGCGAGAAACAGTACCGCGGTGATGAACAGCAGCGCGATGACGCCGCCGACCTGGGTCACCGCATACGCGGCCGCCACCAGGAGGATCAGGGAGACGAGTGCGCCCAAGTCAGCATCCTCCGCCGTCGCGCCGCGACGACTATAGCGTGCCGCGCGCTGCGCGCGTAGCTCACCCCAGCAGGTTCTGCACGCCGGCGCGCTCTTCGCGCAGCTCGGCGTGCGTGGCGTCCATGCGCTTGCGGCCGAACTCATCGATGGCGAGTCCCGGCACGATGCGGTAGTCGCCATCGCGCACCGTGACCGGGTAGGAATACACGACCCCGGCGCCGATGCCGTAACTGCCGTCGGCCGGCACGGCCATGCTCACCCAGTCGCCTTCGCGGCTGCCGTGCGTCCAGGTGTGCACGTGGTCGATCGCGGCGGAGGCGGCGGAGGCCGCCGAGGAGGCGCCGCGCGCCTTGATGACCGCCGCGCCGCGCTGCTGCACCACCGGTATGAAGCTCTCCTCGATCCACTTGGCGTCGACCAGCGACTTCGCCGGCTTGCCGCCGACTTGGGCGTGCGCGAGGTCCGGGTACTGCGTGGCGGAGTGATTGCCCCAGATGATCATGCGGCGCACCTCGCTCACGTGCACGCCGGTTTTGTGCGCGAGCTGCGCGAGCGCGCGGTTGTGATCGAGGCGTGTCATGGCGGTGAAGTTGCGCGGCTCGAGATCCCTGGCGTTGGCCTGCGCGATGAGCGCGTTGGTGTTGGCGGGATTGCCCACCACCAGCACCCTCACCTTGCGGTCGGCGACCTCATTCAGCGCCTTGCCCTGCGCGGAGAAGATCTGCGCGTTGGCCTGCAGCAGGTCCTTGCGCTCCATACCGGGGCCGCGCGGGCGGGCGCCGACCAGCAAGGCCACCTGGCAGTCGCGGAAGGCGACGCGTGCGTCGTCGCTGGCGACCACGCGGCCGAGGGTCGGGAAGGCACAGTCCTCGAGCTCCATCACCACACCCTCGAGCGCGCCCAGCGCCGGGGTGATCTCGAGCAGGTGCAGGTTGACGCGGGCGTCCGGCCCCAGCGCATCGCCTGCGGCCACACGGAAGGCGAGGGCATAGCCGATCTGTCCGGCGGCGCCGGTGATTGCAACGTTGACGGATTTCATGGGGTTGGGTGTCGCTCGACGCCAAAAGAACCCGGAATTCTAGCCTGTCCCTCCCCGGTCCAGGTCCTCCCCGGGGGCGGCGGGCTTCAAACCGACCCCCGCCGGGGCTTCTCCAAAGCGCTGCCCGGGGCCTTTCGCGCTACCCAAAACACCCAGGTGGATTGGCTTGACACTAGAGTGGTGTACTAGTAGAGTACAACACCATGGAAGGCAGCCCACAGGGTGGCCTCCCGGGAAGAGCCGAAAGACCACTACACGCAAACAGGAGATCGCCATGAACAGCTTCGCTTCCGCCATCTATCGGGACCTCACCTGCGCTGCCGGCGCCCTGCTGATCACCGTGGTGATGAGCATGGCGTTCGTGCAGGCGACGTCCGTGGCACCCGGCCAGGCGTCGACCGCCAGCGCCGCGCCGTCCGTCCACGCCTAAAGGGGAGCTCACCATGAATACCTTCATCGCCCGTGTCTATCGCGCCCTCACCTGCGGAGCGGCCGCCGCTCTCATCACGGTGGTGAGCGGTCTCGCCTTCGTGCAATCGACCGCGGTGCCCCCCGGCGCACACGCCGGCGCGCCGGTGGTGGCGGCCGTGGCGCCACGGTGGTTCGGCCAGCCTGAGCCGGCCGTTTTGGTAGATTAGTCCACTAATCATCCAGGCGCCGTGCAGACACTCATGGATCCGCAGTGGGACGACAGCTCGCCGATTTACCGGCAACTGCGGGACCGGGTGGTCGCGATGATCCTCGAAGGGGTGCTCAAGGAAGGCGATCCGCTACCCTCGGTCCGCAGCGTCGCCGCGGATTTCCGCCTGAACCCGCTCACGGTGCTCAAGGGCTACCAGCAGCTGGTCGACGAGCAGCTGGTGGAGAAACGGCGCGGCCGCGGCATGTTCGTGAGCCTCGGTGCTCGCAAGGCGCTCATGAAGGACGAGCGGCAGCGCTTCCTCGAGGAGGAATGGCCGCGGGTGTACGCCATCATCCAGCGCCTGGGCCTGTCGCAGGACGAGCTGCAGCGCGCCGGCGCCGCGGCGCCCCCCACCCCATGGCCGGCGGCCGGCACCGCCGCCGCGCCCGGTGATAAAGATGACAGCAGTAATTGAAGCGCGCGGGCTGACCAAGAGCTATGGCGCCACGCGCGCGCTGGACAAGGTGAGTTTCAGCGTCGGCGCCGGGCGCATCGTCGGTCTCATCGGCCCGAACGGCGCCGGCAAGACCACGGCGCTGAAGGCGATCCTCGGCCTGACCCCCTTCGACGGCGAGCTGCAGGTGCTCGGACTCGATCCGCGCTCGCGGCGCGACAAGCTGATGAGCGAGGTGTGCTTCATCGCCGATGTGGCGGTGCTGCCGCGCTGGCTCAGGGTGAGCCAGGCGCTCACGTTCTGTGCCGGGGTGCACCCGCGCTTCGATCGCGCCCGGGCCGAGGACTTCCTGCGCCGTACCGACATCCGCATGACGAGCCGGGTACGCGAGCTCTCCAAGGGCATGGTGACGCAGCTGCACCTGGCGCTGATCATGGCGATCGACGCGCGGCTGCTGGTGCTCGATGAGCCGACGCTCGGGCTCGACCTGCTCTACCGACGCAAGTTCTACGACACGCTGCTCAACGACTACTTCGACAGGGAGCGCACCATCCTCCTCACCACTCACCAGGTCGAGGAGGTGGAGAACCTGTTCACCGACGTGATCTTCATCAATCACGGCCGGGTGGTGCTCGCCGCCTCGGTCGAAGATCTCGGCAGCCGCTATCAGCAGCTCACCCTTGCCGGCGAGCAGGCGCAGCGCGCCCGCGCGCTGCAGCCGTTCTACGAGCGCGAGGTGTTCGGGCGCGTGGCGATGCTGTTCGAGGGCCGCTCGGCCGCCGAGCTCGGCGCGCTCGGCGAGCTGCGCACGCCGTCGATCGCCGACCTGTTCGTCGCCAAGATGCAGGGGACGGGAAGCACATGAACAGCACCTTCGAAGCCACCGCCGGCGCGGCGCCGCACCGCGAGGCGCTGCCGGCGCGCATCTCCGCCGGCCGTACCCTGTTCACGCTGGTGCGGCGCGAGTTCTGGGAGCACCGTTACCTGTGGGCGTGTCCGCTCGTGGTCGCGGCGCTGCTGGCGGTGAGCCCGCTGCTCGGACACGGCGAGTTGCATCTGCCGCCCTTCGCCAACGCCGACAGCAGGGTGGCGCTGTCGACCATCGTGCAGTGGGCGCTGCTGCTGCCGCTGTGCCTGGCCATGGTGATCTGCCTCAGCTACTACCTGCTCGACTGCCTGTACGCCGAGCGCAAGGACCGCAGCATCCTGTTCTGGAAGTCGCTGCCGGTGTCCGACGCGCTCACCGTGAGCGCCAAGGTGCTGGTGGCGCTGGTCGTGGTCCCGGCGGTTATCTGCGCGCTCGCAGTGCTGACGCACCTGGTGTTCTCGGGCGTGCTGAATGCGCGCGTGGCGGCCGGCGGCGCCCCGGCACTGCTCGGTTTCAGTCTGCTCGAGTGGTTCAGGACCGAGCTCGCGCTGCTGCTCGTCATGCTGCTGGGGCTGCTGTGGTACGCGCCGTGGGCCGCCTACCTGCTGCTGGTCTCGGCCTGGGCGCGGCGCAGTCCCTTCCTGTGGGCTGCGCTGCCACCGGTGCTGGCGCCGCTGCTGGAACGCATCGTGTTCGGCAGCCATTACCTGTGGAGTTTCCTCAACTACCGCAAGAGCGGCATCTGGCAGACGCTGGCCCTCGGACACAGCCACATCATCTCGCACCACCAGGTGCGCTCGGTCGGCACGCTGCTCGATGACCTGAATTTCCGCGGCGCCTTCGGCGATATCGACCTGTGGCTCGGGGTCGCCGTCGCCGCGGCGCTGGTGCTGCTCACGGTGCGCGTGCGGCGCTACCGTGACGACACCTGAGGCTCGATCCGCAAGCCGGGATTGGCCGTAACACGCGCGTCGATGCTTAAATGCGCTAACCGACACGCCCCGCGCTGAAAGCCAAACCAACCGCATGCCCCTCGAGGTACGCCGCACCGCGACAGGGCTGCAGCTCGATCTGACCGGCGAGTGGGGCATGCCGCAGTTCGCCTCGCTCGAGGCGCAGCTCGAGACGCTCGACCTCGGCTCGGCCCACGAAGTGCGCATCGTCACGCAGGGGCTCACGGCGCTCAACCTCTCGGGCGCCTGGGCGCTGCGGCAGTTCCTGGCGCGCGCGCGCGCGGCCGGAGCGGCGGTGAGCTTCGAGCCGGCGCCTCCGGACCCGCTGCGCCTGGTGGATGAGACGCTCAAGGAGGGCGAGGCTGCGGCTGAGCCGGCTGCAGCCCCGGCCGCGCAGGAGCCGGCCGCCGGGCTGCTCGCAGCCGTCGGTCGCTGGGCGGTCACCGTCGGTGGCGACATCTTCGGGGGACTCGCGTTCCTCGGGCGCGTCGCGGTCACCTTCCTCGCCAGCGTGCCGGACCCGCGCCGCCTGCGGCCGATCTCGGTCGCCCGGCACGTGTACGACACCGGCATCACCGCGGTGCCGATCGTGGCGCTCATCGCCTTCCTGATCAGCGTGATTCTCGCCTACCTCTCCGCGCAGCAACTGCGCGGCTTCGGCGTCGATATCTACGTGGTCGACCTGGTCACGATCGGCGTGCTGCGCGAGCTCGGAGTGCTGCTCACGGCGATCATCGTCGCCGGGCGCTCGGGCAGCGCCTTTGCCGCGGAGATCGGCTCGATGCAGCTCAACGAGGAGGTCGATGCGCTGGTCGCCACCGGCGTCGATCCATTCGAGGCGCTGGTGGTGCCGCGCGTGCTCGGCCTCACCGTGGCACTGCCGCTGCTGGCCATCGTCGCCGATCTCATCGGCCTCACCGGCGGGGCGGTGCTGTGCCGCTTCCTGCTCGACATGCCGCTCAGCCAGTTCGTCAACCGCGTCAACGAGGCCATTTCACCCACCACTTTCTGGGTCGGCCTCATCAAGGCCCCGGTGTTCGCGCTGCTCATCGCGCTCGCCGGCTGCTACCGCGGCATGCAGGTACGCGGATCGGCGCGTGAGCTCGGCCACCTGGTGACGGTCGCCGTGGTGCAGGCGATCTTCCTGGTGATTCTCGCCGACGCACTGTTCGCGGTGCTGTTCCTGGAGATGAACGTCTGATGCAGTACCCGATGGTGGAGGTGCGCGGGCTGGTCAACCGCTTCGGCGGCCAGGTGGTGCACGACGGCCTCGACATGCAGGTCGACCGCGACGAGGTCTTCGGCATCGTCGGCGGCTCCGGGTCCGGCAAATCGGTGCTGCTGCGGACCCTCCTCGGCCTGCAGCGGCCGCAGGCCGGCGTGGTGCGCATCGAGGGCAGCGACATCACCCGGCTGTCGCCTGCGCAGTTGCGTCCCATCAAGGCGCGGTACGGGGTGGCGTTTCAGCAGGGCGCGCTGTACTCCGCCCTGACGCTGCTGCAGAACGTGCAGCTGCCGATGATCGAGCATCTGCAGCTGGATCGCGACGCGCTCGACCAGCTGGCGCTGCTCAAGATCCGCCTGGTGGGGTTGCCGGCGGACGCGGCGCACAAGTACCCGGCGCAGCTCTCCGGCGGCATGGTGAAGCGCGCGGCGGTCGCCCGCGCCCTGGCCCTCGATCCGACACTGTTGTTTCTCGACGAGCCGACCTCGGGTCTCGATCCGGTGAGCGCGGCGGCCTTCGACGACCTGGTGCTGTACCTGCAGCAGCAGCTGCAGCTGACCGTCGTCATGATCACCCACGATCTGGACAGCATCTTCCGTACCTGCAATCGTGTCGGGGTGATCGTGGACGGCCACATGGAAACCGATACCCTGCAGCGCATCGTCGATCATCCAAACCCCTGGATCCAGGCGTACTTTCACGGGGAGCGGGGCCGGGCCCGCCTGGCCGGGGGCCTGCGTGGAGCGTGAAGCCAACTACGCCGCGGTCGGGGCGTTCGTGCTGGTCGTCGCGCTGATCGGTGCGCTGTTCGTCTACTGGTACTCCGACAGCCGCGAGCACCGCAGCTACGACCGCTACGAGATCTACTTCATCGGCAGCGTCAGCGGTCTCGACAAGGGCGCCGCGGTGCGCTACCTCGGCGTCGGCGTCGGTCGGGTGGTCGACCTGCGTATCGATCCGCGCGACTCCAGCCGCGTGGAGGTGATCGTCGACGTCGATTCGCGCACCCCGATCTCGCCGCACACCGTTGCCGAGCTGCAGCTACAGGGGATCACTGGACTGCTGTACATCGATCTGTCCGAGGACCGCACCAACAAGCGCATGGCGCCGGCGGTGGCCGGCCGCAAATACCCGGTGATCCGCTCGGCGCCCTCGCGCTTCGACGTGTTCCTCGCCAGCCTCCCCGAGCTGGTGGCGAAGGCGAACAACGTGGTGGCGCAGGCCGAGCGGCTGCTGAGCGATGCCAACGTCGAGGCCGTCAGCACGGCACTCGGCAACCTGCACCGCGCCAGCAGCAATCTGCCGCAGACCCTGCAGAACATGAATGCGCTCATCACCGAGCTGCGCCGCACCAGCGACGAGCTCACCGCTACCGCGCGTACCGCGCACAACGTGCTCGATTCGGTGCAGCCCGACGTGCACGCCGCGGCGCAGCGCCTGCACACCATCGCCGACAACCTGAGCGACGCCAGCGGCCAGCTCGATCAGGTGATCGCCGAGAATCGCCAGGATATCCGCTCGTTCGCCCGCGACGGGCTGCCCGAGATCGAGCGCTTCGTACGCGAAGGACGAGCGGCGGCGCAGGACATCCGCGCGCTCGCCGGGAGCCTGCGCGAAAACCCGACGCAGCTGCTGTACGAGCCGCCCGAGCGCGGCGTGGAGATTCCGCGATGAAGCCCGCGCCCGCCGTGCGCCTGCCGCACCTGGCCGCGCTGCTGCCGGGCGGCTGCGCCGCCCTGCTGCTGAGCGGCTGCTCCGGGCTGCTGCACAGCAGCGCCCCGCCCGAGCAAACCTATTACCTGCGGGCACCGGCAGTGGCAGGCACCGCAGCGCCGGGCACCGACGCCGCCGGCACCGACGCCGCCGGCACCGACGCCGCGTCGGTGCACTCCAGCGGCGTGTCGCTGCGCGTCGGCCATCCGGTCGCCGACCCCGGGCTCGATTCGCCGCGCATCATGCTGGTGCAGGCCGATCACCGTATGAACTTCTACTCCGGCAGCCGCTGGCCGGCCCCCGCGCCCGACCTGATCGAGTCGCTCGCGGTGCAGACGCTGCGCGCCTCGGGCGACTGGAGCTCGGTCGAGTCCTCCGGCAGCCCGTTTCCTTCCGACTACCTGCTGCAGATCGCGCTGCGGCGTTTCGAGGCCGATTACACCGGCGGCGGCACGGCGCCGGTGGTCCACGTGGTGCTCGACTGCATCGTGGGCCGGCGCGAAGGGCGCGACGTGATCGCGACCTTCGTCGCCCAGGGCGATGCTGCGGCAGCCAGCAACCGGCTGGGCGCAGTGGTCGGGGCCTTCGAGCAGGCGAGCGGCACGGCGCTCTCATTGCTCGGGCGCCAGACCGAGCAGGCGGTGCGCACGCAACTGCAGCACGCGCCTCAGAACGGCGAGAATCCCGTGCCCTCCATGAGGCGGTAGAGCCAGTAGTCGGTTTGCGCGGGATTGGCGAACGCCGCGAAGCCGGCGCTGTACTCGATGCCGAGCGCCGCGCGGTTGCCCCACAGCGTGTCGAAGTAGCTGAGCGCCTGCTGCGCCAGCGGTGAGCTGCGTGCCAGCTCGAGGGCGGCATTCGCCTCGAGGTCGTAGTCGTTGAGGTCGCGCCGGGTCAGCTGCGCCGAGCCGAGCGTCAGCCACACGCGCTGCGCGTCGTAGATCATGACGAGCGCGCTGTGGAAATGCTCGCCGTGCGTGCGGTACCAGCGCACGTGGATCGCTCCGCCGCTGCGCGACACCAGCTCGCCGGCTACCGGCTGATTGGGAAGACCGGAGGTGCCGCCGCTCGCGCCGCTGTCGTTCGGATCGAGCAGCAGCCGCACGCTGGCGCCGCGGCGCGCGGCCACCAGCAACGCTTCGACCACGGCGCGATCGGCGAGGCGGTACATGGCGACGTCGATGGCGTGGCTGCGCCCGGTCTGCGCAAGACGCGCCAGCAGCTCATCGCGTGTGGCGCCCTCGGTCAGGAGCTGCACGCTGGCGCGCCCGCTCGCCGACGCCGCGGCCGCGCACGGCGGCCCGGCGGGTGGCGCTGCCGGGGTGGAAAACGCCTCCGCGCGACCGTGCCAACCGGAGAACCCGGCCACCGACAGCTCGCTCGCGAGCAGCGCGGGCAGCACCTCTCCCTGGAGCCGCAGGGCGACGTTCGACCAGGCGCTTTGCGCCTCCTTGAGGCTGGCGGAGCCGATGAGCGCTATCCATCCGCCGCGGCCGTCATCGGCAACGATCAGCCTGCGGCCGTCGGACTTGAAATTCAGCCGGCGCGCAGCGGAGAGCTGCGGCACGGCGCGATCCCACCAGCCCAGGGTGAGCCGCCACAGGCTCGAGTACGCCGGGTTGGAGTCCCGCAGCCGATCGAGATCGACCGTGACCACCTCGACGCCGGCGGCACGCAGCCGCGTGAGCTCGGGCGAGCGCTGCTCCCCGTAGCTCTCGCTCGCGGGATCGGTAATGAAGAGAATCGGCAGCGCCGGCTGCTCGCGCCGCCGCGCGAGCAGCGCGTCGACCAGCTCGGCGACGATGGGCCGCTGCCGGGCGGGGTCGGCGGCAGCGGTGCCGAAGGGGCCGTAATCGAGCACGATGAAGCGGCGCGCGCCGCGCACCAACCCGAGCGCCGCGTCGAAGATCCCCTGGCTGACCGCTGGCCGTCCCCAGGCATCCGCCGCGGTGATGTCGGCGATGAAGGCAACCTGGTTCTCCGGCAGCGCACAGGCCGCGGAGGCGACATGGGTGCCGGCGAGCAGCGGCTTGTCCGCATGGTGCCAGCCGACACCCAGCCACGCGGCCAGCAGGCACAGCAGCACCACGCGCCGCCAGCGCATTCTAAGCTGAGCGGGAGACGGCCTCGTCGGCGTCGCGCAACAGGTGGGCAAAGGGCGCAGTGCCGGCCGCCTGCGTGGCGAGCAGCGCCAGCAGGTCCTCCGCCGTACACGGCTCGCCGAACAGGCGTCCCTGCCCGTAGTGGCAGTTGTTGTTGCGCAGGAACTGCAGCTGGGCACGCGACTCGACACCCTCGGCGATCACTTCCATGCCGAGGCTGCGCCCCATCTCGATGATGGTGCGCACAATGGTGGCATCCCCGGCATCCTCGACGGCGTCGCGCACGAAGGACTGGTCGATCTTCAGCGTGCCGATGGGAAACTGCTGCAGCGCCGAGAGCGAGGAGTAGCCGGTGCCGAAGTCGTCGATCGACAGGTGCAGTCCCATGGCGTACAGCTCATCGAGCAGCCGCACGGTGCGCTGCGGATCGGCCATCAGCGTGGTCTCGGTGATTTCCAGCTCGAAGGCGGTGGGGGAGACGTGGTGGCGGCGGAACACCGAGCGGCAGCGCAGGATGAAGCTCGCCTGGCGCAGCTGCTTCAGCGACAGGTTGAGCGAGATGCGCCCCGGGTCGCCGCCCTGCTGCTGCATCTGGCGGTAATCGAGGCACACGCGGTTCAGCACCCACTCGCCGATGTCGAGGATCAGGTTGGTCTCCTCCGCCAGCGGAATGAAATGCGAGGGCGGGATGTCCCCGTGCCCGGGCAGCCGCCAGCGCAGCAGCGCTTCCGCGCCGATGACGCGGCCGGTGCGCAGATCGACCTTGGGCTGGTACTTGATCTCGAGCTCGTCGCGCTCGAGCGCGCGCCGCAGCTTGCTCTTGAGCATCAGCCGCTCGACCGCCGCGGCGTTCATCTCCGGGGAGTAGAAGGCGAAGGTGTTGCCGCCGTTCTGCTTGGAGTAGTACATGGCCGCATCCGCATTGCGGATCAGATCGATGACGTTCTCGGCATCGCGCGGGCAGAAGGCGATGCCGACGCTGGCGGTGAGAAACACCTCGTGCTGGTTGAGCTGGAACGGCCGGCTCACCTCGGTGAGCAGCCCGCGCGCCAGCTGCGCGATCGGTCCGCGGTTGTCGGCGTCCGCGGGCAGCCCGTCGACGAACAGCGCAAACTCGTCCCCGGCGAGGCGCCCGACTACGGTCTCCTTCGGCAGCGCGCGCGTCAGCCGCTCGGCGAGCACCTCCAGCACCCGATCCCCGGCGCCGTGGCCGAAGGTGTCGTTGACCTCCTTGAAGCGGTCCATGTCCAGATACAGCACCGCCACCACCTGCCCGCTGCGCAGCGCGCGCGCGATGGTCTGCTGCAGCAGGTGGTGGAACTGCATGCGGTTGGGGATCTTGGTGAGCGCGTCGTAGCGCGCCAGGTAACGGATCCGCCGCTCGGCGCGCTTGCGGTCGGTGATGTTGCGCGCCACGAAGATGTTGCCCTGGAACTGCGGGTCGTCACTGTCGATGCGCGAGCCGGTGAAGGACACCGGGATCGTCTGCCCCGAGCGGGTGCGCACCACCGTCTCGCGCGTCTCCTGCGCCGCCTGCAGCAGGTCGAAGTCGGCGCGCTCGCGCTCATCGAGGATCGCGAGGATGCCGCGCCCGAGCAGCTCTTCCTCGCTGAAGCCGAGCAGCTTGCAGGCGGCCGAGTTCGCCAGCTTGATGACGCCGTCGGGGGAGGTGACGAACACCGCATCGGTCATGCTGTTGAGCACGCTGTGCAGGTAGTTCTTGTTGACGGTGAACTGGCGCAAGCGTGCGCGCATGCGCTCGAGCGCCTGCTGCAGCTCGCCGAGGCCGTCGCGCCGCTGCACCTCGAACGGCCGCGTGTAATCGCCCTGGCCGATGCGCTCGGCGCTGCGGATGAGCGCATCGACCGGCCGCTGCAGCCGCTGGAGCGCCCGCCACACCAGCGCCGCGGCCGCGAGGGCGCCGACGGCGGCGAGCAGCACGATGAGCCAGCCGGTGCGGCGGGCATGCTCCGCGCCAGCGGCGTCGAGCCGCCCCGCCAGCCCGACGCTCGGCACCGGTGCGGCCTGCTCGAGCACCACCGTGAGTGTGGCGAGCGTCTCAGGGGTCACCGCACCGGGAATGTTCTCGACCAGCGTGCGCACCGGCGCCGAGGCGGCCGAGCGCAGCGCCCCGGGGGGCGCGGGGGCGGCGCGCTGCCAGCGGAACAACGTCTGGCCGGAGCGGGCGGTGAGGGTGAGCGCGCCGACCGTGGGGTCGTCCATGAAGGGTTGCAGGCGGCGCACCACGCCGCTCACGTCCTGGGCGCGCACCGCGCCGGCGACCGAGTCGGCGGCGTGAGCGGCGACGCTGCGGGCGCGCGCGGCGAGCTCCGGGTCGACGCGCTCGCGCGCCGCGTGCTCGGCGAGCGCGCTCAGTGAGCGGGTGTCGGCGGCCTGACGGACCAGCAGCAGCGCGCCAACCGTGGCGGCTGCCAGCAGCACCACGAGGAACGTGGCGGCCGCGTACCTGATCCTTAAGCTGCCTGCAGTCACATGTGCACCCGCCCGCCGCGCGCACCTTAAGGCACCGCGGGCGTTGATCCCCTTAATTTAGTTGAGGGTCGATATTAACCGTCGCGTGCCGGCTAAGGCTACTTTGAAGGTCGCAGCCTGCGGGCTGCAGCGGGGCCTTTCAGGTGCCCCAGACTCTTTTTATATACCCGAGCATCAGGCCGCGCATGGTGCCCATGGGATCGTCGGTGGCAGCGAAAATGGGCGGCCGGCGGCGCAGCAGCTGCCAGCTCTCGCTGCGCAGCACCTGGCGCAGGTACTCGACGTTGCGGTCGATGGCCTCGATGTACGGATTATGTCCGCGGTAGAGAATCTCCAGCCAGTGATAGGCCCCGCGGAACTCGCGCTCGAGACGCTTCGCGCGCACGTCGTTGACGAACTCCGGCGTCTGGCGCAGCAGATCGAGGCCCGAGGCGTACTTCACCTGCGGGTAGCCTTCGCTGAAGGGCAGCGCCACGCCGCCGAGCACGAACTCCGCGTACAGCCGGTCGCGACACTTCTCGAGATAACAGCGGTCGGCCATCTGCGCGATCATGTCGGCGGTGCCCAGCAGGTGCCCGACGACGATGTCGCGGGCATCTTTCACCCGCGACTCGATGTGCGCGAACGGCACCTCGTAACCGGTGAAATGCACGATCTCGGTGGCCACCGGCGCCCACGAGCCCAGTCCGAGCTCGGGCAGGTACTCGCCGAGAAAGCGCGCGCCGCGCGACACGTGGGTGCGGGTGAACTCGGCGCCGTTGACCGAGTGCCGGTCGTCGGCGCGGCGCAGGTAACCGACGTCGTGGAACAGCCCGGTGATCAGCCCGACCACCGCCCGGGTGCCGCCCAGGCGGGCGCCTTCGGGCTGCTGGCGCTCGTAGCCGACGATCAGCCGTGCCAGCGCCAGCGTTATATCGAGGGTGTGCTGGCGATCGTGGTAGACGGTGTCGACGCCGTGCCAGCCGGGCACCTCGCCGGCGAACAGCCGCTCGAAGTGCCCGAAGGCGCGCTCGAGCGGATCGAGCGAAACCTGCGGCCAGGTCGGGCGGCAGAGCGCCTCCACCGCGGCGAACACCGCCTGCGGCGAGCTCACCTGTACGCTGTTGGTAACGTCGAAATCGCTGCGGCGGATGCTGCTCATTTTTTGATCGCCAAAGGCTTCGCTGTCGCGGCCCTTCCCGTCGAGCGCCGAATTTCCTGGCTTAAAGGCCAGTGTAAGCAGCCTGCGCCTTGCTGCGCCGCGACACGGCGCACATTTTAGGCCGGGCCGCTGCGGGGCGGTTTGACTTTGTACGTGGTCGCGCGCCAGCGCTCAAGTGCTTTCAGTAAATGCGCAGTCCCCCGTACTTACGCCGGATGTGGCGGTCAAGTGCAAGGGCGCCGAGCGCAAAACCGAGCCCGAGCCCAAGCAGTGCCGCAGCGAGCGTCCACGGCCACGCCGGCCGCGAGGGGGTGGTGGCGGCGCCAAACAGCGTGGGAGCGCCGGAGTCTTCGGGTGCAGCGGCACTGGCGCTGGCGGTGGCGGCGGCCAGGGGCGCAGGCGCCGCCGCGGCCGCCGGGGCGCCGGCCGCGGCAAGCTGCGAGCGCAGCTGGGTGAGCTGCTCCTGCAGCTGCGCGAGCTGCGCGTCGCGCTGCGCCACCAGCCCGCGCAACGGCTCCCCGGCCGACAGGTAGCTCGCGCGGATCCAGCCGTCGCGCCCGCCTGCGAGGCGCACGTGGACCTGCTCGCCCTGGCGGTCCAGAACCTCCACACTCTCGCCGCTCTTTACCGTCGCGATGCGCTCGCCGCTGGCATCCGCAGCGCTGTTGACGTTCACCACCAGCTGCTCGATCACGTGCAGTGTCTCGGCGTGCGCTGCCGTGCCCGCCAGGGCCGCGCCGAGCAGCGCCGGCAGGACGCGCGTGCTCATACCACGCGTTCGCCGCCGCTGATACCGTGCTGACGCAGCAGCGCGCGCACGTCCGGGCCGCGCCCGCGGAACTCGACGAACGCCTCGAGCGCGTCGCGGCTGCCGCCGCGGCTCAAGATGGCGTCGAGGAAGCGCTGCGCCGTGGCGCGATCGAACACCCCGTTTTCCTCGAACGCCGCAAAGGCATCCGCCGCCAGCACCTCTGCCCACTTGTAGCTGTAGTAACCGGCGGCGTAACCGCCGGCGAAGATGTGCCCGAAGCTGTGCGCGAAGCGGTTCCACTCCGGGACCGGCACCACCGACACGGCGCTGCGCACCTCGCGCAGGATCTCGGCGATACGCCCGCCGCGCTCGGGCGAGTACTCGCTGTGGATACGGAAATCGAAGAGTGCGAACTCGAGCTGGCGCACCATGGAAAGCCCCGCCTGGAAGCTGCGCGTGGCGCGCAGCCGCACCTGCTGGTCGGCCGGCAGCGGCGCGCCGCTCTCGAAGTGCCCGGAGATGCGCTGCAGCACCTGGCTGTCCCAGGCGTAGTTCTCGAAGAACTGGCTGGGCAGCTCGACCGCATCCCACGCGACTCCGTTGATGCCGGCGATGCTCGGGTAGTCGACCCGCGTCAACAGGTGGTGCAGTCCGTGGCCGAACTCGTGAAACAGCGTCACCACGTCGTCGTGCGTCAGCAGCGCCGGGCGCTCGGCACCCGGCGGCAGGAAGTTGCACACCAGGTACGCCACCGGCAGCGCCGCTCCCGCGGCGAGGTGCTTCCTGCCGACGCACTCGTCCATCCAGGCGCCGCTGCGCTTGTGCGGGCGCGCGTAGGCATCGAGATAGAAGCTGCCGAGCGGCGCGCCGCCCGCCGCGGTGATCTCGAAAAAGCGCACGTCCGCGTGCCACACCGGCACGCCGCTACGCTCGCGGATGCGGATGTCGAACAGCCGCTGCGCGACCTCGAACAGCCCGGTGAGCACCCGCGGCAGCGGGAAGTACGGCCGCAGCTCCTCCTGGGAGACGCTGAAACGCTCGCGCTGCAACGCTTCCGCGTAGAAACCCACGTCCCAGGCATCGAGACGCCGGCCGGCGAACTGCTCGAGCTCGGCGAACTCCGCCTGCGCGGCGCCGCGGGCGTGGCGCGAGAGCTCGTTGAGAAAGCCGAGCACTTCCTCGACGGAGTGTGCCATGCGCCGCGCCAGGGCGTACTGCGCGTAGCTGGGGAAGTCGAGCAGCCGCGCGGCTTCGTGGCGCCGTGCCAGGATCTGCTCCATCACCGGCGAATTATCCCAGCGCCCGGCGGAGGGGCCCTGGTCCGAGGCACGCGTGCTCCACGCCTCGTAGAAAGCACGCCGCAGAGTCGCCGACTCGGCATCGGTCACCACCGCGACGTAGGTTGGCTGGTCGAGGCTCAGGATCCACCCGGCAGCGTTGTGCTCCTGCGCCCGGCGGCGCGCCTGCTCGATGAGCATCTCGTTGAGCCCGCGCAGCTCGTCCGGATCGCTGACGTGCCGGCTCCAGTGATTGGTGGCATCGAGCACGTTCTCCTCGAACTTCGCCTGCAGTTTGGCGAGCTCGAGCATCGCGGTCTTGAAGCGCTCCTTGCGCTCGGCGGGCAGCCCGACGCCGGCGAGGCGAAAGTCCCGTACCGTGTGCTCGATGAGCTGGCGCTGTACCGGGGCGAGCGCCGGCCCCTCGCGGTCGGCGATGGCGCGGTAGGCGAGGTACAGCGGCTCGCTCTGCGCCAGATCGGTCTGGTACGCCGACAGCAGCGGCAGGCAGGCGTTGTAGCTCTCGCGCAGCGTGGCCGAGTTCAGCACCGCGTTGAGATGGCTGACCGGTGACCAGATGCGCGAGGTGCGGTGGTGCAGCTCCTCCAGCGGCTCGACCAGGCTCGCGAAGGTCGGCTGCCCGAGGCTCGCCAGCTCACCGATGCGCGCGCGGTTGGCCGCCAGCAGCTCGCGCACCGCAGGCTCCACGTGCTCCGGGCGGATGTGCATGAAAGCCGGCAAGGTCTGCTCGCCCAATAGGGGGTTGTCCATGCACGCCTCGTCCTTGGAAACGGGCGCCATTGTAGCGGCCCTTCCCGCCAGGCGCGCCGCTCACGCGCGGCGGGTAACATGCGCTGCAGGTGCTTGCGGGGGTGCCATGGCGGAACAATTCGACCTGGTGGTGATCGGCGGCGGCAGCGGCGGGCTGGCCGCGGCACAGCGCGCCGCCGAATATGGGGCGCGCGTGGTGATGGCCGAGCCCGGACCGCTGGGGGGCACGTGCCTCAACCTGGGCTGCGTGCCGAAGAAGATCATGTGGAACGCCGCCGAGCTCGGCAGCGCACTGCACGATGCGGGCGACTACGGCTTCAGCGTCGAGGTCGGCGCGCTCGACTGGCCGCGTCTGACCGGCAAGCGCAGCGCCTACATCGACAAGCTCAACGCCCTGTACGGGGCCAACCTCGCCAAGCGGCACGTCGAGCTGATACGCGCGCGCGCCTCCTTCGTCGATGCGCACACCGTGAGCGCCGGCGGCCGCACGCTCACTGCCGCGCACATCGTGGTGGCGACCGGCGGGCAGCCACTGGTGCCAGCGGTCCCGGGCGCGCAGCTCGGCATCACCTCCGACGGATTCTTTGCGCTGCCGGCGCGGCCGCGGCGCGTCGCGGTCATCGGCAGCAGCTACATCGGCATCGAGCTGGCGAGCATTTTCTCGGGGCTCGGTACGCACACGACCCTGGTGCTGCGCGGGGAGACCGCGCTGCGCGCCTTCGACCCGATGCTCGGGGAGAGCATCCTCAGGATCCTGCGCGAGGAGGGCGTGGAGCTCGTGACCAACCTCGCGCTGGGGGCGCTGGTGCGGCGTGACGACGCACTCGCCATCGAGGCGCGCGACGGGCGCCGCCTCGGCCCGTTCGACTGTGTGGTGTGGGCCATCGGCCGCGGCGCGCAGGTGGAGCAGCTCGGGCTCGAGCGCGCGGGCGTCGACCTCGATGGCCAAGGTTTCATCGCCACCGACCTGTACCAGGTCACCAGCACTCCCGGCGTCTACGCCATCGGCGACGTCACCGGCCGCGCGCAGCTCACCCCGGTGGCGATCGCCGCCGGACGGCGCCTGTCCGACCGGCTATTCGGCGGGCAGAGCGACCGCCATCTCGACTACGAGAACATCCCCACGGTGATCTTCGGTCGTCCGCCGCTCGGCACGGTGGGGCTGTCGGAGGCCGCCGCGCGTGAGCGTTACGGGGCGGGTAACGTGCAGGTGTTCCGCTCCGGTTTCGTCGCGCTCTACCACGCCCTCACCACCGCCCGGCCGCGCTCGGAAGTGAAGCTGGTGACCGTGGGACCCGAGCAGCGCATCGTCGGACTCCACGTGGTGGGGACGGGGGCGGACGAGATGCTGCAGGGTTTCGCGGTGGCGATACGCATGGGTGCCACCAAGAAGGACTTCGACGACACGGTGGCGATCCATCCCACGAGCGCGGAAGAGTTGGTCACCATGCGCTGACGGGCCGCCGCCCGCCGCCGGAAGAGGCAGCCGCTACTCACCCCTATGAGAGAGGCCGCGACCGGCTCACCGGGCCGCGCGGCGGGACGTTCCCGGAAGGAATCGTCAGCGTTGCGCGGGTTTGGCAGAATAGCCGCCGTCGCTTTCGCCCGCGACGCGCGCGCCGCGCGCGAAGACGCCGCCCACGGAACGTGAGCGCGGCCGCCAACATGAATGCATCGAGGGAGGCCGCGCATGCAGACGCGTGCAGACAGACCGAGCACGACCCGCCGCATGATCTACATGATCCTGGCGGTGCTCGGGCTGATCGGCCTGATCGCCGGCATCAAGGTGCTGATGATCATGAAGATGCTGTCGGGCATGAAGCCTCCCCCGCCGGTGGTCGTCACGAGTGCCAAGGCCACCTACCAGCAATGGCAGCCGGAGCTGCGCGCCGTGGGCACGCTGCGCGCCGCGCGCGGCGCCGATCTCGCGCTCGACGTCGCCGGCCTGGTGACACAGGTGAATGTGAAATCCGGCGATGAGGTCAAAGCCGGCCAGGTGCTGCTGCAGCTGCGCGACAGCGAAGACATCGCCCAGCTGCACCAGCTCGAGGCCACCGCCGCCCTCGCCGCGGTCACATACGAACGCGCCAAGCAGGAGATCGCGGTCCAGGTGATCGCCAAGGCGGACTACGATCAGACCGCCGCCGACCTGAAGGTCAAGCAGGCCGCCGTGGTACAGCAGCAGGTCAACGTGGCGAAGAAACAGTTGCGCGCACCGTTTCCCGGGCGCGCCGGCATCGTCACCGTCACCCCCGGCACTTACCTGAACTCGGGCACGATCGTCGTGACGCTGCAGGAACTCGATCCCGTGTATGTAGACTTCTTCGTGCCGCAGAAGATGCTGGCCGAGGTGCGCACCGGCCAGAAGGTCAGCCTGACGCTCGATGCGTTTCACGACCAGACCTTTACCGGCACGCTGAATGCCATCAGCCCCAAGGTCGACACCGACACCCGCAACGTGCAGGCCGAGGCGCGCGTGCCCAACCCGGACCGCATTCTCACGCCGGGCATGTTCACCAACGTCAGCGTGGATGTCGGCACGCAGCAGCGCTACCTCACGCTTCCGCAGACGGCGGTGGTCTATAACCCGTACGGCGAGACCGTGTACGTCGTCGAGAAGAAGAGTGACTTCGACGCGGAGCAGGCCGTGGCGGCCAAGCAAAATGCCGGCGTGGAAGGCACGCCGCCGCCAAAGCAGGCGAGCAAGGGGCCGCAGCTGCCGCCTGACGCGCCGGTGGTGCAAACGAAGTTCGTCACGACCGGTCCGACCCGTGGCGATCAGGTCGCGATTCTCACTGGCCTGGCAGAAGGCGCCGAGGTCGTGACCAGCGGTCAGATCAAGCTCAAGGCCGGCTCGCCGATCCGCATCGACAACAGCGTGCAACCGGCCAACAGCCCGAATCCGAGGCCGCAGGAGCGTTGAGGCGCGAGCGATGAATTTCACCGACACTTTCATCAACAAACCGGTGCTGGCGATCGTGGTCAGCGCGCTGATCCTGGTGCTCGGACTGCGCGCACTCAGCAGCCTGCAGGTGCGCCAGTACCCGAAGACCGAAAACGCCGTGGTCACCATCATCACCGCCTATTACGGCGCGGACGCCGCGACCATCGCCGGCTTCATCACCCAGCCGCTCGAGCAGGCGATCGCGCAGGCCCAGGGCATCGACTATCTGTCCTCCACCAGCGTCACCGGCGTCTCGACCATCACCGCGACGCTGCGGCTGAACTACGACGCGAACCGCGCGCTCACGGAGATCCAGACGCAGGTCACCTCGGTGCGCAACCAGCTGCCGCCGCAGGCGCAGCAGCCGGTGCTCACGGTGGCGGTGGGCCAGACGATCGACGCGATGTACATGGGTTTCCGCAGCGATGTGCTGCCCTCCAACAGCATCACGGATTATCTGGCCAGGGTCGTCAAGCCGAAGCTCGATGCGTTGCAGGGCGTGCAGACCGCCGAGATCCTCGGCGGACGGCAGTTCGCGCTGCGCGCGTGGCTCAATCCGGCGCAGCTGGCGGCGCACGGTGTCACGGCGGCGGATGTCTTCCAGGCGCTCAGCGCAAACAACTACCTCGCGGCGGTCGGCACCACCAAGGGGCAGATGGTGAGCGTCGATCTTACCGCCGCCACCGACCTGCACTCGGTGGACGAATTCAAGCAGCTGGCGGTCAAGCAGAAGGACGGTGCGATCGTGCGCCTGCAGGATGTGGCGACGGTCGTGCTGGGCGCGGAGGACTACGACTCGAACGTTTCCTTCAGCGGCAAGCTGGCGGTGTTCATCGGCATCAAGGTGGCACCCGATGCGAACCTGCTGGAGGTCGCAACCCGCGTGCGTAACAACATGCCGGCGATACAGTCGCAGCTGCCCACCGGACTTTCAGGCGAGATCGTCTACGACAGCACCAAGTTCGTCACCTCGTCCATCCGTGAGGTGGTGAAGACTCTCGTCGAAGCGTTGCTGATCGTGACGGTCGTGATCTTCCTGTTCCTCGGCAGCGTGCGCGCGGTGATCATCCCGGTGATCGCCATGCCCCTGTCGCTGATCGGCACGTTCTTCGTCATGCTCGCGTTCGGCTACTCCATGAACCTGCTGACGCTGTTGGCGCTGGTGCTCGCCATCGGCCTGGTCGTGGATGACGCGATCATCGTGGTCGAGAACGTCGACCGGCACATGAAGGAGGAAGGCAAGAGCCCGATGCAGTCGGCCCTGCTGGCGGCGCGTGAGCTCGGCGGCCCGATTCTCGCCATGACCGTCGTGCTGATTGCCGTGTATGTGCCGATCGGCTTCCAGAAAGGACTCACCGGCGCGCTGTTCACCGAGTTCGCCTTCACGCTCGCCGGCGCGGTCACGGTGTCGGCGGTGGTCGCGCTCACCCTCTCGCCGATGATGTGCTCGCGCTTCTTCAGCAGCGAGCAGGAAAGCGGCCGCTTCGTGCAGCTGATCGACAGGGTGTTCACCCGCGTGCGCAACGGCTACCAGCGCCTGCTGGGAAGCGCCTTGAGCACCTGGAAGGTCGTGGTCGTCATGGGCGTGATGCTGTTCGGCGCCTCCATCCTGCTCGGCATGACGGCCAAATCCGAGCTCACGCCTGAGGAGGACCAGGGTTTCCTCTTCTATCAGCTCAAGGCTTCCCCGGATGCCACCTCACAGCAGATGCTCGGCTACTCACAGCAGATGTTTGACATCGGAACCAAGTTGCCCGAGTACGAGATGCTGTTCCAGATCACCACCCCCGGCCAGGGGCTGGGCGGCATGCTGTTCAAGCCCTGGGACCAGCGCAAGCGCTCGGCGACGCAGCTGCAGCAGGTACTGCAGCAGCAATGGAGTCAGATTGCAGGTGGCCAGATCTTTGTATTCTCGCTGCCCGCCCTGCCGGGTGCGCAGGGCGCGCCGATCCAGGTGGTCATCAACAGCACCGAGCCGTTCCAGAACCTGAACGAAGTGGCGCAGGCCGTGCTCAGCAAGGCGCGCGAGAGCGGCAAGTTCTACTTCATCGATACGGATCTGAAGATCGACAAGCCGCAGTCCACCGTGGTGGTCGATCGCGACCTGGTGTCAACGCTCGGGCTGACGCAGCAGGACGTCGGCAGTGCGCTCGGCGCGGCGCTCGGCGGCGGCTACGTGAACTATTTCTCGATCGCCGGCCGCTCCTACAAGGTGATCCCGCAGGTCCTGCAGACCGACCGCCTGAATCCCAACCAGGTACTGGACTACTACGTGCGTGCGCCCAACGGCACGGTCATTCCTGCCGCTACCGTTGCCAGCCTCAAGCATGCGGTGGTGCCGGAGTCGATCAACCGCTTCCAGCAGCTCAACTCCGCGACCATCTCCGGCGCGAGCGGCATGTCGCAGGGCGAGGCGCTCAAGTTCCTGCGCGATACGCTCGCCGAGGTCGCCCCCAGCGGCTATCAGCTGGACTATTCCGGCCAGTCGCGCCAGTTTGTGCAGGAGTCCGGCGGCTTCGCCACCACGCTGCTGTTCGCGGTCATCATCGTGTTCCTGGCGCTCGCGGCGCAGTTCAACAGTCTGCGCGATCCGATCGTGATCCTGGTGTCGGTACCCATGGCGCTGTTCGGCGCGCTGATCTTCGTCAATCTGATCTCGAGCCTGAACATCTATACCCAGGTCGGCCTGGTGACCCTCATGGGCCTGATCTCCAAGCACGGCATCCTCATCGTGCAGTTCGCCAACGAATCGCAGCGCGCCGGCATGGCCAAGCGCGAGGCGATCGAGCACGGGGCGGCGGTGCGGCTGCGTCCGATCCTCATGACGACCGCCGCGATGGTGCTCGGGGTGATTCCGCTGGTGATCGCCAGCGGCGCCGGCGCCGCGGGGCGCTTCTCCATGGGCCTGGTGATCGCGACCGGCCTGTCGATCGGTACGCTGTTCACGCTGTTCGTGGTGCCGGCGTTCTACATGCTGCTGGCGGCGGACCATCACGCGGAAGCGCGCCAGCGCGAGGCGGGCGCGCCGCCCGCCGACGCGACTTCAGCCGCGGCTACCTAGCCGCGTCGCGCGCGCGCAGCGCGCCGAGCACGCTCGCGGTGTCCGGCCGCAGCCCGCGCCACAGCTCGAAGGACTCCGCGGCCTGCTCCACCAGCATCCCCAGCCCCTGCAGCGCCTGCGCGCAGCCGGCGGCCTGCGCCCAGTTCACGAACGCGCTGGCGCCTTTGCCGTAGGCGAGGTCGTAGCACACGGTGTCCGGACCGACCGCGGACTGCGGGATGGGCGGGATCTCCCCGGAGAGGCTGGCGGAGGTCGCGTTGAGGATGAGGTCGAAGGCGTCCGCGCCCACGTCCGCGAAACCGACACCGTGCGCGTCACCGAGATCGGCGAACGCGGCCGCCAGCGCCTCGGCGCGCTCCGCGGTGCGGTTGCCGATGATGAGCTCCTGCGGCTGCAGGGCGAGCAGCGGCGCCAGCACCCCGCGGGTCGCGCCGCCGGCGCCGAGGATGAGCACCCGTTGCCCGGTGATTGCGAGCCCGAGGTTGTCGCACAGGTCGCGCACCAGGCCGACGCCGTCGGTGTTGTCGCCGAGCAGCCTGCCATCCTGCACCGCGAGGGTGTTGACGGCCGCCGCATGGGCGGCGCGCTCGGTGAGCTCGGCGGCTACCTCCACCGCCACCAGCTTGTGCGGCAGGGTGATGTTCAGCCCGCGCCCGCCTTCGGCGAAGAAGCCGCGCACGCGCTCGGTGAAATCCTCCGGCGCCACGTCGAAGGGCCGGTAGCTCATGTCCTGCGCCGTCTCGCGCGCGAACATCGCGTGTATGAAGGGCGAGAGGCTGTGGCCCACGGGGTGGCCGAAGACGCCGTACCGGTCGGTAATGGGGCTCATTGTGCCGATTGTGACAGCATCCGTGCGCTGCTGCCTCCACCGGGACCGACGGCGAAGCCCGCGGCGAGCTGCGGCAGCCACACCTGCATGCGCTCGAGCAGGCGCCACGGCGGGTTGGCGATCAGCAGCCCCGAGCCGTTCAAACCGACCCGCGCGTCGCGCGGGTACAGCCACAGCTCGCTCACCAGCACCGGCGCTGCCAGCCGGCGCGCTTGCGCTGCCAGCCAGGCGTTGGTGGTGCGCTCGTCCTTGATGGGATACCAGGCCGCCAGCACCCCGGTCGGCAAGCGGCGCAACGCCTCGGCGAGCCCGGCGGCAAGGCGCGCGAACTCCTGCGGCGTCTCCTCGTACGGTGGATCGAGCAGCGTGAGCGCGCGCCGCTCCAGCGGCGGCAGGAAGGCCTTGAGACGTTCGAAACCGTCGCCGCGCTCGATGCGCAACCCGGGGCGGGCCCCGGGTCCAGCGCTGGCGTGCGCGGCGAGCGAGTCTTCCAGTGCGTGGGCTTCGGCCCCCTGCAGCTCGATGAGCACCATGCGGTCCTGCGGACGCAGCTCGCGCGCGGCGATCAGCGGCGACCCCGGGTAACGATGGCGCTGCGGTGCCGGGGCGCGAAACTCCCGTACCAGCGCCGCATAGTCGCGCAGCTCCGCCGCCTCGTAGCTGCCCGCGAGGAAGCGCTCGATACCCGCGGCGGCCTCCACGGTCGGGCTCGACAGGTCGTAGCTGCCGCGGCCGGCGTGGGTATCGAGATACAGAAACCCCTTGTCCTTGCGCTGCAGCGCGCGCAACAGCGCCAGCAGCGCGACGTGCTTGTGCACGTCGGCGAAGTTGCCCGCGTGGTAGCTATGACGGTATTTCATGCCGTGGCCGTCAGGGTCGCTCGCTGGTTGATGCCGACGTTAAGATCGCACAACGGACATTGCGGAGCAGCGAACGCATGAGCGCCGCGCAATACTGGTTCGACAGCGCCGACGGCCTGCGGCTCTTCAGCCGCGTCTACGCCGGTCCGGCAGCGGCGGCCCCGGTGGTGCTATGCCTGCACGGCCTGATGCGCAACGGCCGCGACTTCGAAGAGCTGGCCGCGCATTTTGCCGGGCGCTATCGGCTCATCGTGCCGGACGTGCGCGGTCGTGGACTGTCGGCGCGCGATCCGCAGCCGAACAACTACCAGATCCCGGTGTACCTCGGCGACGTGCGGTCACTGCTCGCCGGTCTCGGGGCTGCGCGCGTGAGCATCATCGGCACTTCCATGGGCGGGCTCATGGCCATGGTGCTGGCGGCCATGCAGCCGGACCTGATCGCGGGCATCGTGCTGAATGATGTGGGACCCGAGGTCGAGCGCGCAGGCCTCGAGCGCATCCGCGGCTACGCCGGCAAAGCCGCTCCAGTGGGCAACTGGGCCGAGGCCATCGCGCAGGCGCGCAACACCTACGGCGTGGCCTGGCCGGGCTTGAGCGATGAGCGCTGGGAACAAGTCGTACGGCTGAGCTACCGCGCCAACGCGCAGGGAGTGCCGGAAGTCGACGCCGATCCGCGCATCGCCGAGCTGGTGCGCAACACCGAGGCGACGGCGCCCGACCTGTGGCCGCTGTGGGGCGCGCTCGCCAGGGTGCCGATCCTCGCCATCCGCGGCGCGCACTCGGACATCCTGGGAGCGGCGACGCTCGCACGGATGCAGCGCGAGAAACCCGATCTCAAGGTGCTCACCGTCGCCAACCGCGGGCACGCGCCGCTGCTCGATGAGCCGGAGTGTGTGGCGGCGATCGATGAGTTTCTCGGCCGTTGACGGCTCCCGCCGGCAGGCATGCACGAAAAGGCCCGCACGGCCGCGCGGTTACTTCACCCCGCGGGTGCGAACGGCTGCCGGGCCTGCGCTCTTCGCCGGCGCCTTGCCGCTTGCGCTCTTGCCCGCGGTCTTGGCTCGCGGCGCCTTGACGGCCCGCCGCTGGCGGCGCAGCAGCGCCGAAGCCTTGGGCCTCACGTGCCCAGGCGCGGCGGGCGGAGCCACGCCCGCTGACTTGGCGGCTGCCGCGTGCGAGCGGCCGCGTGCCTTGCCGGCACGTGCTGCTGGCGGCAGCGGGGCGGCTGCGTCGACTCCTGCAGCGGCCCCGGCGGCAGCTTTTTTGTTCGCCGCACGCTTGCCCCTGGCCGCGGCAGCCGCCGGCTGAGCGCCGTCGCCGTCGGCGGCAGGCGCCGCGGTGGCGGCCTTGCGCCGCCCCCAGCGACGGAAAGCGCCACCACGCTCGGGCGCCGCGGCGAGCAGCGCGCGGCATTCCTCGAGCGTGAGTGCCTTCGGATCGCGATCCTTGGGGATCTTGGCATTCTTCTTCTTGTCGGTGATGTAAGGCCCGTAGCGCCCGTTCAGCACCTGGATGCCGGCGTCGGCAAACTCCTGGATGATGCGGTTGGCGTCGGCTTCCCTCTTCAGGCGGATGACCTCGCGCGCCCGCTCGAGCGTCACGGTGTAGGGATCGTCCTCCTTCAGCGAGGCGTACTTGCTGCCGTACTTCACGTACGGTCCGAAGCGCCCGACGTTGGCGACGATCGCCTCGCCCTCCGGTGTCTCGCCGAGCGTGCGCGGCAGCTTGAACAGCTCCATGGCGTCGGCGAGCATGACCGCATCCATCTTCTGCCCCGGACGCAGGCCGGCGAAGCGCGGCTTCTCCTCGTCGTCCTTGGTGCCGATCTGCACGAACGGACCATAGCGGCCCATGCGCACGGTGACGGGCTTGCCACTCGCCGGGTCCTTGCCGAGCTCGCGTGCCTGCGCCACCTGCTCGCGCGTCACGGTGCGCTCGATCTTGTCGACCTGGCGGATGAACGGCTTCCAGAACTTCTCGAGCGGCGTGGTCCACTCCTCCTCGCCGCGCGACACGGCGTCGAGCTCGTCCTCCATGGCCGCGGTGAAGCCGTATTCCACGTAGCGGTGGAAGTGATGCGTAAGGAAACGGTTGACGATCTTGCCGATGTCGGTCGGCACGAAGCGCCGGCTATCCATCTCGACGTATTCGCGGTCCTGCAGCGTGGAGATGATGGTGGCGTAGGTCGAGGGCCGGCCGATGCCGTGCTCCTCGAGCGCCTTGACGAGCGACGCCTCGCTGTAGCGCGGCGGCGGCTCGGTGAAGTGCTGTGTGGCGGTGAGCGCGGTAAGGCTGACGGTGTCGCCTTCCTTCATTGGCGGCAGGACGTGGTCGGTCTCGTCCGGCGCGGCGTCGTCGCTGCCCTCCTGGTACACGGCGATGTAGCCCGCCTTCACCAGCGTCGAGCCGTTGGCGCGCAACAGGTGGCGCTGCGGGCCGTCCGCGCCGGCGAGCAGGTCGACCGCGACGGTGTCGAACAGCGCGTGGCTCATCTGCGAGGCGACCGCGCGCTTCCAGATGAGCGCATAAAGACGATAGAGATCGTCGTCGATCTTGCCCTCGACGTCCGCCGGCGTGATGCTTGCTGCGGTCGGGCGGATGGCCTCGTGCGCTTCCTGCGCGTTCTTCGACTTGGTCTTGTAGATGCGCGGCTCGTCGGCGACCTCGTGCGCGCCGTAGAGCCGGGCAGCGACCGCGCGGATCTCGCGCACCGCTTCCGCGGCCAGCGTCACCGAGTCGGTGCGCATGTAGGTGATGAGACCGACGCTGCCCTCGCCGATATCGAGGCCCTCGTAGAGCTGCTGCGCCAGGCGCATGGTGCGGCGCGCGTTGAAGCCGAGCTTGCGCGCGGCCTCCTGCTGCAGCGTCGAGGTGGTGAACGGCGGCGCGGGATTGCGGCGGCGCTGCTTGCGGTCGATGGCCAGGACAGTGAGCGTCCCCGGCTGCTGCGCGCTCGCGCCGGCGGCGAGGAGCAGCGTACGCTCGGCCTCGCGCGCCTGCGCCTCGGTGGTGAAGCTGAACTGCTCGACCCTGGCGCCACGGTACTCGAGGAGCTTCAGCGGCACACCCTGGCCGCTGTGGGCGCCTTCGCCTTCGATGCTCCAGTACTCGCGCGCCACGAAGGCGGCGATCTCCTCCTCGCGCTCGCAGATCATGCGCAGCGCCGGGCTCTGCACGCGCCCGGCCGACAGCCCGCGGCGCACCTTCTTCCACAGCAGCGGCGAGAGATTGAAGCCCACCAGGTAGTCGAGCGCGCGGCGTGCCTGCTGCGCGTTCACCAGCTCGAGCGACAGGCCGCGCGGCCGCTCCACCGCCTCGCGGATGGCGTTGCGCGTGATCTCGTAGAACACCACGCGGTGCACGTCCTTGCCGTCGAGCTCACCGCGCGACTTGAGGATCTCGCGCAGGTGCCAGGCGATGGCTTCGCCCTCGCGATCCGGGTCGGTGGCCAGGTACAGCGCCCGGGCGCGCGTCAGCGCGCGCGCGATGGCCGCCACGTGCCGCTCGTTCTTCTCGAGCACCTGATACTTCATGGCGAAGCCGTTGTCGGGGTCGACGGCGCCTTCCTTCGGCACCAGGTCGCGCACGTGCCCGTAGGAGGCGAGCACCTCGAAGTCCCGGCCGAGGTACTTCTTGATGGTCTTGGCCTTGGCCGGGGATTCGACGATGACGAGATTGTCTGCCATGCCGGGTGAGAAAAAGCGCGCGCCTAAAATGAAAAACCGCGGACGAGCCGCGGACCAGTCTGCAGCCGCCGCCCGTCTGGCTCAGTGAGGCGCATTGATGCGCACTTCCGTCACCAGTCCGCCGAGACGCTCGACCGCAAGCTGCTGGCCCGGCTGGCTGGAAAGCACCATGAGCACGACCCACTTGAGCTGCTCGGTGCCGGGCTCGTCCTCATCGAGCGCCAGCAGGCGCTCGATCACGATCTCGCGCTGCTGCACGCTGAGCACCTGTGCGCGCTCGAGCGTCAGCAGCAGCCCGCGGCACTCGGTGGAAAGGCGCACCAGCTCGCTGTCGCTGAACACGCGCAATCCGCCGCCCGGCGCCGCGTCGCGCGCGGCGAGCGCACGCTGGTGGCCGAAGGCGAGATCGGTGAGCCAGTCGAGTGCCTGCTCCACCTTCGCTGCCGCGAAGCCGGCGTGCTGCAGGTCGCGCGCCAGGTGCTCGCGCTCCGGCACGGCCGGCGCCTCATCGAGCATGTAACGGTCGAAGACGTAGATCAGGATGTCGAGAATGCTGCCAGTCGTCATGTCTTCAGGGTATTCGGCTATAGCGGCCGCCCGGGAGTGACGCCACCCGCCCCTCGAGCTCGAGTATCAGCAGCATGGAGGCAACTGATTCGCCGGGCAGGTGGGTGCGGGCGACGAGAGTGTCAATGGTCGCAGGTTCAAAGCCGAGGGCATCTAACAGCATTTCATACTCCTTGTCCAATGCCGGGGGCTTCTGCGGAGCGGCGCTCGCGGGTGTAAGTGGCTCTTTCCCCACCGAAATCCGCAGCTCCGACATGACGTCCGCCGCCTCCTCGATGAGCTTTGCCCCCTGCTTGATGAGTTGGTGACAGCCGCGCGAGAGCGGGCTGTGGATCGAGCCGGGAATGGCAAACACCTCCCGGCCGTTCTCGACCGCCAGCCGCGCGGTGATCAGCGAGCCGCTGTGGCGTGCCGCCTCCACCACCAGCGTGCCGAGGGACAGCCCGCCGATGATGCGGTTGCGCTGCGGGAAGTTCGCCCGCAGCGGCGGCGTGCCCGGCGGGAATTCCGACACCAGCGCGCCGTGCGCCACGATGCGCTGCGCGAGCTCGCGGTGCTCGGCGGGATAGACCTGGTCGAGCCCGGTCCCGCACACCGCGACGGTGGTGCCGCCGCCGGCCAGCGCGCCCTCGTGGCTCGCGGCGTCGATGCCCACCGCCAGTCCGCTGGTGACGGTGAGGCCGGCGCGCGCAAACCATGCGGCGAACTCGCGCGCGGTGGCGCGGCCGGCGGGAGTGGGACTGCGTGAGCCGACCATGGCGAGCTGCGGAGCGCTCAGCAGCGCGGCAGACCCGAGCACATAGAGTGCCGCGGGCGCCATGGCGATCTGCCGCAGCAGCGGCGGATACTCCGGGTCGGTGCACAGCAGGATGTGCGCGCCGCTCAGCGTCAGCCACGACAGATCGTCCGCGATGGCGCTGTCGAGCGGGGAGGCCAGAAAGTCGCGGGCCGCGGGCGGCAGCTGCACTTCGCGCATCACGCTGGCGGCGAGCGCGCGCTGCGGCTCGCCCCCGGCGGCCGCCAGCAGCGCCGTGAGCTCCGCGCACTTCAGCGCAGGGGTGCGCGCCAACACCGCGCGTGCACGGACCGCCTCCATGCGCGCGAGCATAGCGGATGGCGCTGCTGCCACGTTGACTGCAAAAGGCACCTAAGCGCGGGCAGCGCGCGCCGCTGCGCTTTCAGGGGTCAGGCGGGCTTAAGGGTTACGAACGTAATCGCCGACGTAGATGCTGTCGGTGGCGCCGACGACGAGGGCGTAGCTCACGCGGTCGTAGACCTTGAACACCAGCAGCGTCCCGCTGCGCTCCTCGGGCAGTTGCACCTTCGGCGCGAACGAGGTGGCGGAACTGGAGTCGCCGAGCTGGCGCCCGTTGCGATACACGTCGCGCACCACATCGCCCGCCTGGTCGATGGCGAGCACGTGGCCCGGCTCGATGCCGTGCCGCTGGCCGCGGTTGATCGCCACGACCTCGAACTGGCCGACGAGGCCGACCGCGCCGACCGAGCCGACCGCATCGATGATCTGGCCGCGCACCGGGTGCTCGGGCGGCCGGGGTATGAAGGTGAGCGGAACCTCGGTGGCATCGGTCGCGAGCAGCTTGTCGCCTTCGACCGTCTCGCGCGCCGGATCGATGAGCACCGCCTTCGCCGGATTACCGCCGCGTTGCACCAACGCCGTGGCGGTGTAGATGCCTTCGTAGCCGATCACTTTGCCATCATCCGGATCGACCAGGGGTCCTGAGATATGCATGACCGCGAAGCGTTTGTTCTCGTTCCCGGACAGGTTGCGCACGTAGACCTCGTTGCCCGAGCCGCCGACCTGGTGCATGGCGCGGAACGCGAGCACGTAGGGCGCGTGGCGGATCTGCTCCGAGCTCATGACCGTCGGCCGCGACAGGAAGGCGGCGATGGAGGAATACGGAATGGTCGGGATGGCGCTCTCGAGCGCCTCGCTGCGCAGGCGCGGGTCGAGGCGCACGGCACCGGACTCCATGAGCCGCACCTGCGGGGCGCCGTTCGCGCCGTACGCGAGGGCCAGCTTGTCGCCGGGATAGATGAGGTGCGGGTTCGGCACCTGCGGGTTGATCACCCAAACTTCCGGCCACAGCCACGGGTCCTTCAGGTACATCGAGGCGATTCCCCACAGCGTGTCGCCGCGCTTCACGATGTATTCCTTGGGGGCGTTCGGCCTGAGCATGTCCCGTGTGTCGGCTGCGGGCGCGGCCTCGGCCGCCGGGGCACCGCTACCGGCGGCCGCGATGGCGGCTTCCGTGGCGGTCATGGGCTCGGGGGCGGGCGTGGCCGTAGCGCCGCCGGCTGCAGCGCCAGCGGGAGCGGACGAAGGTTCCTCGCCCGGCCGCGTGTGGGCACAGCCGCCGAGCGCGACAGAAAGAATCAGCAAGCCCGCAGCGAGGCGAGCTCCAAGTACCTGATTTGAGACCATCCTCCACTCCTCATTAAGCGCGAGGCGGACCAGACCTGCGCGCGAGATTCTAGGCGTTATACTGGCACGGCGCCCGGCCGGTACACGAATTAATGTCAACTTTGTGCGCTGGATCACGGGCGCCGGTGTCCCCATATACGAGCGCGCCATGGCGAAGCGAACCATCCTGGAATTTCCCGATCCGCGGCTGCGTACCCGTGCGCAGCCGGTGACGCGCTTCGACGCCGCTCTCGGCACGCTCATCGACGACCTGCTCGAGACCATGTATGCCGCCCCGGGCATCGGTCTGGCGGCAACCCAGGTCGACGTCCACAAGCGGGTGATCGTGATCGACATCTCCAAGGAGCACGATGCGCCGCTGGTGCTCGTCAATCCCGAGATCCTGGCGCGCGGGGGCGAGGCCAGCTCCGAGGAGGGCTGCCTGTCCGTGCCGGGGATCTTCGACGACGTGAAGCGCGCCTCCACGGTGAGAGTGCGCGCGCAGGACCGCGACGGCGTGACGTGGGAGAAGGACTTCGAGGAGATCCTCGCGGTGTGTATCCAGCACGAGATGGATCATCTCGAGGGTCGGCTGTTCGTCGACTACCTCTCCGATCTGAAGCGCGAACGCATCCGCAAGAAGCTCGACAAGGAACGCCGCGAGCGCAGCAGTGCGCCGCACGCCCCGGCGGCCAGCGCGACGCGACGCGCGTACTGACTTTGCGCACCGCCTTTGCGGGCACGCCGCAGTTCGCGCTCCCCGCTTTGGAGGCGCTGCGCGCGCACCACCAGATCGTCGGCGTCCTGACGCAGCCGGATCGGCCCGGTGGCCGCGGCCGGCATCTCACCGCAAGCCCGGTGAAGCGGGCGGCGCTCGCCGCGCGGCTGCCGCTCGCCCAGCCCGCGACGCTGCGCAGCGAGGCCGCACGCCGGCAGCTGGCAGACTGGGCTCCCGAGGTCCTGGTGGTGGTCGCCTACGGGCTGCTGCTGCCGCCGGAGGTGCTCGCCCTGCCGCGCTTCGGCTGCCTCAACATTCACGCCTCCCTGCTGCCGCGCTGGCGCGGCGCCGCGCCCATCCAGCGTGCGCTCCTCGCCGGCGACACGGAGAGCGGCGTCAGCATCATGCAAATGGACTCAGGTCTCGACACCGGTCCCGTCCTCCTGCAGCGGCGACTGGCGATCGCGGCGGGCGCGACCGGGGGCTCGCTGCACGATGCGCTCGCACCGCTCGGTGCCGCGGCTCTTCTCGAGGCTCTCGCCGCGCTCGCCGCCGGCACCCAGCCCCCGTCTGTGCCGCAGCCGGCCGCAGGAGCGACCTACGCGCCGAAGATCGCCAAATCGGAAGCCCGCATCGACTGGACGAAGGATGCCGCGCACATCGAGCGCCAGGTTCGGGCCTTCAATCCCTGGCCCGTCGCCGAGACGCATCTCGACGGGGCGCAGCTGAGGATTCTGGAGGCTAAAAGTCTCGAAAACGGAGCTAAAAGCCACGATCCGGGCACCATCGTCGGCGTAAGCGGTGAATCCATGATCGTTCAGTGCGGCTCAGGGAGACTCGCAGTGACCCAGGTCCAGCGGCCCGGCCGCAAGCCCGTGAGCGCCGGCGACCTCTCGCACAGCCGGGCGCTGGCGGGCCGACGCCTTGGCTAGGATGCCCTGGGCGCCGGGGGCGCCGGCCCTCGCCGCAGCCGCCCGGGCCGTTGAGGCGGTGGCCGCACGCGGGGAGTCCGCAGACACCGCACTCAAACCCGGCGACGCGCGCGCGGTGCGCGCCATTACCCTCGGCACCTTGCGCTGGTATTTGCGGCTCGCACCCGCCCTCGACTCGCTCCTGCCCCGGCCGGCCGGAGTGCCGGGCGCCGTCAGGGCACTGCTGGTGGTCGCCGCTCACCAGGTGGAGTACTCGCGTAACGTCACCGAGTCGGTCGTGCACACGGCTGTCGATGCGGCGCGCCTCCTCGGGCAGCCGAAATCCTCCGGGCTGGTCAATGCCGTGCTGCGCCGCTTCGTCACGGGGCGCGGCGCGCTGCTCGCCGCGGTCGATGCCACCCTGGCAGGTCGTACGGCGCACCCCCCCTGGCTGGTCGAGCGGCTCTCAGCCGCCTGGGATCAACGCGCCGAGGCGATTCTCGAGGGAAACAACGCCCGCGCGCCGCTGACGTTGCGTGTCGACCTTTCGCGCACCAGCGCCAAGGATTACCTGGCGAGGCTTGCGGCCGCTGACATTGGTGCACATCCGCTGCAATGGGCCCCTGCCGCAGTCATTTTGGAGCGACCGCTTGCCGTAACGGACCTCCCGGGCTTTGCGGAAGGAGAGGTCTCGGTACAGGACGCGGGGGCTCAGCTCGCCGCGCCGCTGCTTCAGGCTGAACGCGGGATGCGGGTCCTCGACGCCTGCGCGGCGCCTGGCGGCAAGACCGGCCACCTGCTCGAGCTGCTCGGTGATGGCGCGGATGTGACCGCTCTCGAGCTGGAGGCCGCCCGTATGGTGCTCGTGGCTGAGAACCTCAGCCGGCAGCGGCGCAGTGCGCGGCTTCTCACCGGCGATGCCCGTGACGCCGCGCTGTGGACGGGCCAGCGCCCCTTCGATCGCATCCTGGTGGATGCCCCCTGCTCATCGACGGGCGTCATCCGCCGCCATCCCGACATCAAGCTGTTACGGCGCCCCGCGGATGTCGCCGCGTTCGCGCACCAGCAGCTCGCCATTCTGCGCGCCACGACGGCAGCGCTGGCGCCCGGCGGACGGCTGCTCTACTCCACCTGCTCGGTGCTGCCGGAAGAGAACGAGGATCTCGTGCGGGCCTTCCTCGAGGCGGACGGCTCCATGGCCCCCGGCGCCCTGCCTGCGTCGCTGGCGCCCGGAGCGCTGGCGTGCGGGGTGGGGGTGCAGCTTCTGCCGGGAGCGCAGGCGGGGACCGACGGGTTCTATTATGCTTGTCTCGAAAAGACAACGGTCCGAACCTAAGCACGCGCCAGGCGGTCGAACCCAGACCCTTTCCACCGAGCTTTGTCGTTGCATCCATGCTACGCGTTCCAACAAGGGAAGGTTTGACCTGGCGCGGGCTGGTGGCGGCCTGCGCGCTGGCGCTGCCGCTCTTCGGGGTAGCCCACGCCGACGCGCTCGATGGGATCCTCGAGGTGCGCTCGGCGTACGTCAACATCGACAAGGGAGTGTTCCTGCTGCACGCGCGCATCGAGTACCCGGTGGGTCCGGCCATCCGCAGCGCGCTGCAGGACGGCACCACGCTCGCCTTCGACCTCGATGTGCGCATCGATCGTGACCGTCGCTTCTGGTTCAACTCCAACATCGTCGACCTGACGCTGCGGCGCGAGCTGACCTACCACGCGATCAGCGACCGCTACGTGGTGCGCGACGTGCGCAGCGGCGACCAGAACACCTTCCCGACGCTCGACGACGCGCTCGAATTCCTCGGCAAGGTGAACGCCTGGCCGATCATCGTGGAACCGCAGCTCGACAACGGCAACTACACCATCAGCGTGCGCGCCGGGGTGCGCCGCGGACACTTGCCGGCTTCGCTGCGCGCTATGCTGTTCTGGACCGACGACTGGGTGCGCGTCAGCGAGTGGTACACGTGGTCACTGCCGGTGTGAAGGGCCGACCGCCGCGCAGGCTACGCTGGGTCGCGGTTGGCCAGGCGCTGCTGTGGGCGGCGATCGGGCTCGGCGCATTCCTGTTGCTCGCCGAGAGCGTGCAGAACTCGGCGCTGTTCGAGCGGCTGCAGCTGTGGATCCTGATCGTCGACGTCTGCGGGGTGATCGCCCTCACGGTGCTGCTGGCGCGCAAGCTGTGGCGGCTGGTGCGCGACTATCGCGCCCACGTGCCCGGCTCGCGCCTCACCGCGCGTACCGTCGGCATCTTCGGCTCGCTGGTGATCGCACCGCTCTTGATCGTGTACCTGTCCTCGCTCGAGTTCATCAACCAGGGCATCGACAGCTGGTTCCGGGTCGAGGTCAAGCAGGGCCTGGCCGATGCGCTCGGGTTGTCGCGCGCCGCGCTCGATCTGCGCATGCGCGAGTACTCGACGCGCACCCAGGCACTCGCGGAAAGCCTGAGCAGTGCGCCCGCGGCCGAAGTGCAGGCGCGGCTCGACGCCGAGCGGCGCGCCACGCAGGCGCTCGAGGTGGTGCTGTTCGGCGAGCACGAGCGCATCCTCGCCGCCAGTCTCGAGAATCCCCTGGAGAACCTGCCGTCGCGACCGCCGCCGGACCTGGTGAGCCAGGTGGTGCAGCACGTGCCGTACGTGAGCCTCGAGCCGCAGGCCGGCGGCCGCTACCTGATCCGCACCGCGGCCGCGCTCGGCGACAGCGCCCGACGCGCACCGACGCGCTTCGTGGTCGCGATCTATCCGGTGCCGGCGCAGCTCGCAGCCCTGTCGGAGGCGGTGCAGAGCTCCTACTCGCAGTACGGCGATCTCGCTGCGCTGCGTGAGCCGCTCAAGCACAGCTTCCGTCTCACTCTCACGCTGGTGCTGCTGCTGGCGATGCTGGCGGCGATCTACGGCGCGATCTACTCCGCGCAGCGCCTGGTGCGTCCGGTGCAGGACCTGATCGAGGGCACGCGTGCGGTCGGCAAGGGCGACTTCGCCACTCGCCTGCCGCTGCCCTCGCGTGACGAGATGGGCTTTCTGGTGCACTCCTTCAACGACATGACCAAGCGGCTGCGGCGCGCGCGCGCCGAGGCGACGGCCAGCCAGCAGGCGGTGGAGCGCGAGCGCGAGCGCCTGGCGATCATCCTGGCGCGCCTCTCCACCGGGGTGCTCGCCATCGATCGCAACCTGACGCTGCGCACCGCCAACGAGGCCGCGGGCGCGATCCTCGGCAGCGACCTGTCGGGGTCCGCCGGGCGGCCGCTGCCGGAGCTGGCGGCCGGCAACGAGCGGCTCGGGCAGTTCGTGGCCGCGCTCGCCGTGCGCTTCGCCGCCGGGCGGCAGGAGTGGCGCGAGCAGCTCGATCTCGACGGCATCACCGGCCGGCGCACGCTGATGTGCGCCTGCACCCCGCTGCCCGGGGAGGATTCCGACATGGGCTTCGTGATCGTGTTCGACGACATCACCGCGTTGCTGCAGGCGCAGCGCGACGCCGCCTGGGGCGAGGTGGCGCGGCGCCTGGCGCACGAGATCAAGAACCCGCTCACCCCGATCCAGCTGTCGGCGGAGCGGCTGCGGCGGCGGCTGCTCGCCGGCATGAACGCGCGCGATGCGGACATCCTCGAGCGCGGCACGCGCACCATCGTGCAGCAGGTGGAGACGATGCAGCAGATGGTGAACGCCTTCAGCGAGTACGCGCGCGCCCCGGAGATGCAGATCTCGCGCTTCAGCCTCAATCAGCTGGTGACCGAGGTCGCCGACCTGTACCGTGCACAGGACGCGCACCAGCGCATCCAGCTGGATCTCGATGAGCATCTCGAGTCGATCGAGGCCGACCGCGGCCGCGTGCGCCAGATTCTCAACAACCTGGTGACCAACGCCCTGGAAGCGCTCGACGGGGTCGAAAGCCCGCTGCTGGAGATCAGCACGCGTCTGGAGACCACCGCCGAAAGCGCTTACGCGATCGTGACCGTGTGTGACAATGGCCCCGGGTTCCAGCGCGAGCTGCTCGGCCGGGTGTTCGATCCTTACGTCACCAGCAAGCCCAAGGGCACGGGCCTGGGCCTCGCCATCGTCAAGAAGATCATCGAGGAGCACGGTGGGCACATCGATGCGGACAACCGGCCCGAAGGTGGAGCGCGGGTGCGCGTGGTGCTGCCGGTGAAGGACAGCACCCGCACCGCCGCCGCGGGGGCGCGCGAGCGGCGTGATCAGTTGCGGAGGGAAAGAGCGTGAGCAGTCCACACATTCTCGTGGTCGACGACGAGGCCGACATCCGCGGCCTGCTGAAGGAAATCCTCTCCGAGGAAGGGTACGAGGTGGATGTCGCCGCCAACGCCGCGCAGGCGCGTGCCTCGCGCGCCCGGCAGATACCCGACCTGGTGCTGCTCGACATCTGGATGCCGGACGTCGACGGCATCACGCTGTTGCGCGAGTGGTCGGCCGCGGCCGCCGACGGCTGCCCGGTGGTAATGATGTCCGGACACGGCACCGTGGAAACCGCCGTCGAAGCGACGCGCCTCGGCGCCTTCGACTTCGTCGAGAAGCCGCTGTCACTCGCCAAGCTGCTGCGCACCGTGGAGCGCGCGCTCGATGCCGGGCGGCGCCATCGCCAGGCGGGCAAGCTGCTCGGCGCGCCGCTGGCGGTGCCGATCGGCAAGAGCAAGGTCATGCAGCAGCTGCGCGCGGAGCTGCAGCAGATCGCCGGCAACCCCTCACCGGTGCTGCTGATCGGGGAGCCGGGCTCGGGGCGCGAGGCGTTCGCGCGCTACCTCCATGAGCATGGCCCGCGCGCCGCGGCGCCGTTCGTGGCGCTGGTGTCGAGCAGCCTGCGCGATGCGGACGCCGAGGCGCTGCTGTTCGGGCGCGCGGAGGTGGATGGCCGCATCGTGGCCGGGGCGCTGGAGGAGGCCGCCGGCGGCACACTGTTCATTCACGAGCTCGAGGACCTGCCCGCGGGCGTACAGCGCCTGCTGGTCGGGGTGCTCGAGTCCGGGCATTTCACGCGCCTCGGCGGCACTGAGCCGGTCACGCTGCGGGCGCGCATCCTGTCGGCGGCGCAACCCGGCGTCGAGCAGCGCGCCGGCGCCGACGGCCTGCGGCGCGACCTGCTCGCCTATCTGAACGTGCTCATCGTGCGGGTGCCGCCGCTGCGCGAGTACGCCGAGGACGTGCCCGACCTGCTGCGTCACCAGGTCGATCGCCTGGTGGACACCGAGGCGCTGGCGTTCCGGCGCTTCAGCGTTGCGGCGCAGAATCGGCTGCGCAACTACCCCTGGCCGGACAACGTGCGCGAGCTGCGCCACCTGGTGCACCGGCTGCTGATCCACGGCGGCTCCGAGGAGATCCGTCTCGAGGAGATCGAGCGCGAGCTCACGGTGCAGACCCCGCCCGACGAGCCGCTGGTGAAGCAGGACCTGCTGGCGCTGCCGCTGCGCGAGGCGCGCGAGCAGTTCGAGCGCGCCTACCTGCAGCAGCAGCTGCTGCTCTGCAACGGCAAGGTGGGGCAGCTCGCCAAGCGCGTCGGCATGGAGCGCACGCACCTGTACCGCAAGCTGCGCTCGCTCGGCGTCGACTTCAGAAACATCAGCGAGGACTGAGATCCGCCGCGATCGCGGCTGCTTCAGGCCGGCGCGAGCGGAATCTGCAGCTCGGTGCCATAATCGGCGACGCGCGTCGCTCGCGCTGCGCGCGGCAGGCGGTAACCGCTGTGCGCGGCGCTCTCAGCGCAGTGCGGTCAGTCTCCCACGCGGATCACCAGCGCATCCAGGTCGGCCGCCTGCAGCTGCTTGCGCAGGCGGTTGAGCTCATCGAGATTCCTGATCGGCCCGACGCGCACGCGATGCCACACGTCCGCGTCGACCGCCACGCGCTGCACCTGCGCCTGCACGCCCTGCAGGGCGAGCTGCGCGCGTACCCGGTTGGCGTCCGCCTGGTTGCGGTAGGAGCCGGCCTGCAGCACGTACACCCCGGGCCGCTCGATCTTCGCCGCCGCCGGCAGGTCGCGGTGGACCTCCTTGTCGCGCTCCGGCACCACCACCTCGAAGTTGGGTAGCATCTCGTAGAAGTCGTACTTCTGCGGCGACTTGCCCGAAGCTGCCGCGGCCACGTCGGCGCTCACCGGCGCGGCGTGATGCGGATCCGGACGCGGCCCGTCGGCGAGCTCCGCGCCGCGGTGCACTTGCGCACCGAAGTACGCGAACGCGGCGCTCGCCAGCACCACGCCGACGGCGACCCCGTAGCCGAACTCGCGCCAGCGGCGCAGCTCCAGCGGGCGGCGCTGTGCCGACTTGTAGTCGCGCGTGGTCAGCTTAGCGGTGCGGGTCGTGGCCATAGCGTGTCGCCGTGATCTGCAAGCGGTGTGGGTTGCGGCGCGCAGCGCTCACATGCTCTCCGGCGCCGATACGCCGAGCAGCGTGAGTCCGTTGCGCACCACCTGTTGCACGCCCAGCACCAGCGCGAGGCGCGCGTTGCGCAATGCGCCGTCCTCGACGATGAAGGTCTGGGCGTTGTAATAGGTGTGGAACACGTTGGCGAGCTCGCGCAGGTAGTGCGCCAGCGTGTGCGGGGCGCGGTTGAGCGCCGCCTGCTCGAGCACTTCCGGATAGCGCGTCAGCGTCTGCAGCACGCCCTGCTCGTGGGCATCGTCCAGCCGCCCGGCGGCGGCCAGCCCTGCGCTGCGGTCGAAGGCGAGGCCGCGGGCGGCGAGCTGCTTCATGACGCTCGCCACGCGCGCGTGCGCGTACTGGATGTAGTACACCGGGTTCTCGTTGCTGCGCGACTTGGCGAGCTCCAGATCGAAGTCGAGCGGCTGGTCGTGGCTGCGCATCAGATAGAAGAAGCGGCAGGCATCATTGCCGACCTCGGCGCGCAGCTGGCGCAGTGTCACGAACTGCGCCTCGCGCTTGCCCATGGGGATCTTGTGCGCGCCGCGGAACAGGCTCACGAACTGGATAAGCGGCGCCTCCAGACACTCCCCCGGCTGACCCATGGCGACGAGGCCGGCGCGTACCCGCGCCACGTAGCCGTGGTGATCGGCGCCGAGCACGTCGATGAGGCGCGCGAAGCCGCGCTCGCGCTTGGCGAGGTGATAGGCGATGTCGGAGGCGAAGTAGGTCTTCTGCCCGTTTTCGCGCACCACCACCCGGTCCTTCTCGTCGCCGAACTCCGTGGCGCGAAACCACACGGCGCCGTCGCGACGCTGCAGGCGTCCCTGGGCCTCGAGGATGGCGAGGGCGTGATCGATCGCGCCGCTCTCGGCGAACGCGCGCTCGGAGGTCCAGTGATCGAAGCGCACGCCGAACTCCTGCAGATCGCCGCGGATGTCGGCGAGCATCGCGGCGAGCGACAGCTCGAGCACCTGGCGAAAGGCCGCCGCGCCGATCAGCTCGCGCGCCCGGGCGATGAGCGCATCGATGTACGCCTCCTTGTCGCCCGCGGGGGCATCCGGCGGCAACCCCGCCAGCACCTGCGCCGCCGGCCGCCGCAGGGTGAGGCCCGCGGCGGCGCGCAGCTGCTGCGCCAGCGGGCGCAGATACTCGCCGCGGTAACCGTTCTGCGGAAACGGCAGCGGCTCGCCACACAGCTCCAGATAGCGCACCCAGGTGCTCACGGCGAGGATGTCCATCTGCCGCCCGGCATCGTTGATGTAGTACTCGCGCTCGACGCTGCAGCCGGCCGCGGCGAGGATGTCGGCGAGCGTTGCGCCGTAGGCGGCCTGCCGGCCGTGGCCGACGTGCAGCGGCCCGGTGGGATTGGCCGATACGAACTCGACCAGCACCCGCTCGCCGCCGCCGCGGCGGCTGGTGCCGTAGGCCGCGCCCTGCGCATGGATGGCCGCGAGCTCGTGCGCGTACGCCTGCGCCGTCAGATGGAAGTTGATGAAGCCGGCGCCCGCGACCTCGGCGCGCGCGATGAGCTCACTCGGCGGCAGCGCCGCCACGATGGCGGCGGCCAGCTCGCGCGGCTTGCGCCGCGCGGATTTCGCCAGCCGCAGCGCGACGTTGCTGGTGAAGTCGCCGTGCTGCGCCTCGCGCGTGCGCTCGACCGTCGCGCTTGCTGCCGGCGGCATCTCCGGCAGCGCGTCGGCGGCGAGCCGAGCGAGCGCGGTCAGCAGCAAGTGCTCGAGTTCAGCCTTCAATGAGGTGGAGATCCCGTTCAGCAGGCGCACGGCGCGCAGCGCCGTCCGCGTTGATTGCGCGCGCATCTTAACCGAAGCGCTCACGGCAGTGAGCGCTTCGCTCGCGCCCTTCAGAACAGCTCGAGCGGATCGACATCGAGCGACCAGCGCAGTGCGCGGGCACTCTTCAGCCGCTCCACCTGCGGCAGCCAGCCGTCGAGGAATTCGTGCAGCCGCGTGCGCGTGCGGCTCTCCACCAGCAGCTGCGCGTGATAACGCCCGGCGCGCTTGTGCATGGCGGCGGGCACCGGCCCGAGCAGCCGCACGCCGGCGGGCGGCTGCGGGGCGAGGCCGCGCGCCTCGGTGAGAAAGGCGAGCGCTGCCGCGGCGCTGCGTGCCGAGCCGCGCAGCGCCGCCAGCCGGCTGAAGGGCGGCCAGTCGGCCGCCTGCCGCTCGAGCAGCGCGATGCGCGCGAAACCGTCGTAGCCGTCCGCGAGCAGGTTGACGAGCAGCGGATGGTCGGGAAACTCCGTCTGGATCAGCACCTCGCCGGGCCGCGTGCCGCGCCCGGCGCGACCGGCGACCTGCACGATGGTCTGCGCTAGCCGCTCGGCAGCGCGGAAGTCGCTGCTGAACAGCCCCTGGTCGGCGTTGAGCACCACCACCAGCGTCACGTTGGGAAAGTCGTGGCCCTTGGTCACCATCTGCGTGCCGACGAGAATGCGCGTGTCCCCGGAGGCCATGTGCCGCATCACCCCTTCGAGATCGCCGCGCCGGCGCACTACGTCGCGATCGAGACGGGCAATCGGCGCGCCGGGGAAGAGCGCGGTAAGCGTCTCGGCGATGCGCTCGGTGCCCTGACCGACGGGCTTGACGGCGAAGCCGCACTGCAGGCAGCGCGCGGGCAGCGGCGCATCAGCGCCGCAGTGATGGCAGCGCAGCCGCTGCGCGGACAGGTGCACCGTGAGGCGCGCGTCGCACTCACTGCACGGCGCGATCCAGCCGCAGGCGGTGCATAGCAGCGTCGGCGCGTAGCCGCGGCGGTTAAGGAACACCAGCACCTGTCCGCCCTCGCTCAAGTGCCGCTCGATCGCGAGCACCGCGGGCGTCGAGATACCCGCGCGCAGCGAACTGGCGCGCAGGTCCACCAGCTTCAGCACCGGCGGCTGCGCCTGGGCCGCTCGCCGCTCGAGCCGCAGTAGCCGATAGCGCTGCGCGGCCACGTTGTGCAGTGTCTCGAGCGAGGGTGTCGCCGAGCCGAGCACCACCGGCACTGCCGCATGGCGGGCGCGCACCACGGCCAGGTCGCGCGCGGAGTAGCGGAAGCCCCCTTCGTGCTGCTTGAAGGAGGGATCGTGCTCCTCATCGATGACGATCAGTCCGAGGTCGGGCACCGGCGCGAACACCGCCGAGCGCGTACCCACCACGATGCGCGCGTGGCCGCTGCTGGCATCGCGCCAGGCGCCGAGGCGCTCCTGGTCGGTGAGCCCGGAGTGCAGCACCGCCAGCGGCGCCGCCAGCCGCTCGCGGAAGCGGCCGAGCAGCTGCGGCGTCAGGCCGATCTCGGGCACCAGCACCAGCGCGCGCCGGCCTGCCGCGAGCACGCGCTCAGTGAGGCGCAGGTACACCTCGGTCTTGCCGCTGCCGGTGATCCCGTGCAGCACGAAGGCGGCGTACGAGCCGAGCGATTCGCCGACGGCGGCGACTGCCGCGCTCTGCTCGGGCAGCAGCTGCGGTCCCGGCGGTCGCGGCGCGGCGGCGGCGGCCGTGCTGCCAGCGATCGCGACCTCGGTGCTCGCGATCCAGCCGCGCCCGGCGAGCGCGCGCGCCGCCTCGCGCCACGGGCGGGCATGCTCGTCCAGGAAGGCGGCGCTCGCTGCCTGCTGCTGCATCAGCAGCGCGAGCAGCGTGCGCTGCCGTGGCGCGCGGCGTGGCTCGTCCGCGCGCGCGGCCTGGGCCCCCGCCGCCGTGACGACCCAGCGCTCCTCGCTCGCGACGGCAGCGGCGCCGAGCCGCAGCGCTTTCGGCAGGGCACTCGCCAGCACCTCGCCGAGCGGGTGGTGGTAGTACTGCGCGGCCCATTCGAGGAGAGCGAGCGAGGCCGGATCGAGCAGCGGGCGCGGATCGAGCACCTCGAGAATCGGCTTCAGCCGCGCAGCCGGCACCTCGGAGTTCGCCCCGATCCCCATGACCATGCCGACCGCGCGGCGGCGGCCAAACGGCACGCGCACGCGCGACCCGAGGGGCACGGGCTCGCCGCTCGCTTCCGCCTGCGGCAGGTAGTCGAACAGGCGCCGCAGGGGGGTGTCGAGCGCCACCCGGAGAATCTGGCTCAATGGCGGGTCCAGAGGGAAGTTAAATCAGTGACTTATGGCGCATTTGCGGCGTCAACAGGGTGGGCAGGCGCGCGTTATACAGGCCATGTCCGAGTTTGCTACGCTCGCGTCGCCTTATAGCATGCCGGCCGCATTACACGGCGACGTGGACCTGACGGACCCCGAAGGTAAGACCCGCTCACGTGCGCTGAACCAGTTCCTGGCCGGCGTCGAGCTGAAGGCTTTCAAGATCGCGCAGGCGGCGTTACGTCACGAGGACGATGCGCTCGATGCGGTGCAGGATGCGATGCTGCAGCTGGCGCGCGCTTACGCGAACCGGCCGGAGGAGGAGTGGCGACCGCTGTTCTATCGCATCCTCGAGAATCGCATCCGCGACATGCAGCGCCGGCGCACGGTGCGCGGCCGCGTGATCGCCTGGTTGCCGTTTCGCGGCGAGGACGAGGACGAGGAGCCCGATCCCATCGCCCAGGCGCCGAGCCCGGAACCACAGCCGGTGAGACGGCTGGAGATCGATGAGGCGATCGGTGCGCTGCAGAGAGCACTCGAGGAGTTGCCGCGGCGGCAGCAGCAGGCGTTTCTGCTGCGTAACCTCGAGGGACTCGACGTGGCACAGACCGCCGCCGCCATGGGCTGCTCGGAAGGCAGCGTGAAGACGCATTACTTTCGCGCGCTGCAGGCACTGCGCGCGCAACTCGGGGACCTGTACACATGAGCCCGGTGAACGAGACCGTGACGGAATTCGAGCGCAACGCCCGCGCGGTGCTCGCGGAGAGCGTGTCGCGCATCGATGCGCGCACGCGCTCGCGCCTCAACCAGGCGCGGCAGGCAGCGCTCGCGGCGGCCGGCACGCGCCGTGCGCGCTGGTGGAGCAGCTTCACGCTGATGCCGGCGGCGAGCGCGACGGCGGCCGCGCTGCTGGTCGCGTTCGTGCTGTGGCACCGGCAGCCGGCCGGCGAGCCGCCGCTCGAGGGGCGCAATACTCCCGTGGAGGACATTGATCTGCTCGCCGACGGCGAAGCACTCGATCTGATCGAGGGCTGGGACGGTCCATTTTACGAGTGGGCGACGGCCCAGACGGAAGCCGGCGGTGAGAGCGACGGTTGATGCGCAAGCCGCAAACGGGCCTCGCGGTGCTCGCCGTGCTGGCACTGGCGGGTGGGGCTGCGCTCGCGGACGACCCGCCGAAAGCCGAAGATCCGGATACGGGCTTTCTCGAGTTCCTCGGCAGCGTCGACCGGCTGTCCGAGGTGAACCCCGATTATCTTTCACAGGCCGATGCAGCGCGCTCCGCCAAGCCCGTGCAGCCGGGCACCTCCCCGGCCACATCCGCGCCGCCGTCTTCACCGCCGCGGCCGTCGCAGCCGCAGTCGCAGTCACCGCCGCCGCGGCTCACCACGCCGCCGGGGATCGCGGGTGATCCGTCGAGGACACAACAATGAATAGGCGCCGGGCTTCGCTGGTGTTCGCGCTGCTGCTGATGGCGGCCGTGGGCGCGCCGTCTCCTGCGCAGGAGGCGCCACCTGCGGTGGCCGCCGCCCCGCCGGCGCCGGTCGCCTGGTCGAACCTCTCACCCGACCAGCAGCGGCTGCTGTCACGGTTCGGCAGCCAGTGGAACACTCTGCCCGCGGCGCGGCAGCAGGCGCTCGCGCACGGCAGCGAGCGCTGGCTCGCCATGGCGCCCGCCGAGCGCGACCAGGCCCGCCAGCGTTTCCAGCACTGGCAGGCGCTGCCTCAGCAGCAGCGCCATGCGCTGCGCCAGCGCTGGCAGAGATTCCAGGCGCTCTCGCCGGGCGAACAGGCCGCGGTGCGCGAGAATTTCCACCGCTTTCAGCAACTGCCGCCCGAGCGGCGACAGATGCTGCGCGAGCAATGGCGCAACGCCAGCCCCGCGCAGCGCCAGCAGATGATCCTGCACGCGCGCGAGCAGCGGCAGAAGCAGATGCAGCGCGCCCCCGCGCCGCACGCGGGGCCGCACACACCGCACCACTGAAGTCGCTACTGCGCCGGTGCGCTGCGCGTGCGCACCGGGATCGGCACGTTGCATACGTCGACGTGCCCGGCCGGCACCTTGAACCAGTCCTCGTGGCGGCTGCGGCGCGCTTCGAGGTAGGCGAGAAACGTCGGCGTATCGGTGCGCAGCACCTCGAGCTCGCTGCGCTGCGCGGCGGGGATGTCGGCGGCGACGGTCACAGTGCGGATCGGCACGCGCTGCTCCGGGCGATCGTAGCGCCCGAGCGGTCCGCTGCCGCGCGGCAGCGACGACAGCAGCTCCATACCCGCCAGCACGCGGCCGAGCAGCGTGACGTTGCGATCGAGGTGCCGCGGCGCCTGGCCGATGACGGCATAGAGCTCGGCCCCGCCGCCGCTGTCCACGTCGTTGTCACGGCCCGCGCCGACCATGCCGTAGCAGTGCACCAGCCAGGCCCGCCCGAGCCCCGGATCGAGCGCGACCGGGAAGCCGTCGACGAATCCAACCTGCGGTGCGTAGCTGTCCGGATCGGGAAGGCGCGTGAGGCTCACTCCCCGCGCCGTGCGCTCGAACTCCGCCGCCAGCGTGCGTCGGCCGGCGCCGAGCGGCCGGCGGCTGTCGGCATCGCCCCACTGCACCACGTAGTTGTCCTGCACACGCACGACCGAGAGTCCATCGAAGAACTTCGCGCGCGCGAGCGCCTCGACGTTGGCCACGTGATTGGGAGCGAACCCCGGTGCGAGCTCGATCACCACGCGGCCCGCGGCAAGCTCGAGGTAGAGGGTGTGGTGCGGATCGAGCGGCCGCCAGTCCGTGGCGCTGGCGGCCGCCAGAACCTCGGCGGTCGTCAGCGCCTTCTTCGCCGGCTCGCTGGCGGGTGCGGCTGCTGGCGCAGCGGGCGCAGGCCGCGCGCCGGCAGCGCCGAGGATAAGCGCGCTGCACAGCACCAGCGCCGCGCGCGTGCCGGGCGTGTAGTCGCTGTGGATCAGATACAGCATTCGGTGCAACACGGGCGCCGCTATGATGCGCGCCATCACCATGCCCGTACATGGGCTCAAAGGCGGGTGAAGCCGTCGGCGCTCCAGTCCTCGCTGCCGACCCCGTGGTGCCCGATGAAGAGTCCCTGCGGGTCGTAGCTGGCCTTGACCGCGCGCAGGCGCGCGTAGTGCTCTCCCCAGAACGCGCGTTGCCAGGTGGCATTGAAGAAGTTGCTCTCGGAGACATAGGAGCCCGCCTGCCGAACGAGCCGCCGCAGCGCGGCGCTCGCGGCGTCGATCGAGCGCGCGTCCGCGCGGGCCGCGGCCGCGTCGACACTGGCGCCCGGCATGCCCGGGTAGGCGGGTGGCCCGCCGTCGGCGATGATCGCCAGCGCGAAGGCCCGCGTCACTTCCGGGTTGGTGGCGGTGGCGAGCGTGGCCGCGATGGTGGCTGCGGGGGCGCCGGCGAGCCCCTTGTTGAAGTGCAGGCCGATGCTCTTGTGGCGGCTGGCGGCGAACAGCGCCGCCAACAGCCCCTGCCGCTGCTGCCCATGAAGGAGCGCGGCGGGCAGCCACAACGAATCGTAAGCGTGCAGATACGCGCCCACCTGATCCTGATCACCGTTCCACCAGACATGGTAGCTGGGTGCCCCGGGACGCAGGTCCGGGATCATCGAGCGATTGCCGGCGCTGTCCCACCAGCGGCGCGCGGGCTTCGCCCCGGCGCCGAGCTCGTCGGTGACGGTGAACTCGCCCGGGGACGCCGCGATCCAGTCGAAGAGCGGTTGCCACACCGCCCGCGCCTGCGCCGGGTCCAGCCCCTGGCAAACCATCGAAAGCTTGAGGCTGTTGTCCGAGCCGACCGTGACCTGTTCGCCCCAGTGCGGGTTGAGGAGATCGCTCGCATAGAAGTCGAAGAACCGCGCCAGGAGCTTGCGAAACGCGCTGTCGGTCCGGGCGCGGATCGTTCCCCAGGCGGCGCCGAAGAACTCCGGCAGCTCGAGGGTGCGCAGCGTGAGGCGCGTGACGACGCCCCAGCTGCCACCGCCGCCGCCCTTCAGAGCCCAGAAGAGCTCCGGATGTGAGCAGGCGTTGACGGTGAGCGCGCGAGCGTCGGCAGTCACAACTTCCGCCTCCAGCAAGCCGGCGGCCGCGGTGCCGAAACCCTTGGAGAAGCTGCCGAAACCGCCGCTTTGCACCAGGCCCGCGACTCCGACGCTGGTGCAGCCACCGCCCTGCACGTAGCGACCCGCCCTGGTGGTCACGGCATCGTAGAGATCGATCCACATGGCACCCGCGCCGCTCGACACCGCCGGCACCGGCTGCATTCGGCCGGCGCATCCCTGCGGCACGAATGCCTCGTGCAACGTGACCCGGTTCATGGCACGCGTCCACACGAGCAGTGAATCGCGCGCATTGGAGGTGCCCTGGTAGCTGTGGCCACCGCCCTTGACCGCGAGGCGCAGGCGGTGCTCGCGCGCGAAGTTGACGGCCGCGACGACGTCGGCGGTGTCGCGCGCCTTTACCGCATAGACGCTCGCTGCGGGTGTCCAGGCATCCAGCCAGCCGGAGACCTGCGTGCCGGATGGCTGGTCGCCGAGATAGAAGGGATTGCGGAGGTTGGCGAGAACCTCGCGGCAGCCGGCGCTGTCGGTCCCGGCCGCGCACGCGCCCAACAGTGGCGGCACCTCGAGCAGGTTGCCGCCGACCGCCTGGTTGAGCGCTCGCCAGGCCTCGGCCGTCGGCCAGTCGGGGTCGGCAGGACCTACCCGCCGCCGCCCGGCGGCACCGTTCGCGGCGCGCAGCCCGCGCGGCAGCAGCGCTGCGAGTGGCAGGGCGGCGAGCGGCAGCGAAGCGAGGCTCTTCAGCAGACGTCTGCGATACATGTCACCTGCCGTGTCCGTGCGCAAGGGCCCGCCGCGCAAAAGCCCGCCGGCACGCGCAGACGGGCGCAAGTCAAACCGCCTTGATCGCCTGGATCAGCTCGGACACCGCCTTCTGGGCATCCCCGTACAGCATGCGCGTGTTGTCGAGATAGAACAGTGCGTTCTCGATGCCGGAGAATCCGGCACCCTTGCCGCGCTTGATGACGATGACGTTCTTGGCCTTGTCGGCGTTGAGGATGGGCATGCCGTAGATCGGGCTGGACTTGTCGGTGCGCGCCACCGGGTTCACCACGTCGTTGGCGCCGATGATGAGGGCGACGTCGGCGGTCTCGAACTCGGCGTTGATCTCGTCGAGATCGGCGATCAGGTCGTAGGGCACACCGGCTTCCGCCAACAGCACGTTCATGTGGCCCGGCATGCGCCCGGCCACCGGGTGGATGGCGAACTTCACGGTCACGCCGCGATCGATGAGCAGCTGCGTCAGCTCCCAGATCTTGTGCTGCGCCTGCGCGACCGCCATGCCGTAGCCGGGCACGATGATCACCTTGCTGGCGAACGCCATCATGACGCCCGCATCGCTCGCCTCGATGGGCTTCAGGTTGCCGCTCACTTCGCCGACGGCGGCGGCGCCGGTGTCGCCGAAGCCTGAGAACAGCACGTTGCCGAGCGAGCGGTTCATCGCTTTCGCCATCAGCTGTGTCAGCAGCGTGCCGGCCGAGCCCACCACGGTGCCGGCGATGATCATCGCGGCGTTGTTGAGCACGAAGCCCTCGAACCCGACCGCCAGCCCGGTGAGCGCGTTGTAGAGCGAGATCACCACCGGCATGTCGGCGCCGCCGATCGGCAGCGTCATGCTGACTCCCAGGACCAGCGCCAGCAGGAAGAATGCGGTCACGACCGCCGGCATGGTGTTGGCGTGCGCCGCGACCAGCGCACCCAGGATGAGCGCCGCGGCGAGCAGCAGCAGGTTGATGATCTGCTGGCCGCGGAAGCGGATGCTGCGCGTGATCAGACCCTGCAGTTTGCCGAAGGCGATGGCGCTGCCGCTGAAGGACACCGCGCCGATGATGCCGCCGGCGACTGCCAGCGTGGTGGTGGCGTAGCTGGCGGTCTCGCCGCGATACAGCTCGACGGCGGCGATCGCCGCCGCCGCGCCGCCGCCCATGCCGTTGTAGAGCGCGATCATCTGCGGCATGTCCGTCATGGCGACGCGCTTGCCGCTCCACCAGGCGAGCGCCGCGCCCACCAGCATTGCCGGCAGGATCAGCCCGTAGTTGGACATTCCCGGGTAGAGAAAGGTGACGAGCGTCGCGACCGCCATGCCGGCACCGGCCCAGAGGATGCCGCTGCGTGCGCTGACCGGGGAGCTCATGCGCTTCAGGCCGACGATGAACAGGAACGCGGTGACCAGGTAGCTCGTCTCGATCGCCAGCTGCGCGGAGAACCAGCCCGGCATCAGGGGGTCCTCTTGTCGCCGCCGCCGCCGCCGCCGCCGCGGCGGGCGCCGCTCGACTTGAACATCTCCAGCATGCGCTCGGTGACCACGTAACCGCCGACCGCATTGCCCGCGGCGAGCAGCACGCCGATGACGCCGATGGTCTTCTCCAGCGGGGTGTGTGCGCCGCCAAGCGCCACCATCGCGCCGACCAGCACGATGCCGTGCACGAAGTTCGAGCCCGACATCAGCGGGGTGTGCAGGATCACCGGCACGCGCGAGATGACCTCGTAGCCGGTGAAGGCGGCCAGCATGAAGATGTACAGGGCCACGATGCCGGTCATGTCGAACCCTCCAGCGCCTTGGCCGTAGGCGCGTGCCTGATCTCGCCGCCGTGCGTGAGGCACGCCTGCGCGAACACCTCGTCGCTCCAGTCGATCTGCAGCTCGCCGTTGCTGAGCGCAGGCTTGAGGAAATTGTAGAGGTTGCGCGCGTACATCTCGCTGGCGTTGTAGGCGAGCGCGGCGGGTAGATTGAGCGCACCGATGATGCTCACTCCCTGGTGCACCACCACCTCGCCGGCGCGCGTGAGCTCGCAGTTGCCGCCCTGCTCGGCGGCCACATCCACCACCACCGCGCCCGGGCGCATGCGCTCGACGGCGGCGCGCGGGATGATCTTCGGTGCCGGGCGCCCCGGCACCGAGGCGGTGGTGACCACCGCATCGGCGGCGGCGATGCGCGACTCGAGCACCTCCTGCTGCTTCGCCTTCTCCTCCGCGGTGAGCTCGCGCGCGTAACCGCCGCTGCCTTCGGCGCTCACGCCGGTCTCGACGAATTTCGCGCCCAGCGATTTGACCTGCTCGCGGGTGGCGCTGCGCACGTCGTAGGCTTCCACCATGGCTCCGAGGCGCCGGGCGGTCGCGATGGCCTGCAGTCCCGCCACCCCGGCGCCGATCACCAGCACCTGCGCGGGGCGAATGGTGCCGGCGGCGGTGGTGAGCATGGGAAGAAACTTCTGCAGCTGGTTGGCCGCGAGCAGCACCGCCTTGTAACCGGCGATCGCCGCCTGCGAGGACAGCGCATCCATCGACTGCGCGCGCGAGATGCGCGGCACCAGCTCCATCGCGAAACTGGTGATGCCGCGCGCCTTGAGGGCGCGGACCTCGTCGCTGCGCGCATGCGGCTGCATGAAACCCACCAGCACCGCGGCCGCCTTCAGCTGGCCGATCTGCTCGACGCCGAGCGGCTGCACGCACAGCAGCACGTCCGCCGCCCGCAGCACCTGCGCGGCACTGTCCCCCCAGGTGGCGCTCTTATAGAGCGGGTCGGGAAACCCGGCGCGCTCGCCGGCCCCGTGCTCGAGCAGCACGCGTGCGCCGTCCTTGACGAGCTTGTCGGCGACTTCGGGGACGAGGCTGACGCGCTTTTCCTGCGGCGCGCTCTCGCGAAGCGCGCCAATCGTTACTGACATCCACGCACCTCGCCCGCAATGGCGTGGCGCAAGCGGCCACGCGCGCAAGAATTCCCAAGCGAATTAGAGATTTGCGATGTTGAATTCTTGCACAAAACTGCCGTATCTTACAGCGGCCATGCGGGAAATTGATCTCGAGCGAGCCGATCGCGACCTTCCTGACGATCTGCGCATCGTCGCCGCCGCCGGCGCGCGCGGGCTGGCGCAGCTGGTGCTGCGCACCGACGTGGCGGGGATGCCGCTCGAGTGGATCGACTACAAGGAGGCGGCGCGGCTGTACCACCAGGAACAGGTGGCCTACACCTGCGGCTCGCTGCTGTACGAGTTGTATGGCGGAGTCAATGCGCGCAGCGGGCGGCGTACGGTGCTCGAGGTCAACTCGATCGTCGCCACCGTCGGCCACACCGGCAATCCCGGCAACACGCGCCACGACTACGTACCGCCGCTCAACAACCAGACGCTGTTCCGGCGCGATGCCTACCTGTGCATGTACTGCGCGCAGCGCTTTGCCTCGCGCGAGCTGTCGCGCGATCACATCCGCCCCTTCAGCCAGGGCGGCACCGACCTGTGGACCAACGTGGTGGCCGCCTGCCGCCGCTGCAACAACCAGAAGGCCTCGCGCACCCCCGAACAGGCGAAGATGCAGCTGATCGCCGTGCCGTTCACGCCCACCTACGCGGAATACATCTTCCTCAAGGGCCGGCGCGTGCTCGCCGACCAGATGCAATACCTGGTGGCGCATTTCCCGCGCTCGAGTCCGCTGCACGATCGCATTCAGCGCTGGCTCTCCTGAAGGCGCTCGAGCGCGCGCCGCCGCGCAGCCGGGCGCGCGCAGGTGACGCTGCGGCGCGCGGCTGTTAAGGTGGCGGCGCATTCACGGGAGCAGGCCGCGCCTTGATATTCCTGGTCGACGCCTCGGTCTACGTCTTTCGTGCCTATCACTCGATGCTGCCGGACATGCGCGACCGCGACGGCAACCCGGTGCACGCCGTGTTCGGCTTCGCGCGTTTTCTCGGCGATCTCATCGAGCGGGTGCGCCCCGGCTACATGGCGGTCGCCTTCGATCAGCGCCGCGACAGCTCCTACCGCAGCCGCATCTACCCGCAGTACAAGGCCAATCGCGAGCGCGCGCCGGCCGACCTGGTGCTGCAGTTCGAGCGCTGTCGCGAGCTGTGCCGGCACCTGGGGCTCGCGGTGTTCGTCGATCCGGAGTACGAGGCCGACGACATCATCGGGACCCTGGGCACGCTCATGCGCGAGGAGGGCGTGCGCTCTGCCTACATCACGCGCGACAAGGATCTCGCGCAGCTGATGCGCAGCGGCGACCTGTTCTGGGATTTCGGCGCCCGGGGGCAGTTCGGCTACCACGACATCGAGCGCCACTTCGGGGTGGCACCGGAGCGCTTCGCCGACTATCTGGCCCTCATGGGCGATGAGGTCGACAACATCCCCGGCGTCCCGGGTGTCGGTCATCGCACCGCCGCCTCGCTGATGCGAGCGTTCGGCTCGCTCGACGAGCTGTACGGCGACCTTGCGGGTGTTGCGCGCCTGAAACTGCGCGGCGCGGCGAGTCTGGGCGCGCGTCTCGCCGAGCACCGCGAGCGCGTCTACATCGCCCGCCGCCTCACGCGTATCTCCTGCGACCTGCGCCTCGGGGTGGCCGCCGAGGGCCTGCGGCGGCGTCTGCCGGACATGCCGCGTGTGGCGGAGCTCTACGACCGCCTGGGTTTCGGCCCGTTCCTGCGCCGCCAGAGCGAGCGGCTCGCGCAGCTGCCCACGGCACAGCCGACCGCAGCGGGCTGAAAGCGATGCAGTCGCTCGCGGCGATCGCGGCGCAGATCGCAGCGCTCAGTGGCGAGCGCTGCGCCAGCGCGCCGGAGCGCAGCGTCGCCGGCGGCAGCATCAACCGCTGTTATCGCTGGCCCGCCGCCGGCGGGGCGCTGTTCGTGAAGGTCGTGGCGCGCGCAGCGCTTGCGGCCCTGGAGGCCGAGGCGGCCGGGCTCGCCGCGCTCGAGCGCACCGGGGCGCTGCGCGTGCCGCGGGTGCGGGCCGTCGGCAGCACCTCGGACAGCGCGTTCCTCGCCCTGGAATGGCTCGAGTCGCGGCCGGCGGATGCCGACAGCGAGCGCCGCCTGGGCGCAGGACTCGCCGCGCTGCACGCGGTGACCGCGCCGCGCTTCGGCTGGCAGCGCGACAACACCATCGGCCGCACTCCGCAGCACAACGACTGGAGCGATGACTGGACCGAGTTCTTTCGCGAGCGGCGCCTGCGTCCGCAGCTGGCGCTCGCAGCGCACAACGGCCTCGCCGGGCTGGGCGGCGAGCGCAGCGAGCGTCTGCTCGAGGCACTGCCCCTGCTGCTCGCCGGTCACGCGCCGGCGGCTTCGTTGCTGCACGGTGACCTGTGGGGCGGGAACTGGCTGGCAACCGCCGACGGCGAGCCGGCGGTCTTCGACCCGGCGGTCTATTTCGGGGACCGCGAGGCGGACCTGGCGATGACGCGCCTGTTCGGTGGTTTCGGCGCGGCGTTCTACCGCGCGTACCAGGCGGTCACGCCGGCCGCACCCGGCGCAGCGCTGCGCGCCGACCTCTACAACCTCTACCACGTGCTCAACCACGCCAACCTGTTCGGCGGCGGGTACGTCCGGCAGGCAGCCGCGCTGATCGAGCGGCTGCTGGCGCAGGGGGGTCGCTGAAGGCCATGGCGCGGCGATTCGGCTATGCTGCGCATCGCTAAGAGCTGAGGAGAGCGGCATGGCGGATAAGAACATCAAATCGACCCTCCTCGAGGAGCGCAGCTTTCCCCCGCCGCCGCAGTTCACCGCGCGGGCCCGCATCAAGCCGGCGGACGCCGAGCGGCTGCGGCGCGCGGCGCGCGAGGACCACGTGCGCTTCTGGGCGGATCTCGCCCGGCGGGAGCTGCAGTGGCACACCCCTTTCACGCAGGCCTTCGATGCCAGCGAAGCGCCGAATTATCGCTGGTTCAGCGACGGGCGGCTGAACGCCTCGGTCAACTGCCTGGACATCCATCTCGAGACGCGCGGCCACAAGACCGCGGTCATTTTCGAGGGCGAGCCGGGCGATGTGCGCCGCCTGAGCTACCGCGAGCTGCACGCGGAAGTTTGCCGCTTTGCCAACGCCCTCAAGGCGCAGCGCATCGGCCGCGGCGACCGCGTGATCATCTACATGCCGCTGGTTCCCGAGATCCTGATCGCGATGCAAGCCTGCAACCGCATCGGTGCGATACATTCAGTGGTGTTCGGCGGCTTCTCGGCGCCGGCGCTCAAGGACCGCATCGAGGATACCGAAGCGCGCCTGGTGATCACCGCTGACGGCGGCTGGCGCGGCGGGCAGGCGATCGAGCTCAAGGCGGCCGTCGACAAGGCCCTGAGCAGCGGCTGCGCTAGCGTGCAGGGCGTCATCGTTCTCAAGCGCACCGGCAAGCCGGTGAACATGCACGGCGGGCGCGACGTGTGGTGGCACGACGCGATCGAAGGTCACGCACCCGCCTGCGAGCCCGAATGGGTCGACGCCGAGCACCCGCTGTTCCTGCTGTACACCTCCGGCTCCACCGGCAAGCCCAAAGGCGTGCAGCACGCCACCGGCGGCTATCTGCTGGGAGCGAAAGTCACAACGCAGTGGGTATTCGATCTGCGCGATGAGGACGTCTTCTGGTGCACCGCCGACGTCGGCTGGGTCACCGGGCACAGCTACCTCGCCTACGGCCCGCTCGCCATGGGTGCCACGGTGCTGATGTACGAGGGCACGCCGACGGTGCCCGACGGCGGGCGCTTCTGGAGGAACTGTCAGAATCACGGCGTGACGGTGTTCTACACCGCGCCGACCGCGATCCGCGCGCTGATGAAGCTCGGCGATGAGCTGCCGAAAAAATATGATCTGTCACGGCTGCGGCTGCTCGGCAGCGTCGGCGAGCCGATCAATCCCGAGGCATGGATGTGGTATCACCGCGTGATCGGCGCCGGCCGCTGTCCGATCGTCGACACCTGGTGGCAGACCGAGACCGGCGCGATTCTCATCTCGCCGCTGCCGGGGGTCACCGCAACCAAGCCGGGCTCCTGCACGCAGCCGCTGCCCGGGATCGAGGCGGACATCGTCGACGATCAGGGTACGCCGGTGAAGCGCCCCGATGCCGGCGGCTACCTGGTGATCAGGACGCCCTGGCCGTCGATGCTGCGCACCATCTGGCGCAACAACGCGCGCTACATCAACAGCTACTGGGAGAAGTTCGGCAACCGCTATTACGTCGCCGGTGACAGCGCTCACCGCGACAAGGACGGCTACTTCTGGATCATGGGCCGTATCGACGACGTGCTGAACGTCGCCGGCCACCGCCTCGGCACCATGGAGATCGAATCGGCACTGGTGGCTCACGCGCGCGTCGCCGAAGCCGCGGTCGTGGGCAAGCCGCACGAGATCAAGGGCGAATCGGTGTTCGCGTACGTCGTGACCCGCGGTCCGCGTCCGACGGGCGACACCAGCGTCCTGGTGAAGGAGCTGCGCGACTGGGTAGGCCAGCAGCTCGGGCCGATCGCCAAGCCCGATGACATCCGTTTCGCCGACAATCTGCCGAAGACCCGCTCGGGCAAGATCATGCGCCGGCTGCTCAAGGCCATTGCCCGCGGCGAGCAGATCACCCAGGACGTCTCGACACTGGAGAATCCGGCGATCCTCGAGCAGCTGCGCGGCAGCGAAGCTGCGTCGGCCCGGGCTGCCGCTCCCGCAGCGAAGGCGCAGCGCGCGCCCTCTGGCAAGGCGGCGGCTGCGCCGCGCAAGCCGCGGAGCCCCGGCGCGGCGCGCGGCGCAACTCGTGCGGCGCCGCGAGCTGCCGCGAAGAAGAGCGCGCCGCGCGGCAAACCCCGCAAGGCCGGCAGTGCCGCCGCGGGCCGCAGTGCGGTACGCGGCAAGTCGCGCCGGGCCGCGGCCGGCACGCCTGGCCGCAGCACCCGCGCCGGCTCCAGGGGGCGCAGCGCCGCGCGCGCGCGGGCACGGGGACGAAGGCGCTAGGCGGTGCGCACCGCGGTCCGGGCGAAACGCGGCTAGCGCGCGGCGTCCAGCCCCATCACCACCAGTCGCTGCTGCAGCCGCCCGGCCAGACCGCGCGGCCGCTCGAGCCCCATACGCCTCAGCGCCGCCGCATGTGCGGCGCGCGGCCTGCCGCGCGCCACAGCCGCCAGCGCGGTCGTGAAGCGCGCCCAGCCGCTGCCGGTGCGGGCGGCGAGCGAGTGCAGCGCGCGCGCCAGCGCGATCTCCTCCGCAGTCAGGTCGGTGCCGAACGGATACTCGCTGAAGTAACCGTCGGCGCGATGCGTCGCCAGCACGCGGGTCAGCCGCTCGGGCAGGTTGCTCCTGAATGCGTCCGGGATGCGGTAAGCGGCGCGGATCTTGCCGGCACTGCGGGCGCGCGACAGCAGCATGTCCTGGAAGCGCGAGTCGGCGACGTTCAGCAGCGCGGCGATGACTTCCTCGTCGGTGCGGCCGCGCAGGTCGGCGACGCCGTACTCGGTTACCACGATGTCGCGCAGGTGGCGCGGAATGGTCTCGTGGCCATAGCTCCAGAGGATGTTGGAGGTAGTGTGGCCGTGGCGGGTGCGCGTTGCGCGCACGCAGAGGATGGAGCGCGCGCCGGGAAGCGCGTGCGCCATGGCGACGAAGTTGTACTGGCCACCGACGCCGCTCACCACCTGGCCGCTCTCCAGTGCATCCGACACCGCCGCCCCGAGCAGCGTGACCATCATCGCGGTGTTGACGCAGCGGGCGTCGCGGCGTTGCACGATCCGCAGCTCCTGGTCCGCGCCGTAGAGCTGGTTGACGAAAGCCACGCCGCGCATGCCGAACTGCGCGCGCTCGCTCTCGGGCAGCTCGCGCAGCGCCGCGTAGAAGCCGCGCGGACCGAGAAAGAATCCGGCATGCAGCACCTGCCCGTTGCGCAGCTCGCTGCCGAGGCACTCGCGCGCGAGGCGCGCGCGGCTCGCGGGGTCGGCGAGATCGGCCTCGATCCACTGGCGGCCCGCGGCGCGCATGCGCCCGTCCTCGAACTCGACGTCCTGGCGGAACACGCCGTAGTGCTGCAGCGTGGCGAACTGCGTCGCGTCGAGGCGCGATCCGCTACCCGCGGCGGCCAGCTGCAGCAGCGCCTGCTCATCGAGACGCCTGCCGTTGTGCCCGCCCTCCAGCAGCCGCTCGAGCGGCAGGCAGTCGTACACGCGCCGGCGCAGGATGCCGGCGCGGTACAGCTCGAGCAGCTGCGCCACGAACATCTCGCTGCAGGCGAACAGGCCGGCGGTGAAGGGCTGCTCGCCACCGCACGCCGCTATCAGGGGCGCGGCGCTGTGCCGCCCGAGAGCCGCGAGGGCGCTGCGCCAGGCGGCGGTCTGCTGGTGGCGCAGCAGCAGTGCGTACACCAGTGCTTCGCCCAGCTCGCCGATGCCGACTTGCAGCGTGCCGCCGTCGCGCACCAGGCTGCTGGCATACACGCCGATCGCATGCTCGGCGGTGCCGATCGGCGGGTTGGGCGGGCAGAACAGGTCGTAATCGTCACGCGCATCGTCCACCAGGAAATCGAGCTGCCACGGGGCGAGCCGCGCGTGTCCGCCCATGAACGGCATCTGCCCGTGGGTCTGTCCGACCATGACGATGTCGCGGCCGTCGCGGCGCGCCGCGGCAATGAGCGGCAGCAGGTCGGCGGTCACGTCGGCATTGGAACCGAAGCTCAGCTGCAGCTCGCCGTTGACCGTGCGCCGTGCCAGCAGGTGGGCGATGACGTTGACGCCGCGCGCCAGCACCTCGCGCGCCACGTGCGTGTAGTTGGCGCACAGGTAATGACGCTGCGCGTGGCGGGAATTGAGGAACGCTCCGGGTGCGAGGAAGAATTCCAGGATGCGCACGTTGGCCGGAACCGCGTCGGCGCGCAGCGCGCGCGCGTACTCCGGCTCCACGTAGCTGCCGAACACGCGCTCCACCAGCGGTGTCAGCAGCCGCGCCTCGAGCGCGGAGCCCGCGCGGGGCTTCAGCAGCGACAGCGCGGTGATGATGGTGAGATCGAGGTGCGGGTCGCGCTGCGCGCGGCGATAGAGCTCGTTGACCAGCACATTGGGCTTGCCGATGCCGAGCGGCAGTGCCAGTACGATGCGCGGCCCCACCCGGCGCAGTACGGCATCCACACAGTCGCCGACGTCAGCGAATACTTCGGGCATGACGAATATGGCATGCTCGCGGAGCCCGTCGCGCTCGTCAACCGTGCGGCAACCGAAAGGATGCGCGTATGTCACTGCAAAAACCGGCGCTGGATCCGCGCACCGTCGAGACGGTCTCCCGCTGCGGCTACCCCGAGCCCTACCGCGCGCGCGTGGTGCCGCGCGCCAGGCGGCGGCTCGGGGAGGCCCTCGGGCTCACGCGCCTCGGCATCAATCAGACCACGCTGCTGCCCGGCAAGGAGTCCTCCATGCGTCACTGGCACACGCACGAGGACGAGTTCGTGTACGTGCTGGAGGGAGAAGTCGTGCTGCGCAGCGATGGCGGCGAGCAGCTGCTCACCGCTGGCATGTGCGCCGGCTTCCCGGCCGGCAGCGAGGACGGCCATCAGCTCATCAATCGCAGCGGGCGGCCGGCGATCTACCTCGAGATCAGCAACCGCGACAGCGAGGACAGCGCTTACTACTCCGACCCGGACGTGGACCTTGCCTACCCGCGCGGCAAACCCACGCGTCGCGACGGCACACCCTTGTGAGGGTCGGGCGGCTTCAGTGCGCGGCGGTGAGCCGCAGCGTGAAGGAGACGACGACGTCGTTGCCGACCTGATCGGTCGCCTTCCAGTCGCCCTGACCGACGCCGTAGTCGAGGCGCTTGAGCGTGGTCTTGCCGCTCATGTAGCCGACGGCGGCCCCCTGCTCGGTCGCGGTGCGGAAGGTGAAGGGAACGTGCAGGTCGTGGGTCGCATCGCGCAGCGTGAGCTTGCCGATCGCTTCGTAGCCGGCCGCGGTCTTGACGATCTGGGTGGCGGTGAAGCGCGACTGTGGAAACTTCTGCACCGCGAACAGGTCGGCGCTGCGCAGGGTGTCGTCGCGCTCCTGGTCGCCGGTATCGAGCGAGTTCATGTCGATCGTGACCGCAAGGCGGCTCGCGCCGGGATTGTCGGGCGAGAAATCCAGGGTCACGGTGAAGCGCCGGAAGGCGCCGTGGTCGCGCGCCCCGGCCTGCGTGAACTCGAATTGCAGCGTGCTCTTCGCCTGATCGAGCCCGTAATGGACCGGGGCGCTCGCCCCCGCCGCCGGCACGTCCGCGCTCCACGCGGGTGCCGCCAGCATCGCCAGGCCGCTCAGCAGCATCGCCGCGGCTGCGCCGCTGCAGCCGCTCATCGCTGCGATTCCGGTGTCTTGTCGACCTTCATCGGCAGCATCCGCCGCAGCACGTCGTCCTTGAGCATGAAGTGGTGGCGCAGCGCCGCGCCGAGGTGCACGACCGCCACGGAGCCGAGCGTCCAGGCGAGCACCACGTGAGTGTCGTCCAGCAGGTGGTACAGGGTCTTGTTCTTGGGAACCAGGTCGGGGAGCTGAAAGAACCCGAACCAGCTTACCGGAAACCCACGGGCGGAGGACATCATCCAGCCGGTCAGCGGCACCGCGAACAGCAGTACATAGAGCAGTGCATGCGTCAACCGGGCGAGCGTCCTCTCGTAGGGTCTCAGATCGTCGGGCAGCGCCGGCGTCGGGTTCGACCAGCGCCAGCCCAGGCGCAGGAGTGCGAGCGTCAACACGGTGATGCCGATCGATTTGTGACGTGCGAGCAGCGTGAGTTTCTTTGGTCCATTCGGCAGATCATCCCACAAGGTAGCGAGAGTGAACTGCGCAACGATCAGCAGCACGATGACCCAATGGAACAGCTGGGCAACCGCACCCCAGCGGCGCGTGGTATTTCGCATGGCCATGCCGCTAAGCTTATGCGCGTGAGAGGGGCTTGCAAACTCCTGGTGCCGGGAGCGCTGCTGCTGGCGATGCTCGCGGGCTGCCCGCTGCGCCCGCCGGCGGCAACAGCGGTGCCGGCCACGCCCGCGCCGGCCACGCTGCCGCCGGGCGGCACGCCGCAGCGGGGCCAGCCCTACGACGTCGACGGCGCGGCTTCGCTGCTGACGGTGCTCGTCTACCGCGGTGGGGCGCTCGCGAGCGTCGGCCACAACCACGTCATTGCCTCACACCAGCTCAGCGGCACTTTCTACGTGCCGGACGACGTCCTGCACAGCAGCTTCGAGCTGCACGTTGCGGTGGACACGCTCACCGTCGACGAGGCGGCGCTGCGTGCACAGCAGTCCGGTGCCGACTTTCCTGCCGAGGTGTCCGAGGGCGCCAGGCAGGGTACGCGGCGCAACATGCTCGGTGAGGCGCTGCTCGATGCGGTCCACAACCCGGAGATCGTGCTGCGCTCGGCAGGTCTCGAGCGCGGCGCGCCAGCGAGCGCGCCCGCCGCTGCTGCCTCCGGTCCGCCGGCAGGCGCGGGCTCGGCAGCAGCGGACGCTCTGCTGGCGCAGGTGCAGAGCACGGTGCGAGGCCAGCAGCGCACCTTTGCCGTGCCGCTGCGCTACCAGCTCGGCGGCGGAACGCTGATCGTCAGCGGCGAGACCAGCCTGCGGCAGAGCGAGCTGGGTCTCACGCCCTTCAGCGCCATGCTCGGCGCCCTGCAGGTGCAGGACGAGATGCACGTAGCTTTTCGCATCGTGGCGCATGCGGCGCCCGTTCAGTGAAAGCCGAGCTCGGTAAGCAGCGTCTGCGCCTTGTACACCTTGCGCAGCGCCTCGAGCATGATCGCCGGATCCACCGCCACCGCGCGATTGAGCTCGGGGTCGTACCAGTAGCTGCCCGCGATCGAGTGGATATTGCCGTCGAACATCAGTCCGACGATGCGGCCGCCGCGATCGATCAGCGGGCTGCCGGAGTTGCCGCCGACGATGTCGTTGTTGGTCGACAGATCGAAGCGCGTGTCCATGTTCAGCTGCTCGCGCACCGCGTTCCAGCTGTCCGGCACCCGGAACGGCTCCTGGCCGGTGGCGCGTTCGAACAGTGTACGCAGATGGGTGAACGGGTCGATGTCGCGCTCACCCTCGCGCCAACCCTGCACGGTGCCGAAGTTCAGGCGCAGCGTGAAGGTGGCATCCGGCGCTACGCTGGTGCCGTAAATCGCGTAGCGCGCGCGCGCGATCTTCTCGGAAGCGGCCTGCTCGGGCGCCTCGACTTCGTCCTCGTAGCGCTTGCGCACCGCACGCGCCTGCGGGTCCACCGCGCGCGCCAGCTCGATCATCGGGTCGTGTGAGGCGTCCACCGCGGCGGCGCCGCCGTCCCAGAGCTGCTTGCGCAGCTGCGGATCGGCAAGCTTCGAGCCGTCGACCACGCGCGCCGCCAGCGTGTCGGGCGAGTCCTTCACCAGCAGCTGCCGCACGATCGGCGCATCCGGGCCGAGCCACTCGCGCATGCGCTCGAGCCCGAAGGACAGCGTCAGCTTGTCCAGCTCCGGATAGACGGGCACCGGGGCGAGCAGTCGCTGCTGCACCCGCGGCAGCGCCGCGTCACGATACTCGCGCAGCCGCTGCGTGTTGGGCTTGGCGCGCTCGGCGGCCGCGCGCACCAGCGTGCGGGCGTAGACGAACAGGCGGCTGTTGAAGCCGGCACCCGGCTCGAGGAACGTGTACGGCAGATAGAGCTCGTGCTCGTGCGCCTGCGCCCGGGCGATGTCGGCCCAGGGATCGCCGGTCTGCCCCGCGAGCTGCGGGTCGGCGGCTACCCGGTCGCGCAACGCCTTTTCCTCAGCGCGCTTGGCCTGCAGCAGGCGCTCATCGAGCAGCGCATCGAGCTGCCCGCGGCGCACCTTGATGGAGTTCTCCAGAGAGTTGAGCGGGTCGTCCACGATGCGGGCGGCTTCGGCCCCGGTCTTGCCGAACTGGATGAAGCGGCCACGCAGCTCCGAGGCGCGCAGCAGCCAGCGCGGCAGGTCGACGTTGCGCAGGCTCTCGAGCTGCGCCACGGTGAGCAGCCGGTCAGTGGTGCCCGGATGTCCGGAGACGAACACCACCTCACCGGCGTCCGCGCCCTGCGGCCGGATCGACAGGAAGTTCGGGGTGGCGGCCGGCTTGCCGCCGGGTGCATACGCGCGCAACACCGACATGTCGAGGCACCAGCGCGGAAACTGGAAGTTGTCCGGGTCGCCGCCGAACGCCGCGATACCGCGCTCGGGCGCGAACACCAGCCGCACGTCGTCGTAGCGGTGGTACTTGTAGAGCCAGTACTGGCCGCCCTGGTACAGATCCACGGACTCGCATTTCAGCGGGCCGAGCTTGCCGTGACGGCTGTCTTCCTCGCACCGCTGCTCGAGCTGGGTGAGGGTCTGCTTGCGCTTGTCGTTGGCCGTTTTCTCGTCCAGGCCCTGCAGCGCCGCGCTCACCTGCGCGGTGACGTTCTGCGTCTCCATGAGCACGTCGGCGATCTGCGTGCCGCACCTGAGCTCCTGTTCGCGCGTGCGCGCGAGGAAGCCGTCGTGCAGCAGGTCGCGCGCGGCGGTCGAGTGCTCGTCGAGACAGCCTTCCGCGCAGTGATGATTGGTGAGGATCAGCCCGTTGGCTGACACGAAGGAAGCGGTACAGTTCGACAGGCGTATCGTCGCGGTGCGCACCCGCTCGAGCCACGCGGCGCTGATGTCGACGCCGTACTTGCTGTTGACGAGCTGTTGCGGGAAGTCGTGGAAGGTCCACATGCCGCCATCACTGAAGGCGGGCACCGAGACCAGGAGCGTGAGCGCAAAGCTGACCGGGGGGAATCGCATGGGGGCTCCTTCAAGCGTCCGCTTCGAGCAGCAGCAGCGCGCTGCCCTCGGGGCTCTCGAGCAACGCACCGGCGGCGCCCGCAGGCGCCGCGCCCAGGGTGAAGCCGAGCGCGGTGAGGCGCGCGAGCCGCGCCGCCAGGCCGGCGGCGCGAAACACCAGCATCGGCCGGCTGCACAGCTGCGGGGAATGGAAGGCCAGATCGAGGTGATCGCTGGTGAGCGCGAGGCGCGGGTAGGGCAGTGGCAACTCCTCGGCGACGAAGCCGAGCGGCTCCCAGAAGGACTGCGCGGCGGCGAAATCGGCCGCCGGCAGGCTCACTTCCGCGAAATCGCCGCACCACGAAGTCTCGGTCAGCGCCCGTGCCACCGGCGAGTAGGTGCGCGCTTCCAGCACCGCGACCGCATGGCCGCCGGGGTCGGTGAAGGCGATCTCGTTGAATACTTCCTCGCCGGTGCGGCGGCGTGTCAGCGCGATGCCGGCACGGCCGAAGGCCGCAAGGCTCGCGGCGATGCCGGGACGCACGAAGGTGAGCGTCGGCGAGGGCCCGCTGCGCGCATGCACGCCGAGAACCAGCCGCCCGTCGGTGAGCACGCCGTACGGATGGGTGAAAACATCGCCGGTGGTCGCATGGATGAAACCGAGGCGCTCGTAGAACGCGACCGCGGCGGCCACGTCCGCGGCGACCACGCTCAACTCGTGAAAGGTTCCAAGCAGCGGCAGCGGCGTACCCGGCATCAGGCGGAGGTGCCTCTGGCTGCGTTCGACAGGCGCTCCTGCAGCGCGTTGGTCCAGCCCTGGCAACGCTGCGCGACCAGGCCGGCAAGGCACAGCGCATGGCTGCTGCGCGCATTGAGCGCTGGCACGTACTCGTAGCGCCGCCCGCCGGCGCGCATGAAAGTCTGGCGGTTCTCCAGGTCGATCTCCTCGAGCGTCTCCAGGCAGTCCACCGCGAAGCCGGGGCACACCACGCTCACCTCGTGCACGCCGCGCGCCGGCATGGCGGCGAGCACCGTGGTGGTCGCAGGCTTGAGCCAGGCCGCGGGACCGAAGCGCGACTGGAAGCTGACGCTCCACTCGCCCTCGCGCAGCAGCAGCTCGTCCGCCAGCAGCCGCGCCGTAGTCTGGCAGTGCCTGAAGTAGGGATCCCCCTGGCGGACGTACTTTTCAGGGATGCCGTGAAACGAGATCAGCAGATGCGCGGTGCGCCCGTGAGCCTCCCAGTGGGCGCTGACGCTCTCGCGCAGCGCCTCGATGTAACCGGGATGATCGTGATAGTCGGCGACGAAGTGCAGGTCGGGCACCGCGCGCCAGCCCTGCAGCTCGGCGCTCACCTGGTCGAGGACCGCCCCGGTGGTCGCGCCGCAATACTGCGGGAATAGCGGCAGCACCAGCAGGCGTTGCGCGCCCGCATCGCGCAGGCGCCGCAGTGCTGCGGGCAGCCCCGGGGCGCTGTAGAGCATGCCCAGCTCGACCGACAGCGGCGCCAGGATGCGCTGCGCCAGCACGTTGGTCAGCTCGGCTCGCAGCCGCTCGCTCAGGTCGGCGAGCGGCGAGCCCGCGGCCGACCAGATGAGACGGTACTTGCGCGCGACGCGCGCCGGCCGCCACGGCAGGATGACGCCGTACAGCAGCGGCAGCCACAGCGCGCGCGGCAGTTCCACCACGCGCGGATCGGCGAGGAAGGAGGCGAGGAACGCGCGTACCGCGCGTGCGCTCGGTGCCTGCGGGGTGCCGGAGTTGACCAGCAGGATACCGATGCGCTCGGCGCCGTCAGGCGGCGGTTCAGTGGGGCCGGTGTAGCGCATGCCTCACGATACCGCAGGGGCAGCCGGGTGCATCGTCAGCCGATCCCGACGCACAGGAACTTCAGTTCGGTGTAGTCGAGGATGCCGTACTTCGAGCCCTCGCGCCCGATGCCGGATTCCTTGACCCCGCCGAAGGGAGCGACCTCGGTGGAGAACAACCCGGTGTTGATCCCGACCATGCCGTACTCGAGCGCTTCGGCAACCCGCCAGGAGCGCGCCAGGTCGCGCGTATAGAAGTAGGCGGCGAGACCGAACTCGGTGTCGTTCGCCATGTGAATGGCATCGGCCTCCGTCTCGAAGCGAAACAGCGGCGCCACCGGTCCGAAGGTCTCTTCGCGCGCCATGAGCATCGCGGGCGTCACCTCCGTCACCACGGTCGGCTCGAAGAACGTCCCGCCGAGCGCATGGCGCTTCCCGCCCTGCGCGATGCGCGCGCCCTTGGCTAACGCGTCCGCCAGGTGCTGCTCCACCTTCGCCAGCGCCTTGGCGTCGATCAGCGGCCCCTGGTCGGCGGGGCCCTTGAGGCCGTCGCCGACGCGCAACTGCGCCACCGCGTGCACCAGCTTCCGGGTGAACGCCTCGTAGACGGGCGCCTGCACCAGCAGGCGGTTGGCGCACACGCAGGTCTGGCCGGTGTTGCGGTACTTGCTGGCGATGGCGCCCACGACCGCGGCGTCGAGATCGGCATCCTCGAACACGATGAACGGCGCGTTGCCGCCGAGCTCCATGGTGATCTTCTTCACCGTGCCGGCGCACTGCGCCATGAGCTTCTTGCCGACGTCGGTGGAACCGGTGAAGGTCACCTTGCGCACCGCGGGGTTGGACGTCATCTCGCCGCCGATGGCCGCGGCGCCGCCCGTCACCACGTTGAGGACACCGGGCGGAACCCCGGCGCGCGCGGCGAGCGCTGCGGCCGCGAGCGCCGAGTAGGGAGTCTGGCTCGCCGGCTTGCAGATGAAGGTGCACCCGGCGGCAAGCGCCGGGCCGGCCTTGCGGGTGATCATGGCCAGCGGGAAGTTCCACGGTGTGATCGCGGCCACCACGCCCACCGGCTGACGCACCACCACCAGGCGCTTGTCGGCCTGGTGCGGCGGAATCACATCGCCATAGAGGCGCTTGCCTTCCTCGGCGAACCACTCGATGAACGCGGCCCCATAGGCGATCTCGCCGCGGCTTTCCGCGAGCGGCTTGCCCTGCTCGGCGGTCATGAGCGTCGCCAGGTCCTCCTGGTTGGCCATCAGCAGTTCGTACCAGCGGCGCAGGATCGCGGCGCGCTCTCTGGCGGTGAGCGCCGCCCAGACCGGGAAGGCCCGCGCGGCCGCCTCGATGGCGCGCCGCGTGTCGGCGACGCCCATGTTCGGCACGGTGCCGAGGCTCTCGCGCGTCGCCGGATTGACCACCGCGAGCGTCGCGCCGTCGCTCGCCTCGACCCAGTTGCCGCCGATGAAGGCGCGCGTGCGCAGCAGATCGGGATCACGCAGTTTCATAGCTTGAGTGGCATTCAGGTGTTGGAATTGGCGTCGGCGGAATCCGGCTCGGCGTCCACGGAGCCCGCGAGATAGCGGGACAGGAACTCCAGGGTGCGCGTGCGGGCCAGCGCCGCCGCCGCCGGGTGGTAGCTGTCGCGCTGCTCGCAGTTGAAGCCGTGGCCGGCGCCCTCGTAGACATACAGCGGCGCCTGCGGATAGGCCGCCCGCACCTTGGCCACGTCGGCGGCCGGAATGCTCTGGTCGGCGGCCCCGAAGTGGTACATCACCGGACACTTCGGTTTCTCATCGAGGCAGGCGGCAATCCTGCCGTAGTACACCACCGCGCACGCGAGCGGCAGCCGGCAGGCTGCGAGGTACGCCAACATGCCACCCCAGCAGTAACCGACCGCGCCGCGGCGGCCGGAGTGCTTCACCACGGCGAGCGCCGCCGCCAGGTCGCGCAGCGTCGCCTCCGTCTGCAGCTGCTTCACGTACCCCGCGCCTTCCTGCATGGCGGCGGGCGTGTAGTCGAGCTCGATGCCGCGGCGCACCCGGTCGAACAGGCACGGTGCGATGGCGGTGTAGCCGTCGGCGGCGAAATCGTCGGTCACCTTGCGGATATGGCGGTTGACGCCGAAGATCTCCTGGATCACCAGCAGTGCGCCGTGCGGGTGGCCCGGGGGCGCGGCGAGCCAGGCCTGAAATTCGTGGCCGTCGCGCGCCATGATGGTGGTGAATTGCCCCATGGAATGGCATTCTAGCGCGCCGCGCCGTGGGAGGGACGCATGCTGGTCGGTAGCGTAATCAGGCGGGTCGCCATCGTCGGTGGCGTACGCATTCCGTTCGCCCGCTCCTATTCCGCTTACGCCACCGCCGGCAACCAGGAGCTGCTCACGGCCGCGTTTCGCGGCGTAGTCGAGCGCTTCCGCCTGCAGGGCGTGCGGCTCGGCGACGTGGCGGCGGGCGCGGTCATCAAGCACTCGAAAGACTACAACCTCACGCGCGAGTGCGTGCTGTCGAGCGGGCTCGACCCGCACACCCCGGGCCTCGACATGCAGCGCGCCTGCGGCACGAGCCTCGAGGCCGCCATCGACATCGCCAACAAGATCGCGCTCGGGCAGATCGAGGCCGGGATCGCCGGCGGCACCGACACGGCCAGCGATCCGCCCGTGGTGTATCCGCGCTCCTATCAACAGTTGCTGCTCAGCAGCTATCGCGGGCGCAATCTCAAGCAGCGCCTGGCGCCGTGGTTCGGGCTGCGGCCGCGGTACTTCCGGCCGGTGCTGCCGGCGGTGGTCGAGCCGCGCACCGGGCTGTCGATGGGCCAGAGCACCGAGATCATGGCCAAGCAGTGGCAGATCGCGCGCGCCGAGCAGGACCAGCTCGCCTACGAGAGCCACCTGCGGGCCGCCGCTGCGTGGCGCGAGGGTTTCTATGATGACCTGGTGGTCGAGTACCAGGGGCTGAAGAGCGACAACAATGTGCGCACCGACACCAGCCTCGAGAAGCTCGCCAAGCTGAAACCGAGCTTTGCCGCCGACGGCACGCTCACCGCCGGCAACAGTACCCCGCTCACCGACGGGGCGAGCGCGGTGCTGCTCGCCACGCCCGAGTGGGCGGCGCAGCGCAACCTGCCGGTGCTCGCCCACCTGCGCTACGGCAAGGTGTGGGCGGTGGACTTCGCCGCCGGCAGGGAGGGGCTGCTCATGGCGCCGAGCTACGCGGTGCCCGCGATGCTCGCCGATGCCGGGCTGAAGCTGCAGGATTTCGACTACTACGAGATTCACGAGGCGTTCGCCGCGCAGGTGCTGTGCACGCTCAAGGCGTGGGAGTCGGCGGACTACTGCCGCGACGTGCTCGGCCTGGCGGCGCCGCTCGGACGTCTGGAGCGCGCGCGCCTGAACGTGAAGGGCGGCAGCATCGCCCTCGGCCATCCGTTCGCCGCCACCGGCACGCGCATCGTCGCGACGCTCGCCAAGATTCTCGCCGGCGATGCCAACGCGCAACGCGGCCTGATCTCGGTGTGCACCGCCGGCGGCATGGGGGTCACGGCCATCCTCGAGCGCTAAGGGAGCGCAGCGACATGGGCACTCGGGTTGCGCGTGTGTGGGCCGCCGCGGCGGTGCTCGGCAGTGCCGGCGCCTACGCGGATTTCCAGCAGGCGATGCAGGACTACTCTGCCGGACACTATGACGCGGCGCACGGCGAATTCCTGGCGCTCGCCGAGCTCGGCGATTGCTCCTCGCAATTCAATCTCGGCGCCATGGCGCTCAAGGGCCAGGGCGGCCCGCAGGACAGCGGCGGCGGCGTCGGCTGGCTGCAGGCCGCCGCCGGCAACGGCTGCGAGCGGTTGGTTGGCAACCGCATCACGGTGCTCGCCGCGAGGCTGACTGCCGAGGAGTCACGCACTGCCGCGGCGATCGTGGAGCGCTACGGGCACACGGCGCTGCGCTCACAGGGCGTCATCGACCCGGACTTCAGCTGTGTCGGCACCACGCCGCCGCGCGTGATCACGCATCCGGAACCGGAATACCCGCAGCAACAGCTGGCGCGGCGCCAGGACGCCCTCGTCATCGCCGCGCTCACCATCGGTGCCGACGGCCGGGCGCGCGATCCCGAGGTGCTGCTGGCCGTACCGGAGCAGGAATTCGTCGCGGCGACGATCGAGGCGTGGCTCAATTCGAGTTTCGCCCCCGCGATGCGCAATGGCCAGCCGGTCGAATACCGCCTGCAGGCAAAGCAGGTGTTCGCGGTCGAAGGCGGCGGCGCGCTGGCGCAGCTCGAGCCGCTGCAGCGGGCGCGCGCGGCCGCCGAGGCCGGCGACAGTCAGGGCCAGTACGTGCTCGGTCTCGCGGCAACCCTCGACAGCTCGCTCGGTGTCTCGAGCGCCAGCGCCGGCGAGATGCTGATGTCTGCCGCACGCGCCGGCGGCGCGCAGGCGCAGTACTGGATCGGCAGCCAGTTGCGGGCCACGGCGAGCTGTCACCCGCACGCCGACGGGACGATCTGGCTGCACCACGCCGCCGCCGGCGGCAATGGCGCGGCCCAGATGCTGTTTGCCTCCGAGCTGCTGGGCGCGGGCCCGGCGGCCGCGCAGATCGCGCCGGCGCGTGCCGCGCTCGCGCAGGCCGCGCAGTCCGACAACTACTATGTGCGCAAGCACGTGGTCGCGCTGCTCGCCGCATCCAGGGTGGACGCGCTGCGTGATCCGCACACCGCGCTCGCGCTCGCGCAGCAGCTGTTACGCGGGGACGTCCAGTCCGACCCGCACATGTTCGCAGCGGTGGCCGCCGCTTACGCGAGTAGCGGAGATTTCCACACGGCGGTGGCGCAACAACAGCGCGCGCTGCAGAAGGCGCTCAGCCTCGGCTGGGACACGCGCACACTGACCACACAGCTCGTCGCATACCGCGCCGGCCGGCCGTGGCTCGGTGATCTGTTCGCCTCGCCCTAGCGGGGCAGCCGGCGCCGCTGACGCCCCGCAGGGCAGCGCCGCGGAGGTGCTGCGCGTCGCGCTGCGGCTCGGCCTGAGCTCCTTCGGCGGACCGCTGGCGCACATCGGCTACTTCGAGCGCACCTACGTGCGCGAGCGGCACTGGCTGAGTGCCGAGAGCTACGCAGCGCTGCTGGCGCTGTGTCACGTCCTTCCCGGACCGACCAGCAGCCAGCTGGGATTCCTCATCGGTCTGCAGCGGGCGGGCTGGCGCGGCGCGCTGGCGGCGTGGGCGGGTTTCACCTTGCCGTCGGCGCTGTTGCTGTTCGGCGCCGCGCTGCTCGCCGCGCGCCTGCAGGGCACGGCGGCGCTCGCGCTGCTCGCCGGCCTGAAGCTGGTCGCGGTCGCGGTCGTGGCGCAGGCGGTGTGGACCATGGGGCGCAGGCTGTGCACCGATGCCGCGACCTGGCTGATCGCGCTCGGCGCCGCGGCGCTGCTGCTGCTGCTCGGGGGCAGCCGCGCACAGCTCGCGGTGCTGGCGGGCGCGGCGCTCGCCGGCGCGCTGTGCTGCCGCCCGCTCGCCGCCAGTGCCGCAGCCGCGATACGGGTGCAGCGCGCCGGCTGGCCCGCGCTCATGGCATTTGCGCTGTTGCTCCTCGGGTTCGCCTGCCTGTCCTGGCTGTCGCCGCACAGTCCGCTGGCGCTCGCGGCGATCTTCTACAACGCGGGCGCCCTGGTGTTCGGCGGCGGTCACGTGGTACTGCCGCTGCTGCGCGATGCGCTCGTGCCGACCGGCTGGGTCAGCGACGATGCCTTCCTCGGCGGCTACGGTCTGGCGCAGGCCATGCCCGGCCCGCTGTTTGCGGTCGCCGCCTACCTCGGAGCCGTGGCGCTGCCGACGGCCGCCACCCTCGGCGCCGCGCTCGCGCTGCTGTGTATTTTCCTGCCGGGACTGTTGCTCGCCGTGGCCGGAGCTTCGCTGTGGCAGCGCCTGGCGCGCGCCGCGCGGCTGCGCGCCGCGCTCGCCGGCATCAACGCCGCGGTGGTGGGTATCCTGGCCGCCGCGCTCTACGACCCGCTCTGGACCAGTGCGGTGCGCGACGGCGCCGACGTGGCCATTGCCGCCGCTGCGTTCCTGGTGCTGCAGAGCCGTCGCGGCGGACCGCTCGCCGCGGTGATCCTGTGCGTGGTCTGCAGCCTGCTGCGGGCGTTGCGCTAAAGTAGCCGACTCATGAGCAGCCCCGGCATCGATCGCGTCTTCGAGCGGCGCCTGTCCAGCCTGGTCAACAGCGGCCAGCCGCAGATCCTGCAGGGCGGCCGCAAGGGCGTGGAGAAGGAGTCGCTGCGTGTCATGCCCGACGGCAGCCTGGCGCGCACGCCGCATCCGCGGTTGCTCGGATCGGCGCTCACCAACGAGCACATCACCACCGATTACTCCGAGGCGCTCATCGAGCTGGTGACGCCGGCCTTCGTGCACAGCTGGGAGCTGCTGCAGTACCTGCTCGACCTGCACCAGTTCGTCTACCGTCACCTGGGCGAGGAGCTGCTGTGGGCGACGAGCATGCCGTGCGCCATCGCGCGCGACGAGGACATTCCGCTGGCGCAATACGGCAGCTCGCACATCGGGCGCATGAAGACCGTGTATCGCAACGGCCTCGGCCTGCGCTACGGGCGGATGATGCAGGCGATCTCCGGCGTGCACTTCAATTACTCCTTCCCGCCGCCGTTCTGGGAGGCGTGGGCGGCGGCGCGCGCGGTGCGCTCGGCGGATACGGCCTTCGTCTCGGCCAGTTACTTCGACCTGCTGCGCAACTACCGCCGCTACGGCTGGCTGGTGCTGTACCTGTTCGGCGTGTCGCCGGTGGTATGCAAGTCCTTCCTGCGCGGCCGGCAACTGGGCTTGCGTGACTTCGGCGCGGGCACTGCCTACCAGCCGTACGCCACCAGCCTGCGCATGAGCGACGTCGGCTACCGCAACCGCAACCAGGCGGGACTCGAGGTGTCGGTCAACAGCCTCGAGGAGTACGTGCGCGACCTGACGCGCGCCATCACCACGCCGCACCCGCCGTACGAGGCGCTCGGCGTGGTGGTGAACGGCGAGTACCGCCAGCTCAATGCCAACATCCTGCAGATCGAGAACGAGTACTACAGTTTCATCCGTCCCAAGCGCGTGGCGCGCTCCGGCGAGCGTCCGACCAAGGCGCTGCGCCGCGCCGGCGTCGAGTACGTCGAGGTGCGCGCGCTTGACGTGAGCGCGTTCGATCCGGTGGGCGTGAATCAGAACAAGCTGCGCTTTCTCGAAGCGTTTCTGGCGCTGTGCCTGATGAAGGACAGCCCGCCGATCGAGCGGGCCGAGCACGGCGTGCTCGACCAGAACCACATCACCGTGGCGCGCTGCGGGCGCGAGCCGGGGCTGACGTTGTCGCGCGACGGACGCGAGGCGCCGATGCTCGAGTGGGCGCGCGAGCTGCTCGATTCGATGTCGGGCATCTGCGACGTGCTCGATCGCGGTGATCCGGCGCGCCCCTACTCCCAGGCGCTCGCCACGCAGTCGGCCAAGGTCGAGGACGTGGCGCTCACCCCTTCGGCACGCATGATGGCCGAGCTGACGGCTGGGGAGTCGTTCTTCGACCTCGCGCTGCGCATGTCGGCGACGCACAAGGCATATTTCCTCGAGCTCTATCCTCCCAACGAGGAGCGCCTGCGCGAGTTCTCCCAGGAAGCCGAGGAGTCCCTGGCGGCGCAGCACAAGATCGAGACTGCCGATCGGGGAACGTTCGCCGAGTTTCTGGCGCGTTATTTCGCGGACTGACAGCGGCTTGCGTGAAGTTTGTTCAGCTGCCGTTAACGTTGGTCATAATCTTAACATAATCAGACGCTTGGTCAGTTAGCTTTTGGCTGCGGGACGACATAGACTTCGCCAAACCACGTCGCGCTACGGAAGGGCGGCGGGCAGATGGAAGCAACTTAAGTCGCTTCGACAATAAATAAGGCAGGAGTGCGAGCAGATGAAAAGGAATGGTGCGGAAGGACTTACCGCAAGCCAGGGGATCATCCCCGCGGCTAATGAAGAATTCACCAGAACGGTGAATGGTATCGATGGAGTCTCATACTCACGTGCCGGCTGGGATCCGTACGAAGTGTGGCGTACGCGCGTGAAGGCCTCCTCCCGGCAGCGACCGGAGCGTGAGCGCGATCCACTGCGCTAGGAATCTCCGGCGCGCTGAAGGGGGCGGCGTTTGCGCGGTACGCAGGCACAGGACGGCTCGTCCGCCAACGCCCTGCGTACGCGGCGGCTGCAACTGCGCTTTCGCGATCGCGAGCTCGAACGACAATTCCTGCTGAGTTACCGCGCCGCGGCGCGGCCCTGGATCCGCATGAGCCTGATCGTGGCGCTGTCCACGGTCCTCGGCTTCACCGTCATCGATCACTGGCTGCTGGTCGGCCGGCGCCTGGCGCGGCCGGATATCTGGCGCTTCGGGCTGCAGCTGCCGCTGGTGCTCATCATGATGGGACTCACCACCCCGCGGCTGTACCTGCGCTGGTACCAACCGGCGATCCAGGTTGCCGCGCCGCTGTTCGGCGTGGGCACCGTGCTGATGGCGGTGGAGGCGACCCCGGCGCAGTTGCCGCTGGTGGCTGCGCGGCTGCTGCTGGCCGCGTTCTACTTCTATTTCATGCTGGGACTGTCGTTCCAGGCGGCGCTGCGCAGCAACCTGCTGTTGATCGGCGTGTACGCCGCGGCCGCGCTCGGCGGGGCGATCGCCGCCCCGGTGGCCACCTACTCGCTGTTCGTGCTGTTGTGCGCAAATCTCATCGGCGGCGCCGGCTGCTACGCGCTCGAGTACGCCAACCGCGTGGCGTTTCTCGAGCGGCGGCGGCTCGCGGAAGTCGCCACGCACGACGGGCTCACGGGACTTCTCAACCGTGCGGCGCTCGAGGAGCAGGCCCGCAGCCTCTGGCAGCACGCGCAGGGCGCGCGGCTGCCGGTGTCCGTGATGCTGATCGACATCGATCACTTCAAGGCCTACAACGACGGCTACGGGCACCAGGCGGGCGACCGCTGTCTGCGCGAAGTCGCGGCCGCGATCCACCACGCCGCGCGCCGGCGGCCGCTGGACGTGGTGGCGCGCTACGGCGGGGAGGAGATCATCGCCATCCTGGTGGGCGGCGATGGTGATGACGCCGCGCAGGCCGCCGAGAGCGTGCGCCGCGCGGTCGCCGATCTCGGCATCGCGCACCGCGCCTCGCCCACGCGCCCCTACGTTACGGTGAGCACGGGCGTCGCCACCGTGGCAGCCGGCGGCGACTACTCCCACGAGCGCGCGGTGCAGCGCGCCGATCTCGCGCTGTACGCCACCAAGGCACGCGGCCGCGATGGCTGGTCGTTCCACGATCCGGCCGCTGTCGAGGCCGGCGGCGGCGCGGATGTCACTGCCGCCGCGCCGGCCGACGCCGATACCGCGCATGCCGCCGCGCTGGCCGCGCCCCCCGGCGCACTGCTGAAGACCGCGAGCTGAATCAGCCTGGTTAAAGTCAATCCCCCGCCCGAGGCACGTCGGGGGCGGGCGCGGCGCGGCGCTTAAGTATGCGCGGCGAGCGGTAAGGCGCATCACTTGCGCTCGCGCGCCGAAGCCCCGATCCTCCCGCCATGAACGCACTTTCGGTAAGGGGACTGACCAAGATCTACCGGAACGGGGTGCAGGCGCTGCACGGAGTGGACCTGGAGGTCGAGCGCGGCGATTTTTTCGCGCTGCTCGGGCCCAACGGCGCGGGTAAGACCACCCTCATCGGCATCATCACTTCGCTGGTGAACAAGACCGCAGGCGTTGCGCGCGTCTTCGGCCACAGTATTGATACCGAGCTCGAGGCGGCCAAGGCCTGCATCGGCGTCGTGCCGCAGGAAATCAACTTCAACATGTTCGAGTCGCCGTTCACCATCGTGGTGAACCAGGCGGGCTTCTACGGCATCCCGCGCCCGGTGGCCCGCCAGCGCGCCGAGAAGTACCTGAAGCAGCTGCAGCTATGGGACAAGCGCAACGGCATCTCGCGCGGCCTGTCCGGCGGCATGAAGCGCCGCCTGATGATCGCACGTGCGCTGATGCACGAGCCGCGCCTGCTGATACTCGACGAGCCGAGCGCCGGCGTCGACATCGAGATCCGCCGCTCGATGTGGGACTTCCTGCGCGAGATCAACGAGCGCGGCACCACCATCATCCTCACCACGCACTACCTGGAGGAGGCCGAGACGCTGTGCCGCAACATTGCCATCATCAGCGGCGGACGCATCGTCGAGCGTGACCGCATGAGCAGCCTGCTGCGCCGGCTGCACGTCGAGACCTTCGTGCTCAACCTGCGTGATGCGCTCGCCGCCCCGCCGCCGCTGCCGGGTTACGTGGTCACGCTGGTCGACGATCACACTCTTGAGGTGGAAGTTTCCAAGGACGAGAACCTCAATGACATCTTCGCGCGCCTGTCGGCGCTCGGCATCGAGGTGCTCAGCATGCGCAACAAGGTTAACCGCCTGGAGGAGATCTTCATGCGGCTGGTCGAGGGGCGCGGCACACCGGGCGAGGCGCCGCGCAGCGGCGGCGCGCCGCGGGCCGCGGCGCGTGCTGCGGCGGGGACGCCATGAGCAGCGTGGCACTGCCCGAGGCGCCGCCGATCCGCCTGAACGTGGTGCGCTGGATCGGCTTCAAGACCATAGTGATCCGCGAATACGGCCGCATCATCCGCATCTGGGGCCAGACCATCGTGCCGTCGATCGTCACTGCGGTGCTGTACTTCGCGATCTTCGGCAGCCTCATCGGCCGGCGCGTCGGCGCCATGGGCGGCTTCGACTACAAGCAGTACATCGCCCCCGGCCTGATCATGATGTCGGTCATCACCAACTCCTACGGCAACGTGGTGGCCTCGTTCTTCGGCGCCAAATTCGGCAAGCACGTCGAGGAGCTGCTGGTGTCGCCGCTGCCCAACTGGGTGATCGTCGCCGGCTACGCCACCGGCGGCGTGCTGCGCGGTCTGCTGGTCGGCATCGCGGTGACCGCGGTATCGCTGATTTTCACGCACCTGCAGGTGCAGCACCTGCTGGTGGTGGTGGCGGCGCTGGTGCTCACCTCGCTCACCTTCGCGCTCGGCGGTTTCCTCAATGCGTTGTTCGCCAAGAACTTCGACCAGGTGAACTGGATCCCGTCCTTCGTGCTGACGCCGCTGACCTATTTCGGCGGGGTGTTCTACTCGGTGAGCCTGTTGCCGGAGTGGGCGCGCCGGCTGTCGTTCGTCAATCCCATCCTCTACATGGTGAATGCCTTTCGCTTCGGCTTCCTCGGCGTCTCCGACGTCGAGGTCGGCAGCGCCTTTGCGCTCATGGTGGCGGCGGCGATCGTGCTGTTCGCCACCGCGGTCGGGCTGATGAACCGCGGCGCGGGAATCCGCGAGTGACGGCGGCGCTCGCGCTGGTGAGCGCGCGCGCCGCGCGCGGGCTCGACGAGGACATGCCGCCGCTGCTGGCTGCCTGCGCGGCGGCGGGCGTGCACGCCGAGATCGCCGACTGGGACGACCGGGGCGTGGACTGGGCGCGCTTCGATGCGGCACTGCTGCGCTCGGCCTGGGACTACGCCGAGCGGCTGCCGCAGTTCCTCGCCTGGGTGGAGCGCACCGCCGCGCTCACCATGCTGCTCAACCCGCTCCCGGTGGTACGCTGGAACTCCGACAAGCATTACCTGCGCGAGCTCGCGCACGCCGGGCTGCCGGTGGTGCCCACCACCTTCGTGGAACCCGGTGCCGATGCGCCGCAGCTGCTGCGGGAGTTTCTCGTGCAGCAGTCCGCGCCGGAGCTGGTGGTGAAACCGGCGGTCGGTGCCGGCTCGCGCGGCACGCGCCGCCACCCGCGCGGCGCCACCACGGAGATCCTCGCGCATCTCGATCAGCTGCTCGCCGCGCGGCGCAGCGTGATGCTGCAGCCGTATCTGGAAGGCGTGGACGCGCATGGCGAGACCGCACTGGTGTTCATCGCCGGGCGCTTCAGCCACGCCGTCCGCAAGGGGCCGCTGCTGCCGGCCGGCGGCCTTGCCACCGCCGGGCTGTTCGCCCCCGAGGAGATCAGCGTGCGTCCCCCGGATGCTGCGGAGCACGCCCTCGCGCAGCGCGTGCTGGCACAGCTGCCCTTCGGTGAGCTGCTGTATGCGCGGGTCGATCTGATCCGCGATGCGGCCCACCTGCCGTGCGTGCTCGAGCTCGAGCTCAGCGAGCCCTCGCTGTTCCTGGCGTACGCACCCGCCGCCGCCGCGAGGCTGGTGTCCGCGACGCTCGCACGCCTGGGCCTCAAACCGGATCGCGCCCGGGCAGGCTGAGGATCTAAGGTACGGCGCAACAATTATGTGAAGTAGAACACACAGAATAGTGTCTAAGCCCTTGGAGCAACAAAACTTTCACATTTCCTTCATCCGGTTGACGCGAGCTTTCCCGAAGCTGTACGCGTCACGTCATGCGCCTCACCCCGGAGGTTTACGGGCACATGAAAGCGACCGGACTCAGCACCTTCATGGCGCGCATCGACGCCGCCGAATACCGTCTGTGCCGCGGGCTCAACCGCGGGGCGACCTTGGCGCTGCCGCGCCGCATCTTTCAGATCGCAAGCCGCCTGGGCGACGGGATCGCCTGGTATCTGCTGATCCTCGCGCTGCCGCTGCTGTACGGGGTGAACGCGGTGCGGCCCGCGATCGTCATGGCGCTCACCGGGGCGCTCGGCCTGGTGCTCTACTCGCTGCTCAAGCGGCTGTTCGTGCGCGAGCGGCCTTTCATCACGCACCGGGCGATCGACCGCGCCGCCGCGCCGCTAGATCGCTACAGCTTCCCTTCCGGACACACGCTGCACGCGGTGTCCTTCGCCTGGCAGGCCAGCGTGCACTTCCCCGAGCTCGCCTGGGTGCTGCTGCCGTTCGCCGCGCTCATCGCCTGCTCGCGCGTGGTGCTCGGACTGCATTACCCTTCCGACGTGCTCGCCGGAGCGGCCATCGGCGGTGCGCTCGCCGAGCTGGGGCTCGCCTGCACCTGAGGTGAGACCCGCGGGCGCGAGGCACGGCTAGCGCGTGCGCGTACTGTTCATCTCCGACGTCTACTTTCCGCGCGTCAACGGTGTCTCCACGTCCATCCGCACCTTCCGCGAGGACCTCGTGGCCTGCGGTGTGGAGACGTCGCTGGTGGCGCCGCGCTACGACGCGACGCCGCAGCCGAGCGGCGCGGCCGACGAGCCCGGCGTGCTGCGCGTGCCGGCAGGGCGCGTGCCGCGCGACCCCGAGGACCGCCGCATGGCGTGGCGCGCGCTGAACCGCACGCTCGCCACTCTGCCCACCGGCGCTTTCGATCTGGTGCACATCCACACGCCCTTCATCGCGCACTATGCGGGAGTGCGCTTCGCGCGGCGCGCGCACATCCCCGCGGTGGCGACCTACCACACCTTCTTCGAAGAGTATCTGCATCACTACGTGTCGGTGCTGCCGCGGGCCATGGGGCGGCTGCTGGCGCGCAGCTTCACGCGCTCGCAGTGCGCAGCCGTACAGGCGCTGATCGCACCCTCCGAGCCGATGCGCGCGGTGCTGGCCGCGTACGGCGTCACCACCCCGGTGCACGTGGTGCCGACCGGCCTGCCGGTGGACCGCTTTCGCAGCGGCGACGGGCGTGCGTTTCGCGCGCGCGCCGGCATCGCAGCCGAGCGACCGCTGGTCACCTACATCGGGCGCGTCGCCCACGAGAAGAACATCGGCTTCCTGGTGCGGATGTTCGCCGAGGTGCTGAGGTCGATTCCCGCGGCGCTGCTGGTCATTGCCGGCGAAGGACCGGCACACGCGGCGCTGCGCGCCCAGGTGGCGGCCCTCGGCCTCGCACGCCACGTGCACTTTGCCGGTTACCTGGAGCGCGATGCGGCGCTGCTCGACTGCTATGCCGCGGCGGACGCGTTCGTGTTCGCCTCGCGTACCGAGACGCAGGGCCTGGTACTGCTGGAGGCCATGGCGCAGGGAGCGCCGGTGGTCTCGACCGCGGAGCTCGGCACGCGCTCGATACTGCTGCCCGGCAGCGGCGCGCTGGTGGTGCCGGAGGAGCGCGACGCTTTCGCCGCCGCGGTGGTGCGCGTGCTCAGCGATGCCGGCGTGCGTGAAGCCATGGCGGCGCGTGGCCGGGCCTACGCGCGCAGCTGGTCCGCGGCGGCGATGGCGCGCCGCCTGGCGCAGGTGTATGCCGGCTTGCGCGCGCTGCCGCGCGCGGCACGCGCCGCGGCGTGATTTAAGTCACACCGCCGCTCAGGCGATCGTCTTCAGTCCGCGACAGCAGTTGAACCGCGACGGTTCTGGGCTACACTGCCGCGGGCGTGCCGGACCGCGGCAGTGGGAGCGGCGCATGGGAGCAAAGCGGGCCTTGATCGTGGACGATTCCAAGTCCGCGCGTCTGTTTCTCGCCCGCGCCCTGGAAAAATACGACATCGACGTCGACAGCGCCGAGAGCGCCGAAGCGGCGATCGACTACCTCAGCAGCAATCGTCCCGACGTCATCTTCATGGACCACCTGATGCCGGGCATGGACGGCCTGCAGGCGGTGCAGGCCATCAAGAACGATCCGCGCACCGCCACCATCCCTATCATGATGTACACCTCGCAGGAGGGAGAGTTGTATCTCGGCCAGGCGCGGGCGCTCGGCGCCGTGGGCGTGCTGCCCAAGCAGATCAAGCCCACCGATGTCTCGAAAGTGCTGTACGAGCTGCACCTGGTCCCCGACCGGCGCAGCGGCGAGCAGTCGGGCTTCACTCCGCTTAACCTGCACGCCGAGAGCGCGGCGGACGAGCCGGCGGCCACGATGGGCATGCGGCCGCTCACCGAGAGCGGGCTGCGCGAGCATTTCGCCGAGCTGCGCCGCGCGCTGGTGGCCGGTGTCGACACGCAGACCGAGCGCATCACCGCCGAAGTGCGCGCGCTGCTGCTGGAGGCGTTGCCGCCGCCGTCGCCTGCGGCACGGCCGCAGCCGCCGTGGGCATGGATCGTGGCCTGCGCCGCGCTCGGCGCCGCCCTCGTCAGCAGCATGTTATGGTGGCGCAGCGTGCAGCTGCTGGAAGGCCTGCAGGCCGAAGTGGCCCAGCTGCACGAGCGCCAGGATGCAGTGGGCGCTGCGAGTGCGCAGAGCGCCGCGCCGGCAGCGGCGGCCGCCGCGGCGCCGCCCGGGCAGGCGCCAGCCGCGGCGAGCGAGGCGAAGCCCACCATCGTGCCGGTGCCCTACGGCACCGATGCGCTCGGCGGCGCGCGCCTGGAAGTGATCCGCCAGCTGCTCTACCGGCTGGCGCATCAGAAGGTGAGCGGAGTTGTCGACATCAGGACCTTTCCCGGACGCTTCTGCCTCGTCGGCAACGCGCTCGACGGCTACTCGCAGGCGCCCGATGAGACGCCGTTCGCCCGCTGCGACGTGGTCGGCAACCCGTCCGAGGAGGCATTGTCGGCAGCGCAGCGCACGCCGCTGGTACTCGCCAACCTCATCGGCGACATCCGCAGCTCCACCCACGGTGCGCTCGATGCGCAGCTGTCGATGGGCGACAGTGCCAGCGTGCTCACGCCGTACCCCGCGCCCACGGCGGAGCTCACCGCCGGCGAGTGGAACCGCGCCGCGAGCGCCAACAACAGGGTCGAGATCCGGGTGCGCTGAAGCCGGCGGAGGCCGCCGTGCGCTCGGCTGACGACGACTTCCAGCCGTCACGCTGGCTGCGCAATCCGCATCTGCAATCGATGCTGGCGAGCACCGTGTGGCGCCGCCGGCGTGTGCTGCGGGCAGCGGCGCCGCTGCTGGCGGCGTCCCGCGAGCTGCTGCTCGACTGCGGCGAGGGCGTGCGGCTGCAGTGCTTCGTGTCCACGCCGGCGCACGCCAGCCCCCGCACGGTGGTGCTGCTGCACGGCTGGGAAGGCAGCGCCGAGTCGCTGTACGTGCTGTCGCTCGCGGCGCGGCTGTTCGAGCAGCGCTTCGAGGTGGTGCGGCTCAACCTGCGCGATCACGGCGACACTCATCACCTCAACCGCGAGCTGTTTCATTCCTGCCGCCTGCCGGAGGTCGTGGGCGCGGTGCGTGCACTGCAGGAGCGCTCGCCGGGCCGGCCGCTGCAGCTGATCGGCTTCTCCCTCGGCGGCAACTTCATGCTGCGTGTGGCGGCGCAGGCGCGCAACGCGCAGCTGGAACTGGCGGGCGTGATCGCGGTCTCGCCGGTGCTCGATCCGGTGGCGACGCTTGCGGCACTGCAGGCGGGCTTCCCCGGCTACCAGCGCTACTTCGTGCGCAAGTGGCTGCGCTCGCTGCGCAAGAAACAGGCCGCGTGGCCCGACGCCTATGATTTCCGCCGGCTCGCGCGGCGGCGCGATCTGAAGCTCATGACCGCAGAGCTGGTGAAGAGCTACACCGACTTTGCGACGCTCGAGCACTATCTGAACGGCTACGGCATCACCGGCGCGCGCCTGGCGCAACTCGAGGTGCCCGCGATTCTCTTCACCGCGCTCGACGATCCCATCATTCCCGCAGCGGGACTCAGCGAGCTGGCGCGGCCGTCGAACCTCACCCTGACGGTGACGCGCTACGGCGGCCATTGCGGCTTCTTTGCCGGTCTCACCGGACCGACCTGGCTCGAGCAGCGCATCCTGACGCTGCTCGGCGCCGGCACGGCGACGGTCGCGCCGGCCATCGCCCCCGCCGGCCTGCGCGAGGTACCTTAGCGCGCCTGGCGCTTCTCCTCGAACTGCACCACCGGTTCGCCGCTGGTGACGGTTACCGTGCCGTCGATGACCGCGCCCTTGGCGACCGCGATGCTGCGGGCGACGATATCGGCGCGCAGCACTGCGGTAGTTCCCACCTCGAGCTTCTCTTCCACCACCAGCTTGCCGGTGATCCTGCCGGCAATGATCGCCGCCCGGGCGTGGATCTCTCCCTCCCACTCGGCCGTCATCGCCATGCGCAGCGCACCCCCCACGCGGCCGTCCCCGCGGATGGCGCCACACAGCACCAGCGGGCCACCCGTCTCCAGGTCCCCGGTCAGCCGCGACCCTTCCGCCACGAAAGTCGGGGCATCGCCGATCTGGTCGATCAGCCGCCGCTTCAGGGTCTCGGTCATCCGCTGCTCCTCGTTCCGGTCGGCGGAGGTCATAATACGTAACGCCGCTACCGCAGGGACGACGATCATGGTCACATTCCACGCAGGACGAATCGCGCGGGTCGCACTACTGGCCGCGCTGTGCGCCTGCAGCGCTGAGCAGCAGGACTGGCGCTCGGCGGAGAGCGCAGACACGACGGAGGCGTGGGGGCGCTTCATCGAGCAGCACCCTGACAGCGAGCTGGCGGGGCAGGCGCGGGGGCGGATCGCGCAGCTCGCCGAACAGCGTGACTGGGAGCACACCGACGCGACCGCCACAGCGCAAGGCTACCGGGAATTCCTGGCCCATCACAGCCACGGCAAGCACGCCGAAGAGGCGCGTATTCGCATCGAGGCGTACGCGCTCGGGTCGGCGCCGCGCATCGCCCCGCCGACACCCGAAGAGGCCGCGGCGGGGACCTCAGGGGTCAACGCACTGCAGCTGGCAACCGTCGCAACCCGGCCCCCCTCGCAGGAGCAAGGTGCGGAGGCGGCAATCGCCGCCGGGGCCGCTCGCGCGGCAGGCGGTGAAGCGGCGCAGCCGGTCGCAGCCGCCGGGGTCGCTCTCGCGGCAGGCGGTGAAGCGGCGCAGCCGGTCGCAGCCGCCGGGGCCGCTCTCGCGGCAGGCGGTGAAGCGGCGCAGCCGGTCGCAGCCTTCGTCGACACCCGGGTTGCCGCCGGCCCCTCTCCGGACAGTTACGGCGTGCAGCTCGGGGCCTTCGGCAGCGAGGCGAGTGCGGGCCGTGAGTGGCAGCGCCTGCAGGGACGTTTCGGCGCGCAGCTCGGGGGGCTGTCGCCGCGCATCATCGTGGCGGGTACCGATAACGCGCAGCTCTACCGCCTGCAGGCTCCCGCCGCCGGCGAAGCGCAGGCGCGGGCGTTGTGCGATTCGTTGAAAGAGCAGGCTCAGGCCTGCGTGCCTGTCGTCCCGCGCTGAGGCTCCGCCGCGCTGCCGCTCCAGGGCCCGACAGGGCGGCCCAGGGCATCAAAGTGACAATTCACGTCACCGGTCTCTGTCGCCCACGATCGACATAAGTATCTGTTTTTAATTGCTATTGTGGGCTGGCACACGCCTTGCTCAGCTCCAGCCAGTTGCGAACAACTTCCCCGTGTTCGCTCCTGCGCGCCGCGATGCGACTTTCCCCCGCTTCGCGGCGCCTTTTTTTGTCCGGGCGTTTGCCGCCGGTGATCCGAAGGGGCGACGGGGCATACGTTCGAGGGGGATCGAAATCTGAACACCCCGCCGCCCCTCCGGTCAGTCCTGCGATGTGATCAACGTCCTCGCGGCTACCCTACAAATCCGGGAGCGCTTGCGGCAAACGAAAAGAATTGGCCCCACAGGTGAGTCCTGCTCAGCCCGCGCGATACTGCGACAGCGCCCAATGGGTGAGCGCCTGCACCGCCGGCCGTTCGATATCCTTCATGCGGCTGACGAGGTAGTAGCTGTCGGGCGTCGTGAGCTCCACGGCGAACACCCGCACCAGCGCTCCGGAGCGGATCCAGGACTCGCACAGCAGCGTCGGCACGAGCGCGATCCCCACGCCGCCCTCCGCCGCACGCACCACGGCGATCATGGTGTCCAGCTCGATCACCTGCCGCGGCTCGGGAGTGGCAAGCCCGACCTCTTCCGCCCAGTTGCTCCAGGCGAATGGCCGCGTCCGATCCACAATCAGCGGCAGCGTGCCGAACACCTCCCGGCCGAGCCGCGCCACGCTGCCCGCATGGCGTGGGGCGCACACCGCCGTGAATGGGCAGGAGAACAGGCGCTCGCTCTTCATTCCCTGCGGCGGCGCGTTCGCCAGCACTATCGAGACGTCGGCGGTCGGCGGATGGGTTGCCGGGCGCGGATCGCGCGTATCGAGCTGCACGTCGATCTGCGGGTTGGCGGCACAGAAATCCGCCAGCCGCGGGATGAACAGCTCGTTGGCAAACAGCGCCGGCAGCCGCACCCGCAGCGTCTGGCGGCCGTTGCGTCGGGCAAACTGCGCGAGCGCCCGGTCGAGCGCCTCGAGCAGCGGCTCCACTTCCTCGCGCAGCCGGTGACCGGCGGTGGTGAGATCGAGCGAGCGCGTGCGCCGCTCGAACAGCCGCATGCCGAGGAGTGCCTCGAGCTCCTTCATCTGGTGGCTCACCGCGGAAGGCGTGAGGCAAAGCTCGGCCGCTGCGCCCTTGAAGCTGCGCTGCCGCGCGGCCACGCAGAACGCGCGCAGATTGCGAAGCGGCGGAGGTCGGGACAGTCGCATCATGGCAGGCCACCGTCCTTGACGAAGCAAGTTCCATGCCCCATGAAAAGGGGCGCCGTAGCCACCCCCGCGGGCCCGCACGGTGGCGGGGGTGCTTCGCGAAGGTGCCGATCGAGGCACTCATGCACCCTGGCGGTGCGCCTACAGCGGCTAGAATCGAAGTTGGCAGGCTGCGGGCGCTCGTTTGGATTCAGGCGGTCAGTCAGGCAACCATGGAATTCCGCGACTATTACAAGATCCTGGGCGTGGAGCGCACGGCGACGGCCGACCAGATCAAGACCGCCTACCGGCGGCTGGCGCGCAAGTACCACCCCGACGTCAGCAAGGAGCCCCACGCCGAGGCGCGCTTCAAGGAGATGCAGGAGGCGTACGAGGTGCTGCGCGATCCGGAGAAGCGCGCCGCGTACGACCAGCTTGGCAGCGAATGGAAGTCGGGACAGCAGTTCCGGCCGCCGCCCGACTGGGGCAGCGGTTTCGAGTTTTCGGGGGCTCCGCACGGCGCGCAGGGCGCGCGCCGCCGCCGCGCCGGTGCCGGCCCCGGTGCGCAGGACGGCAACTTCTCGCGGGAGGACTTCAGCGATTTCTTCTCCTCGCTCTTCGGCGGCGGCAGCCCGTTCGCGGGCGGAGCGCCGCGGGCCCGTGACCACCACGCGCGCATCGACATCGATCTCGAGGAGGCGTATCGCGGCACCACGCGCACGCTCGAGCTGAAGCGTCCCGAGGTCAAGCCCGACGGCTCGCTCGAGCTGCGCTCGCACACCGTGCGGGTCACCATACCGCCGGGAGTCACCGAGGGGCAGCTCATCCGGCTCGCGGGACAGGGCGAGGCCGACGCCGGCGGCGGCGGGCCCGGAGACCTGTATCTCGAGGTGCACGTCCTGCCGCACCGGCGCTTCACCCTCGACGGGCACAACGTGACGCTCACCATCGCGGTCGCCCCGTGGGAGGCGGCCCTTGGCGCCACGGTCACCGTGCCGACCCTCGGGGGTCCGGTGGAGATGCAGATCCCTGCGGGCTCGCAGTCGGGCCAGAAACTGCGCCTGCGCGGACGCGGGCTGGCCGGATCGCCGCCCGGTGACCAGTACGTGCAACTGAAGGTGGTATTGCCGCCGGCCGATTCTCCGCAGGCGAAGGCGCTCTACGAAGAGATGCGTGCGAAGCTCAACTTCGATCCGCGCGCCGATATGAGGTGATGGCATGGTACGCGTGACCTCTGTGTTCGAAGCCCGGCTGCTCGGTGAGGGCGACTGGATCGCGGCCGCCGCGATCTGCGAGCTGTGCCGCCTGGACCTGGATGACGTGCGCGAGCTCGCCGCGCTCGGCGTGGTGACGCCGCGGGAGGCGGAAGGCCAGTGGCAGCTGCCGGCGACGGCGCTGCCACGGCTGCAGATCGCCGCACGGCTGATGCGCGACCTCGGAGTGAATGCCAGCGGCGCGGCGCTCGCGGTGGAACTGATAGAGGCGCAGCGCGAGCTCGAGCGCCGCATGCGTCACCTCGAGAGGCTCGCCGGGGACTACTGACCGAAAGTTCCGCCGCCGATCTCAAGCCACTTCTGCTCCGTGGCCGTGCTCTCACGCCCGAGTGCGCGGTTGCGGTGGGGAAAGCGTCCGAACTGCTCGATGATCGCGCAGTGGTTCTCCGCCGAACGCAGCGCGGCGGCGAACGGCTCGCGCAGCGCCTGCGGCGCCTCGCTCAGCAGCCGCCGGTACGCGGCCACCGATTCGTCCTGCACCGCGCGCACTTCCGCGTGCTGCAGCGGCATGTAGAAGAACAGGCGCTCCACTTCGTTGAGCGCCGCATCGGCGGCCGATTGCATACCGGACAGCGTCAGTGCGAGTGCCTGGCCGTCGGTGGCGAAGGCACGGGCCGTGCCGCGGAACATGTTGCGCGGGAACTGATCGAGCAGAATGATGAGGCTCAGCCGCCGCCGCGAGCCATTCGCCCAGGTGGCGAGCTGCCCGGCAGCGGCGCGCTCGAACAGCGGGCCGAAGCGCGCGGCGATCTGGGCGTCGCGCCGCTGCCGCGCCGGCGAGTCGCCGCCTCCGTACCAGAAGCGCAGCCGCTGGTTCAGGCTGGTCGCCGACAGCGGCTGCCGGCCGAACCAGAAGTCGCGCACGTTGCGCGCCTCGTCCATGCTACTTCGTTTCCGAGCGCGTGCGGTCCGCCTCGAACAGCCGCTCGAGCTGCTGGGCGGACTCGCGCGTGGTGGCGAGGAACTTCTCCTCGTCCTCCTTGACCTGGTACTGCGCGGCCAGCGTCTGCTCGTCGTGCTGGCGGAAGCGGCGCACCGCCTCGCGTGCGACCGCGGGGGTCTCGCCCAGGGCTTCCAGCACCGCGGCCGCCATCTCCAGGCTGCCAGCGTAGGTCTCGCGGATCACCGCGCTGACACCGGCGTCCATGAGCGCGAAGGCATGCTGGCGGTTGCGCGCGCGCGCGAAGATCCGCAGCTGTGGGAACTGCTCGCCCACCACCGTGGCGGTGCGCACCGAGGCGTCGACGTCGTCCACCGCCAGCACCAGCACCCGCGCGCTCTGCGCCCCGGCGGCGCGCAACAGATCGAGCCGCGTGGCGTCGCCGTAATAGACCTTGTTGCCGAAGCGGCGCACGAAATCGACGTGCGTCTGGCTGCTGTCGAGCGCGGTGAAGGACAGTCCCTTCATCCGCAGCACCCGCGCCACGATCTGCCCGAAGCGGCCGAAGCCGGCGATGATCACCGGGATGTCGTGCTCATCGATGTCGTCGTACGGTGCCGCGGTGGGTGCGAGCCAGCGGCGAATGAAGACCTCGTGCGCGATGAGCAGCAGCGGCCCGAGCATCATCGAGAGCGTCACCGCGAGGATCAACAGGTCCGCCGTGGCGCGATCGAGGAGCTGTTCGCTGGCGGCGAGCGTGAACAGCACGAACGCGAACTCGCCGCCGGCCGGCAACGCAAATCCCAGCCGCCGCGCCGAGTCGGCGCGCAATCCCGCGACGCGGCCGAGCGCGGTGATGGCGCCGAGCTTGACGAGCAGGAACACCGCGGTGAGCGCGAGCAGGGTGAGCGGCTCGGACTTCAGCAGCCCGAGATTCGCTGACATGCCGACGGCGATGAAGAACAGGCCGAGCAGCAGGCCCTTGAAGGGCTCGAGGTCGGCCTCCAGCTCGTGGCGGAATTCGCTGTCGGCGAGCAGCACACCGGCGAGGAATGCCCCGAGGGAGGCCGACAGTCCGGCGCGGTTCGCCAGCAGGGCGGTGGCGATGACGGTTAGGAGCGCAGCGGCGGTGAACACCTCGCTCACGCGCACCCGCGCCACCAGGCGCAGCGCCGGACGCAGCAGCACCCGTCCGCCGGCGATGATGACCACCGCCACCATGGCAGCCAGCTTCAGCAGCGTTATCCACCAGGTTCCGGCCGCGGGACGGGTCGCGGCGAGCGGCGAGAGCATCGGCAGCACCGCCAGCACGGGCAGCACCGCCAGGTCCTGGAACAGGAGAATACCGAAGGCTGCCCGCCCGGCTTGCGTCTTGAGCTGGGCGCGCTCGGCGAGAATCTGCAGCACCAGCGGCGTGGAGGAGAGCGACAACCCGAGGCCGATGATGCCGGCGGCCACCGGCGGCTCACCCACCGCCCAGGCGAGGGCGCCGAGCAGCACGGTGCACAGCGCCACCTGCGCCGCCCCGAGCCCGAACACGACGCGCCGCATCACCCACAGCCGCGTCGGCTGCAGCTCGAGTCCGATGATGAAGAGCAGCAGCACGATCCCGAACTGGGAGACCTGCATGATGCGGGCAAAGTCGCCGATAAGATTCAGGCCCCAGGGGCCGATGACCAGTCCCGCGGCGACATAGCCGAGGATCGAGCTCAGGCGCAGGAAACGGAACAGGGACACGCCGAGGACGGCCGCGGCCAGCAGGATGGCGGTTTGTGCCAGGGTGATCATCGAGCGGCAGGGATTCTCGCAGGAATCGGCGGCGGAAGTCGCCGGGCCGCCCCGCAGCGGGGTGCCGGCGCGGCGGCCCCGTGCGCGCACCGCAGGTCTTGAGTTTTGCGCGCGGGATACCCATTCCAGCCCCATGCTCGACAGCGACCTGCCGGGCGCGCCGAGCGCCCCCGATCCCACGAGTCCCCCCGCGTACGAGCCGTCTCCACGCGGGCCGCGCGCCGGCGTGCCGGAAGAGCCGCCGCGGGCGGCCGACCCGCTCGACGCCTATTCCGCGGCCGTGGTGGGCGCGGTCGACAAGGTCGGTCCGGCGGTAGTGAGCGTCTATGTCGGCGGCGCGGCCGAGGCCGAGCGCGCCCGGGGCGGCGCGGGCTCGGGTGTGGTCGTGACGCCGGACGGTTATCTGCTGACCAACGAGCACGTCGTGCAGCGCGTGACCGAGGCGCGCGTTGCGTTCGTCGATGGGCGCAGCGTTGCGGCGGTGGTCGCGGGGCGTGACCCGGCGACGGACCTGGCGGTGCTGCGTGCCCAGGCCGGCGCGCTGCCCTACGCCGAGCTCGCCAGCGCGCAGCGCCTGCGCGCCGGCCAGCTGGTCGTCGCCGTCGGCAATCCCTTCGGGTTCGAATCAACCGTGTCGGCCGGCGTCGTCAGCGCGCTCGGCCGCTCGCTGCGCAGCCGCCACGGGCGCCTGATCGAAGGCGTGGTACAGCACAGCGCCGCGCTCAATCCCGGCAATTCCGGCGGCCCGCTGCTGGATGCGGGCGGGCGTGTGGCGGGCATCAACACCGCGATCATCGCCATGGCGCAGGGCATCGGCTTCGCGATTCCGGCCGCGACGGCACAGTGGGTGCTGACCGAGATTCTCACGCAGGGCCGCGTGCGCCGCGCGTGGCTGGGAGTCGCGGCGCGTGACCGGCCGCTCGATCTGCGCCTGGTGCGGGCGCTCGGTCTCGGCACGAAGCGGGCGGTGGAAGTGATGTCGCGCGAAGCGCAGGGGCCGGCGGCGGAGTCGGATCTGCACCCCGGGGATCTCATCGTGGCGGTGAACGGCGAGGCGGTCGATGGCATCGACGCGCTGCACCGGCGCTTGAGCCGCGTGCCGCCGGGCAGCGCGATCACGCTGCGCGTGGTACGGCGCACGCAGCTGCTCGCGATACCCCTGACCGTGCGCGAACCGTCCTAAAGGGGCGGCGCAACGAGGCTTCAGCCTCCCGGCGTGCTTACTCGCACAGACTCTCGAGATAGCCCTGTGCGGCCGGCGACAGGCGCTTGCGCGCCAGCGCCCGCGCCTTGGGCGCATCGACGATGTACTCGAGCGGGCCGCACACCAGCATGTGCCGGATGCGCGGATGGCGCTGCGAGGCGCGCGCCATCCGGTTCAGCAGCGTAAAGCCGCGGCTGATGAGCCGCCCGGAAGCGCGGTTCTGCTCGATGGTACGGGCGAGATATTGCCCGAAGCGGGCATAAAGGAAGTAGGCGTCATCTCCGACCTGGAAGCGTGCCTCGGCGAAGAAATCGGGAAAATTTCTCTCCAGGTACTCGTTCAAGCGTTGCAGGCGGGGCCGAAGGTCGCTGTCAGTCGACACTTTGCGCGGCTTCATTGCGGTGCGGACACCTCGCTCGCCGCCAGGGATTGCGGCGGCGCGGATGTTGGGGCAGCGCCGGCTGCGATGCAAGAGCCGTGAGCACCACGGCTTGCGCCCTGCCGCCCGGGCGCGCCGCTGATTCGTGCTTGCAAGAGCCTCGCGGGCCGGTATTATCGAACGCATAGTGATGGTGCAAGACAGTCGATTCATCTGACTGCCCGTTCGCGGGGCCTGAGCGTGGCAGGGCCCGCGGATCTCCTGAGCGCATGAATTGCCGGTGTGACGCGAGTTGCGGGCGCAGGTGTCCCGCGGCCTGCACACGCCTGCCGCTACAGTTGAGGCCCTCACCATGCATGCCCCGTCCCGCGGACTCTATAAAGATGCCTACGAGCGCGACAGTTGCGGCTTTGGTCTGATCGCCAGCCTCGACGATGTGCCCAGCCACGAGCTGGTGCGCACGGCCATCACCTCGCTCAACCGCCTGACGCACCGTGGTGCAATCGCCGCCGACGGTAAGACCGGAGACGGCTGCGGACTGCTGCTGAAGAGGCCCGAGGACTTCCTGCGGGCGGTGGCGCAGGAGTGCGGCATCGCCCTCGGCGCGCGCTTCGCCTCCGGTCTGGTGTTCTTGTCGCACGAGCCGCACCAGGCGAGTGCCGCGCGCGCCGCGCTCGCAGCCGAGCTCGGGCGGGTGGGCCTCGCGCCGGCCGGCTGGCGGACGGTGCCGCTCGACCGCGAGGCCTGCGGCGCGGAAGCGCTGAAAACACTGCCGCTCATCGAACAGCTGTTCGTCAACTGCCCGGAGAGCGACCTCGACGAGGCCTCGTTCAACCGCCGGCTGTTCATGGCGCGCCGGCTCGCCGAGAAGGCGCTCAGCCACGACCCGGTCTTCTACGTGCCGAGCCTGTCGGCCAGCACCATCGTCTTCAAGGGCATGGTGATGCCGCAGCACCTCGAGCAGTTCTATCCCGATCTCGCCGATCCGCGCCTCGAAGCTTCAGTGGCGGTGTTCCACCAGCGCTTCTCCACCAACACGCTGCCGCAGTGGCGCCTCGCGCACCCCTACCGCTATCTCGCCCACAACGGCGAGATCAACACCATCCAGGGCAACCGCAACTGGGCGATGGCGCGCGGGCCGCTGCTGCGCTCACCGCTGCTGCCGCAACTGCAGGAGGTACTGCCGCTGGTGTCCCTGAACGGCTCGGACTCGCAGAGCCTCGACAACATGCTCGAGGTGCTGCTGATGGGTGGGCTCGATCCGCTGCACGCCATGCGGCTGCTGATCCCGCCGGCCTGGCACGGCCTCGACACCCTCGACCCGGACCTGCGCGCCTTCTACGAATATTACTCGGTGCACATGGAGCCCTGGGATGGCCCGGCCGGAGTGGTGCTGACCGACGGCCGCTACGCGCTGTGTATGCTCGATCGCAACGGACTGCGGCCGGCGCGCTTCTGCATCACCCGCAACAGATGGCTGACGGTCGCCTCCGAGACCGGCGTGTGGGACTACCAGCCCGAGGAGGTGGTGAGGCAGGGCAAGCTGGGGCCGGGGGACATGATCGCACTCGACCTGCACAGCGGCAGCCTGCTGTCGACTGCGGACATCGACCAGATTCTCAAGACGCGGCATCCCTACAAGACCTGGCTGAAGACCGGCGTGCGCTACCTCGAGAGCGACCTGGTGGACCCGCGCCTCGCCGCCGAGCCGATGGACCGCAGCACCCTCGCGCTCTACCAGAAGATGTTCAACGTCACGCAGGAGGAGCGTGACGACATCATCCGCGTGCTGGCGCAGGACGAGAACGAGGCGGTGGGCTCGATGGGCGACGACACTCCCATGCCGGTGCTGTCGCACCAGGTGCGCCCGCTGTACGACTACTTCCGCCAGCAGTTTGCGCAGGTGACCAACCCGCCGATCGATCCGCTGCGCGAGAGCATCGTGATGTCGCTGCAGACCCAGATCGGCCCGGAGTGCAACATTTTCCTGCCCGCGCCGGAACACGCCCGCCAGGTGGTGCTCGGCTCGCCGATTCTCTCGCAGCGGAAGCTGCGGCAGATTCTGGCCATCGAGGCGGTCACGCACGAATTTCTCGACCTGCAGTACGACCCGGCGGAGGGCCTGCAGCACGCGATCCGGCGCATGTGCGCGCAGGCGGAGAGCGCGGTGCGCGAGGGCAAGCTGGTGCTGCTGCTCTCGGACCGCTACCTGGTGAAGGGCCGCATCCCCGCGCATGCGCTGCTCGTGACCGGCGCCGTGCACCAGCATCTGGTGAAGAGCGGCTTGCGCTGTAAGTGCAACCTGCTGGTGGAGACCGGCACCGCGCGCGAGCCGCACCACTTCGCCTGCCTCATCGGCTACGGAGCCACCGCGGTCTACCCCTACATGGCGTACCAGGTGCTGTTCGAGATGATGCGCGGCGGACACGTCAAGCTCGACTTCGCGGCGCGCCTCGAGCTCGGACGCAGCTACCGCGCCGGGCTGCGCAAGGGCCTGTTCAAGATCATGTCGAAGATGGGCATCTCCACCATCGCCAGCTACCGCAGCTCGCAGCTGTTCGAGATCGTGGGACTCGCCGACGAAGTGGTGGAGCTGTGCTTCACCGGCACCGAGAGCCGCGTGCAGGGCGCGGATTTCGCCGACCTGGAGGGCGACCTGCTGACGCTCGCCGCCGCGGCCTGGAATCCGCGCGAGGCGATCGCCCAGGGTGGCCTGCTCAAGTACGTGCACGGCGGCGAGTACCACATGTACAACCCCGACGTGATCGCGGCGCTGCAGGCGGCGGTGATCTCCGGCGACTACGCTCACTACCGGCAGTTCGCGCAACTGGTGAACTCCCGGCCGGCGGCGACGTTCCGCGACCTGCTGACCCTGAAGTGCGCCGCGCAGCCGCTGCCGCTCGCGGCGGTGGAGCCGGCGGAGGCGGTGCTCGCGCGCTTCGACAGCGCCGGCATGTCCCTCGGCGCGCTCTCGCCGGAAGCGCACGAGGCGCTCGCCATTGCGATGAACCGCATCGGGGGCAAGTCGAATACGGGCGAGGGAGGCGAGGACCCGGAGCGCTACATCCCGGCGCCGAACGGCGACTCGCGGCGGAGCGCGGTCAAGCAGGTCGCGTCGGCCCGCTTCGGCGTGACGGCGCAGTATCTGGTGAGCGCCGACGAGATTCAGATCAAGATCGCGCAGGGAGCGAAGCCGGGCGAGGGGGGCCAGCTCCCCGGGCACAAGGTCGACGAGGTCATCGCCC
>DATHRC010000021.1:0-78625 GCA_035481975.1 Steroidobacteraceae bacterium
CAAACGATGCGCCTCTACGACATCACCACCGAGACCGAGGATTTCATCGCCAACGGCGTCATCAGCCATAACTGCTACGCTCGCCCGAGTCACGCCTACATGGGTCTCTCGCCGGGACTGGATTTCGAGACGCGTCTCTTCTACAAGGCGGACGCCGCAAAGGTGCTGGAGGCGCAGCTCGCGCGCCCTGGGTATGTATGCAAACCGATCATGCTCGGCGCGAACACCGACCCGTACCAGCCCGTCGAGCGGCGCATGCGCGTCACCCGCTCAATCCTCGAGGTGCTCACGCGCACGCGCCACCCGGTCACCGTCATCACCAAGAGCGCACTCGTTCTGCGCGACCTCGATCTGCTGGCGGAGCTGGCAGGTCACCGCCTGACCAGCGTCGCCGTCAGTATCACCACCCAGGATGACGAGCTCAAGCGCGTCATGGAGCCGCGTGCTGCATCGCCGCAGGCGCGGCTGCGCACGCTGGCGGCGCTGCACGCCGCCGGCGTGCCCTGCGGCGTGTTGGTCGCACCGGTGATTCCCGCCCTTACCGACCACGAGCTCGAAGGCATTCTCGCCGCCGCCGCGCAGGCCGGTGCCGGCTGGGCAGGTTACGTGCTGCTGCGGCTGCCATACGAGATCAAGGATCTGTTCACCGAATGGCTGGCGGAGCATTACCCGCAGCGCGCAGCGCACGTAATGTCGCTGATTCGCGATATGCGCGGTGGCCGCGACAACGATCCGCGCTTCGGCACGCGCATGCGTGGGACGGGGCCTTACGCCCAGCTGCTGCGCGAGCGATTCCGCGTCGCCTGCCGGCGACTCAACCTCACCTCCAGCGGCCGCGACACGCTCGCTACTGCCTTATTCAGGCCGCCCGAGCCGGCCGGGTCACAGCTGCGCCTCGGCTTGTAGGGTGTGTTAAGCCCCTGGACCGGGGTCGCGGGAACCTCATTTGGGGGCGGGCGGTCAGACTCCAGCGGCGATGGCATACTTCGGCTGAACCAGTTCTCACGCGGGCTCTGCGACCCGCGACAACACCGGTCGAGGGCCATGAACGAAACTGCGACAGCCAACCTTGGGCGGCGACTGAAGAGCCGCTACGTACTGCACGAACGGCTGGGCGCCGGCGGGCAGGGCGAGGTGTGGCGCGCGCACGATCCCGACCGCGGTGTCGACATCGCCCTGAAAATCCTGCGCCCCGGGCCCGGCCGCAGTGCCGCGGCGTGGGAAGCGCTGCTGCATGAGTACCACTGCGCGAGTCGGCTCGAACATCAGTACATCCTCAAGGTGTTTGAACCGGAGCGCGATGAGGCCAACTTGCTGCTGCCGATGGAGCTGGCCACGGGCGGCGATCTGCGCCGCCTGCGCGGCGCCGGGTATCTCGCGGTGGTGCCGGTGCTCATGGAAGTGGCGCAGGCGCTCGAGCATGCGCACGAGCGCGGCGTCATACATCGCGACCTGAAGCCCGGTAACGTGCTCTTCGATGCGCGCGGCCTCGTGAAGCTCGCGGACTTCGGCGTCTCGGGCAGTGCACCGGATCCCGGCACCGATGCCATGATCCGCGGCCTGTCGCCGTTCACCGCGAGTCCCGAGCAGCTGCGCGGTGAGCCGCCGGCACCCGCCGATGACATCTACGGTCTCGGGGCACTGGCGTACGAGCTGCTGTCCAACCATCCGCCGCACTACCCGCACTTCGACGCGCGGCGCGTGCAGCAGGAGCCGGTGCCGCCGCTGCTGCCCACGCATCAGATTCCGCCGCAGCTCGATGCGGTCATCATGCGCATGCTTGCCAAGGATCCACGGGCGCGTCCGACCTCCATGCTCGAGGTCATCGACGAGCTCGAAGCCGCGCTCAACGACACGTTGACGTTCGACTTCGAATCGGACGATGCCGCCACCGGCCCGTCCGCGCAGGCACTGGCGAGCCGCCTGGAACAGTTGTCCGTGACGCTGCCACCCGGTGCGCTGCCGGGGACGGCAGCACACCCCGCCGCGTCCGCGCCGCCGCAGCCTGCAGCAGCCCCCGCGGCGCCGCGGCCGCCGGCGCCTGCACCCGTGCCCGCTACACCGTCCACGGCGCGTCGGGCGGGATCCGCCACGGCGTCCCCGGCAGCACCGGCCACGGCGCGAGCGGTGGCGGACACCGGACCCGTGACGACTGTGGGCCAGCCGCCCGCGGCAGAACCGGTCACGCCATCTGCGCCGGGCTCGGCCACGAGGAGGCCCGCGCCCGCACCGGCCGCACCACGCGTGGCCCGGGCTGCCACTGCCAAACCTCTGCTGGATGAGCATGCTCTGCGAGAACTGCAGCTCACCCATATGCCGGCGCGGCGGTTCGAGCCCGTGCGCAGCGGCGTCCCGCAGGTACTGTTGGTGTGCGCGCTCGTCGCCGGCATGGTGATCGCGGCATTCATCTTCCTGCCGTCGCGCTTCAGCGGATCGGTGATCACATCCTTCCCCGGCATTGCACCACGCGGCGCGCCTGTGAATCCGCCGCCGCCCGGCAGTCCCGCCGGCGCTGCGGCGCCGAGCAGCCCGGCAGAGACCGTACCGTCCGCGGGCGCGCCGAGCGCCGCTGCGGCCGCACCGTCCGCAAGCGCGCCGTCCGACGCGGCGGCCGCCGGTGCCGCTGCTGCTGTCCCGGCTCCCCCCGCCAGTACGCCATCGGCCGCTGCGCCGACGCGCGCCTTCGCGCCGGTCCCCGCGTACCGCTCCGACGGCGCGTCTGCCCCGCCTGCCGCGACGCCGCCGGCTGGCGCGAACGTGCCCGCTGGCGCGAACGTGCCCGCCGGCGCGAACGTGCCCGCTGCCCCTTCCGGCGCGAGCACCGCGCAGTCGTTCGGTGATGCGGGTTACGCCGCAGCGGCGGGCCAGGGGTTTGCGGCACTCGGTGCGGGAAGGCTCGATGAGGCGCGGGCGGCCTTCGAGAAGGCGCGCAGTATCCGGCCTGCCGGCGCCGAAGCGCTGGAGGGATTGAGGCGGGTCACCGCAGAGACCTCCGCGCGCCACTTCGGCGCGCTGCGCGCTCAAGGCACGGACCTCGAGGCGCAGGAGCGCTGGGAGGATGCACTCGCCGTGTACTCGTCGGTATTGCGACAGGACCGGACGGCCGCTTTCGCGCAGGCCGGCAAGGAGCGCGCCACCGCAAGATTGCAGCTCGCCGACTCGTTGCAGGCGCTCATCGATCACCCGGGAGCTCTGGCGTCGGCGCGGGCGCGCGAGCAGGCGGCGCAGCTGCTGCAAACCGCCGAAGACGAACCCTCACCCGGGCCGGTACTGCGCGAGCAGATGGCGCGGGTCGCTGCGATGTTGCCCGGGGCCGACCAGCCCGTGCACCTGTCGCTGGTGTCGGACAGCCTGACACAGGTGTCGATTCAGAATGTCGGCACCTTCGGCAGCTTCGCGCGTCGCGATATCGAGCTTAAGCCCGGCCACTACACATTGATCGGCACCCGCTACGGTTACCGCGACGTTCGCCTCGACCTGACAGTCAACCCCGGACAGGACAGCCAGACGGTAAGCATCCGCTGCAACGAGCCGATCTGAGCGGCGCATGAGCGATGTGCTCATCATCGGCGCGGGGCCCACGGGCCTGGTGCTGGCGTTGTGGCTGACGAAGCTTGGCGTGCGTGTCCGTATCCTCGACAAGACGGCCGAGCCGGGAACCACTTCGCGCGCGCTCGCCGTGCAGGCGCGGACCCTCGAGCTGTACTGTCAGCTTGACCTTGCCGACGCGGTGGTGGAGCGGGGCCACCGCGTTCCAGCGGTGAATCTATGGGCCAGGGGCGAGCGGGCTGCGCGCCTCGGCTTCGAAGTGATCGGCGCGGGCCTGACGCCGTACGCCTTCATGGAGATCTTCCCCCAGGATGAGCACGAGCAGCTGCTGATCGAGCGGCTCGCCGCCTGCGGGGTCACGGTCGAGCGGGGCAGCGAATTGCTCCGCTTTCGCGAGGAAGCGGACGGCGTGCGCGCGACCGTGCGCACCGCGCAGGGAAGCGAGGCGCAGCTCACGGCACGCTACATTGCCGGCTGTGACGGCGCGCGCTCGCTGGTGCGGGAAACCATTGGCGCGGGTTTTCCGGGAGGCACCTACCGGCAGGTGTTCTACGTCGCGGACATCGAAGGCGCGGGACCCCCGGTGGACGGCGAGCTGCACGTGGACCTCGACGAGGCGGACTTCCTGGCGGTGTTCCCGCTCGCCGGGACTGGCCGGGTGCGGCTGGTCGGCTCGGTGCGCGACGAGCGCGCCGAGCACGCCGACACGCTCGGTTTCGAGGACGTGAGCGGGCGCGCCATCGCACACCTGCGGCTCGAAGTACGAAAGGTCAACTGGTTCTCGACCTATCACGTGCACCATCGCGTCGCCAGCGGCTTCGTGCGCGGGCGCGCCTTCATTCTCGGCGATGCCGCGCACATCCACAGCCCCGTCGGCGGCCAGGGGATGAATACCGGCATCGGCGATGCCATCAACCTCGCCTGGAAGCTCGCTGCAGTACTCGCGCAGCGCGCCGGCGCCGAGCTGCTCGACAGCTACGAGCCCGAGCGCATCGCGTTCGCGCGCCGCCTGGTTGCCACCACCGACCGCGCCTTCAGCTTCGTCACCGCTGACGGCTCGATCGCGCAGCTGGTGCGCACCCGCATCGCGCCGGTGGTGTTGTCCTCGGCGCTGTCGCTCGAGACGGTGCGCAACTTCCTGTTCCGCACCGTCTCGCAGCTGGCGCTGAACTACCGCGGCATGCCGCTGAGCGAGGGCGTGGCGGGAGGCGTGCACGGCGGTGACCGCCTGCCGTGGGCCGGCGGCGGCGCTGCGGACAATCATGCGCCGCTGCGGTCGATGAGCTGGCAGGCACACGTGTATGGTGCGGCCGCCGCGGAGCTGCGCGCCGCCTGTGCCGCGCGGCAATTGCCGCTGCACGTGTTCCCGTGGAGCAGCGCCCACGCGGCCGCGGCGCTGAAACGCGACGCGCTCTACCTCGTGCGGCCGGACACCTACGTTGGCCTGGCGGAGCCGGCGCCCACCCCGCAGGTCGTCGCGCGCTATTTCCAGGCTCACAGTCTGCGCTAAGCTTCGCTCAAACCAACATCTATCGCGGCCGAACGGCGGTGCACCGATGGCGGAGGAAAGCAGGGTCGTGCTTCTGGCCGGCGCGAGCGGCCTCACCGGCGGCCACGCGCTCGAGGCGCTGCTCGGTGCGCCCGATGTGAGCCGGGTGCTCGCGGTGTCGCGACGCCCGCTGGGACGCGAGCACCCGCGTCTCGCCAACCGCATCGTGCAGTTCGAGCGTCTCGAGGCGCAGCTCAAGGGCACGCGCTGCGATGTGGCGCTGTGCTGCCTCGGCACCACGCTGCGCAAGGCCGGCTCACAGCAGGCGTTCCGCGCGATCGACGTCGACTGCGTGCTCGCCTTCGCGCGCGCCGCCTGGACCGCCGGCGCGCGCCGTTTCGTGGTGATCTCGAGCGTCGGCGCGGATCGCGCGTCGCGCAACTTCTACCTGCGCACCAAGGGAGAGATGGAAGCCGGCGCGGAGGGCATCGGCTTCGAGTCGCTCGACATCCTGCAGCCCTCGGTGCTGCTGAGCTGGCGCGGCGAGATGCGTCCCCTCGAGCTGCTGACCGCCGCCCTCATGCCGCTGGTGAACCCGCTGCTGCGCGGCAAATACCTGCCCTATCGCGGCATTTCCGCGGCAACCGTGGGCGCGGCGATGCTCGGCGCGACGCGCTGCGGACGCCGCGGCGTGCAGCGCTACACCCGCGAGGGTATCGCCGCGCTCGCGCGCCTCACGCCCGCGCGCAGCCCCGGCGCGCCGGCCGCGAAGGCGCCCGCCGGAGCGAAGTAGCGGCTCGGTCCGTCATGCGCCACGCTGCTTAGCGTTGCCGCGCTCGCCGCCGTGGCGCTGCTGCCCGGCGCGTGCGTCGCGCTGCGCGCACCGCCGAGCATTAGACATAATCAAGTGCGCCCGTCCCTGTCGCCGATGAGTGACACTACTTGAGAGCCCCGGCACATTATTCGGACTTGACTGCGATCCGCGACGATTTGAGACTGGGCGCTCAAGTGAAAGGGCAAACCCGTCGAAAGACGGGGACGCAAAGCCACCGGTCTAAAGGAGATGGTTCCTATGACGGCGGGGCTGCCGCATCGCGCGAACCGCGAAGCGTTAGCACTCCATCCCCGTCACAAGAATCCGCACAGGTCCTGAACGACCCGTGGTGGTGATGATGTTCGAACGGGGAAAGTAATGACAGCAACGCCCAACTTCGCTTCCGGCGCCAGCGCAAGCGCGGAAGTCGGGGCGGCACCCGCAGCAAGCGTGGCGCCGTTCGTTCTCAACCTGTGCTCATCGTCGACGCCGATGGCGCTCGCGCAGATCGATCTGCCGGAGCTCAGGCGCTTCACGTTCTTCGTCAGCCGGCGTTTCGAGGAAGGCCGCGAGCGCTTCCGGTTGCACATGGGCTATTTCGCCACGCTCGCCGAAGCCGAGGACTGGCTGAACGTGGTCCGCGAGATCTATCCGGGTGCCTGGGCCGGCGAGGCGCCGGGACGCAAGCTGCGCGAGCGCGCCGCGGCAGCCGCCGCAGCGCAGGCGCAGTACGCCGCCGGCCCGCAGGCGCGCGCCTCCGTGCCGCCGCCGCGTCCGACCGCGCCCACTGCCGTGCCGCCGCCGCGTCCGACCGCGCCCGCTCCCGTGCCGGCCGCGGTTGCGCTGCGTGCGCCGGTCGTGCACCCGGCTCCGCCGCTCGCGCCGGCCGCGACTCACGCGGCCACCGCGGCGTCGGTTCTGCCGGCCGCGCGTGCGCTCACGCCGCCGGCAGCGGCTCCCGGCAGCGCGAAAATTCCTCCGCCGCCGTCCGGGCGTGTAGCGGCGCCGCGCGCCGCATCGCCGGTGGCGCAGCCCGCCCCGCGCCTCGGCAGCCTCGCGCCCAGCGCAGCCGCGGCGCCGGCGCGCCTCGCACCCGTTACGCCGCGCATGCCGCCGCCCGCCGCCGCCCCGGCGCGTCCACCGCAAGCCCCGCCGGCTGCGCCGAGTGTGGCGGCAGCCGCTGCACCGCCGCCCCGGGCGGCGCGTGCGCCGACGAAGCCGGTGTTCGAAGATTCCAACGTGCGCGAAGTTCTCAAGGCGCTCGGTGACGCCAGCTCGACCGGCGAGACGCGCCTGATGCAGGTAGCGCCGCCGCCGCGCGAGGCTACCGCCGAGCATGCCGGTCTTAGCGACACACAGGTGCTGAAACTACTCGAGACGCGCCGTGGCGAGGACAGCGAGCCGCTGCCGGCGGACGTGACCGACGGCGGCGCGATCCCGCTGCTGAAACCCGACGACACCGGCACGCGTCGCGCCCTCAAGGAGGCCGTTGCCAGCAACGCGCCGGTTGCCTTCGCGGTGCAGCTGCAGTGGTCGGTGCAGCCGGCCGAGCTCGACAAGGTGCCGCCGCTCGCGATCTTCAGCGCCTACACGCTGTATACCGTCGAGGGCAGCCGCGACGGCCGCAAGTGGTACGGGCTGCGGCTCGGATTCTTCAGCGACGCGATCTCGGCCAAGCAGGTGGCGCACTACGTGCGCTCGGAGTTCGCCTCGGTGGCGGTCGTGCCGGTGAGCCCGCAGGAGAGGGCGCGCGCCACCGATCAGGAGATAGCGGCGACGCTCGCAGCCCCTGCTGCCGCGCGCACCGACGCCATCGATGAATTCAAGCTGATCGACGAGGAGGCGGTGGCGGTGCCGGCTGTCCCGGCGCGGCCCGCGCCCCGGCCAGCCGGCAAGACCAGCGGACGCACGTCACGCACCGGCGCGGGATCTGCACGCGCTGACGCGCGCGGCAGCGGCAAGGTCGGCGCGCGCGACCGTCGCGGAGCGCAAACGCTCGAGGAGACGCTGGAGATTCTCGGTGCCGGCCAGTTGTCGATCGACAACGGCAACGGCGAGACCCTCAACGACTCCGGCGTACGCCACCTGCGCATCGAGGTGCAGAAGAACTCGCCCTTCTCCAGGCTGCTCGAACGCCTCAGTGAGCGGCTGAAGAGGCCTTAGCGGGAGTTGCGGCGCCTTCGTTGCCCGCGCGGCCGCCGGCGAACTCCGCCAGCATCCAGCGCCGGTAGGCATCCAGGTTCGGCTCGCGCCCGAGAAAACCGCTCACCAGCTGCGCCGCTGGCCGCGTGGCGCCCGGTGCGAGCACCGTCTGCCGGTAACGCATGCCCGTCGGTCCTCCGAGCAGATCGTGCGGATCGAACTGCGCGAAGAAGTCGAGCGCGATTACCTTGTCGAGTACGTAGGTGTAGTAGTTGGAGCTGTAGCCGTTCAGGTGCGTGAAGCTCGCCCACAGGTGATCACCCGGCACGAAGGCGAAGGTGTTGTAGCGCTCGAAGTCGCGCCGGTACGTGCCATCGAAGTCGAGCGTCGCCGGCGGCAGCGTGTGGAAGTCCAGTGAGATCGCCGCGTACATGAGCTGGCGCTGCTGGCCGCTGGCGCGGCCGTAGGTGTCGGCGCGGTTCATGCGCTCGTACAGCTCGCGCGGCAGGGCTGCGCCGCTCTGGTAGTGGTGTGCGAAGGTGGTCAGCACGCCGTAGTCGTGAAAGAACTCCTCGAGCATCTGCGACGGTGCCTCGATGAAGTCCCCCTCGACGTTGAAGCCACCCTCGCCGGCGTAGCGCTGCTGGCCGCCGATGACGTGGTGCATGAGGTGCCCGAACTCGTGCAGGAAGATCACCACGTCGCTGTATTGCATCAACCCGGGGTCGCCGGCACCGCCGCCCGGGAAATTGCACACCAACGTGCCCTCCGGGAGCTGTCCGGGCAGCACGCCCGTCGACAGCGGCTGGGTGGAGAACCACTTGTCCTTGCCCGCGCGCGGGTGCATGTCGAGGTAGACGCGCCCGAGTTTCCGGTCGCCGTCGTAGACGTCGTAGCTGGTGACCGATGGATGCCAGGTGCGCACGCCGGGCGCCGGGCGGATGTCGACGTGAAACAGCCGCGAGGCGGTGGCGATCACGCCGCGCTCGACGGCGGCATAGGGGAAATAGGGGCGCACGCTCTGCGAGTCGAAGTTGAACTTGGCGCGCCGGTATTGCTCCTGCCAGTAGCGGGCATCGGCGGCGCTGATCTTGTGCAGCGCTGCATCGCGCGTGCGCGCGAAGGCGAGCAGCGCCGCATCCTCGCGCATCGCCGGATCGCGCGAGGCGGCGTCGACCCTGCCGAGGTAGTCGTGCAGCTTCGCCGGCGAGCCGATCATCTGGTCGGCCATGGCGAAGTCGGCCCAGGTGGCGTAGCCGAGCAGCTGCGCAAGATCCGCCCGCGCCTGCAGCAGCCCGCGCAGCGTATCGGTGTTGGCCGGGTAGGCGACCGATTCGGCCGCGAGGAACAGCTTGTGCCGCAGCTCCACGCTGTCGGCGAATTTCTGCGCCGGCCAGGCATCGGGCGGATCGGTGGTGATCTTCACGTGACCCTGCGCGTCGGGCGGGTGCGCTGCGAGGTAATCGGGCGGCAGTCCCGCGAGCTGCCCCTTGTCGACCACCACGGAGCGCACGTCGTCATGCACCGCGCGCTCGAACTTCAGCCCGAGCTCGGTGATCCGCTCCTGCAGCGCCTTGATCTTTGCGCGCGTGGCATCGTCCTTGTCGACGCCGGCGAGACGGTATTCGAGCAGCGTGTGCTCCAGGTAGTGCCGCGTCGCGGCGTCGCCGGGGGCGGGCAGCGCGGCGAGCGCACGGTACACCGGCTGATTGAGCGACAGCGCGGTGAGCGCGGCGTTGGCCGTCTGGGTGAGAGCCTGCGCCTTGTCGCGCAGCTCGGCGGTCGCGCCGACGCCGTACAGCACGCTCGACTGCACCGTGGCGAAGGTGAGCTCGTTGACGGCCTCGTCGTACGCGCGCAGCGTGTTCGGCACCGTGCGGCTCCCCTTGACGGTGAGCAGCCGCGCTACCTGCGCATCCGCACGGCGCATGTGAGCGTGCACCCAGGCGTCGAGGGCGGCCGGATCGTCACCGCCTGCCCAGGCGTGCAGCGCATCGGCAACCGCCGCTGGCGGCGCCGGCTGCGGCGCTGCGAGCAGCGGCAGCGCCACAGCGCCGAGGACGGCGAAACCCACGGGCAGAAGCTGCCGGGGGCGCATTCGCGGAAGCATGGCGGACTCCTTGCACGCGGCTCGTGCGCTAGCACGGGCCGCGACGGTCGCAACCAGATTCTAACCCGAAGCAATCCCGCGTTTTGACGCCCCGGGCGGCGTGCGCGCCGTGACGCGCAGTTTGTGCGATGAGCCGAAGGCGCGCCGCTTCGCCTCGGGTCGTGCGCCGCCGTTACGCCGTCGCGAGCAGGCCGACCTGCACGAAGCGCTCGGCGAGCGCGAGGCGCAGCTCGTCGCTCACTTCGCCGGGAATGTCCCGCACCCGGAAGCGCGTGGTATTCACCATGTACTCGATGCACGGCTGCGCAGCGCGAGCGTCAGCGGACGCAGGAACTGCCCGAGCGTGCGCTGCGCCTCATGGAACATCACGCGCTCGTGCCTCGCTAACGCTTGCCGAAGAGCTTCTCGAGCTCGGTGCGCGCCTTGTCGAGCGCGACGGTGTCGGGCGGGACATACGCACCGGGGCGCGGCTTGAAGTGATCGCAGAAGTTGGCGTGCGTCTTGTCGCTCACTTCCTCGGCGGTAGGCTCGCGGCAGTGCTTGGCGACCCGCGTGTCGTAATCGACGCACATGCGACACACGTGCAGCTCCGCGCGGCAGCCGGGGCACTCCTCCAGACGGCGCAGCGGCAGGGTGAGCGCCGCCAGTGAGGTGCCGCATTTCCAGCAGACGAGATCGTGGGCCATCGGCCTGCTAGCGTACTACGGCCCGTCGCTGCGGGTGCGCTCGCGCAGGAAGCCCTCGAGCACGCGGCCGGTATGCGAGCGCCGGCGCCGCCGCGCGATCTCACTCGGGGCGCCCTGGGCGACTATGCGCCCGCCGGCGGCGCCCGCCTCCGGTCCCATGTCGAGGATCCAGTCCGCTTCGGCCATGACGTCGAGGTTGTGCTCCACCACCACTGCGCTGTTGCCCGCGTCCACCAGGCGGTGCAGCACATGGACCAGCTTCTCGACGTCCGCCATGTGCAGGCCGACCGTCGGCTCATCGAGCACATAGAGAGTGTGCTGGGGCTTCTGGCGCAGCTTGCGCGCATCCTCACGCACCTTCGACAGCTCGGTGACCAGCTTGATGCGCTGCGCCTCGCCGCCGGAGAGGGTCGGGCTCGGTTGTCCGAGCGTCAGGTAGCCGAGCCCCACGTCCTGCAACAGCTTCAGCGCGTGGTGCACGCGCACGTGCGCGGCAAAGAACTCCACCGCCTCGTCGACGTTCATGGCGAGCACCTCGCCGATGCTGCGCCCGCGCCACGGCACCGCGAGGGTCTCGGCGTTGAAGCGCCGGCCGCCGCACACGTCGCACAGCACCTTGACGTCCGGCAGGAAGCTCATCTCGATGGTCTTGACGCCCTGGCCGTCGCACGCCTCGCAACGGCCGCCGGCGGTATTGAAGGAGAAGCGGCTGCTGCTGTAGCCGCGCATGCGCGCCTCGCTGGTGCCGGCGTAGATGCGGCGGATCTCGTCCCAGAAGCCGATATAGGTGGCGGGACAGGAGCGCGGTGTCTTGCCGATCGGGGTCTGGTCGACCTCGAGCACGCGATCGACGTGCTCGAGGCCGCGCAGCGCCGTGCAGCCGATGAGCCTGCCGGCGGGGCGCCGCCGGGCGCGCCCGTTGCCGTTGCCGGGTGTGATCAGCCGCCGCAGGTTGGCGTAGAGCACATCGCGCGCCAGGGTGGACTTGCCGGATCCGGACACCCCGGTGATCACCACCAGCCGCCCGAGCGGGACGTGCACGTCGCTGCCGCGGATGTTGTGCAGCGTCACCCGCTCGAGCGTCAGGCGCGGCGTGGCGGCCGCCACCGCGCGATGCGGGCGCGCCGGATGCAGCAGCGGCTCGCGCAGGAAGCGCCCGGTGGTGGAGCGCGGATTGGCGGTCAGATCCGCCACCGTGCCCGCGCCCACCAGCTCGCCGCCGCGCGCCCCGGCCTCGGGCCCGAGATCCAGCAGGTGATCGGCGCGGCGGATGGTGTCTTCGTCGTGCTCGACGACCACCAGCGTGTTGCGATGCGCGGTGAGCTCGGCGAGCGAATCGAGCAGGATGGCGTTGTCGCGCGGATGCAGCCCGATGGTCGGCTCGTCGAGCACGTAACACACGCCCTGCAGGTTCGAGCCGAGTTGCGCGGCGAGGCGGATGCGCTGCGCTTCACCGCCCGAGAGAGTGGGCGCGGCGCGGTCGAGCTGCAGGTAGCCCAGGCCCACGCGCTCGAGGAATTTCAGCCGCGCACGGATCTCGGCCAGCAGGTCGCGGGCGATCTGGCTCTCGCGCGGCCCGAGGCGCAGCCGCGCAAAGAACTCCCCGCTGCCGCTCACGGCTTGCGCGGCGAGCGCGGCGATCGAGTGCTCGCGGAAGCGCACGTTGAGCGCGGTCGGGTTGAGGCGTTGCCCCTGGCACGCCGGGCAGGCCGCCGGCGTGTGCGCGTACCACTCGTTCCACCACGCCTCCTCGCCGCTCTGCTCGGCGTCGAAGCCGGCCATCTCCACGCCGGTGCCGTAGCAGCTCTCGCACCAGCCGTGGCGCGAGTTGAACGAGAACAGCCGTGGATCGAGCTCGGCGAAGCTGCGGCCGCAGGCGGGGCAGGCGCGGCGCGTGGAGAACACGGTCACGCGTGCGGCCCCTGCAGGCAGCACGTGCACCAGCCCCTTGCCGAAGTCGAGCGCGCGCGCGAGCGCCTGGCGCAGCGCGTCCTCGGTCTTCACCCCGACATCGACCTCGGCCAGCGGCAGCTCGATGGTGTGCTCGCGGAAGCGCGACAGGCGCGGCCAGGGCGCGGTCGGCAGCACCTCGCCGTCGACCCGCAGCGTGCGAAAGCCCTTCTTCGCCGCCCACTTCGCCAGGTCGGTGTAGTAACCCTTGCGCGCCACCACCAGCGGCGCGAGCAGCGTGAGCCGCTGGCCGCGGTACTCGCGCAGCAACCGTGCGGCCACGGAGGCGGCGCTCTGCGGCTCGATGGCGACGTCGCAGTCGGGGCAGTACTGCGTGCCGAGCTTGACGTACAGCAGGCGCAGGAAGTGATAGATCTCCGTCAGCGTCGCAACCGTGCTTTTGCGCCCGCCGCGGCTGGTGCGCTGCTCGATGGCGACCGTCGGTGGAATGCCGAAGATCGCGTCGACGTCCGGGCGCGTCGCCGGCTGCACGAACTGCCGCGCGTAGGCGTTCAGCGACTCGAGATAGCGGCGCTGGCCCTCGTTGAAGAGGATGTCGAAGGCGAGCGTCGACTTGCCCGAGCCGGAGACCCCGGTGATCACGGTGAAGCGATCGCGCGGAATCTGCACGTCGATGTTCTTCAGGTTGTGCTCGCGCGCCTTGTGGATCACCACGGCGTTGGCCGCGTGGCCGTTGATGCGGCGATAGTGCGGCGGCGGCTCGGCGATGGCCGCCGGCGCCGGCCGCGCCGCGGTGAGCGCTGCGGCGTAGGCGGTGAGCGCCTGGCCGGTGAACGAGCCGGCGTGCGCGCACACCTGCGCCGGGGTGCCGGCGCAGACGACCTCGCCGCCGCGCTCCCCGCCGTCGGGCCCGAGGTCGATGATCCAGTCCGCCGCGCGGATCACGTCGAGATTGTGCTCGATCACCAGCAGCGAATGGCCCGCGACCAGGAGCTTCCTGAACGCGCGCAGCAGCTTGGCGACGTCGTCGAAGTGCAGCCCGGTGGTCGGCTCGTCGAACAGGAACAGCTTGCCGCGATGCGTGGTGCTCGAGAGCACGGAAGCCGCCTGCGCCAGGTGCCCGGCGAGCTTCAGACGCTGCGCCTCCCCGCCGGAGAGCGTCGGCACGGGCTGGCCGAGCTTCAGGTATTCCAGTCCCACGTCGGCGAGCGGCGTGAGCCGCTGCGCCACCTCGGGCACGTCGGCGAAGAACGCGCGCGCCTCGGTCACCGTCAGATCAAGCACGTCGGCGATACTGCAGCGGCGTCCGTCGGCGCCCTCGCGGCGGATGTCGAGCACTTCCTCGCGATAGCGCCGGCCGTTGCAGTCGGGACAGCGCAGGTACACGTCCGAGAGGAACTGCATCTCCACGTGCTCGAAGCCGTTGCCGCTGCAGCTCGGGCAGCGGCCGTTGCCGGAATTGAAACTGAAGGTCCCGGGGGTGTACCTGCGTTCCTGTGCGGCCGGCTCGGCGGCGAACAGCGCGCGGATGGCATCGAAGGCGCCGACGTAGCTTGCGGGGTTCGAGCGCGTGGTGCGGCCGATCGGGTTCTGGTCGACCATGACCACGTCGTCGATCAGCTCCGCGCCCGACAATCCCTGGAAGTGGCCCGGGGCCTCGGTCGGCTTGCCGCGGTACTTGAGCAGTGCGGGGTACAACACGTCCTCGACCAGCGTCGACTTGCCCGAGCCCGACACGCCCGTCACGCACACCAGCCGCTTGAGCGGAATGCGCACGTCGATGTCTTTGAGGTTGTGCTCGGCGGCGCCCCGCAGCTCGAGCCAGCGATTGGAGCGCGCTTCGGCGGTGACTTCGTCCGGCGCCTCGACGGCGGATAGCGGCGCGCGTGTGCCTTCCTCGCCGCACGGCACGACGCTGCGGCGGCCGCCGAGGTACTCGCCGGTGAGCGAGGCACTGGCACGGATCTCACCCGGGCTGCCGAAGAAGACGATCTCGCCGCCGCGCTCGCCGGCACCCGGACCCAGGTCGAGGATGCGATCGGCTTCCAGCATGATCTGCGGGTCGTGCTCGACCACCAGCAGCGAGTTACCGGCATCGCGCAGGCGTTTCATCACGCCGATGACGCGCTGCATGTCGCGCGGATGCAGCCCGATGGACGGTTCGTCGAGCACGAACAGCGTGTTGACGAGCGAGGTGCCGAGCGCGGTGGTGAGATTGATCCGCTGCACCTCCCCGCCCGAGAGCGTGCGTGACTGGCGGTCGAGGGTGAGATAGCCCAGACCCACGTCGACCAGATAGCGGAAGCGTCCGCGCACTTCGGCCAGCAGCAGCTCGGTGGCCTCATCGAGCGGCCGCGGCAGCTCGAGCTTCTGAAAGAACTCGTAGCTGCGCTCGACCGGCAGCAGCATCAGGTCATGGATCGACAGCCCGGGGAGCGCCGCGACAGTGGCGTCGCTCCACTCCACACCGCGCGGCCGGAAGCGTGGCGTGGCGCCGAGCGTCGCGGTGGCAAGCGCGCGGCTGCCGATGCGCCACAGCAGCGCCGGTGTCTTCAGGCGCGCGCCGTCGCAGGCGACGCAGGGGGTATAGGCGCGGTAGCGCGACAGCAGCACGCGCACGTGCATCTTGTAGGCGCGCGTCTCGAGCCAGGCAAAGAAACGTTTCACGCCGTACCAGACCTTCCGCGACCAGGCGCCTTCGCCCTCGATCACCCAGCGACGCGCCTCCGCCGACAGCTCGCGCCACGGCGTCTCGAGCGGGATGCCGCGCAGCTTGGCGAATCTCTGCAGATCCTCCTGGCATTCGGCGTAGGACTTCGTCTGCCAGGGCTTGATGGCGCCGCCGCGCAGCGAGCGCGTCTCATCGGGGATCACCAGCCCGTAGTCGATGCCGATCGTGCGGCCGAAGCCGCGGCAGGTGTCGCAGGCGCCGAGCGGGGAGTTGAAGGAGAACTGGCTCGGGGTGGGCTCCTGGTACTGCAGATCGCACTCGGCGCAGTGCAGACCGCTCGAGTAACGCCAGGTGGCCAGGAGCTGCGGCGGATCCGCGCCATCGACCACGCGCGCATCCACGCGGCCACGCCCGACGCGCAGCGCCGCCTCCAGCGACTCGAGCACCCGGCCGCGCTCGCTGCCCGCCAAACGCAGCCGGTCCTGCACCACCTGCAGTGTGACGCCGGGCGCAGTGCTCTGGCGGCCACGCTTGCGTCGTGGGGCGGCGGGGCGCGTTGCCGCTTGCGCCGCTTCCGCGCTGCCGGCGGCCGCCGCGGCGCCGGGGGCCGGTTCGAAGAAGCGCGTGTAGCCCTGGCGTGCGAGCAGCTCGCGCACCTCGGCGACGCTGAAATTGGGCGGGACGGGCACCGGGAACGTCAGCAGCAGCCTCGGGTCACCCGCCGCGGTGGCCCGGGCGGTGAGGTCCTTATAGATGCTCTCGGCGGTATCACGCCGCACCGGCTGGCCGCAGCGCTGGCAGCACAGCGTCGCGGCGCGTGCGAACAGGAGCTTCAGGTGATCATTGAGCTCCGTCATGGTGCCCACGGTGGAGCGCGAGGTGCGCACGGGATTGGTCTGGTCGATGGCAATCGCCGGCGGGATGCCGGCGATCGATTCGACCTGCGGCTTGTCCATGCGGTCGAGGAACTGCCGTGCGTACGGGGAGAAGGTCTCGACGTAGCGGCGCTGGCCCTCGGCGTAGAGCGTATCGAACACCAGCGACGACTTGCCCGAGCCGGACACCCCCGTCACCACGATCAGCTCGTTGAGCGGGATGTCCAGATCGAGGTTCTTGAGATTGTTCTGGCGCGCGCCACGCACGAGGATGGCGTCGCGGGAGGCGTCGGTCATTCCGTCACCGTAGGCGGTCGCAGGAGGAGGGCGCGTTTCCGAAAGGGTCAGCGCGAGCGCAACGATTGTAAAGGATCCGCAGGGTGCAGTGCGTCAAGCACTGAAAATGGGGGCAGCGTGTGCGAGTGCAATCCCGCCCGATGTTGCCCGGCGGCCAAACCCTTGCAATCCAGTACATTGTGCTCCGGTCTACTGTATAAGGAGCCGCCTGTGGGGGCTCGTTTGTCGTGCTCGCGCGACACGCTGTGGTCGCGCCGCCCGGCGTTACAATCGGCGGCGCTTAACGTCCTGACTGAGGAGAATGCCGAATGAATTCAAGAGTACTGTCCGGTGTTGCCCTGGCCGCGGCCGCTGCGGTGATGTTCTCGGCGGTAGGCGCCACGACCGCCCGCGCCGATGAAGGGAAAGTGAAATGCGAGGGTGTGAACTCGTGCAAGGGACAATCCGCCTGCAAGAGCGCCCACAACGCCTGCAAGGGTCAGAATTCCTGTAAGGGCAAGGGATTCATGGAGATGACCAAGGCGGAGTGCGACGCTGCCAAAGCGAAGACGGGCAAGTGATCGCTCGCGGGCCGGGTGCCGCTTAAGGTACCCGGCCCGCCTTTGTCCATGCTGACTTATCCCCCGCTCGGCTTCGGCCTGGGGCTGCGGGTCGATCATTACGAGGCGATCCTCGCCGGGGACCCGCCGATCGACTGGTTCGAGGTGCTCACCGAGAACTACCTGGTGCCTGGCGGCAAGCCGCTGCACTACCTGATGCGTGTGCGCGAGCGCTTCCCGGTGGTGATGCACGGGGTATCACTGTCGATCGGCAGTACCGCCCCCCTCGACCGCGAGTACCTGCAGCAGCTGAAGGCGCTGGCCGCGCGCGTGCAGCCGGCGTGGATTTCCGATCACCTGTGCTGGACCGGGGTCGCCGGCCGTAACACGCACGACCTGTTGCCGCTGCCCTATACCGAGGAAGCGCTCGACAACGTCGTGGAGCGTGTGCGCACCGTGCAGGACTTCCTCGGGCGGCGCATCCTGCTCGAGAACGTCTCGAGCTACGTGGCGTTCCGCGACTCGCGCCTGAGCGAGTGGCAGTTCCTCGCCGAGATTGCCCAGCGCGCCGACTGCCTGATCCTGCTCGACGTGAACAACATCTACGTCAGCGCGGTGAACCACGAGTTCGACCCGCTCGAGTATCTGCACGCGGTGCCCGCAGCGCGCGTGCAGCAGATCCATCTCGCCGGGCACGAGAACCACGGCGATTACCTGGTGGATACCCACGACACCGAAGTGCCCGATCCGGTGTGGCAGCTGTACGCGGCCGCGGTGCGCCGTTTCGGACCCGTCTCCACCATGATCGAGCGCGACGATCACATCCCGCCGCTTGCGGAGCTGTGCGCTGAGCTCGATGCGGCGCGCACGCTGGCCGCGCGCACGCTGGCCACGCGCACGCTCGCGAACACGGGCGCCGCCGCCGCATGAGCGCGCTGACGCGCGTGCAGGGGGACTTTCAGGACTACCTGCTGCGCGGGGAACGCGCCATCGAGACCCACGTGCTCGGCACCGCGCGGGTGCCGGTGGCGACCCGCCTGGGTATCTACGGCGCCGCCTATCGCAGCCGCCTGGCCGAGGCGCTCGCCAGCAACTTCCCGGCGCTGGCGCAGCTGCTCGGCCCGGAGGATTTCGCTACCCTCGCGGCCGGCTACGTGCAATCCCACGACTCGCCATACTTCTCCATCCGCTACTACGGCAGCGACCTGCCGCAGTTCCTTGCCACGCACGCGGACTACGCCGCGGTGCCGGTGCTTGCCGAGCTGGCACACTGGGAATGGGCGATGGCAGAGACTTTCGATGCCGCGGATGCGGCGCCGCTCACCCATGACGCGCTCGCGCACATCGCTCCCGGGGCGTGGGCGCAGCTGCGGTTCCGCTGGCATCCGAGCGTGCGGCGGCTCGACCTGTCGTGGAACGTGCCGCAGCTTTGGCAGGCGCTGACCGACGGCAGCGAGCGACCCGCGGCGGACTTGAGCTCCGCACCGATCGCCTGGCTGCTGTGGCGCGAGCAGCTCGGCACCTACTTCCGCTCACTGCCGCCGGAGGAGGCCGCCGTGCTCGACGCTGCGCTGCGCGGCTGGCCCTTCGGTGAGCTGTGCGAGTCGCTGTGCGCCGAGCTCGGCGCGACCGCCGCTCCGGCCCGGGCCGCAGCAGTGCTTTCGAGCTGGGTCGCGGCCGGACTGATCATCGGGGTCGACTGAGGTAAGTCAGCTCATGCCCCTGCCGACGCACGGCAACGTGCTGCAGATGATCGGCAACACGCCGCTCATGGCGGTGCGTCGGCTGGACACCGGGCCGTGCGAGTTGTTCCTGAAGCTCGAGAACCAGAATCCTGGCGGCTCCATCAAGGATCGCGTCGGCCTGTATCTGATCCAGGCGGCCGAGCGCAGCGGCCAGCTCAAGCCCGGCGGCACGCTCATCGAGGCGACCGCCGGCAACACCGGCCTGGGGTTGGCGCTGGTAGCCGCGCAGAAGGGCTATCGGCTGCTGCTGGTCATTCCCGACAAGATGAGCCAGGAGAAGATCTTCCACCTCCGCGCCATGGGCGCCGAGGTGATGATGACCCGCTCGGATGTCAGCAAGGGACACCCCGAGTACTACCGTGATGTCGCCGAGCGGCTGGCAGGCGAGATCCCGGACTCGTATTTCGTCAACCAGTTCGGCAACCCGGCGAATGCGCAGGCGCACGAGGAGACCACCGCTCCTGAGATCTGGCAGCAGATGGGGCACGAGCTGCACACCGTGGTGTGCGGCGCCGGCACCGGCGGCACGCTCGCCGGGCTGACGCACTGCTTCGCACGTACCGCGCCGCACGTGGACATGGTGCTTGCCGACCCGGCAGGCTCGGGACTGGCGCACTTCGCCGCGACCGGACGACTGCCGGAGAAGATGACCCCGTGGCTCGTCGAAGGCATCGGCGGGGACTCCGTGCCGCCGGTGGCCGACTTCTCGCGCGTCACCGCCACCTACAGCATCCGCGACGCCGAAGCGTTCCGCACCTGCCGCGAGCTGCTCGCCCGTGAAGGCCTCATCGCCGGCACCTCCACCGGCACGCTGCTGGCGGCGGCGCTGCGCTACTGCCGCGAGCAGCGCGCGCCGAAGCGCGTGGTGACCTTCGTCTGCGACAGCGGCAACAAGTACCTGTCGAAGGTCTACAATGACTACTGGATGCTCGACCAGGGCTTCCTCGAGCGCGAGCACCGCGGCGATCTGCGCGATCTCATCGCGCGCCCGCACGCCGAGCACGCCGCGGTCACGGTGAACTCGACCGAGTCCGTGATGGCCGCTTACCGGCGCATGAAGCTCTACGACGTCTCGCAGCTGCCGGTGATGCAGGACGGCCGCATCGTCGGCATCGTCGACGAGGAGGACATCCTCGTCGAGGTGGTCGGCAACCCGGAGCACTTCAACGAGCCGGTGACGCGCGCCATGGCCAGCCACCTGGTGACCGTGCCGGTGGATGCGCCGGTGTCGCAGCTCATGGAGATCTTCAAGCGCGGCATGGTGGCGATCGTCATGCACGGCAGCGAGTTCCAGGGACTCATCACGCGCATCGATCTGCTCAACTGGCTAAGGCGCCGGTTGTGAGCACTCAACTCGGCGGCGAGAGTTCTACCCATGAGTAATGACGATTCCGGATTGCGCTTCGCCACGCGGGTGATCCACGGCGGGCAGCACCCCGATCCGCTGACCGGCGCGGTGATGCCGCCGATCTACGCGACCTCCACTTACGTGCAGTCGAGCCCCGGCGTACACCAGGGCTACGACTACTCGCGCACCCGCAATCCGACGCGCGATGCGCTGCAGGCGGCACTGGCCAATCTCGAAGGCGGCGGGGCAGCGTTCGCCTTCGCTTCCGGCATGGCCGCGACCGCAACGCTGCTCGAGCTGCTCGATGCCGGTTCGCACATCATCGCCATGCACGATCTCTACGGCGGCAGCTACCGGCTGCTCGAGAACGTGCGCAAGCGCTCCGCCGGCCACAGCGTCTCGTTCGTCGACCTGTCGAAGAGCGCCGCGCTCGCGGCGGCCATCCGCCCCGACACGCGCCTGCTGTGGGTGGAGACGCCCACCAACCCGCTGCTGCAGCTGGTGGATCTGGAGGCAGTGGCGCGCATTGCGCACGAGCGCGGGCTGCTCGCCTGCTGCGACAACACTTTCGCCACCCCCTTCATCCAGCGGCCGCTCGAGCATGGCTTCGACGTCGTGGTGCACTCGACCACCAAGTACCTGAACGGCCACTCCGATGCCCTCGGCGGTGCCGCGATCGTCCGCCCCGGCTCGGATGTCAGCGAGCGCCTCGCGTACCTGCAGAACGCGGTGGGCGGCGTGCCGGGTCCGTTCGATTCGTTTCTGACCCTGCGCGGCATCAAGACGCTGGCGCTGCGCATGGAGCGCCACTGCGCCAACGCGCTCGACGTGGCGCAGTTCCTCGACAAGCATCCCCGGGTCGAGCGCGTGCTCTATCCCGGGCTCAACAGCCATCCGCAGCATGCGCTCGCGAAGCGCCAGATGCAGGGTCGTTACGGCGGCATCGTCACCGCGGTGCTGCGCGGCGGCCTCGAGCCGGCGCGCCGCGCACTCGAGCGCTGCCGGCTGTTCGCGCTCGCCGAGAGCCTCGGGGGCGTCGAGAGTCTCATCGAGCACCCGGCGCTCATGACGCACGCATCGCTCCCCGCCGCCGTGCGCGAGTCCCTCGGCATCAGCGACGGGCTCATACGGTTGTCCGTCGGTGTCGAGGACGTCGAGGACCTGATCGCGGATCTGCGCCAGGCGCTCGGCTGACCCTAAAGCCCCGCCTGGCTGGTGAGATACACCGCGTAAGTGCCGAGCCAGTGACCGCCCTCGTAGTGCTCGCCGGTCACGGCCGGCAGCGCGGCGGCGGCATGCGCCCGCGCGGCAGCGAGCAGCGCCGCAATGCGTGGATCATGCGGTGGCAGGCCGTGCGCGATGCCCTCGAGCATCCAGGCGCGGCTCAGGTTCAGTCCGTCGATGTGCGCGAGCTTGGGATCGGCGCGGTCGGTCACGACGCCCGGCGACAACCACGGCGCCGCGGCGGCGGCAGCCTTGCCGGCGTGCGGAATCTGCGGCAGGAAGCCGGACAGCCATGCGGCGAAGTCCGGCTGCGACAGCACGCGCCGCATGAAATCGGCCTCCGCCAGGCACGGGGAGAGGAAATCCTCGCCCGAGGGCTCGTAGGCCAGCGGGCAGTTGCGGTCGGCGCGGTAGAAACGCTGCGCCGCATCGGCGAGCAGCGCACGCAGACGCGCGTCGCCGCTGACCGCGGTCCAGTCCCAGATGAGCCCGAAGGAGAAAGCCGTCTGGTCGTGCTCGCCGATGCGAATCGGGTAGTGCAGTTTCGGCAGCCAGCTTGCGAGGCGGGCGGCCACCTCGGTTTCGAACGGGGCGAGCGTGGCGGACCAGCGCCGTGCGTCCGCATCGTCGGAGCGCCGCAGCTCCGCCGCCAGCTGCAGCAGCCAGGCGAGCCCATAGGGACGCTCGAACGAGGCACGTCCTGCGCCGCGCAGATAGGTGATTTCGCCGGCGATGTTCGCGCGCGTGAGGCTGCGGGCGATGGCGGCACGCGCCTCAGGCGCAAACGGTGCCGCGGGGAACAGCCGCAGCAGCCGCACCAGCAGCCAGTGTCCGTGAACATCCGAATGCCAGTCGAGACAGCCGTAAAAGGCGGGAGTCAGCTCGTGCGGGGCACGCACGTCGGCGAGGCTGTCGAGGGTATGGCTGATATGATTGGGATACTCCTGGTGCAGGCATTTCAGTGCGAGCGCGGCGAAGCGCCCGGCAGCCGCGGCATCGAGCGCGCTGCGCGGCGCCGCCGGGTCGCCCGCGGCGCCGGCTGCGACCGCCGCGGTGCTGGCCGCTGGTGCGCCGGTCGGCGATGGGAGCGCCTGCGCCGTCAGGGTGGTGACTGCCGCGAAGGTGGCGGTCGCGAGCGCGCCGGCGGGCGCAATGCGATGTTTCATGGGCGCATGTTACGCTCGTGGACGTGACCGAGCCGCTCCCCTTGGTACTGATTCCGGGACTTCTCGCCTCGTCGCGACTGTACGCACCGCAGCTTCCGCAGCTGTGGCGCTCGGGTCCCGTCACGATCGCCGATCACACCCGCGACGACAACGTGGCCGCGATCGCGCGCCGTATTCTCGAGAATGCGCCGCGCGTGTTCGCGCTCGTCGGGTTGTCGATGGGAGGTTACATCTCGTTCGAGATCGTGCGTCAGGCGCCGGAACGGGTGGCGCGGCTGGCGCTGCTCGACACCAGTGCGGCCCCCGACACCGCCGAGCAGAGTGCGGCGCGTCGCGCGCAGATGGCGCTGGTCTCGCAGGGGCGCTTTGCGCAGGTTTGCGCGGCGCTGTTCCCGCGCCTGGTGTACCGGGAGCGCCGCGAAGACGCTGCGCTGCGCGCAGTATTTGATCTCATGGCGGAGGAAGTGGGCTGCGCCTCGTACCTGCGCCAGCAGGCCGCCAACATCGGTCGTCCCGATTCACGGCAGACGCTAGCCAGCATCCGCTGTCCGACACTGGTGCTCGTTGGTGACGGCGATGAGCTCACGCCACCCGAGCGCGCCGCCGAGATGGCGCGCGGCATCGCCGCAGCGCGGCTGGTGAGCGTAGCGCGCTGCGGACATCTGTCCACCCTGGAGCGGCCCGACGAAGTGACGCAGGCCCTCGTCGAATGGCTGCGGACCTGAACAGAGTCGTCATGGACCCGCTGACGCAGCGCACGCTGCTCTATGCTCACCCGGACGCCGCCGGCGAATCGGTGTGGAGCGTCAGCGTCGAAACGCGGTTCAGCGCGGGCGCCACGCTGGCCTGCCATTACGCGTTGCACGCCGACATGGCGCGCGTGCGCTTGCCGGGCGCGGGCGCCGGACGCCACCACATCGACGGGCTGTGGAAACATACCTGTTTCGAGGCCTTCGTCGCGGTGGACGGGGCGCCGGGCTATTTCGAGTTCAACTTCTCGCCGACGCTTGACTGGGCGGCGTATCACTTCGAGTACTACCGCGGCGGTATGACCGTGGCGGCGCTCACGCGCGCGCCGGGACTGCAGGTGCGCCGCAGCGGCGGGCAACTCGATCTCACGGCTACGGTGCATCTGGCGGGGGTGGCGTCGCTCGCGCGCGCACGCGTGATGCGCATGGCGCTCGCCGCAGTGGTGGAGGAGGAGGACGGCCGGCTCTCCTACTGGGCCCTGCAGCATGCGCCCGGCAACCCGGATTTCCATCATCCGGACGGCTTCACGCTCGAGCTGCGCAGCCCATGAAACTGGGCGTCGAGCGTCTGCTGGAAGAGCCTGCGCTGCGCCAGCCGCTCGCCGGGAGGCGCGTCGCGTTGCTCGCGCACCCGGCCTCCGTCACCCGCGATCTCACGCATTCCCTCGATGCGCTGGCGACACTGCCGGCGCTGCGGTTGACCGCGGCCTTCGGACCGCAGCACGGCCTGCGCGGCGACAAGCAGGACAACATGGTCGAATCGCCCGACTACGTCGATCCGCTGCACCGCATCCCGGTCTTCAGTCTCTACGGTCCGGTGCGTCGCCCGTCCGCCGCCATGATGGACTCGTTCGACGTGCTGCTGGTGGATTTGCAGGATCTCGGCTGCCGCATCTACACCTTCATCACCACGCTACGCTACGTGCTCGAGGAGGCAGCAAAGCATCGCAAGGCGGTGTGGGTGCTCGATCGCCCGAACCCGGTCGGCCGTCCGGTGGAGGGACTCATGCTGCAGTCCGGCTGGGAGAGCTTCGTCGGGGCGGGGCAGCTGCCGATGCGGCACGGTCTGACCATCGGCGAGCTGGCGCGCTGGTTCGTCACGGCGCTTAGGCTCGACGTCGACTGCCAGGTGGTGTCCATGCAGGACTGGCAGCCGCAGTGCGGACCCGGATACGGCTGGCCGCTGAGCGAGCGCAGCTGGGTGAATCCGAGTCCCAACGCCCCTAATCTCTCGATGGCACGCTGTTACGCCGGCACGGTGATGGTGGAGGGCACGACGCTCTCGGAAGGGCGCGGCACCACGCGACCGCTGGAGCTGCTTGGTGCACCGGACCTGGACATCGCCGCGCTCCTGAAGGAGATGCAGGCGCTGGCGCCCGCGTGGCTGCGCGGTTGCCGGTTGCGGCGCTGCTGGTTCGAGCCCACGTTCCAGAAGCACGTCGGCCGCCTGTGCGCCGGCCTACAGATCCACGTTGCGCAAGGTAACTACTACGATCACGAGGCGTTCCGCCCCTGGCGGCTGGTGGCCCTCGCGTTCAAGGCCCTGCGCCGGCTGCGCCCCGATTACCCGCTGTGGCGAGATTTTCCGTACGAGTACGAGCGGGGACGGCTCGCCATCGACGTCATCAACGGCGGCGAGCGGCTGCGCCGCTGGGTGGATGATCCGCACGGCATGCCTGCGGATCTTGAGCGCCTGGCGAGCGCGGATGAAGCCGACTGGCTGGCGCAACGGCAGGCGGTGCTGCTGTACTGAGCGTGCCCGACCAATGGCGTGTCGATCGGCGCAGTGCGCTGGCCACGACGCCGCCGAGCGCTCACAGGTTTCGCTAAGCTCCGGCGGGCTCGCGCGCACTGACATCGCCCTTGCCGAGGCAGCTCCCATAAGGGGGCCCCTCACCCGGGACGATCGGGCACAGTTTGATCGGGCGCAGCCGATCGAACTGCTTCTTCCAGTAGTCGACGTCCAGCGTCAGCGGCCGATGCGAGTCGGGTCCGTGGCGCGCCCACTGCAGCGTGTAGTAGTCGGCGGTGCCCTTTACCGCGAGGATGATCGCCGTTTCACTGTTGGCTTCCGCACCTCCCGTCACGTGGCCGCAGCTGGCGATGACCGCGAAGCCCGCGAAGGCATCGACGGTCTCGGGACCGAGCTCGACGGTCGCATAGGTATCCGGGCAATGGCGCCTGAAGCCGGCGGCCAGGGTCGCGGCGAACCCACCAGGGGTCGCGCCCGGGTTGGACGCCAGGTCCCTGGTGGCCGTGAGCGTGATCATTTGCGTCCAGTGATCCACGCTCTCGCCTTGCGGCACGTGCTCGCGGATGTAGAAGAAACCGCTGGTTTTTTCGTAGGTCGCGTTGGCGGACTTGAATTCCGGCGGCAGCGAGAATGCGACCAGCTGGTGAAATACCGGGCTGATCGAGGTGAGGTGCGGCTCGTGCTCCGCCGTCGCGGCGGGCGCCGCCAGGGCACCGACACCGAGGGCGAACAGGGCAGTCAGAGCGGAACTGATGCGCATCGCTTGCCTCCTCGTTACCTGCGCTCGAAGGGTTTGCAGCCACTTTAGCCCACGGCCACAGCGCCAGCACGAACGCCGTGCTGATCGGCAGCGGGCCGCCTCGCCGAGGTGCGCTTAAGGGGACGGGTGGGGCGCAACGCGCAGTGCGCGGTCCATGACCACGATGAGCACGGTGCTCGCCGCGTATTGCAGAAAATGCGTTGGCCAGCGGCCGTCGAGCGCCGACAGCACCTCGGCCAGAGCGAATACCGCGAGCAGCAGGCAGGCGCCGGGCACTTGCGTGCGCCGCCACAGCAGCGCCGCCGCGGCGGCGATCTCCGTCGCTGCCAGCGGCGCGATGTTGTGCCCGCCCTCGTGGCCGGCGAACAGCGCCTGAACACTGGCAATCAGGATCAGCGCGACGAAAGTCGCGCGGTAAATCGCCAGAACGTGGGCAGCGCTCAGCGGACGGGATCCGGCAGCAGGAAGCTGCGGCGTGCGGTCTCGCAAGTGAGGCGCTCGTGAGAATACCAGCGCGCCAGCACGCGCTTGTCGAGCAGCTGCGGATGAGCATCAAGGAATGCGGCGAAGTCGGGGAAGTCGCCCGCGCCTTCCAGGCATTCCGCGATCAGCGACAGGAAGGCGATGGTGACGGTCTGGTTGAATGCCTGCGGCCGGCCGGCCTTTGAGCTCATGAGGCGCAACGCCTGTGAAAAGCGCTGCACCGTCGTCACGAAGTCATGGCGGCGCAGCATCTCGAATGCCATGCGCACGTGCTCACGGTGCGGGAAGCTCGCGGCGTCCAGCTCGCCGCGGGCGAATGCGGCAAGTTCCGGGCACTCAGGCAATGTCATCGCCCGCCTCGCGCAGTCGATGCGAGTCGCGTGCCGTCAGCTCGAGTCCATACACCGCCTTCAACGCCCGGATCTTCTTCACGGTGGCGGCGGAGAAGGGCGTCTTGTCCTCGAAGGCATGCAGCACGATGCCCTCGAGCAGGTCGCCGAGGGACAGATCGAGCTCGGTCGCCAGGGCTTTCAGCACCTTCAGCAGGCGGCTCTCCAGGCGCACCCCGGTCTGGGTTCGCGTGATCGGCTTCATTGGTATCATTGTACCTGGGTAACATTGAGCCCGCAACCCCCGCGGCGCACCGCCCGGTGGCGCTCGGCACCGCCTGGTGGCGCTGACACTGCGGCCCCGCCCGTTGCGGGCCTTCAGCGGCTGCGTTAAAGCCGCAATTGCCGCGCTCCAGGCTGCGGCGTGACCCGCCGGTGCCGGTTCTGTTCTAATCTGCGCCCCCATGCAGACCGCCCCCGACATCACCGGCTACCGCAGGCACTGGGCCGCGCGCTTCGGCACGGCTCCGTTCCTGCCAATGTCGCGGGCGGAGATGGAGGCGCTCGGCTGGGACAGCTGCGACGTCGTCATCGTGACCGGCGATGCCTACGTCGATCATCCGAGCTTCGGCATGGCGATCATCGGCCGCGTGCTCGAGTCGCAGGGGTTCCGGGTGGGGATCATCGCGCAGCCCGACTGGCACAGCGCGGACGCCTTCGCGGCGCTCGGCCGACCGAATCTGTTCTTCGGCATCACCGCCGGCAACATGGATTCGATGGTCAACCGTTACACCGCCGAGCGGCGCATCCGCAGCGACGATGCGTATACGCCCGGCGGCGGCGGCGGACGGCGGCCCGATCGCTCGGTGATCGTGTACGCGCAGCGCGCGCGCGAAGCGTTCCGCGAGGTGCCCATTGTGATCGGCGGGATCGAGGCCTCACTGCGCCGCATCGCCCACTTCGATTACTGGTCGGAGAAGCTGCGCCGCTCGGTGCTGCTCGATGCGAAGGCGGATCTGCTGATCTACGGCAATGGCGAGCGGCAGATCTGCGAGCTGGCGCATCGCCTGGCGGCTGGGGAGGCTATCGGCGACATCACCGATCTGCGTGGCACGGCGTTCGCGCGCAACGGCGTGCCCGCCGGATGGATCGAGGTCGATTCGACTCACCTCGATGCGCCGGGGCCTTTGAATGCACCGCTCGATCCGTACGCGCTCGCCGCGGCGGATGCGCCGGGACGAGCGGCGGCAGGCGCGCAGGCATCAGCCGCGGCTGCGGCCACGGGCGCCGCACCGCCGGCCGTCGCCACGTCCACGCCCTGCCGGGCGGCTGCCGGTGCGCCGCCCGCCGAGAGCGTGGTGCGTTTCGTGCGCCGCGTGAAAAATGCCGACCGCGAGCGCAGCGTGATCCGCATGCCCGCGTACGAGGCGGTGGCGGCGGATCCGGTGTTGTATGCGCACGCGTCCCGCATCCTGCATCTGGAGTCCAACCCGGGCAACGCCCGCGCGCTGGTGCAGCGCCACGGTGACACCGACGTGTGGCTCAATCCGCCGCCGATCCCGCTCACCACGGCCGAGATGGACTGGGTGTACGAGCGGCCCTATCGCCGTGCCCCGCACCCCTGCTACGGCGATGCGGTGATCCCCGCCTACAAGATGATCCGCTTCTCGGTGGCGATCCAGCGCGGCTGCTTCGGCGGCTGCACGTTCTGCTCCATCACCGAGCACGAGGGCCGCATCATCCAGAGCCGCTCCGAAGACTCGGTACTGCGCGAGATCGGGCAGGTGCGCGATCAGGTACCGGGGTTCACCGGCGTCATTTCCGATCTGGGCGGACCCACGGCCAACATGTACCGGCTCGCCTGCAAGAGCCGCGAGATCGAGAGCGCCTGCCGCCGGCCCTCGTGCGTCTATCCGGCGATCTGCCCCAACCTCGACACCGACCATGCACCCCTCATCAGCCTGTATCGCCGTGCGCGGGCGCTGCCCGGCATCAAGAAGGTGCTGATTGCCTCCGGCGTGCGCTACGACCTCGCCATCGAATCGCCGCAGTACGTCAAGGAGCTCGCGCAGCATCACACCGGCGGCTATCTCAAGGTCGCGCCCGAGGCGCTGTCGGAAGGTCCGTTGTCGAAGATGATGAAGCCCGGGGTAGCGGCCTACGACCGCTTCAAGGCGCTGTTCGAGCGCTACTCGAAAGAGGCGGGCAAAGAGCAGTACCTCATTCCCTACTTCATTGCCGCGCATCCCGGAACCTCCGACCAGGACATGCTGGAATTGGCGCTCTGGCTGAAGCGCCACAAGCTGCGCGCCGACCAGGTGCAGGCGTTTCTTCCCGGCCCGATGGCGACCGCGACAGCCATGTACCACTCGGGCAGGAACCCGCTGAAGCGCATCACACGCAGCAGCGAAGCGGTGCTGATCCCCAAAGGGCTCAAGGTGCGCCGGCTGCACAAGGCGTTCCTGCGTTACCACGACCCCAACAACTGGCCGCTGTTGCGTGAAGCGCTGCGGCGCATGCGGCGCACGGATCTCATCGGCAGCGGCCGCCACCAGCTGGTGCCGGCGTATCAGCCCGCCGGCACCGGCGCGGCGCCCGAGGGGCGGCGGACGGCGAGCGCGCCGTTTCGCACCCAGCACACCGGCCTGCCCCGGCCGCCGCGCCGCGCACGCGCCACGCGCCGTGGCCGCGCGCAGTCCTCCTGAAGATTTCCCGCGAGTCGAACTGCTTTACACTATACCCCCCAAGGGTATAAGGGGGCTCGTGAGGGCGCCACTTCAGCGGGTTTCGGCGAGCTGGCGCGCAGGCGCCGTATCGCTGCCCGGGGTGCGATTGCGGCCGCGGGCGGCGCGAGAGTAGGGTGCTGTCATGAAACGCCTCCTGTCCTGGTCGTTGTGCGCCGCGCTGCCGGCGTTCGGCCTCATTCTGCTGGCATCCACCGTGCAGGGCGGAGCGGCAGCTCCGGCCGCAGCGGCCGAGCCCCTGGGCACGGCGGTGGTCCTCGAGATCGACGGCGCGATCGGACCCGCGACCTCGCGTTACGTGGTGCGCGGGCTCGAGGCGGCGCAAAAGGCGGGCGGCCGCGTGGTGGTGCTGCAGCTCGATACGCCCGGCGGGCTCGACAGCGCCATGCGCGACATCATCCGCGCCATCCTGGCCTCGCCGATTCCGGTGGTGAGCTATGTGAGCCCGTCGGGCGCGCGGGCGGCGAGCGCCGGCACCTACATTCTCTATGCGAGCCATGTTGCCGCCATGGCGCCGGCGACCAATCTGGGTGCAGCAACTCCGGTGTCCATCGGCGGGGAGCCGCAGCCTGCGCCGGCGCCGCTGCCCGGCAGCCGTCCTGACAAGGACGGATCGGCGGACGAGACCGCTGCGCCCGCAAAAGGCGCGCGGCGCAGCGGCGACGCTGCCAAAGGCACAGCGGGCGGCGCCGAGGCCGCACCCGCCGAGGGCCCGCCACCCCCGCCGGCCACCGCCATGGAGCGCAAGGTCGTCAACGATGCCGTGGCCTACATTCGCGGACTGGCCGAGCTGCGCGGGCGCAACGCCGACTGGGCCGAGCAGGCGGTGCGCGGGGCGGCCAGCCTGTCCGCCACCGCGGCTCTGCAGCAGAAGGTGATCGATGTCATCGCCCCCAACATCCCGGAGCTGCTGTCGCGCATCGACGGTCGCGAGGTGCGCCTCGACGAGCGCACCGTGAAGCTCGCTACGCGCGATCTCACGATCACTCACATGAAGCCGGATTGGCGCACCGAGCTGCTGGCGGTGATCACCAACCCCACCGTGGCCTACGGCTTGATGGTGATCGGCATCTGGGGACTGCTGCTCGAGGGATACAACCCGGGCGCGGTGCTGCCGGGCGTGGTGGGCTCGATCTGCCTGCTGGTCGCGCTGTTCGCGTTCCAGATCCTGTCGGTGAACTATGCGGGACTCGCGCTGGTGGTGGTGGGCACTGCCATGATCATTGCGGAGTTCTTCTTTCCGACCTACGGCTCGCTCGGCGTCGGCGGGCTGATCGCCTTCGTGGTCGGCTCGCTCATCCTGTTCGACACCGACGTGCCCGGCCTGAACGTCGGCCGGCCGCTGATCGCCGCCTTTGCCACCGTCGGCGGCCTGATGATCGCCGGCATCGTCTATCTGGCCACGCGTTCCATGCGTCGTCCGGTTGCCACCGGCGCGCAGGGCATGATCGGCGCCAGCGCGGAGGTGATCGCGGACTTTACCGGCAGGGGCCGGGTGCGCTACGGCGGCGAGCTGTGGAACGCGCGCAGCGACGCCGCGCTGCACGCGGGTGATCTGGCGCGCATCGTGAAGGTGGAAGGTCTAACATTATGGGTCGAGCCGCAGTGACCCGCGCACGCTCCCGGAGATTCGCATGTCGTTCGTGATCGCCGTCGTCATCATCCTGATCATCGTGGTGTTCAGCGCCTTCAACGTGCTGAACGAGTACGAGCGCGCCGTGGTGTTCACGCTCGGGCGTTTCACCGGCATCAAGGGTCCGGGCGTGGTGCTGATCTTCCCGGCCGTCCAGAAGATGCGCCGCGTGGACCTGCGGGTCATCGTCCTCAACGTCCCCAAGCAGGACGTCATCACGCGCGACAACGTCTCGGTGAAGGTGAACGCCGTCGTCTACTTCCGCATCGTCGATCCCGGCAAAGCCATCATCCAGGTGGCGAACGCCTTCGACGCCACCAGCCAGGTGGCGCAGACCACGCTGCGCTCGGTGGTCGGCCAGCACGAGATGGACGATCTGCTGGCGCAGCGCGACAAGCTCAACGTCGATCTGCAGCGCATTCTCGATCAGGCCACCGAGGCCTGGGGCATCAAGGTGTCGACCGTCGAGATCAAGGACGTGGATCTCGACGAAAGCATGATCCGCGCCATGGCGAAGCAGGCGGAAGCCGAGCGTACGCGGCGCGCCAAGATCATTCACGCCGAGGGCGAGGCGCAGGCCGCCCAGCAGCTGGTGGCGGCGGCGGAGGCGCTGGCGCAGCAGCCGAGCGCCCTGCAGCTGCGTTACCTGCAGACGCTCGCCGACATTGCGCACGAGCGCACGCAGCTCATCGTATTCCCGCTGCCGCTCGATCTGATCAAGCCGTTCCTCGGCAAGCACGGTGAATAGCAGCCGCGCGCTGGCCGGCGCGGGTGTGCTGCTCGCCCTCGCCACCACGTGCGGCGCTTTCGGCGCGCACGCGCTGCGCGCGCAGCTCGCGCCCGAGCGGCTGCAGCTGTGGGACACCGCCGTGCGCTACCAGTTCCTGCATGCGCTCGGGCTGATGGGCGTGGGGCTCACGCTGCGCACGTCGGACGTGGGGGCGCTGCGCCTCGCCGCGCTGCTGCTCATCGCGGGGGTGGTGTTGTTCTCGGGCAGCCTGTACGCCCTCGCCCTCGGCGCGCCGCGCGTGCTCGGCGTGCTGACACCCCTGGGCGGACTGGCGTGGATCGCTGCCTGGCTGCTGTTTGCATGGGCGGCCTGGCGGGTCGCCTGAGCGCAGGCGACGCTGGTGAAAGGGAAAATGCATGTGCGACGCACGGCGTAGGATTTTGCGCGCCAGGCTGGGTGCCGTTTTGACCGCAAGGCTCCGCAACGTTGCCGCGCTGGCGGCGGTGGCTGCCGCCGCCGGCGCCAGCGGTGCCGCGCCCGCGCCCGCTGCAGCCGGCACTGACGCCGCGCCCTCGGCCCACGCGCAGATCGGTGCCTTCGGACTCGATCTGTCGGGCGGTGATCCCCGCGCGAAACCCGGCGATGACTTCGAGCGCTATGCCAATGGCCACTGGGACGACACCGCGCAGATCCCGCCGGATCGGGCCAGCTGGGGCTCGTTTGCCATCCTGCGCGAGCGCTCGCTGCAGCAGGTGCGCGAGATCCTGGAAGGCCTGCCGCCGGACGCTCCCGCGGGCAGCAACCCGCGCAAGCTCGGTGACTTCTACCGCGCTTATCTGGATACCGACGCCATCGAGAAAGCCGGGCTGACCCCGGCGCGGCCGGTGCTCGATGCGATCGCCGCCGCCCGCAGCGGCGAGGACATCGCGCGTCTCATGGGACGGCCCGAGCTGCGGCTCACCGCACCGGTCGAGCTCGGCATGCAGCCGGACGACAAGGATCCCGACCATTACATGGTGACGATCCGCCAGAGCGGCCTGGGGATGCCCGACCGCGACTACTATCTGAAGGACGAGCCCGTCTATCAGGACCTGCGCGGCAAGTACGCGGCGCACATCGAGCGGCTGCTGAAGCTCGCCGGTGATGCGGACGCGGCGCAGGAAGCGCACTCGATCCTCGAGCTGGAGACGCAGATCGCCACCACGCACTGGCCACGCGCCAAAAGCCGCGAACGGGATCTCACCTACAACCCGCACACGCGCGAGGATCTGCCGGTGTTCGCGCCGGGCATCCCCTGGCCGGCGCTGCTCGCCGCGGCCGGGCTCGAACAACAGCCGCGCTTCGTGGTGCGCCAGGCGGACGCGGTACAGGCGCTCGCTGCGTTGTTCGCGAAGGCGCCGCTGCAGCGCTGGCAGACCTATCTGCGCTACCACTACCTGGCGGGTAACGCCGACGTGCTGCCGAAGGCCTTCGACGACGAAGTGTTCGACTTCTACGGCCGCGCCCTGCACGGCCGGCAGGAGCAGCAGCCGCGCTGGAAGCGCGCCGTGGCGGCGGTGGACGACGGGCTCGGAGAGGCAGCGGGCGCGCTGTATGTCGAGCGCTACTTCCCGCCGGCGTCGAAGCAGCAGATGCTGCTGCTGGTCGAGAACCTGCGCGCCTCCTACCGGGAGCGCATCGCCCGGCTGCCGTGGATGAGCCCGGTGACGCGCAAGGTGGCGCTGGAGAAGCTCGCCGCCTTTCATCCCAAGATCGGCTATCCGGACAAGTGGCGCGACTACTCGGCGCTCGAGGTGCAGGCGGGGGGCGCGTTCGGCAACGTGGCCCGCACGGCAGCCTTCGACTGGCAGCGCCAGCTCAAGCGGCTCGGCGGTCCGACCGACCGCGGCGAGTGGAACATGACGCCGCAGACCATCAACGCCTACTACTACTCCACCTTCAACGAGGTGGTCTTCCCGGCCGCCATCCTGCAGCCGCCTTTCTTCGATCCGTACGCCGACCCCGCGGTCAATTACGGTGGCATCGGCGGGGTTATTGGCCACGAGATGGGCCATGGCTTCGACGACCAGGGCTCGAAGTCCGACGCGCGCGGGGTGCTGCACACCTGGTGGCAACCGGAAGATACCGAGGCGTTTCACCACCGCGTCGACGCTCTCGCGGCGCAGTACGACACCTACACGGTGCTGCCCGGACTCAACATCAACGGCCGCCTCACCCTCGGGGAGAACATCGGCGACCTCGGCGGCCTGTCGGTAGCCAACCAGGCGTACCACCGCTCGCTGCACGGCACCCGGCCGCCGGTGCTCGGCGGTCTCCGCGGGGACCAGCGCTTCTTCCTGTCGTGGGCGCAGGTGTGGCGCACCAAGCAGCGCGACCAGGACCTGCGCTCGCAGGTCACGAGCGACCCGCACAGCCCGGCGAAGTACCGCGTCAACGGCGTGGTGCGCAACGTCGACGCCTGGTACCCGGCGTTCAAGGTGCAACCGGGCGACAAGCTGTACCTGCCGCCCGCGGAGCGCGTTCACATCTGGTGAAGTCCGGACTGCCGATTGATGCCGCGTTGCCGGCCCTGAGCGCGGCGCTGGGCGAGCAGCGCGCCGCGGTGCTGCAGGCGCCCCCCGGCACCGGCAAGAGCACGGTGGTGCCGCTCGCGCTGCTCACTGCCGACTGGGCCGCAGGCAAACGGCTGCTGCTGCTCGAGCCGCGCCGCCTCGCCGCACGGGCGATCGCCACGCGCATGGCGCGCACGCTCGGCGAGCCGGTCGGCGGCACCGTCGGCTACCGCATGCGTCTCGACACGCGCGTCTCGCGCGCGACACGGCTCGAGGTACTCACCGAGGGCGTGCTGACGCGGCTGCTGCAGGAGGACCCGGCGCTCGAGGGCGTGGCCGCGGTGATCTTCGACGAGTTCCACGAGCGCAGCCTGCAGGCGGACCTGGGACTGGCGCTGTGTGTCGACGCGCGCGCCACGCTGGCGGCGGAGCTGCGGCTGCTGGTGATGTCGGCGACGCTCGAAAGCGCTGCGGTCGCGCAGCTCATCGGCGTGCAAGGCGCGGCGCCCGTCATCCGCGCGGGCGGTGCGATGTTCGAGGTCGAAGTGCGCTACGCGGGCCGCGGCCCGGCGCCCCTGCCCGCCCAAACCGGCGCTGCGCGACGCGACGCCAGTCCCGAACAGCTCGTCGCGCGGCTCGCTGCGCGTGCGCTGCGCGAGCAGCCGGGCGACCTGCTGGTGTTTCTGCCCGGCGGCGGCGAGATCCGCCGCGTGCAGGCACTGCTCGCCTCGGCGCCCGAAGCCCAGCGGGTGGCGCTGCTGCCGCTGTTCGGGGATTTGCCGCCGCAGGAGCAGGACGCGGCGCTCGCCCCGGCAGTGCCCGGCAGCCGCAAGGTGGTGCTCGCCACCAACATCGCCGAGACCAGCCTGACCATCGACGGCGTGCGTGTGGTCATCGACTCGGGTCTGATGCGGCGGGCACGCTTCGATCCGGTGACCGGCATGAGCCGCCTGGAGACCCAGCGCATCTCGCGCGCCTCGGCGGAGCAGCGCCGCGGCCGCGCCGGACGCACCGCTGCCGGCGTGTGTTACCGCGCCTGGAGCGCCGGCGCGCACGCCGCGCTCGCCGCCTTTACACCGGCGGAGATCCTCGAAGCGGATCTGGCGCCCCTCGCCCTCGAGCTCGCCAACTGGGGGGCACGCGACGCCGCGGAGCTGCGCTGGCTCGACGCGCCGCCGGCGGCGATGCTGGCGAGCGCCCGCGACCTGTTGGTGCGCCTCGGCGCGCTCGAGTCTTCCGGCCGCATCAGCGCCCACGGACGCGCCATGGCGCGCCTGCCGCTGCATCCGCGCCTGGCGCACATGCTGCTGCGCGCCCACGCGCTCGGCGCTGCGCCGCTGGCGGCCGAGCTCGCGGCGCTGCTCTCGGAGCGCGATTTGCTGCGGGGCGCGACGCGTGACGCAGACATTCGTACCCGGCTCGACATCCTGCGCGGTGACGACGCTGCCGGAGCCATCAACCGCGGCGCTTTGCAACGCGCACGCCGTAACGCGCGCGATCTCGCCCGGCAGCTGCAGGCCGCGGCGCCTGCCCGCAGCGCGAGCGGCAGCGGCGGCAGCGGCGCTTGCGGCACGGGCGGCGAGGCTGCCGGTGCTGAGGTCGGACTGCTGCTTGCTTTCGCCTACCCGGATCGCATCGGCATGCGACGCGCGGGCGAGGGCGGGCGCTACACGCTCGCCAACGGCCGCGGCGCGCTGTTCGCCGAGCCGCAGGCGCTCGCGCGCCAGGAGCTCCTGGTCGCGGTGGATCTCGACGATCGCGATCGCGATGCGCGCATCCTGCTGGCCGCGCCGCTCGACCGCCAGGACCTGCTGCAACATTTCGCGGCGCAGCTGAAGCGCCGCGAGCGCATCGCGTGGGATCCGCGTGAGCAGGCGGTGCGTGCGCGCCGGACGGTGGAGCTCGCGGCGCTGGTCCTCGAGGACAAGCCGCTCACCGAGGTGCCGGCGGACGGCGCGCGCGCGGCGATGCTCGCGGGCGTGCGCGCGCTCGGCATCGCGGCGCTCCCCTGGGACGAGGAGGCACGCGCGCTGCAGGCACGCATCGGATTCGTGCGCGCGCAACTCGCCCCGGCCGCCGCGGCACCCTGGCCGGAGGTGTCCGACGCCGCGCTGCTGCAGGCGCTGACGGGCTGGCTCGCCCCCTGGGTCGAGGGGATGACGCGCCGCGAGCACCTGGCGCGCGTACCGCTCGTGGCGGCACTGCGGGCGCTGCTGAACTTCGAGCAGCAGCGGACGCTCGCCGAGTGGGCGCCGACGCATCTCAGCCTGCCGGGCGGCGCGCGCGTGCGCGTCGACTACCTCGACGCGAGCGCACCGCTGGTGGCGGTGCGACTGCAGGAGGTGTTCGGGCTCGCCGCCTCGCCGCGCCTCGGCGCCGGCAACGTAGCGGTGACCTTCCGGCTGCTGTCGCCGGCGCGGCGCCCGGTGCAGGTGACGCGCGATCTGGCGAGCTTCTGGCGCGGCGCCTATGCCGAGGTGCGCAGGGACCTGCGCGGCCGCTACCCGAAGCACTACTGGCCGGAGGATCCGCTCAGCGCGCCACCGACGCGCGGCACCCGCCGCGCGCATTGAGGTGGGCGCGGCAGGCCGCCACGATCGGGTATATTGCGGCGATGATTTCCGCGCGCGCCGCGTTACAGGCTCTGCGCGACGGCAACCGCCGTTTCGTCAGCGAGTCGGGCATACAGGCCGGCGCTTCCAACGCGCGCCGCCGGGCGCTGCTCGCCGGCCAGGAGCCCCTCGCCATCATTCTCGGTTGCTCCGATGCGCGCGTGCCGGCGGAGATCGTGTTCGATCAGGGGCTCGGCGATCTGTTCGTCATTCGCGTCGCCGGCAACATCGTCGCGCCCTCGCAGGTCGGCAGCGTCGAGTTCGCCGCCGAGGCGTTCGGCACGCGTCTGGTGGTGGTGCTGGGACATTCGCGTTGCGGCGCCATCCAGGCGACGCTGCAACAGTTGCTGCGCCCATCGCGGGAGCAGTCCAGGAACCTGAGCTCCATCGTCGGTCGCATCCGCCCGGCGGTGGCGGGACTGCTCGAGCGCTCGTCCGCCAGCGATCCGGCGACGCTCGAACAGCAGGCGGTGCGCGCCAACATCCGCATGTCGGCCGACCAGCTGCGTCATGGATCGGAGGTCCTCGAGCAGCTGATCCACAGCGACGGGCTGCTGGTGGTCGGCGCGGAGTACTCGCTCGAGAGCGGTGTGGTGGACTTCTTCGACGGGCTGCCGCCAGCCGCTTGAGCGCGGCTGCGCACGCCCGCACCCGGCCGCGCTTGTCGTGCCCGCGTGGTAAGGCTAGTCGGCGGCGCGCACCAGCTCGCCAGCGGCCGCAGACGTGCTGCGCCTGAAGTGTCGCAGCAGCCAGTGATCGACCGATACCACGCCGGGCCCGGCAATGGCCAGCCACAGGAACAGCGCCAGGTATTCGAATTCATCGAAGCCGAGCAGCGTCTCGAGCGAATCGACGTCAGCCCATTTCGCGGAAGCGATGGCGACGATCATGGTGACCCCGAGCGCGCCGGCGGAGATGCGCGTCAGCAGCCCGAGCAGCAGGAACAGGCCGCCGAAGAACTCCACGCCGGACACGAACGGTGCGAGCAGGTGCGGCGCCGGGATGCCCCAGCCCACGAAGTTATCGGTGACCGTGGACAGGTTGTTCAGCTTACCCCAGCCGCTCCACAGAAAAACCCACCCCACGGTGATGCGTGCGAACAGCGGCGCGAGCCAGGTGAAATAGCCGGCGACGCGCCGGGGCCAGTCGATGAGCCATTGAATCAGGAAGTTCACGGATGCTCCTAGCGGGCCTCAGATTACCGTTGGCCGAGAAGACCGGGCGTTCCGGCGCGATATTGCCAGTTGCGGGCCGGGCGCATGCGATAATCGCGCGCCTGCGGCACCGCAGTCTCCATGCGCAATCCACGCCCTGAATCCCCGGTCTCCTCAATCAGCGAGCGGCTGCCGGCTGCGAACTCGCAGGCGCCGCTCACGCAACTGTTCGAGTCGCTGCGCCCGGACCTGCTGCGCTTCGCGCACTGGCTGGCGCGCGACCGGGCGATCGCGGAGGACATCGTGCAGGAATCACTGCTGCGCGCCTGGCGGTCGCGTGATGCGCTCAAGGACCCGGCCGCCGCGCGCCCCTGGCTGCTGACCATCGTGCGCCGCGAGCACGCGCGGCTCTACGAGCGCAAGCGCCTGGAGCTGGTGCCGCTCGAGGAGGTCGTGGACAGCCATGCCGGTCCGCGTCCGGCTGAGCTCGACGGCGATCTGTTTACCCTGCGTCATGCGATCATGAAGTTACCGCTGGATTATCGTGAGCCCCTCATCCTGCAGGTCCTCGGCGGGTTTTCCAGCGAGGAGATCGCGCGGGAGCTCGCCCTGTCCACCACCGCAGTGCTGACGCGTCTGTTCCGCGCCCGTAACAAGCTGCGCGTACTGTGCGGCATGACGGCGCTGGCGGACGTCGGCGACGGCGGGGCTGCCCCATGACGTGCGACGAAGCCCGCCTGCTGGTCGGGGGCGAGCCGGGAGCGAGCACGCCCGCCCTCGAGGAGCACCTGCAGGGCTGCCCGGACTGTGCGCGCCTGCGCCTGGAGATGCGCGCGCTCGATGAGCGCTTGCGGCAGGCGCTGGCGCAGCCGCCGCAGCTGCGGCGCAGCCGCCACCCGAGCCCGGTGCTGCGCCAGTGGGCGCTGGCGGCGAGCGTGCTCCTGGCGATACTCGCCGCCGGCGCGCTGTGGCTGCTGCGTCCGAGCGCCACGCTGGCGCGCGAGGTCGTGGCGCACGTGCAGCACGAGCCACAAAGCTGGCTGGCGACGCAGCACATCGACACGCCCGGCATCGCCGCGGCGTTGCGCGGCGGGGGCGTCGAGCTCGGCATCACCTCCGACAAGATCAGGTACGCGCAGAGCTGCTGGTTCCGCGGACACTACGTGCCGCACCTCGTGATCGAGACCGCGCGCGGGCCTGCCACCGTGCTCATCCTGCGCCACGAGCACGTCGGCAGCCGCGTCGCCTTTCAGGAGCGCGGCATGACCGGCGTCATCGTGCCTGCCGGCGCCGGCAGCATCGCGGTGCTGGAGCGCGGCGGCGGCAACAGCGGCAACCTCGACGACGTCGCGCAGCAGATGCAGCAGGACGTGCACTGGCTGCCCGAAAAACACTAGCGGGGCTTGCGGGGGAGCAGCCGCGCTGCGCGGCGCGGCTGGCCCGTGCCGATCGTCCTAGAATACCGGCAATCCGAACGATCTGGAGTTGCAACGATGAGCGGGATCAACCGTCGTGACCTGTTCGTGGGCGCCGGCAGCGTGTGCGCTGCGCTGCTGACCCGGCGTGCGGCGGCCGCCGCGGCCGCGGGCATCCCGGCCGCGCCGGTGGCGCGCATCGAGGTCGTCAAGGACCGCTATTTCGGCGAGACGTTGCGCGACCCGTACCGCTGGATGGAGAACGACAAGGACCCCGAGTGGCTGCCGTTCCTCCAGGGGCAGAACGCGCATGCGCGCGCGGTGCTCGCCACCATTCCGCAGCGCGAGCGGCTGCTAGCGCGCATCGAGCAGCTGTCGGGGGACGCGGCGATGACACGGGTCGCGGTGCGTGCCGGCGGCAAGCTGTTCTTCGAGCAGCGCCCGGTCGGTGCCGACAACTTCAAGCTGTTCGTGCGCGACAGCGGCGTTACCCGGGTGCTGATTGACCCGACGCTGCTCAGCGACGCCAACGGGCACATGTCGCTCGACTGGTGGGAGCCTGCGCCTAACGGCCTACACGTGGTCTACGGGCTCTCCAAGGACGGCAGCGAGGACTCGGTGCTGCACATTCTGAGCGTCGCCGACGGCCGCGACCTGCCCGAGCGCATCCCCAACACCGAGAACGCCCTGCCGGCGTGGCTCGATGACGGCACGGGCTTCTTCTATAACCAGCTGACCGGCGCGGTCGATACCCCGGAGCGCTATCTCGACAGTCAGGCGCGCTTTCACGTGCTCGGCGCCGACCCGGCTGAGGACCCGATCATCATGAAGCGCGGTTCTGACCCGAACGTGCAGTTCGAGCGCATCCAGCTGCCGCTGGTGCAAACCTTTCTCGGCTCGGACTACGCGCTGCTGATCCTCGGCGACGTGCGCTCGGAATACCGCATCCTGATCGCGCCGGTGGCCGAGGCCGCCGCGAACCAGGCGCACTGGGTGCCGGTGGCGGACTTCGACGACGAGGTCACGGACGTCGTGATCGACAGCAACACGCTGCTGCTGCTGGCCAACAAGGGCCATCCGCGCGGTCGCATCCTCACTGCTTCCGTGAGCGCGCCCGCGGTAGCCACCGCCAGGGAACTGGTTCCCGAGGGACCGCTCGTCATCCAGCATCTCCGGCGCGCCATGGACGGGTTGTACCTCGACATGATGGACGGCGGCATCACCGCGCTCGCACGCCTGACTGCTGACGGCAAGGTGACCTCCATCCCGTTACCCTTCGAAGGCACGCTGCGCGCCCTGTCTACCCATCCCACCGAGGAAGGCGCACTGTTCTCTTTCACCGGCTGGCTCACACCGGGCGATATCTGGTCGGTCGATGCCCAGGGCCGCGTCGCGGCCACGGGACTGACACCCAGGCCGCCGATCGACGTCAGCGGCTACGAAGCGCAGCGCCTGTACGCCACCGCCCGCGACGGCACGCGCATCCCGTACGCCATCATTCACAGGAAAGGACTGAAGCTCGACGGCCGCACGCCGGCGTGGATTTCCGCGTACGGCTCCTACGGCAGCGTGGCCTATCCGCCGACGTTCGCCGGCCGCACGCTCGCCCTGATCGATGCCGGCTTCATCGTCGGCTATGCGAACGTGCGCGGCGGCGGGGAGTACGGGCGCGACTGGCACAAGGCCGGGCAGCTCATGAACAAGCCCAATACCTGGCGGGACCTGATCGATGTGTGCGAGGACCTGTGTGCGAAGAAATACACCTCGCGCTCGCGGCTCGCCATCGGCGGTCGCTCCGCGGGCGGCATCACCGTCGGGCGCGCGATGACCGAGCGGCCCGACCTGTTCGCTGCCGTCATCGACGGCGTCGGCTGGTCCAATCCGTTGCGCTACGTGGCCGAACAGAACGGCTACGGCGAGGAGCCCGAGTGGGGCGCCATCTCGGAGGAGGCCGGCTACCGGGCGTTGAAGCTGATCGACAGCTACCACGCGGTGAAGAACGGTGTGGCGTATCCGGCGGTGCTGCTGACCACCGGCGTCACCGATCCGCGCGTCGGCCCCTTTCACGTGGCGAAGATGACCGCGCGGCTGCAGGCCGCCAACCGCTCGAAGAAACCGATCCTGCTGCGGGTGGACTTCGATGCCGGCCACGGCATCGGCTCGACGCGCGCCCAACAGGACCACGAGGCTGCCGATACCTACGCGTTCCTGCTGTGGCAGACGGGTGTGAAGGGGTACCAGCCCGCCTGACGGCGCTCGGCGCTACGCGGGCAGGCGCGCCGCGCGGACCGCGGGACGCATCAGTGCGCGCTCTGCGGCGTGGGCGCCGGGGTAAGCGGTGCCGCGTCCGGGTCGGGCTGGAATAGCGGCACGCCGAGGTAGGTGAAATAGATCCGCCCCTGGCGGCGCGCGATGTAGACGCGGTGGGCCAGGAAGAAGTCTGCGCCGAGGATCAGGTCCGGCTCGGCGAATGCGGATTGCTTGATGTAGGAGCCCAGCTGCACTTCCCGTTGGGCAGCGAAGACGTCGGCGACGCCGAGGTGAGGATTGTGAATGGTTTCCTGGCCGATGGTGAGCGACTGAAACGGGGCGCTGGAGAGCTGGATCGCAGCCGAGCCGATGCCGTGCAGAGTGCCTGCGCCCGCGGCAGCCGCCACTGGAGCCATGCCGGATCTGCGGATGATTTCCGCCGACACCATCGAGCGGCTGGCACCGGTGTCGAGCATCGCCACCACGTCGTGTCCGTTCAGGCTCGCGTGAGCTTCCAGCCAGCGTGACTCCGGTGGGGCCGCGCTGAGAGGCACAGTGAAGTACTCCGCCGCCCAATAGACGACCTGGTCGCCGTCGCAGCTCTGCGGCTCGAAGAGCCGCACGCGGCCCGCGGCGAGATCGAATTCGACGTCCATGCGCGAGAGAAAGTCCTCTCCCAGGATGCCGGCGATGTCGCCCAGGGCCATGCGGCTGGTGTCCGTGGGCCCGGTCGCGATGAATCTCAGGTCATGCACGACGTAGCCGGCAAGTCCGAACTCGCGCACGTTGACGAGCTCGGAGTCGGTGCGCCCGCCCGCGCCAACGAGCAAGCCGCCCGACACGCTGAGGCGCCTGAGGTTGAAGGCCGCCACCGCGGAGTGCCACAGCAGGCTGCTGGACGCGCCGGTATCCACGATCAGCCGCACCGGATGTCCATCGAGCGACGCGGGGGCCACCGGGACACCCTGCACCGTCACGGGAATCTCCCCGATCTTCACCAGCTTGCACGCCGCGGAAGCGGCCGGCGCCGCCGCGGCCATCAGCACCAGCGCAGTGAAGAAGGGTGCGCCTGTCATGCGCGCATCCTACCGCCATCGAAGTAGCGGCGTTCGCGTTGGTGCTAGCCGCGCGCCGGAATGGTGAGCCCGCGCGCCACGGCGGGTCGCGCCACGAACGCCTGCAGCGCCCGCGTGACATTGGGAAAATCGCGGATGCCGACGAGATCACCGGCGGCGTAGAAGCCGACGAGGTTGCGCACCCACGGGAATGTCGCGATGTCGGCGATGGTGTAGGTGTCGCCCATCATCCAGGCGCTCTCCTCGAGACGCTGCTGCAGCACACCGAGCAGTCGCCGTGCCTCGGCGACGTAACGATCGCGCGGGCGCTTGTCCTCGAAGTCCTTGCCGGCGAATTTGTGGAAGAAGCCGACCTGGCCGAACATCGGTCCGATTCCGCCCACCTGGAACATCAGCCACTGGAGCGTCTGGTAGCGCGCGACCGCTGCGCGCGGCAGCAACTGAGCGGTCTTCTCGGCGAGATAGATCAGGATCGCACCGGATTCGAACAGCGCCAGCGGCCGGCCTCCCGGTCCGTTGGGATCAAGGATGGCCGGAATCTTTCCGTACGGATTGAGTGAGCGAAACTCGGGCGTGGCCTGGTCCTGCTTGTCGAAGTCCACCAGGTGCGGCTCGTAGGGCACTCCGGCCTCCTCCAGCATGATCGATGCCTTGACGCCGTTCGGGGTCGGCAGCGAGTACAGCTGCAGTCGCTCGGGGTGGCGGGCGGGCCACCTGCGGGTTACGGGGAAGCTCTCGAGATCGCTCACGCGCGCTCCTTCGACGCTCGACGCGCTCGCGGACCACGATACACCGGCCGCTACCTTCACCAAGCGCAGCAGCCGCCACCCCAGGATGGACCGGCACCCATCGTCGCTTCTCCGGGGTTTCCTAACACATTGAATTAAATGATAAAGCTCGTCTTTGACCACCATATGTGGTGTGTCCGGCCCCCGCCCGGCACACAACATATAGTGTGACCATTCCCGCGGTCGTCGTATTCTTGGGGGGCCGGATAAGACGCATCGGGGGATTTCATGCCGCAGGAAGAATTGCTCGCGCTGCTCGGACGGGCCCGCGCAGTGCTCGACCGCTACCTGTTCGAGGAAGGCGGCGAACTGATGCGCGACGACGTCGCCACGATCTGCATGGCGATCGATGATGCGCTGCTGCCCGATGAGGGACGCGTGCACGTGAAGCGGGTGGAGCTCGAGCGCTCCGCCGCCTGAAGCTGACTGGGCCCGGTAGGATTCGAACCTACGACCAAGGGATTCACTCGCCCCGGCGTTTCCACCGGGAGTGGACTATCTCTTCACCCGCGCACGCGTGACGTGCGTGAGGGTGCGGGATGCTCAAAGCCTGTTATCAAGGGCACTCAAGCCCTCAGGTAGTCTCTGCACCTTCCGCCGGTGTACCGGCGGCTCGGCTCAGGGTTGCCATGGAGCGCGGCCGTCCGAAGGTTTCCCTGAATTCATCCCGTCCACTTCGCGCGTTTCCGCGCGAAGGCACCATGTTGATGAGTCCCCTGCACTAACCGCTGTGCTACAGGCCCTAACAGGCGCGATTGTAGCTCAGAAGCGCAGCAGCGAGCGGCGGTGCGGGCAGTCCTGCCGCGAGAACGCTTCCTCGAGTGTTCCCTGGAACCAGGAGATCTCGCTGACCTCGTAGCGGCGTGTGCGCGTGTTGTGTGCCGCGCGTGCATGCGCCGGGGCGCTCAGCAGCGCCGACTGCGGGCCGGGAACCGGCTGGGGATGCTTGGGGTGGCAGCCGCCGAGCGCGCTCGTCGCGATGACGACTGCGGCCGTGACCAAAAGCGACCTCATGGCATTACCCTCTTGCCATCGCCGGGCGCAACGTTAGCATGGCGCTCCCGCCGCGCACACGCCGAGAGAGGTCGAGATGAAGCTCTACTATTTCCCCGCCGCATGTTCGCAGGCCTCCAACATTGCGCTGCGCGAGGCGGGACTGAAGTTCGAGCTGGTGAAGGTAGACCGGCACACCAAGAAGACCGCCGACGGACTCGATTTCAACGCGGTGAATCCCAAGGGCTACGTACCGGCGCTGCAGCTCGACGACGGCCAGGTGTTGACCGAGAACGTCGCGGTACTGCAGTACATCGCCGACCGCAACCCGGCCGCGCGGCTGGCACCGGCGGCGGGCACCATGGAGCGCTATCGGCTGATGGAATGGCTGAGCTTCATCAACTCGGAGGTGCACAAGACGTTCGCGCCGCTGTTCCGCGCCGAGGCGCCCGAGGAGACCAAGCAATACGCCCGCAAGAACCTGACCGAGCGCCTCGACTACCTGGAGCGCGCCCTCGGCAAGCGCGAGTTCCTGCTCGGCGACGGCTTCACTGTTGCCGACGCGTACCTGTTCACGGTGCTCGGCTGGGGCAGGCACGTGAAGCTCGACATCGGCCGGTGGCCGCAGCTCGAGCGTTATGCCGCACGCATCGGTGCGCGCCCGCACGTCATCGAGGCACTCAAGACGGAGGGGCTGGTCAAATAGCCAGCGCGTGGCCCGCGCCGGTTTACTGTTACCATCGTCATAGCTCGAGGTTCCCAAGAGGACGCAATGGCTACCAAACTCAGTAAGCAGCTGAAGCGCGAGATCGACGTGGATGGCAAGCCCTACATGGTCACGCTCTCGCCCGAGGGCGTGAAGCTCACCGAGAAGGGCAAGCGGCTCGGGCGCGAGCACAGCTGGAAGTCGCTCCTGGGTATGGAAGCGGGCGCCGCGGCCGCGCCGGGGCCCTCGTTCGGCGAGCTGACCTAAGGCGGCCCGCCAGTCCCGATGCCAGAGGAGAGCCTGCGGGAGCTGCTGGTCCGCGTGCGCGAGCGGCTCGCAGCCAGCGGAGCGCTCGACTACGAAGCGCGGCAGCTGCTCGGCTCGGTGATGCGCGATATCGAGCGGGCGCTCGGCCCCGGGGATGCCGCGGCCAATGACATGGCCGCCGCCGGCTCACAGCACGCGCCGCGGCTCGAGTCGCTGGCGGTGAAGTTCGAGGCCGGGCATCCGGCGCTCGCCGAAGCGCTGCGCGAGCTCGTCGACGCGCTGGGTAGGGCCGGAATCTAATCCCTGGAGGCCGGCGCGGGTCTGCACCGGTCCGCGGAAGCTTCAGTCATCCATCAGGAAACTGCGCAGCTGCTCGCTGCGACTCGGATGACGCAGCTTGCGCAGCGCCTTGGCCTCGATCTGGCGGATACGCTCGCGCGTCACGTCGAACTGCTTGCCGACTTCCTCCAGCGTATGGTCGGTGTTCATGTCGATGCCGAAGCGCATGCGCAGCACCTTGGCCTCGCGCGGGGTGAGCTGCGCCAACACCGCATGGGTGGTCTCGCGCAGCGACTCCATGGTGGCCTGGTCGATGGGCGAGGCCACCGAGGTGTCCTCGATGAAGTCGCCGAGGTGCGAATCCTCGTCGTCGCCGATCGGCGTCTCCATGGAGATCGGCTCCTTGGCGATCTTCAGCACCTTGCGTACCTTGTCCTCGGGCATCTCCATGCGCACCGCCAGCTCCTCGGGCGTCGGCTCGCGGCCCATCTCCTGCAGCATCTGCCGCGAGATGCGATTGAGCTTGTTGATGGTCTCGATCATGTGCACCGGGATGCGGATGGTGCGCGCCTGGTCGGCGATCGAGCGCGTGATGGCCTGGCGGATCCACCAGGTCGCGTAGGTGCTGAACTTGTAGCCGCGGCGGTATTCGAACTTGTCGACCGCCTTCATCAGGCCGATGTTGCCTTCCTGGATCAGGTCGAGGAACTGCAGCCCGCGGTTGGTGTACTTCTTGGCGATGGAGATCACCAGCCGCAGGTTGGCCTCGACCATCTCCTTCTTGGCGCGGCGCGCCTTGGCCTCACCGATCGACACCTCGCGGTTGACGTCCTTGATGTCGTTGATGGTGAGGTGATAGAGCCCCTCGAGCTGCTCCAGCTTCTTCTGGCGCCGCTCGATCTCGTCCTTGAACTTCGCCAGTGGTGCGGAGTACTTCTTGCCGGCCTTGACGTGCTTGCCCAGCCAGCGCGGGTTGGTCTCGTTCTTCGGGAATGAGGCGATGAAGTCCTTGCGCGGCATGCCGGCATCGCGCACCGCGATGACCATGATCTCCTTCTCGAGCTGGCGCACCTCGGCGACGTGCGTGCGCAGGTTGAGAATCAGCGCATCGAACATGCGCGGCGACAGGCGCAGCTCCATGAACTCGTCGGCCAGCCGCTTGCGCTGGCGCAGCGCCTTCGGATCCTTGGCGCCGAGCTTGGCGATCGAAGCGAGCACCTGGGCGTGGAGCTTGGCGATCGAGGTGAAGCGCGAGGCCGCCTCCACCGGGTCCGGTCCGGTATCGACCGCCTCCTCCTCGCTGTCGGCTTCCTCGTCGCCTTCCTCGTCCTCGTCCGCCTTCTCCACGGCCGCCACCACTTCCACCTTGGTGGGGTTCTGCGGCTGGGCGATAACGTCCGGGGCGTTCGGATCGATGAAGCCGACGATCAGGTCGACGAGCCGCGCCTGACCGACTTTTACCGGCTCGTAGGCCTTCAGCAGGAAGTCGTGGGTGGGCGGATACATCGCGAGCGCGCTGCGCACCGCGTCGAGGCCTTCTTCGATGCGCTTGGCGATGCGGATCTCGCCTTCGCGGGTCAGCAGCTCCACCGTGCCCATCTCGCGCATGTACATGCGCACCGGGTCGGTAGTGCGGCCGAGCTCGGCATCGAGCGCGGCGAGCGCCGCCGCCGCTTCCTCGATCGCCTCCTCGTCGGCCGGGGCGGAAGGCTCGCTGGCGAGCAACGACTCGGTGTCCGGTGCCTTTTCGTACACCGGGATGCCCATGTCGTTGATGGTGTTGACGATGTCTTCGATCTGTTCGGGATCGACGATCTCGGAGGGCAGGTGATCGTTCACCTGCGCGTAAGTGAGGTAACCCTGCTCCTTGCCGCGCGCGATCAGCAGCTTCAGCTGCGACTGGCGGTCTTCGGGCATCGCCGGTACGCGCCGCTCGATGCCGAGCGGCCGCTTGTCGGCGTTGAGCTTGCCGCCGGCCGAGCGGGCATCGGCCGGGCGGGCGCCGTCGCCGCCCTTCGCATTCGGCAGCGGTGCGCGTACCGCGGGCGGCGCCTTGCGCGCGGGCACAGCCGCGTGCCTGCCGCGCTCCTTCTCACGCAGGCTGGCCACTGCGGCAACCGCCTTCTCGGCGGCGGCCGATTTCGGTCTGTGGGCTAAGGCTGCGGGGCGCTTCTTGTGCGGACTCTGGGGCTTGTGCTTGCGTGTCATGTGTCGGGAGCGCAGGTGGGGGCCTTGATACTCTATGTGCTGCCTGGGCGGGGGCGGCACAAGGGGCTGAAGGCAAAGCTCACAATCATATTTCAGCGGGGCCCAATCACCAAACCGAACTTAACCTCTGCGGGCCTCGCGACGGCTCATCTTCTCTATAAGGCCTTGAAATTCCTCAACTTCACTGGCTGCAAGACTGCCGGCACGGCTCTTGGCCTCGAGAGCTTCCAGACGGCGGCGGGTGCACCTCTCGGCGAGCTTCACGAGCGCTGCCCGGAGCTCGCCGGCGGCGGCGGAAGCTGCCGTTATGACCTCCTCGCGCTCGAGGAGTTTCTGCAGTGATTCGGCGCCGTCGCGGCCCTCCCACCGCTGGATGAGCTGGGCCGGGATCTGCGCCGGCTGCTCGCGCAGGTTGTCGAGCAGCTCGCGCAGCAGACCTACTCCCGCCTCCTCGCTGTCATCAAGGCCGGCGCGCTCTGCAGCCGTCACCGCGCTGGCGATCGCCGGGTAGTGCAGCAGCCGCACGATCGCCTGGCGTACCAGGCCACCGCGCCCGCCGCCCGCGCCCCGCCGTGCCGCGGGGCGTCGTCGCACCGGCAACGGCGCTGCGGATGCGGGCGTGGGTGTCGCTGCGCCCCACAGCTCTTCCAGGCGCGCCGCACTCAGGCCGACGACTTGCGCGAGCCGCTCGAGCAGCAGCTCGCGGTACACCCCCGCCGGGACCTTGGCGAACAGCGGCCGCGCGTTGGCCGCAAAACGCGCGCGCCCGTCGGCGGAAGCCAGCTCGCTCTGCTCGGAGAGCTCGCGCACCAGGTACTCCGACAGCGGCACGGCCCCCGCTACGCGCTCCTCGAAAGCCGCACGCCCCTCGGCCGCGACCAGCGTGTCCGGGTCGTGACCCTGCGGCAGGAACAGGAAACGGATCTCGCGCCCCTCGCGCGCCTCGGGCAGCGCCTGCTGCAGTGCGCGCCAGGCGGCCGCGCGACCGGCACGATCGCCGTCGAAAGCGAACACCACCGCGGCGCTGAGGCGAAACAGCCGCTGCAGATGCTCGGCGGTGGTGGCGGTACCGAGCGTCGCGACCGCGTAGTCGATGCCCGCCTGGTGCAGCCGCACCGTGTCCATGTAGCCCTCGACCACGATGAGGCGCCTCAGGTCGGGGCGCGCGCGCCGCAGCTCGTACAGCCCGTAGAGCTCGCGCCCCTTGTGAAACAACACCGTCTCGGGCGAGTTCAGGTACTTCGGTTCGCCGGCATCGATGATGCGCCCGCCGAAGGCGATCACGCGGCCGCGCGCATCGCGGATCGGGAACATGATGCGGTCGCGGAAGCGATCGTAATGGCGCTCACCATCGCGCACCACGCCGCGCTCGCGCTCGACGATGAGCCCCGCCTCGAGGAGCAGCTTGCGTCCGGCCTCCTGCTCGCCGAAGCGGCGCAGCAGCTCGTTCCAGGAATCCGGCGCGTAGCCGATGCCGAAGCGCTCGAGGGTCGCGCTCGTCAGTCCGCGTCCGCTGAGGTAGTCGCGCGCCCGCGCGTTGCGCGCGAGGTTCTCCGCATAGAAGCGCGCCACGCGAGCGGTGAGCTCATACAGCGGCTCATCGGCACGGCGCGCGGACGCGGCGGCGGTGCCGCCCTCGTGGGGCACGGTGAGCCCGAGCCGCGCGGCGAGCTCCTCGACCGCTTCCGGGAAGGCCAGGTGATCATGGTCCATGAGAAAGCCGAGCACGGTGCCGTGCTTGCCGCAGCCGAAGCAGTGGTAGAACTGCTTGTCCGGGCTCACCCAGAAGGAGGGGGTCTTCTCGTTGTGGAAGGGGCAGCAGGCCTTGTACTCGCGGCCCGCCTTCTTCAGCGGCACGCGCGCGCCGATGATCTCCACGATATCGGCGCGCGCGATGAGCTCGTCGATGAAGTGCTGGGGGATGCGTCCCACGTGCCGCGCCCCTTGAAGAACCAATCAGCCCAAAAGAACCAGTCAGCCCAGTTTCTGCTTGACCCGGGCGCTCACCGCGCCCATGTCGGCACGGCCCTGCGCCTGCGGCTTCACCATCGCCATGACCTTGCCCATGTCCTTGAGGGAGGTGGCGCCGCTCGTGGCGATGGCGGCGGCGATCAGCGCATCGAGCTCCGCCTCGCTCAGCTGCGCCGGCAGATACCCCTGCAGTACGACGATCTCGGCATTCTCCCGGGCGACCAGGTCCGCGCGACCGCCGCTGGCGAACTGCGCCACGGACTCGCGCCGCTGCTTGATCATCTTATCGAGGACGCTGAGCACCTGGGTATCGTCGAGGGTAATGCGCTCGTCGATCTCGCGCTGCTTGATCGCGGCGAGTGCCAGGCGGATCGTCGCGAGCCGCTCTTTCTCTCCGGCTCGCATCGCCGCCTTCATGTCTTCGGTGATGCGTTCCTTCAGCGCCATGGGCGCGCGCTCCCTAGCGGGAGCTGCGCATGCCGTCGCGGGACACGCGCTTCATGTGGCGCTTGATGGCCGCGGCCTTCTTGCGCTTGCGCTCCTGCGTGGGCTTTTCATAGAACTCGCGCCGCCGCAGCTCGGTGAGAATGCCGGCCTTCTCGCAGGCGCGCTTGAAACGCCGCAAGGCGGCATCGAAATATTCATTTTCACGCACGCGCACGCTCGGCATCGAATTCCTCTAAGTGACTAATCGCAATGGAAATCCCCGGCCTAACCGCGCAGACGGGCCCTGTCGGGGGGCGGGGGATTCTAAAGGAGCCCCCCGCCAAAGGCAAAAAGGTCGGCGCGGGCGCCTGAGCACACTACAATTTTTCCCATGCGCGTACTCGCCCTCGAATCCTCGTGCGATGAAAGCGCGGCCGCGGTGCTGGACCAGCACGCCGGGCTCATGTCGCACGAGCTCTACAGCCAGGTCGAGCTGCACCGCGCCTACGGCGGGGTAGTGCCGGAGCTCGCCTCGCGCGATCACGTGCGGCACCTGCTGCCGCTGGTGCACCGCGCACTGCAGCGCGCCGCCACCTTGCCTGCGGACCTGGCCGGTGTCGCCTACACCGCAGGTCCCGGGCTCATCGGCGCGCTGCTCACCGGGGCGGCACTGGCGCGCAGCCTCGCCTACGCGTGGGGCGTACCCGCGATCGGCGTGCATCATCTCGAGGGCCACCTGCTGGCGCCACTGCTCGAGAGCGAGCCGCCCCCCTTCCCGCACCTGGCGCTGCTGGTGTCCGGCGGGCATACGCTGCTGGTGGAGGTCGCGGCCGTCGGCGACTACCGGGTCCTCGGCAGCACCCGTGACGATGCCGCCGGTGAAGCCTTCGACAAGACGGCGAAGCTGCTGGGTCTGCCGTATCCGGGCGGTCCGCAGCTCGCCGAGCTCGCCGGGCACGGCCGGCCCGGCGTGTTCAGCTTTCCCCGCCCGATGCTCGATCGTCCGGGGCTCGAGTTCAGCTTCTCGGGACTGAAGACCGCGGTGCTGCACGCGCTGCGCGGCCGCGAGCTCACCGCGCAGCTGCGTGCGGACGTGGCGCATGCCGTGCAGGAGGCGATCGTCGCGACCCTCACCGCCAAGGCACTGCGGGCGCTCGACTACACCGGCCTCGCGGCGCTGGTGGTGACCGGCGGTGTCAGCGCCAACCGCGTGCTGCGTGCGCGCATCACTGCCGCCGCAGGCAGCCACGGCGCGCGGGTGTACTATCCGCGCATCGAGTTCTCCACCGACAACGCGGCGATGATTGCCGTGGCCGGGCTGAAGCGCCTGCAGGCGGGCCAGCACGAAGGCCTGGCGATCTGCGCGCGTGCGCAGTGGCCGCTCGCATCGCTGCCGGCGGTGCACCCGTGAACAGCCGCGACCAGGGCGATCGCATCTTCCTGCGCGGCCTCACCACCGAGTGCATCATCGGCTTCATCGACTGGGAGCGGCGGGTGCGGCAGACGGTGGTGCTCGACATCGAGATGCCGGTCGACTGCCGCCAGGCCTCGCTGACTGACGAGGTGGCCGACACGCTCGATTACAAGAAGGTGGCCAAGCGCGTGCTGGCTTTCATCGCCGCTTCCGAGTTCAAGCTGGTGGAGACGCTCGCGCACCGCGTGGCGCTGCTCATCCTGGAGGAATTCGGCGTCGAGTGGGTGCGCATCTCGCTCAACAAGCCCGGTGCGATCCGCAATTCCCGCGACGTCGGCGTGGCCATCGAGCGCACGCGCGCCGATCTGCCGCCGCCGCCGGCCGCCGGCGGGCCCTGACGCCAGTGCCGCAGGTCTACGTCGCCGCCGGCAGCAATGTCGCGCCCGAACGCAACCTGGCGCAGGCGGTCGCGGCGATCGCGCGCGAGTTTCCCGGAGCGGTATTCTCTGCGTGGTATCGCAACCGCGCGCTGGGCTTTGCCGGGGAGGACTTCATCAACCTGGTGGCAGGCTTCGACACGCCGCTGCCGGTGGGCGCGGTGCTGGCGAAGCTGCACGCCATCGAGACCGCCTGCGGCCGGCCGCGCGGCGCACCGCGCTGGGCGCCGCGCTCGATGGATCTGGACGTGCTCTTGTACGGGGGGCTGGTGTGCGACGAGCCGGGACTGAAACTGCCGCGACCCGACCTGCTGAAGCGCGCCTACATGCTCGGACCACTGGCGCAGCTCGCACCGCAGGTCGTGCATCCCACCGCGCAGCTCACCATCGGCGAGCTGTGGCGCCGCTTCGACCAGTCGGCGCATCCGCTCCTGCCCGTGCGCAGCTGAGCGCGTTGCCGCGCGCCACCGTGTTACCAGCCGATACTGCGGCCGCCGTCCACCGCCAGGACCTGCCCGGTGACGTAGGGCGCCTCCGCCGCGAAGAACAGGCAGGCACGCGCCACATCCTCGGCCGAGCCGGGGCGCCTGAGCGCGGTGCGCTGCATGATCTTTGCCTGCAGCGCCGGGTCGATGCCGTCTTCGGGCCACATGACCGGACCGGGTGCCACCGCGTTGACGCGCACGTGCGGCGCCAGCTCACGCGCCAGCGAGCGGGTGAGCATGATGACGCCGGCCTTGGCCACGCTGTACACCGGGTAGCGGCGCAGCGGCTTCATGCCGTGGATGTCCGCGAGGTTGATGATGAGGCCGCGTGCCTCGTGCAGCAGCGCGGCCGCCGCCTGGGCAAGAAACAGCGGTGCCTTGAGGTTGGTGCCGATCAGATCGGTCCAGTCCATCTCGGTGATGTCGCCCAGCGGCGTGGGGTAGAACGTCGAGGCATTGTTCACCAGGATGTCGAGGCCGCCGAAGCCGTCGGCGGCCGTCCGCACCAGTGCCGGCAGCTGCGCGGTGTCCAGCAGGTCGCCCTCCACGAGCCGCACGGAAGCCGCGCGGCGTGCATTGAGCTCCTGCGCCAGCGCCGCGGCATCGTCGGCGGAGCTGCGGTAGTGCAGCACCAGGTTGGCGCCGCTGCTATGCAGATGCCGTGCGATGGCGGCGCCGACGCGCCGTGCGCCGCCGGTAATGAGCACGGTCTTGTTTGTGAGCGGCGGCGCTGCCACGGCTGCCGGTGCTTCTGCGCTCGAGGGATCGTGTGCCATGGGAGCCGATTATGACGGCATCGGCCGCGCACTCAATGCTGCCGGCACTGTCAGCCGCGGAGCAGGCGCACGGCCGCCGGCTGGCCGCGCACATCCGCGCCGCGATCGCCGCTGCCGGCGGCTGGCTGTCGTTCGAGCGCTTCATGGAGCTGGCGCTCTACGCCCCCGGGCTCGGCTATTACAGCGCCGGCAGCTGGAAGCTCGGTGCGGGCGGGGACTTCGTCACCGCACCGGAGGTCTCCGATCTCTTCGGGCGCTGTCTGGCGCGCCAGTGCGCCGCGGTGCTGCGGGTGACGGGCGGGGAGATCCTCGAGCTCGGCGCCGGCAGCGGCCGCATGGCCGCGGCGCTGCTGAGCGAGCTGGCGGTGCTGGGCGCGCTGCCGGTACGCTACGCAATTCTCGAGGTAAGTGGTGAGCTCGCCGCGCGCCAGCGGGCACAGCTTGCGTGCCTGCCGGCAGAGCTGCGCGAGCGGCTGGTGTGGCTCGAGCGGCTGCCGCAGCGGGCGCTCGAAGGCGTGATACTCGCCAACGAGGTCGCCGATGCGCTCCCCTGCCGGCGCTTCGTCCGTCAGGCCGCGGGCGTCGGCGAGCTCGGGGTCGTGGCGCTCGAGGCGGATGGCCAGATCCTCTTCCGCGAGGAGCTGCGTGCGGCCGATCCCGCGCTGAGCCGTGCGTGCGCGCACCTCGAGTCCGCGCTCGCTGCGCCGCTCACCCCAGGCTACACCTCGGAGGTATGTCTCAAGCTCGCGCCGTGGATCGCCACCCTCGGTGCCGGTCTGAAACGCGGGCTGCTGCTCATCAGCGATTACGGGCTGCCGCGGCGTCACTACTATCATTGGCAGCGCACCACCGGCACGCTGCGCTGTCATTTCCGTCAGCGCGCGCACGAGGATCCGTACGTGAACGTCGGACTGCAGGACATCAGCGCGTGGGTCGACTTCACGCGCGTGGCCGAGGCCGCGCTCGATGTTGAGCTCGAGGTCGCCGGCTTCGCAACGCAGGCCGCCTGCCTTGCGGCCCTCGGGCTCGAAGAGCTCGTGGCCGCGGACGGCGGCGAGGTGGAGCGGGCGCGGCTCGCCGGCGAAGCGCGCCGGCTGATCCTGCCGGAGGAGATGGGCGAGGCCTTCAAGATGATGGCCCTGACACGCGCGCTGGACGAGCCGCTGGCGGCCTTTGCGCTGCAGGACCTGCGGCACCTGCTGTGAGGCGCCCGGCTCGGCTGTAAAAGCGACAAGGTCAACTGAAAGGATGAACGGCGCATGCCGCTACTGAAGATCATCGTGCTCGCCATCGTGCAGGGGCTGGCCGAGCTGCTGCCGGTGTCGAGCTCCGCGCACGTGGTGGTGGCGGAAAAGCTGCTGGGCCTCGACCCGTCCTCGCCGCCGATGACGCTGCTGCTCGTCATGCTGCATACCGGCACAATGGTGGCGGTCATCGCCTATTTCTGGCCGCAGTGGCGGCGCGACTGGTTCTCGAGCGCGGCTGCCTTCCGGCGCTTCGCCGCACTCGTCATCCTCGCCACCGCCTGTACGGCGGTGATCGGCGAGGGGATCGTCAGGCTGATCGAGAAGAGTGTGTTGCGCGGCGCGCCCCATGCGCAGATCGAGGACCTCTTCGGGCGTCTCGAATTCATCGCCCCGGCGCTGGCGGCCGCCGGTGTGCTCATCCTGGTTGCGGGCATCTTCGGCAACCGCCGCGCCGCGGCTGCGCCGTCGGCCGTGAATGACCTTAACGCGCGGCGCGCGGGGATCATCGGCGCGGTGCAGGGGTTGTGCCTGCCGTTCCGCGGCTTCTCGCGGTCCGGGGCCACGATCTCCACCGGGATCCTGCTCGGCGTCGCGCGGGTGCGGGCCGAATCCTTCAGTTTCGCGCTCGCCGTGGTGCTCACCCCGCCGGTGGTGGCGCGTGAGGTGCTGCGCCTGGTGCGCGCCACGCACGCCGGCAGCGGCGAGCTGGGTGCGGCCGCCCTCGGCAGTCTTCTCGGCGCCGTGGTGGCCTTTGTCGCCGGTCTGGTGGCGTTGCGCTGGCTCAGCCGCTGGCTCGAGGGCGGCCGCTGGCACCTGTTCGGCATCTACTGCCTGGTTGCGGCGGCCGCGGTGCTGTTCCTGCACCGCGCGGGCTACTGAGCGGCGTCCTTGAGCGTGGTGAGCGCCTCGAGGCGCCGCCGGCGCAACGCCGCGCCGATCGCCGTGCCGGCGAGCCCGTGGCGCTCCTCCTCCGGCACTGTCACGGCGGCGGCCGCGGCGAGCGCGCTGCGCAGGTAGTCGGCCTGCGGGTAGGGCTCGCATTCACGGCCGGTGCGCCCGCGCGCATCCGCCACGCACGCCTGCAGCAGCTCCTCGAAGCGCTGCGGGCGGCGCAGCGCGTCGCAGCTCTCCAGCAGGCCGAGCACGGTGGCGGGCTTGAGTTCGAGCGCCCGGTGCACGCGCGTGTGCTCGCGCGCCGCCAGCACCGCCAGCTCGCGGAACGCGCCCGGCACCTTGAGGCGCGCGCACAGCGCCTCGATCAGCGCCACACCGGCCTCCTCGTGCCCATGGTGGCTTGGCCAGCGCTCGGGCGGGGTGAGCGCCTTGCCGAGATCGTGGGTGAGCGCGGCGAAGCGCACCGCGCTCGAGCCGCCCGCCCGCGCGGCCGAGCGCAGCGCCAGCAGCACGTGCACACCGGTGTCGATCTCCGGATGCCAGCGCGGCGGCTGCGGCACGCCGAACAATGCCTCGACCTCCGGGAAGATCACCGCGAGCGCGCCGCACCCGCGCAGCGTTTCGAAGAACACCTGCGGGTCCGCTTCCGCGAGCGCGCGCTCGGTCTCCTGCCAGACGCGCTCGGGCACCAGCGCGCTCACCTCGCCGTCCGCGGTCATGCGGCGCATCAGCGCGAGCGTTTCGGGCGCGACCTGGAACCCCAGGCCCGCAAAGCGCGCGGCGAAACGCGCCACCCGCAGGATGCGCACCGGGTCCTCGACGAACGCCGCCGCGACGTGGCGCAGCCGCCGCGCAGCGAGGTCCGCCTGCCCGCCGAACGGATCGATGAGCTCACCGCGCTCGCTTTCGGCCATGGCGTTGATGGTGAGGTCGCGACGCTGCAGGTCCTGCTCGAGCGTCACATCGGGCGAGAACTGCGTGGTGAAGCCGCGGTAGCCGGGCGCCACCTTGTGCTCGAGACGCGCCAGCGCGTACTCCTCGTGCGTCTGCGGGTGCAGGAACACCGGAAATTCACGGCCGACGCTGCGGAACCCGGCGCGCTCGAGCTCCTGCGGGTCGCTACCGACCACCACCCAGTCGCGCTCGCGGACCGGCAGCCCGAGCAGCCGATCCCGAACGGCGCCGCCGACCAAGTAGACTCGCATGATGCGCATGTTAACCGAGACACCCGCGGCCAGCGCGCCACGGCCGGGTGTTGGGCGCGGCGGGTCGCCGCTGCGCGGCCTGCGCCGCGCGGCGCTCGCGGCCGCGTGCCTGCTGCTCGGCGGCTGCGGCACGACCTATCTGCTGCAGGCCGCCGGCGGCGAGTGGCACGTGCTGCACGCGCGCGTGCCGATCGACACGCTGCTCGCTGATGCGCACACGCCGCCGGCATTGCGTGCCCGTCTCCTGCAGGTGCGCGCGGCCCGCCAGTTCGCCTCGCAGCAGCTCGGACTGCCGGACAACGCCAGCTATCGCAGCTACGCCGATATCGGCCGGCCGTACGTGGTGTGGAACGTGGTCGCCACTCCCGAGTTCTCGGTGCACCCGCAACGCTGGTGCTTTCCGGTCGCCGGCTGCGTCGCCTACCGCGGTTACTTCCGGGAGCGACGCGCGCGCGAGTTCGCCGCCGGGCTGGCGGTGCGCGGCAACGATGTGGCGGTGGAAGGGGTGGCCGCGTACTCGACGCTCGGCCGCTTCGCCGACCCGGTGCTCTCCAGCATGCTGCGCTACGGCGACGATGAGCTCGCCGCGATCGTGTTCCATGAGCTCGCGCACCAGCTGCTGTACGTGCGCGACGACAGCGAATTCAACGAGGCCTTCGCCACCACGGTCGAGAACGCGGGCCTGGAGCGCTGGCTGGTGTATCAGGGCCAGACCGAGCGCATGCAGGCCGTGCGTGCCGACCAGCAGCACGAGCAGGCGTTCGTCGAGCTGCTGGCGCGCAGCCGCGCGCGCCTGGCGGTGCTGTACGCCTCCGGGGTGGCGCGCACCGAGATGCGCGCCTGCAAGGCGGCGCTGTTCGCACTGCTGGCGGCCGACATGCGTGCGCTCGAGCAGCGCGAGGGCGAGCGCTACCCGCTGTTCGACGAGTGGATCGCGGCGGGACTGAACAACGCGCGCCTGGCGGCGCTGGCCACCTATTACGACTGCGTGCCGGGCTTTACGCAGCTGCTGATGGAGCAGGGTGGCGATCTGCCGCGCTTCTACGCGGCGGTGCGCGAGCTGGCGAAGCTGCCGCGCGCCGCACGGCATGCGCGGTTGTGCGGGACCGCGCCAGAGGTAGCGGAGGATTGAGCGCCGCTGCTACGCAGGCGCGCCGGCGGGTTGCAACGCGAGATACGCCGGCAGCAGCGCGAGCAGCGGCTGCGGGTCAATGCCGAGCGCGGCACAACCATTCTCGCGGCACACGGTGTGCTGCGTGAGCGAGCGGAAATTGTCGAGCGAGAACGGCGTCCCCGGCAGCAGCCCCAGCAGTATCGCCTGCACGCGTGCCAGCGCATCGGGCAGCGCCAGAATGTGGCATGGCAGTGCCGCGATCTTCGCGGTGAGGCGCACGATCTCTGCCAGCGTCAGCACCTCGGGGCCGCACAGCTCGTAGGTCGCGCCGGCACTCGCATTGCTGCATAGCGCGCGCTCGAACGCCGCGGCGACGTCGTATACGCTGATCGGCGCGAAGCGCGCGCCGGCGCGCGCCAGCGGCAGCAGCCCGGCGCTCAGGCGCAACAGCCGCGCGAAGCGGTTGGTGAGCGAGTCGTCCGGGCCGAAGATCACCGAGGGCCGGAAGATGGTGACCGCCGGGAGCGCGCCTGGCGGATGCGCGCGCAGCAGCGCTTCGGCCGCGCCCTTGGAGCGCAGGTAGCGGCTCGGACCGTGCTGGTCGGCGCCGAGCGCGCTCATGTGCAGCAGGCGGCGCACGCCGGCGCGGCGCGCAGCGACCAGGACCTTGGCGGCGAGCTGCTTATGCACCGTCGCGAAGGTTGCGCGGCCGCGGGGATTGAGGATGCCGACGAGGTTGACGACGGCATCGCAGTCGGCGAACAGCTGGCTGAGGATGTGCGGCTCGTGCACGTTTGCGACCAGCAGCTCCGCGGTATCGAGCACCCGCAGCCGCTCCACGTGGCCCAGGTTGCGCGTCGGCACACGCACCCAGTGCCCGGCGCACACCAGCCGGATCACCAGCTCGGTGCCGACGAAGCCGCTGCCGCCGAGCACGCACACGTTCATGTCGGGCCTTGCCGCGCCGTGCCGTCAGCGCAGCGGTATCAGCAGCACGGTGTTGCCGCGCCGCACTTCCAGCACCAGCACCGCGGCGCCCCGGGCGCGCTCGCGCAGCTCGCGCAGGCTGCTGACGCGCCCGCGGTTGGCGCCGACGATCACGTCGTCCGCGCGCAGCCCGGCCTGCGCGGCGGCGCTGCCCGGCTCGACGCTGCGCACCAGGGCGCCGCCGGCATCGGGCGCATCGGCGAGCGCGGTGCCCTCGAAGCTCTTGTGGATGCTCGCCGGTCCGCCACTGAGTTCCGCGGTGCCATCGGCGATCACCGCGCTCACGCGCACCGGCTTGCCGTCGCGCACCAGGCCGATGTCGACCTTGTCGCCGACGCGCAGCAGCCCGATGCTGTTGCGCAGCTCGCTGTTGGATTTCACCGGCTGGCCGTTCACCGAGGTAATGACATCGCCGGTGCGGATACCGGCGTGCTCGGCGGGCGAGCCTTCCACCACCTGCGACACCAGCGCGCCGACGGCGCTCGGCAGTCCGAGTGAGTGGGCGATGTCCGGCGTCACGGTGTACATGCTCACCCCGAGCTGCCCGCGCTTGACGGTGCCGTACTTGATGAGCTGCTCCATGACGCTGTGCGCCATGTTCACCGGGATCGCAAAGCCGATGCCGATGTTGCCGCCGCTGCGCGAGAGGATGGCGGTGTTGATGCCGATCAGCTCACCGCGCAGGTTGACCAGCGCTCCGCCGGAATTGCCGGGGTTGATGGAGGCGTCCGTCTGGATGAAATCCTCGTAGCCGTCGGGGTTGATCCCCGAACGCGACAGTCCGCTGATGATTCCGGAGGTGACGGTGTGCTGCAGGCCGAAGGGATTGCCGATCGCGACCACGAAATCGCCGACCTCCGCCCTGGCCGAGTCGCCGAGGGCGATCTGCGACAGCCCGTCGGCCTTCACTTTGAGCACGGCGACGTCCGAGGGCGTGTCGGCGCCGACGACTTCTGCCTTGACGTCGCGGCCGTCCTGCAGCGTCACGGTGATCTCGGTGGCGTTCTCGACCACGTGCGCGTTGGTGACGATGTAGCCGTTGTGCGCGTCGAAGATCACGCCCGAGCCGGCACTCTGGAACGGCCGCTCGCGCGGACCGGTATCCGGCGGCACGTCGAAGAAACGGCGGAAGAACGGGTCGTCGAGCAGCGGGTTCTGCGCGCCGCGCTCGCGAATGGTGCCGCGCGTGGCGACGTTGACCACCGCCGGGGAGACCTTGCGGATCATCGGCGCCAGCGTCGGCAGCGGCGTGTCGCCGACCGCCGGCGGCATGGCCGCCTGCAGCGTCGCGCAGGTGAGCGCCGCGCTCAGCCACAGGACAGCGAAGGAGCGTTGCATGGCGTTGGGGATTCTAGCCCGAAGCGCCCGCACTGGCGTTGATCGCGCCGGCATCCTGCGGATTACGCAGCCGTCCCTGGACTTGAACCTGGCGCTCGGAGGCGCCGCCCCCGCCTTTGCGGGGGCGGCAGTGCAGGGAAATGCCCGACGTCGACCGCGAAAGGGTCTTAGGCGGCAGCCACGGAAATGCGCCGCGGCTGCTCCTGCGGACGCTTTGGGATGCTGACTTCGAGCACGCCGTTGACGAGGGTCGCCTGGATGGCCTCGGCGTCCGCGCTCTCCGGGAGCGTGAAGCGGCGCAGGAACGTGCCGGTGGCGCGCTCGACGCGCTCGTAGCCGTCCTTCGCGGACTTCTTCTCCGAGCGGCGCTCGCCCTTGAGGGTCAGCACGCCCTTGTCGGCGGTGATGTCGATGTCCTTGCGCTCGACGCCCGGCAGATCGGCCGCCACCACGAAGCGCTGGTCTTCCTCGTGAATGTCGACGTGCGGGATCCAGCTGACAGTTGCACTGTCAGCGCTCTCGCCCTGGGCGCGCTCGAAATGCCGCTGCAGGCGGCCGACGAGCGCCCACGGCTCGTAACTAACGATGGTCATGATGGCTCTCCTGTTGGAAGCGAAACGGCGCATGGCGCGCGTATGGCAGCGGATGTGCGGTTGGTGCGCGAAGGTTTCAAGAGCGTGTTGGTGTGCCGTTGATCGAAGCGGCAGGCCACGCGCCACCAGGTTGTAAAAGCCGCGCCCCGCCTCCATCTGGGCCAAAGCCCGGCGGCGTTGTCGCGGCGGGGTTGCGACAGACGCAGCAGATTCTCGGGCCCCGTCGCGGCGGCTGCGGCGGCCCCGACGACGCTTACCGCCATGCTCAAGGTGCGTTCTTTTGTGGGCAGGCTGTGCAGAACCTGTGCCTGGCCTGAGCACAATATATGGGGGTCGCCACGCCCGGGCCCCGGCGGCACATTTCCTCAAAAAATATAATCGAAACTACGGCCAATAATTTCGTAACTTAATGTTATTACTTGATAAAAATGACATTACAAAATGCGCTCCGGAATCTTGACGCCTCCGGGTGCGCTCATTAGGCTTTTGACCCCGACACAAGATCTTGTGTTCGCGCGAAGCGATTAGGGTCACGCGGTCGGGGGGAGGTTTCAGGGACCTGACTGTCGTAAAGACAGCGGGTGCCGGTCAGGCTCGCGGGGCTCATCAGCTCCACTTAAGCGCTTTGGCCGCATTTTCCCTGTAATCCGTTGGGCAAGGCGTCAAGAACATTCGGAGCGCCGCGGATTAAATGAACACAGTCGTAAAGATCGATCCCAAGGACATCGATGCCATTCCTTTCCAGGAGGCGTCGCTCGACATCTGGGATAAGAAGTATCGCCTCACCGCGAAGGACGGATCGCCCATCGACCGGACGATGGACGACACCTACAAGCGCGTGGCGCGCGCGCTCGCGGAAGTCGAGTCCGAGGACGAGCGCGAGCACTGGAACGAGCGCTTCCTGTGGGCACTGCGCCGCGGGGCGATTCCCGCCGGGCGCGTGACCTCGAACGCCGGTGCGCTCGAGCACAAGCCCGCCACGTCCACGATCAACTGCACGGTGTCGGGCACGATCCACGACTCGATGGACGACATCCTGAAGAAGGTCCACGAGGCGGGACTCACGTTGAAGTGCGGTTGTGGTATCGGGTATGAGCACTCGACGCTGCGCCCGCGCGGCGCTTACGTGTCGGGTGCTGGCGCCTACACCTCCGGGCCTCTGTCGTTCATGGATATCTTCGACAAGATGTGCTTCACCGTCTCCTCCGCCGGCGGCCGCCGCGGTGCGCAGATGGGCACGTTCGATGTCGGCCATCCGGATGTCATGGAATTCATTCGCGCCAAGCGCGAGAGCGGGCGACTGCGGCAGTTCAACCTGTCGCTGCTGATCACCGACGAGTTCATGCAGGCGGTGCGCGAGGATCGCGAGTGGAAGCTCGCCTTCCCGCTGTCGCTGCGGGAGAACGAGGCGGACAAGCCTGATCTCAAGGATCCTGCAAAGTTCGTGTGGCGCGAGTGGCCGGTGCACGAGGGCTACGTCGTCAATGAGGAGGGACTCGTCGCCTGCAAGGTCTACAAGACACTGCCGGCCCGGCGCGTGTGGGATGTGATCATGACGTCCACGTACGACTTCGCCGAGCCCGGGTTCATTCTCATCGACCGCGTCAACGAGCTGAACAACAACTGGTGGTGCGAGAACATCCGCGCCACCAACCCGTGTGGCGAGCAGCCATTACCGCCCTACGGCTCATGTCTGCTCGGCTCGGTGAACCTCACCCGTTTCGTGAAACATCCGTTCACCGACTTCGCGGAATTCGACTGGAGCGAGTACCGCGAGGTGGTGAAGGTGTTTACCCGCATGCTCGACAACGTGGTCGAGGTGAACGGTCTGCCGCTCGAGCAGCAGCGCGAGGAGATCCTGCGCAAGCGCCGTCACGGCATGGGATTCCTTGGCCTCGGCAGCACGTTGACCCTACTGCGCATGAAGTACGGCTCGGCGGCAGCGGTGCAGTTCACCGAGGACGTGACCCGCGAGATGGCAGTGGCGGGCTGGGAAGCGGCGCTCGAGCTCTCGCGCGAGAAGGGCCCGGCGCCGATCATGAACGAGGAGTTCACCGTCACCCGGGAGATGCTGCGCAAGCGCCCGGAGATGGCGCGCGACGGCTGGCGGCCGGGCTCGAAGATCGCCGGGCGGCTGCTGCATGCCCGCTACAGCCGCTACATGCAGCGCATCGCCAAGGTCGCGCCGCAACTGGTACACGAGCTCGCCGAAACCGGCGCACGCTTCACGCATCACACCTCGATCGCGCCCACCGGCACGATCTCACTGTCGCTCGCCAACAATGCGTCCAACGGCATCGAGCCGTCGTTCGCGCACCACTATTTCCGCAACGTCATACGGGAGGGCAAGAAATCCAAGGAGAAGATCGACGTCTACTCGTTCGAGTTGCTGGCTTACCGCGAGCTGGTCAACCCGAATGCCAAACCCGGAGCCACTAACGATGATGAAAGACTGCCGGACTACTTCATCGCCTCGGACGAGGTTACTCCCAAGGAGCACGTCGAGGTGCAGGCTGCATCCCAGAAGTGGGTCGATTCATCGATTTCTAAGACGGCGAACGTGCCTACGGATTTCCCCTACGAGAGATTCAAAGACATCTATCTGTACGCACATGAGCAGGGGCTGAAGGGCTGCACCACCTTCCGGTTCAATCCGGAGGCGTTCCAGGGCGTGCTGGTGAAGGAGCAGGACCTGAAGAACACCATTTACAAGTTCACCCTCGAGGACGGTTCGGTGATCGAGGTGCGCGGTGACGAGGAGATCGACTACGACGGCGAGATTCACACCGCCGCCAATTTGTTTGATGCGATCAAAGACGGGTACTACGGACGCATGTAGACCACAGCATGCGGCCGCGAGCCTTGAAAGCCGCGAGCGCAATCCCAGGAAATGAACATGACCATCAAGATCGATCGGAAAATCGTCAAATATCAGGTGCAGAAGCCCGAGGACCGGGCGGTGGACAAGACCCCGCCCGCGCCGCCCGCGCCGGCGGCGAAAGCCACGCTGGCGACCGCCGCGAGCGGTGCGGATCCGGAGCTGGTGCGCGACAAGAACGGTCGCACCGCCAAGGTCATCCGCATGCACGAGAAGGTCGAGCGGCCGGAAGTGCTCATCGGCTCGACCTACAAGATCAAGACGCCGATCTCCGATCACGCGATGTACGTGACCATCAACGACATCGTGCTGAACGAGGGTACCGAGTACGAGCAGCGCCGCCCGTTCGAGGTCTTCATCAACTCGAAGAACCTCGATCACTTCCAGTGGATCGTGGCGCTGACGCGCATCATTTCCGCCGTGTTCCGCAAGGGCGGCGACGTCACCTTCCTGGTGGACGAGCTGAAGGCGGTATTCGACCCGCGCGGCGGCTACTGGCAGCCGGGCGGCAAGTTCATGCCTTCGATCATCGCCGAGCTCGGGCACGTCATCGAGAAGCACCTGCAGACCATCGGACTGATACGCAAGACCCAGCTCGATGTTCACCAGCAGAAAATGGTGGATGCCAAGCGCGCCGAGTTTGAGGCGCGCGCCAAACAGGCGGACGCCTTCGCCAAGAGCCACTTTCCGGAGGGCGCGCAGCTATGCGGTCGCTGCAGCACCGCGGCGGTGGTGATGATGGACGGCTGCATGACCTGCCTCAACTGCGGCGATTCGAAGTGCGGCTGAGCGTGACCTGAGATTTCCGCGACTGTTATTGCGACCACCCACTCCAACTGACAGATCGAGTCCCTTTGCGAGGCAGCCGAGCGGCTGCCTTGTTTGTTTACACTGCCGCGACTTAAGGGCCGCAGCGCGCGGCGGCAGCCGCGCTCCCGGTCGCTCTGCTGCGGTGCGTCAGGCGCCGCTGCGATGGCCGGGACGCAGGCAAAAAAAGACCCCGCCGGAGGCGGGGTTGTCGGTCGCTTGCTTGTGTGTGGAGGAGTGTCGTTCTCGTTGTTATCTGGTCAGGTGCGGTACGCGACGAGCCGTGAGGCCACATTCCGCATCCGCACTTTCTTCTTCGGGTATCCCGTGGCTGGTGTTCTTCCCTCGGCCATTTGCCGTTGATGGATATTGATAGAGCAACACTCGTGCCAATGCCGCCGCCGGCCGAGCGCAGCCCCTCGCGGCGCTCGTGCAAGGTGTCCAAATGTGACGCAGCGCACGTTGTAGGGACCGCGCGGGGCATAACGCAGCACCACGCGCTACGGTCAGGGGGGCGTCCGTCGGTGTGCTAGACAGCCGAGTGTCAAAATACCCGACGTATTCGACGGCCGGCAGGGCGGTGCACACGCGGTACGCGGTGGTGCAAGCCCTTGAAGTTAAATTGGAACAGCCAAGGTTACCGGGGTGTAAATGAACTCGACAGGGGAGCGGGGCTCGCGCGCGGCGCCGGCAGGGCTGGCAGCGCGCGCGGCTTTGAGCCTGCTGGCCGCGGGTGCGCTGTGGGTCCCGGGCGTGCGCGCTGCGGCGCAGGCTGATGAACCGACGCCACCGCCGCAATCCGCGGAGCCGCCGCCGCGGCCGCAGGCGCATGCGGATGAGCCGATGCCACGCCCGCAGGCGCTCGAGCGCGACGTGCAGTTCTGGATCCGGGTGTACACGCAGATCGATACCAATGCCGGCTTCCTTCACGACCAGTACAACCTCGGCGTGGTGTACGACACGCTGCGCTTCGCGCCCAACTCGCCGCCCGCCGAGCGGCAGCGCCAGGTCGACGCGGCGCGCAACCGCTACGCCGCGGCGCTGCGGCGCATTGCCGACGCCGGCGAGAGCCCGCTGGCCGCGGACGATCAGCGCATCAAGGAGCTGTGGGGGCCGGAAGGCTCTGCCCCGCGGCTGCGCAGCGCGGTGGAGGACATCCGCTTTCAGCTCGGTCAGGCCGATCGCTTCCGCAGCGGGCTGATCCGCTCCGGTGCGTGGGAGACGCACATCGCCGAGACGCTTGCCAACCTCGGCTTGCCGGCGGAGCTGGCGGTGCTGCCGCACGTGGAGTCCTCGTTCAACCCGAGTGCCTACTCCAAGGTGGGCGCCGCCGGGCTGTGGCAGTTCATGCGCTCGACCGGCCGGCGTTACATGCGCATCGACGGCGCCGTGGACGACCGTCTCGATCCGTTCCGCTCCACCGAGGCCGCCGCGCAGCTGCTCGCCTACAACTACCGGGTGCTCGGCAGCTGGCCGCTGGCGCTCACCGCCTACAATCACGGCACCGCCGGCGTACGCCACGCCAAGGAGACGCTCGCCACCGAGGATATCGCGCGCATCGTGCGCAGCTACACCAGCCGCACTTTCGGCTTCGCGTCGCGCAACTTCTACGTCTCGTTTCTCGCCGCGCTCGAGATCGACCGGAATCCCGAGAAGTACTTCGGCCCGCTGCAAAGAGACAGCGAGGCGCGCTTCCACGAGGTCGAGCTGCCCGCCTACGTGTCGATGGCATCGCTCGAGCGCGCCCTGAGGATCGACGGCGCGAAACTGCGGACGCTCAATCCCGCGCTGCTGCCGGCGGTGTGGAACGGCGCGCAGCGCGTGCCCAAGGCCTACCGGCTGCGCCTGCCGGTCGAGGGTGGCCCATGGACCGCACCGCTGCTGGCGCAGCGCCTGACGCCCGCGGAGATGTTCACCGGGCAGCGCGGACCGCGGCGCTATCGCGTGCAGGCCGGCGATACGCTCGCCGCGCTCGCCGAGCGCTACGGCGTGCCCATCGAGACGCTGGCGCGCATGAATCGCGTACGCACCAGTGCGCCGCTGCACCCGGGGCGCGTCATCAGCCTGCCGGAGGCCACGCCGGCGGTAACCGTGGCGGCAGCGACCCCCGCCGTGCCGCCGGCCGCTGCGCCGCCGGCCGTTGCGCCGCAGCCCGCTGCGGCCGCCGCCGCCGCATCTGCGACCGCAGTCGCGGCGCTCGCGCCTTCGCCCGGAGGCGCGATACCGGCCGATGTGGCCGAGCGCGAAAGCGCCGAGGACGCCGCGGTCGCCGCGGCCGCAGCCGCGAACGAAAAGCCGCACGCCGCTGCCGCCGCTCCGCAACCGGTGTCGGCGGCGCAGGCCGAGGCACTCGGCCCGGCGCTCGGCCCGGCCGCGGACACCGACCAGAACGCCGATCCCACCGACTACAGCGTGGCGCACGACGGCACCATTCGCGTCGCCGCGGTGGAAACGCTCGGCCACTACGCCGACTGGCTCGGCGTGACCTCGGCGCGGCTGCGCGAGCTCAACCACCTGCACTACCGCACCCCGGTGCGCATCGGGCAGCGCATCCGGCTCGACTTCGCCGAGGTGACGCCGGAGGTGTTCGAGACGCTGCGCCACGAGTACCACCGCGAGCTGCAGGCTGCGTATTTCGCCGGACACCGCATCGTCGGCACCGCGGTCTACATTGCGCGGGCGGGGGACTCCGGCTGGACGCTCACGCAGCGCACCGCGCAGCTGCCTCTGTGGCTGCTGCAGCAGTACAACCCCGACCTCGATCTGGCGGAGCTTCGTCCCGGAACGCAGATCGTGATGCCGCGGGTGGAGGAGGTCGGCAGCGGCGGCTGAGCGAGGGCGTCCGCCGGCTGTCGCTAAACGGCGCGCTGTGACGGAGATACCTGCCGCCGCCGTGAGCGTGTGCCTATAATCCCCCGAGTATGCCGCCGTGCAACACGATCAATTTCATAAGCTTAGCCGCAATAGTGCTGCTCGCCTGCACCTCGGGCGCTGCGCGTGCCGACGCACTGCCGGCGCCGCAGCCGGTGATGTTGACTCAGGCGAGCCCGGCCAGCCTGCCGCTGGTCGATCGCGTCGTCGTGCGCAAGGGCGAGCGGCGGCTGCTGCTCATGCACGGCGGCAATGTGGTGCGCTCGTATCACGTCGCGCTCGGGCTCAATCCGCTCGGTCAAAAACAGCGCTCCGGGGACTTCCGCACTCCGGAAGGGACCTATCGGCTCGAGCGCCGCAATCCGCGCAGCGACTACTTCCTCTCGATCAGGGTGTCCTATCCGAACGCGATCGACCTGAAGCGCGCACGCTCGCGCCACTGGGATAGCGGCGGCTCCATCATGATTCACGGCCTGCCCAACCTGCTGAGGCACGAACCGGAGTTCTACGCCACGCACGACTGGACCGATGGCTGCATCGCGGTGTCCAACGCCGACATGGTGGAGATCTGGATGCTCACGCCGGACGACGTGCCGATCGACATCCTCCCGTAAGCAGTGAGCAGCGAGTTTTCAGAATTCGTCGACGCGCGCGTCGGGCCGCGCGGTAGTCTCGAGAACCTGTCGCAGAGCGAGATCGACAAGCTGCTCGATACCGGCCAGGGCGGCCTGTACCCGCTGTTCCGCCGCTGCGCGCTGGCGGTGCTCAACTCCGGGGCCCCCACCGACAACGCCAAGGAGATCTTCGACCGCTACCGCGACTTCGAGATCCGCATCGTGCGCCACCCGTACGGCGTGAAGCTCGAGATGCAGAACGCGCCGGCGGCGGCGTTCGTCGACGGGCAGATGATCGCCGGCATCAAGGAGCACCTGTTCGCGGTGCTGCGCGACGTGGTGTTCATCTCCAACGAGATCCTGCAGAGCGGGCGTTTCGATCTCAGCGACTCCGCGTCCATCACCAACGCGGTGTTCCACGTGCTGCGCAATGCGCGCCTGCTCGACTACAAGTCGCGCCCGAACCTGGTGGTGTGCTGGGGCGGACACTCGATCGACGCCCACGAGTACCAGTACAGCAAGAACGTCGGTTACGAGCTCGGGCTGCGCGGACTCGACGTGTGCACCGGCTGCGGACCGGGCGCCATGAAGGGACCGATGAAGGGCGCCGCGGTCGGCCATGCCAAGCAGCGCATCGAGCATGGCCGCTACATCGGCATTACCGAGCCCGGCATCATTGCCGCCGAGCCGCCCAACCCGATCGTGACCCAGCTCGCGATCCTGCCGGACATCGAGAAGCGTCTCGAGGCGTTCGTGCGGCTGGCGCACGGCATCGTGGTATTTCCGGGCGGTGCGGGCACGGCCGAGGAGATCCTCTATCTCGCCGGTCTGCTGCTCGATCCGCACAACGCCGAGCAGCCCTTTCCCATCGTGCTCAGCGGCCCGCGCGCGAGCGCCGCGTATTTCGAGCACATCCGGCGCTTCCTCGCCGGCACGCTCGGCGCGGAGGCGGCGCGGCGCCTGACGCTGATCGTCGACGATCCGCCGGAAGTCGCGCGGCACATGGTGCGCGGCATGGACGCGGTGCGCGAGTTCCGCCGCCAGCACAGCGATTCGTACAACTTCAACTGGCTGCTGTCGATCCAGCGCGAGTTCCAGCAGCCTTTCGAGGTCACGCACGCCGCCATGCGCTCGCTCGATCTCGGCCGCGCGCAGCCCCCGCACCAGCTCGCCGCCAACCTGCGGCGCGCGTTCTCCGGCATCGTCACCGGCAACGTCAAGGAATACGGCATCCAGGCCATCGAGCGCGAAGGTCCGTACGAGCTGGCGGGCGATCCGGCGATCATGCGGCTGCTCGATGAGCTGCTGGCGGAGTTCGTGGCGCAGCGGCGCATGCGGCTGCCCGGCAGCGCCTACCGGCCGGTCTATCGCCTGGTCGCCTGAGGCCGCCGCGCCCGCCCTTACATAACGCCGCGCAACTGCGCGACTGCACACTTCCGCAGCGCCTCGCGAGAGCTGCGTCCCAGCGTATGCGACCGGCGACATCCCTGTGAACCAGTTCCTGCGGTGTGCGTTACGAACCCCGTACTCTCAGGACAATCTTCAGGGAGCTTCGCAATGAGCTCAAGCGACAGGGGCCGAGACGCGCCGCCCGGCACGCCCCGCGAGCCGGCACCTCGCGAGCCGACACCCGGTGGTCCGACCGGTGGTGCCGACGCATATGCCAACTGGCTGGATCGCATGCAGCGCGCCCGCGCGCGCCAGGCCGCCATCACCCGCAATCTCTACACCTGGTCGAATTACAAGAGCTGGGCGGACCAGGTGCGCGACTCCTGGGCGGCGAGCGATGCCGCGCACGCGGCGCACGCCGCCAAGAATAAGAAATAGCGATTCCTGCGCGCGGCCGCTGCTGAGCTGCGCAGTTCCCTTCAGGCGATAGCGAGCGCCGCCGGCGTGCCGGCGGGCGCGTCATCGGCATTGCCGGCCGCGGCGCTTGGCGCCGGCCCGGCCGGCGGGGCTGCGCCCCCGGGGGGTGAGCCGCCGGCCGCCGGTACCGCCGGCGGCGCGCCCTGCGGGATCGTAGCGGGCGTAATCGCGCGCGGGCGCGCCAGCCAATCCACCAGCGGCAGCCACTGCTCGACGTCGGCCTGTGCCACGTAGCTCTTCATCTCGTGCACACCGATGCCGAGCTCGGCGGCGCGCACGTAGTTCTGCGAGTCGCGGATGGTAGCCACGATCGGAATGTGCAGCGTATGCAGGAAGCGGATCAGCGACTGGTAGATCAGCGTATTGCGGCGGATGCGATTGGCGATCACGCCGATGCGGTTGTCATCACGACGTATCTTGGCCACCAGCAGCAGGTCGCGGATGCAGTTCGAGCAGGTGTGAATGTCGATGTCGGAGGCCAGTACCGGCACGATCACCTTATCGGCATCCCTGGTCATTTCCGGGAGATAGCGTGCCTCGAGCGCCGCGGGCGTGTCGACGATGACGTGGGTGGCGTACTCGGGCACCCGCAGCTGGAAGGCGCGCGTGGTGCGCGTGTCCTTCTCGAACGCGGCGATGACGTGCACCAGCGGCTGCGTGGGTTTGCGCTTCTTCACCCAGCGGACCGAGGAGCCCTGCGGATCGAAATCCATGAGCACCGGCTTGTCCCCGCGCGCCGCCAGATAGCTCGCCAGGTTGATCGCGATGGTCGTCTTGCCGGACCCGCCTTTGGGGTTCAGGACGACGATGCGCTGCATGATGCCCTTGTTTTGTAATATCGCCGGTGGTGACGTGGTTCGCAGTCAAGCCTACGCACGCCCCCGGCCTCCTGCAAGCCGCGGCGAGGATGCGTGCGACTGTGAGCGCGCGCACGCCGCCGCCGCGGGCGCTTCCGTAGAGTGGCGCGCGCCATGGAAGAGTTCTTTCTACATCTCTGGGACGAGCTCGACGACCTCGTCGGCGTCTGCGGGCATCTGGCCACCGCGACCGTGGTGGAAGTGCTCGCCGCGGCACCCCTGGTCGCCGCCGCCTCCGGCGCGCTGCTGGCCGGTGGCGCTACGCTGCTGCTCGCGCATCACCCGCTGCTGAACCTCCTCGCCTGAAGCTTGCGGTGGGGCGATCCGCCCCGCCGCGCTTGAAAAATCCCGCGCCGCTCCCAAGATCGCACGATTGCGCGCCCCAATTGCGCGCATCGAGAGCGCCATGGCATCCGCAACACCCGAACCCCCCGCAACACCCCAGCCGGCACCGGTCCCCGGCGCGGACTCCCCCGCGCCCGGCGGCGCCGGCCGACAGACGCACGGCTTTCAGGCCGAGGTGCGTGAGCTGCTGAAGCTCATGATCCACTCCCTGTACAGCCACCGGGAGATCTTCCTGCGCGAGCTGATCTCCAATGCGTCGGATGCCTGCGACCGGCTGCGCTTCGCGGCCATCGCCGACAGCAGGCTGCTCGGCGACGACCCCGACCTCGGCATCACGGTCGACGCCGACGCCAACGCCGGCACGGTGACCGTCAGCGACAACGGCATCGGCATGACGCGCGCCGAAGCCATCGCCAACCTCGGCACTATCGCCCGCTCGGGCACGGCGGAATTCTTCCGCTCCCTGTCCGGGGACCAGCAGAAAGCCTCGGCGCTCATCGGCCAGTTCGGCGTCGGGTTCTACTCGGCGTTCATCGTCGCCGAGCGTGTCGAGGTGCGCTCGCGCAAGGCCGGCGAGCCCGAAGAGGCGGGCGTGCACTGGGAGTCCGGGGCCGACGGCGAGTTCACCGTGGAGACGGTGACGCTGCCGCGGCGCGGGACCAGCGTCACGCTGCACCTGAAGGCGGACGCGCGCGAGTTCGCCGCTGCGCTGCGGCTGCGCGGCCTGATCCGCCGCTACTCGGACCACATCGGCTTCGCGGTGCGCATGCGCAAGGAAGGCGAGGCCTCGCTCGACTACGAGATCGTCAACCAGGCCAAAGCGCTGTGGACGCTGCCGCGCACCGAGATCTCCGACGAGGAATACAAGCAGTTCTACCAGTACGTCGCGCACGACTTCACCGACCCGCTCAGCTGGAGCCACAACAAGGTGGAAGGTAAGCGCGAGTACATCAGCCTGCTGTATCTGCCGGGACGCGCACCCTTCGACCTGTGGCAGCGCGAGGCGGCCCGCGGCCTGAAGCTGTACGTGCGCCGCGTGTTCATCATGGACGACGCCGAGCAGTTCCTGCCGCTGTACCTGCGCTTCATCAAGGGAGTGGTGGATTCGAGCGACCTGCCGCTCAATGTTTCCCGCGAGATCCTGCAGCAGGATCCGGAGGTCGAGGCCATCCGCAACGGCCTCACCAAGCGCGTGCTCGACATGCTGGCGCGGCTTGTCAAGGACGACCCGGGGAAGTACGCCACCTTCTGGAAGGAGTTCGGCGCGGTGCTGAAGGAGGGCATCGCCCAGGACCCGGCCAACCAGGCGGCTATCCTGCCGCTGCTGCGCTTTGCGAGCACGCATGCATCCACCGACACCCCGAGCGTGAGTCTCGCCGACTATGTCGCCCGCATGAAGCCGGGGCAGGAGCGCATCTACTACGTCATTGCCGAGAGCCTCGCCGCCGCGCGCGCCAGTCCCGCCATCGAGCGCTTGCAGGAGCTCGGCCTGGAATTGCTGCTGCTCGCCGAGCGCATCGACGAGTGGGTGATGGGCTATGTCGAGAGCTTCGAGGGCAAGCGCTTCAAGGACGCGACCCGGGGCGGCCTGGAGCTCGGCGGGCTGGCCGGCGATGCCGACCAGCGACAGCGCGACGCTGAGCTCAAGGAGAGCAAGGGGCTGCTGAAGCGCATCAAGGATGCGCTCGGCGAGCGGGTCACCGAGGTGCGCGTCAGCGAGCGGCTCAAGGAATCTCCCGCCTGCCTGGTGCTCGGCGAGCACGATCTCACCGAGCACATGCGGCGCATCCTGGTCGCCGCCGGTCAGCAGGCGCCCGCGGCGCGGCCGGTGCTGGAGGTGAACATCGCCCATCCGCTGGTGAAGTATCTCGAGAGCCGCAGCGATCCGGCGCAGTTCACCGAGCTGGCGCAGCTGATGTACGACCAGGCGGTGCTGGCCGAAGGCGCTCCCCTGGGTAACGCGCCCGAGTACGTGCAGCGTCTCAACCGCCTGCTGGTACGCCTGGCGACGCCGCAGGCGGCGGCGTGATCGCCAGCGAGCGGTTGCAGCTCATCGGCCCCGCCGGAGCCCTGGAGGCGCATATCGAGACCCCGCCGGTCGCCGCGCAGCCGCAAGAGGTACGCGCCTTCGGCGTGGTGTGCCACCCGCATCCGCTCCACGGCGGCGCACTCGACAACAAGGTGGTGTGGACGCTGGCGCGCGCGTTCCAGCAATGCGGCGCGCCCACGATCCGCTTCAACTTCCGCGGCGTCGGCACCAGCGCCGGCAGCTACGACGAAGGGCGCGGCGAGACGCAGGATACCCTCGCGGTCATCGGCTACGGACGGCAGCGCTGGCCGCAGGCGGCGCTGTGGCTTGGCGGATTCTCTTTCGGGGGGGTAGTGGCGGTGCAGGCGGCGGTGCGGGCGCAGGCCGCGTGCCTCGTCACCGTGGCACCCGGCATCACGCGCATCGCGGTCGATCCGGTCGCGGCGCCGACCTGTCCATGGCTCATCGTGCAGGGCGGTGCCGACGACGTCGTACCGGCGGATGTGGTCATCGGCTGGGCGCGCACGCTCTCGCCAGCGCCGCAACTCAAGGTGCTGCCGGGAGCGGGGCACTTCTTCCACGGCCGCATCAACGAGCTGCGCGACGTGGTGCTCGAGTTCATGCAGCACCTGCCGCAGGGTCCGGCCGCGCGCCCCTGAAGCCGCGCGGCGGCAGGGCCATGCCCGGCACCGCCGCACCCTTGGGGACCCCGGCCGCCAAAACAAAAAGGCCCGGCTCAGGCGGCGCCTTGCCGGGCCTTCGTCCGCCTGGAGGCGGAACCGAGCTGTTACGAGTTGACCATCGCCTTCAGGCTCTTCAGCGGCATGACGCGAACCTTCTTGCTCGCCGGCTTGGCCTTGAACATCATCTTCTCGCCGGTAAACGGATTGATGCCTTCACGGGCCTTGGTCGCGGGCCGCTTGACGACTTTCATCTTCAACAGGCCGGGCATCGTGAACAGGCCGTTACCGCGCAGGCTCTTCTTGATCACGCTACCGAGCGAATCGAAGACGCCGCCGACCTGCTTGCGGGAAAGACCCGTGTCCTTGGAGATGTGTGTCAGAACTTCCGACTTCGTCGGTGCGCCACCCTTTTTCGCCATTTTGCGCTACTCCTCGAGAATTTAGTGTTGCAAATCGCAGCCGCTGCAGCGGCTGCGCTATGAGAATCGGCGCGGAAAATAGCACATGCGCGCACTTTGGCAAGCGCTTTTTTTCGATCTGCTGTTGCGAAAATGCCTTTTTTCACAGGGTTTCCGCGCGAGGGCAGTCGCGGGAGCGGCGCGCACAGCGTCGGCGGCACGCGACGCAATGCTGTGATTCCCGGTGCGAAGTCGGCGCTAAGCACGTGTTCCGGCAGCGCAACGCCGCCGTGGCGCGAGCGCGGGCGGCGCCTCAGGGCATCAGTATCAGCAGGGCCTGGATCAGGATGATGGCCCACAACGGCGACAGGTCCAGTCCGGCGATCGCCGGGATCACCCGGCGGATCGGCCGCAACACCGGCTCACACAGCGTGGTCAGCACCGACTGCAGCGGCGAGTAGCCGCCGGGTGCGATGAGTGACAGCAGCGCGTACAGGAAAATCGCGATCAGGTAGGTGCGCAGCAGGGTGCGCGCGATCTCGATGAGCACCTGACGCAGCCACAGCTCCGGTGGCGGCAGCCCCACCCCGTGCAGCGCGAAGATGCAGCCGACCTCCACCGTCGCCACCAGCAGCACCGCGACCACCGAGGCGGTATCGACCTTGCCGATCGGCGGCAGCACGCGGCGCAGCGGCAGGATCAGCGGATTGGTGAGCCGCACCACCGCCTGGCACAGCGGATTGCGGAAGTCGGCGCGCGTCCATTGCAGCAGCAGCCGTGCCAGCACCACGAACAGCGCCAGCGACAGCAGCGTCTCGATGATGAAGTTGACGGCGGTCATGCGGGCGGCCGGCGCGCTGGCTCAGTGGAGGTTGCCGCCATCTCGCGGCTGCGCTGCGTTGCGGCAGCGAGCGCGCGGCGGACGCTGCCGCGCAGGTCGGCGCGCTCGAAGATGTCGAGCGCCGCCTGCGTGGTGCCGCCCGCGGAAGTGACCTGGGCGCGCAGCTGCGCCAGGTCCGCGTCGGGCGAGTGCACCATCAGTCCCGAGCCGTGCAGCGTCGCGACTGCGAGCCGCCGCGCGGTGGCGGCCGCGAGGCCAAGCTGCTCGGCGGCCTCGGCCATGAGCTCGGCCAGGAGAAAGAAGTAAGCCGGCCCGCTGCCCGAGAGCGCCGTCACCACGTCGAGCGCCTCCTCGGTCTCCACCCACGCGACCTCGCCCACCGCGCTCAGCACCTCTTCGGCAAGCGTGCGCTGCGCCGGCCCGATGGTCACCGGGGCATACAGTCCGGTGGCGCCGGCGCCGATCAGTGCCGCACGGTTGGGCATCGCGCGCATCACCGGCACGCCCGCACAGCACGACTCGAGCTCGGGCGTACGCACACCCGCGACCACCGAGATGACGAGCGGCTGCGCGCGACGCAGTGCGTCGGCGAGCGGCGCGAGCAGCGCGCGCACATCCTGCGGCTTTACCGCCACGACCACCACGGCAGCACCGGCGATGGCGGCCTGCGCCTCGGCCAGCGCGCTGATCCCCAGCTCGCGCGCCAGCTCGGCGCGCGCCGCGGGCAGGATTTCGGCGGCGCTCAGGTGCTCGGCGCGGGTGCCCGAGCGCAGCAGGCCGCCGAGCAGCGCCCGCCCCATGTTGCCGGCTCCGAGAACGCATACGCGGCTGTTGGTCATAGAGGTGCGCGAATTGTACCTACTCGGGTCGCGGCCCAAACAAGGCCGTGCCGATGCGCACCAGGGTGGCGCCCTCGAGGATCGCCGCCTCGAAGTCGCCGCTCATGCCCATCGACAGGGTATCGAGGCGATGGCCGGCGGCGTTGAGCTCCTCCGCGAGCACCCGCAGCCGCGCGAACCAGGCGCGCTGCTGTGCCACCTGGGTCTGTTCCGGCGGTATGCACATGAGGCCGCGCAGGGCGAGCCGCGGCAGCTGCGCCACCGCCCGGGCCAGGGCCGGGACCTCGGCCGGGGTCGCGCCGCCCTTGCCGGTCTCGCACGCCACGTTGACCTGCAGGCACACGTTCAGCGGCGGCGCGTGGGGTGGGCGCTGCGCCGCGAGCCGCTCGGCGATCTTCGGGCGGTCGAGCGCGTGCACCCAGGCGAAATGCTCGGCAATGGAGCGCGTTTTGTTGGCCTGCACGCGGCCGATGAAGTGCCAGGTGAGGCGGCGTTCCCGCAGTGCCGCAACCTTCGCCAGCGCCTCCTGCAGGTAACTCTCGCCGAAATGCTCCAGGCCGCAATCGGCGGCCCGAGCGAGGAGTTCTGCGGGCTGTCCCTTGCCCACGGCAAGGAGTGTGACCGAGTGCGCACTCCGCCCGGCGGCAGCGGCGGCCCGCGCCACCCGTTCGCGCACCGCACCGATAGCGGCGGACAAATTCTGCGGACTCATTAACATATTGGACGTGTGACCCCTCCGTTATACTGCCTCCGCGCTCGCACCGCAGGCCTGCACGTCGCTTCTTCCTGCTCCGGCGAACGCGTTCCAGGGAGCATCAATGGCCGTCGACATCGCGCAACTCCTGGCATTCGCCGTCAAGAACAATGCCTCGGACCTGCATCTTTCCTCGGGCGTACCGCCGATGATTCGTGTCGACGGCGACATGAAGCGCATCAACATGCCGCCGCTGTCGCACAAGGAAGTGCACTCCATGGTGTACGACATCATGAACGACAAGCAGCGCAAGGCCTACGAGGAGTTCTTCGAGACCGACTTCTCCTTCGAGATTCCAAAGCTGGCGCGCTTTCGCGTCAACGCCTTCAACCAGAACCGCGGTGCCGGCGCGGTGTTCCGCAACATCCCGTCGGCCATCCTGTCGCTCGATGACCTGAACGCGCCCAAGATCTTCCGTGACCTGTGCATGCTGCCGCGCGGCCTGGTGCTGGTCACCGGCCCCACCGGCTCGGGCAAGTCGACCACGCTCGCCGGCATGGTCAATCACTGCAACGACAACCGTCCCGACCATATCATCACCATCGAGGACCCGATCGAGTTCGTGCACGATTCCAAGCGCTGCCTGGTCAATCAGCGCGAAGTGCACCGCGACACGCTCGGCTTCAGCGAGGCACTGCGCTCGGCGCTGCGCGAGGACCCGGATGTCATCCTGGTGGGCGAAATGCGCGACCTCGAGACCATCCGCCTGGCGCTGACTGCCGCCGAGACCGGCCACCTGGTGTTCGGTACGCTGCACACCTCCTCGGCCGCCAAGACCATCGACCGCATCGTCGACGTGTTCCCCGGCGAGGAGAAGGATATGGTGCGCTCGATGCTGTCGGAATCGCTGCGTGCGGTCGTCTCGCAGACGCTCATGAAGAAGAACGGCGGCGGCCGCATCGCGGCGCACGAGATCATGATCGGCACGCCGGCGATCCGTAACCTCATCCGCGAAGGCAAGATCGCGCAAATGTACTCCTCGATCCAAACCGGCGGCGCGCAGGGCATGCAGACGCTCGACCAGTGCCTCGCCGAGCTCGTGGCCAAGGGCACGGTCAGCAAGGAAGAGGCGCGTTACAAGGCGCAGAACAAGGACGCGCTGTAGCGCGCCTTCAGGAACACACCCCATGGATCGCGATCAAGCCATCAAACTGATGCAGGACCTGCTGCGGCGGGTGACCGAGAAGAAGGCCTCCGACCTGTTCATCACCGCCGGCTTCCCGCCGGCGATCAAGATCGACGGCGAGATCCGGCCGCAGTCCGAGCGTGCGCTCACCCCCGAGCAGTCGGCGACGCTGGTGCGCGCCATCATGAACGATCGCCAGACCAAGGAATTCGACGCCACCAAGGAGTGCAACTTCGCGATTGCCCCCGGGGGCATCGGGCGCTTTCGCGTGAGCGCCTTCGTGCAGCAGGCGGCCACCGGCTGCGTCATCCGTCTGATCAACGCCAAGATCCCGACCTTCGAGGAGCTCGAGCTGCCGCCGATCCTCAAGGAAGTGGTGCTCTCCAAGCGCGGCCTGACGATCATCGTCGGCGGCACCGGTTCGGGAAAGTCCACCACGCTGGCGGCGATGGTCGGCTACCGCAACGAGAAGACCCGCGGCCACATCGTCACCATCGAGGATCCGGTCGAGTACGTGCACACCCACAAGGGCTGCGTCATCACGCACCGCGAGGTGGGCGTCGACACCGACTCCTGGCAGGCGGCGCTCAAGAACACGCTGCGCCAGGCGCCGGACGTGATTCTGATCGGCGAGATCCGCGACCGCGAAACCATGGAGTACGGTATCCAGTTCTCCGAGACCGGCCACCTGGTGCTGGCGACGCTACACGCCAACAGCGCCAACCAGGCGCTCGACCGCATCATCAACTTCTTCCCCGACGAGCGGCGCGACCAGCTGCTCAT
>DATHRC010000022.1:0-111494 GCA_035481975.1 Steroidobacteraceae bacterium
CGTGGCGGCCGGGGTGCAGGCGGTCAATGACTCCGGCATCGACTTCTCCAAGAGCGACCCGAGCCGCTGCGGCGCGGTGTGCGGCGCGGGCATCGGCGGGCTCTGGACCATCGAAACCGAATACAGCGAATACCTCAAGGCGATGAGCCCGCGCAAGATCTCGCCGTTCTTCGTGCCGGCTACCATCATCAACATGATCGCCGGCCACCTTTCGATCCGCTACGGGCTGAAGGGGCCGAACCTCGGCGTGGTGACCGCATGCACCACCTCGACCCACGCCATCGGACTCGGCATGCGCACCATCCAGTACGGCGACGCCGACGTGATCGTCGCCGGCGGCGGCGAGATGGCGACCACGCGCTGCGGGCTCGGCAGCTTCGGCCAGGCAAAGGCGCTGTCGACGCGCAACGACGCGCCCGCCGAAGCCAGCCGGCCCTGGGACAAGGACCGGGACGGCTTCGTGCTGAGCGACGGCGGCGGGGCGGTGCTGCTCGAGGAGCTCGAGCACGCGCGGCGGCGCGGCGCCCACATCTACGCCGAGCTGGTCGGCTTCGGCATGAGCGGCGATGCCCATCACATCACCGCTCCGCCCGAGGACGGCGAGGGCGCGCGGCTCGCGATGGTGAACGCCTTGCGTGATGCAGCGCTCGATCCCGGCGCCATCCACTACATCAATGCCCACGCCACCTCGACGCCGCTCGGCGACAAGTCCGAGACCGTGGCCCTGAAGCGCGCCTTCGGCGAGCACGCACGCAAGCTCGCAGTGAGCTCCACCAAGTCGATGACCGGCCACCTGCTCGGGGCGGCCGGCGTCGTCGAGGCGATCGTCTCGGTGCTGGCGATACGCGACGGCGTCGCGCCTCCGACCATCAACTACCGCACGCCCGACCCGGAGTGCGATCTCGACTACGTGCCGAACACCGCGCGGCGCATGAAGATCGACGTGAGCCTGTCCAATTCCTTCGGCTTTGGCGGCACCAACGGCTCGTTGATCTTCCGGCGCTTCAACGCCTGAGTCGCGCCACCCTCCGCAGGTCCCGCCACGCGCACGCCCCTCGTCCGCGAGCTTGCTGTTCCCCCTGCGGTGCTGCGCCGCCTGGCGGCGCGAGACCCTGCGCGCTACCCGCTGCTGCTCGACAGTGCGGCGCACGGCCCCTTGAGCGGTGCGAGCGTGCTGCTCGCCGAGCCCGAAGCGGCCTTGTGGCTCGGGGCCGACGGGCAACTGCGGGCGGAAGGGTTGACCCCGCGCGCCCCGGGCTTTCTCGCCGCGCTCGAGCAGTGGTGGCTCGCCGAGCGGTGCGCCCCGGACGCCTCCGCCGTCCCCGGGCTGCCGTTCGCCGGCGGCTGGGCACTCTTCCTCGGCTACGAGCTGGCGCAGGAGGTCGAGCCACGCCTCGAGCTTCCGCGCACTCCGCTGCCCTGGCAGGCGTTCGCGCTGCGAACCCGCTGCGCACTGATTCATGAGCTCGGCGGCGAGCGCGTTCTGGCCGTGGCGGAGCCGGGCGCCGACGCAGCGCTCGCGCGGCTCATCGCCGACGCTGAAGCGGCGGCCGACGCGGCCGGCACCCTCGACACGCTGGAGCTTGCGGGTGTGTGCGAGGAGGCCCCCGATGCCTACCTCGCACGCGTGCAGCGGGCCAAGGAGTACGTGGCCGCCGGGGATATCTACCAGGCCAACCTGTCACGGCCGTGGGAAGTCACGCTGCGAAGCGGCGGGCAGGGCGCTTTCGCCCACAGCGCCTGTGTCGCGGCGCTCTACCAACGGCTGTGCGCAGCCAATCCGGCGCCATTTGCGGCCCTGGCGCAATGGGGAGGCATTGCCATCCTCAGCTCCTCTCCCGAGCGGCTCGTGCGGGTGCAGGGGCGGCGCATCGATACCCGGCCGATCGCCGGTACCCGCCCGCGCAGCCGCCGTCCCGAAGCCGAGCGGCATGAGATGCGCGAGCTTGCCGCCCACCCCAAGGAGCGCGCCGAGCACATCATGCTGATCGATCTGGAGCGCAACGATCTCGGGCGCGTCTGTGAAGCCGGCAGTGTGCAGGTCGATGAGCTCATGACCATCGAGTCCTACCAGCACGTGCACCACATCGTTTCGAATGTGAGCGGCCGGCTGCGTGAGGACGTCACGCCGATCGCTGCGCTGCGCGCGGTGTTTCCGGGCGGCACCATCACCGGGTGTCCTAAATTCCGTTGCATGCAGATCATCGCCGAGCTCGAGGGCGCGGGGCGCGGAGCCTATACCGGCTCGCTCGGTTACCTGACGCGCGACGGCAGACTCGATGTGAACATCCTGATCCGCACCATGACGCTCAGCGGGCAACAGCTGCAGTTTCGCGCCGGCGCGGGTATCGTGGCGGACTCCGATCCGCAACGCGAGCTCGAGGAGACCCGCGCCAAGGCGCGCGGGCTGCTCGCGGCGCTGGGAGCGGCCGGTGACGGCTGACCCGGTGGCGGCCGGCGCGCTGCCCGAGCTCGCGTGGATCGACGGGCGCGTCGCCACCGAGGTGTCGCTGCTCGAGCGCGGTCTTCACTACGGCGACGGCCTGTTCGAGACCATCGCCTGCCTCGGCGGCCGGCCGCGTCTGCTCGGCCTGCACCTCAAGCGTCTCGCGGGGGGCTGTGCGCGTCTTGGCATCGGGCCGCCGGATTTCGCACAGCTCGCGGACGAAGTCCGCCAGCTCGCGGCCGGCGCGCCCCGCGCCATCGTCAAGGTGCTGGTGACGCGCGGCCGTGCACTGGCGCGCGGCTACCGGCCGACCGGGTACGAGCACCCGAGCCGTATCCTGCTGCGCTACGCGTGGCCAGTCGAGGAAGCGCGGCTGATGAGCGAAGGGGTGCGGGTGCGCGTGGCCGCGCTGCGCCTCGGCGAGAACCCGGCACTCGCCGGCCTCAAGCACTGCAATCGTCTCGAGCAGGTGGTGGCGCGGCGCGAGTGGCACGACCCGGACATCCACGAGGCACTGCTGTTCTCGAGCTCCGGGGCGCTGGTCTCGGGCATCATGAGCAACGTGTTCCTGGTGCGCGGCGAGCGCTTGCTCACCCCGCGCGTCGACCGCTGCGGCGTGGCCGGTGTCATGCGCGAGCTGGTGCTCACGGTCGCCCCTGCCGCCGGCATTGCCTGCGAGGAGTGCGTGCTCGGCGAGTCCGAGCTCACCAGCGCGCGTGAGCTGTTTCTCACCAACGCGCTCACCGGCATCCGCCCGGTGCGCGAGCTCGAAGGCCAGCCGCTCACCGCCGGTGCGCTCACCCGCCGCCTGCAGGCGCAGCTCGCGCCGCTGCTCAGCGCGGCGGCGGCAGGCGGGGCGGCGCAACCACCCGCGGCCGATCTTGGCTGAAGGAGTGTAATGGCTCGCAAGCGGGGCCGGGTGCTGCTCGCCGCGCTGGCCGCTTGCCTCGTGCTCGGCGCGCTGGCGGCCGCCGGGTGCTACGCCTGGCTGGAGCGCGAATACCACGCGCCGGGGCCGGGTGCGGCCAGCTCGCGCATCGACATCGAGTCCGGCGTCAGCCTGCGCAACGTGCTGGCGCGGCTCGAGGCCGTCGGCAGCGTTCGCAATGCGCGCGCGGTGGAATGGTACCTGCGGCTGCAGCGGCGCTCGCCGCGGGTGCTGGCCGGTGCCTACGAGATTCCCGCGCACGCCAGCGCCGCGCAGATTCTGGCGCTGTTCGAGAGCGGCAAGGTGATTCTCGAGCAGGTGACGGTCGTCGAGGGGGCGACGTTCGCCGAGTTCCTCGCGGTGCTCGCGCAGCAGCCGCGCGTGGCGCACACGCTGCAGGGCCGCACGCCGTCGCAGATCATGGTGGCGCTCGGCCACCCGGGCGAGGCGGGCGAAGGCGAATTCTTTCCGGACACTTATCTCTTCGCTGCCGGCACCTCGGACCTCGCCATCCTCGCCCGCGCCTACGATGCCATGCAGCGCGCGCTGGCGGTGGCGTGGGAAGGGCGCAGCGCCGGGTTGCCGCTCGCCAGCCCTTACCAGGCACTGATCCTCGCCTCCCTCGTGGAGAAGGAGGCGGCGCTGAAGAGTGAGCGCGCGCTGATCGCGGGGGTTTTCGTGAACCGCCTGCGCTCAGGTATGCGGCTGCAATCGGACCCCACCGTGATCTACGGTCTCGGCGAGAGCTACGACGGCAGCATCCACTCGCGCGATCTGGCGCGCGATACACCCTTCAATACCTACACACGCGAGGGACTGCCTCCGACCCCGATCGCGTTGCCCGGCCGCGAAGCGCTGCTGGCCGCCGTACAGCCGGCGCCGACCGCTGCGCTGTATTTCGTGGCCAGCGGGCTCGGCGACGGCGCGCACCATTTCTCAGCCACGCTCGAGGAGCATAATTCCGCGGTGCAGACCTACCTCACGCGCCTGCGCCGCGCGCAGCGCGCCGCGCAGCAACCTCGTGACGCCCGGGGCGATGCGGCGGTCCCCGCCGTCGCACCGGATACGGCCGCCGCCCAGGGGCACCACCCGTGAGGCGCGGCCTGTTCATCACTCTCGAAGGCATCGAAGGCGCCGGCAAAACGACGGTGGCGCGCTTCATCTGCACCGAGCTCGAGCGCGCCGCGGTGGCAGTGCGGCCGACCCGCGAACCGGGCGGCACGCCGCTCGCCGAGCGCGTGCGGCAAATCGTGCTCGAGCGCAGCGCCGAGCCGCTCTCGGCGGTCACCGAGACGCTGCTCATGTTCGCCGCGCGCGCGCTGCATGTCGCCAACCTCATCACGCCTGCGCTTGAGCGCGGCGAGTGGGTCGTCTGCGACCGCTTCACCGACGCCACGCGCGCCTACCAGGGTAGCGGCCGCGGCGTCGACGGCGCACTGATCGAGGCGCTGGCGCACGCGGTGCATCCGCAGCTTGCGCCCGACTGTACGCTGCTGCTCGATCTGCCGGTGGCGGTGGGCCTGTCGCGGGCGCACACACGCCGGCCGGGCACGGCACCCGCCGATCGCTTCGAGACGGAAACGCTCGAGTTCTTCGAGCGGGTGCGGGCGGGCTACCGCGCGCTCGCGCGCGCCGAGCCGCGGCGCTTCCGCATCATCGATGCAGCGGCACCGCTCGCGCGTGTCGAGGAGCAGATCGCCGCCGTGGTGGCGGAGCTGCGCGCCAGGGCGGCGCACTCATGAGCTCGGACGGCAACACCACGCCCGCCGCCGCCCGGCCCGAGCCCGGCGCATTCGCTCCGCTGCCGGCGTGGCTTGCTCCGCAGGCGCATTCGCTGGCGGCGGCACTGGCCGCCGACCGCATGCCGCACGCGCTTCTCATCCACGAAGCGCCGGGCGCCGGCGGGGACTCGCTGGCGATCTGGACCGCGCAACTGGTGCTGTGCCAGCGCCCCGGGCCGCCGTGCGGTGCGTGCGTCTCCTGCCGCCGCGTGGCGGCATTACAGCATCCCGATCTGATGCTCCTGCGCCCGCTCGAGGACTCGCAGCAGCTGCGCATCGAGCAGGTGCGCGAGCTGTCCATGGAGCTCGCGCTGACGAGCCACGGCGGGGGCTACAAGGTGGCGCTGGTCAGCCCGGCCGATGCACTCAACCGCTTCGCGGCGAATGCGCTGCTGAAGACGCTCGAGGAGCCCTCCGCCCGCACGCTGCTGGTGCTGGTGGCGGTCAGCCCGGCGCGACTGCCGGCCACCGTGCTCAGCCGCTGCCAGCGGCTGCATATTCCCGCGCCGGCGCGCGCCGCGGCGCTCGCATGGCTTACCATGGTGCGTGGGCCGGGACCCTGGGAGGGCGCACTCGACGCCCTCGGAGACGCGCCGCTGCTGGCGGCCCAGGCCGATCCGGCGTTGGTGGCGCAGACCTGGACGGATGCGCGCCGCACGCTCGATGCGCTGGTCCAGGGAGCGGCCGACCCGGTGTCCGCGGCGGAAGTCTGGGCCCGCTCGGAGCTGGCGTTGCGGCTCAGGTGCTTTGAGAATTGGCTCACAGAACGCATCCGCCGCGCCGGCCAGGAGGCGGGCTTTTTCGCGGAATTGCGGCCTGCCCCCTACTTGTCAGGGGCGGCGGCGTTCTTGAATATACGCGAGCTTTTCGGGCTCGTTGACGAGGTGCGGGAGCTGCGAGCCACGCTCGACGCACCGCTCAACCGGGGGTTGGCGCTCGAGGCTCTGTTCAGGCGACTGACGCCCCCGTAAACGGGGCGCTGCGGGGGGACAAGGATGAATGCACGGCCGGCACATTTGGGTGGGGAACGGAACTTGCGAGCGAGCGGAAACAAGCCGGGGCTGCTGACCTTGACCATCAAGGACAAGAGCGCCTTGTATCTCGCCTACATGCCGTTCGTGAAGAACGGCGGGCTGTTCATTCCCACCAACAGCAACTATCGGCTGGGCGACGAAGTCTTCATGCTGCTGAATCTCATGGGCGAGGACGAGAAGCTGCCGGTCGCCGGGCGCGTCATCTGGGTCACCCCCAAGGGCGCACAGGGCAACCAGGGCAAGCGCACCGCGGGAATCGGCGTGCAGTTCAGCGACCAGGATCGCGGCCAGACGCAGAAGAAGATCGAGACCTACCTGGCCGGGGCGCTCTCCGGCGACAAGGCCACGCATACCATGTAGCGCTGCGGTGCGAGCCGCATGGCGCAGTCAGGGTTTGTCGGCGGCGCCGCCGCGCGTCAGCGGCAGCCCGGTGTTGCTCAGCCCTCCCTTGAGTACGTAGGCATCAAGACCGCGCTCCACCAGGATGTATGCGGCCGCGGAGCTGCGTCGGCCGGTGTCGCAGTAGACGATGTACGGTCGGTTGCGATCGAGCGTCGAGAGCCTGAGGCGCACCAGGTACAGCGGTACGTTGATCGAGCCTTCGATGGCGAGGTTCTGGTGCTCGCTCGGCAGACGCACGTCGAGCCAGCGCGCGCCGCGATCAACGACCAGCGTGCGCGCCGCCTCCGGGGTGACCCACTGCAGCAGCGGCTCGTTCATCAGCTCGCGGAAATCCTGCTTGTTGAGGCGCATCAGCACCCCGTCGGTGAGCATGGTGACGGTGGCGTTGCGCTTCGCCTCGGCGATCAGCGCCTCTTCGCCGAAGGTATCGCCGACGCCGAGCTCGGCGAGCTTGATGCCCTCGCGGCTCAAGGGAGTCTCGCGCGTGACCACGCACTTGCCGTTGACGATGATGTAGAAGTAGTCGCCCTCGCCACCCTGCTTGATCACGACCTCGCCGGCCTTGCAGGGCACGCGCTGCAGGCGCTGGAAGATCGCCTGGATGTTCGCCGGCGGAATGCGGTGAAAGGCGTTGGTCTGCAGCAGCGTCGTCATCCAGTCGTCGGAGCCGGCGCTCTGCAGCTGCGCCTGCAGCTCCTCCACCTCGTAGCTGCCGGTCTGATCCCAGGTGATCATGACGTCCAGCAGGTCGCTGTCGATCGACAGATAACTGATCTCGTCGACGGCACGCACCGTCACGCGCCGCGGCACGTGCGGGGAGAGGGGATTGCGCGCCTCGGGCGTGCCGCCTTTCACCACGCTCAGGTTGTGCTCGCCGTCGTCGATCTCGATGGCGCCGCTCACCAGCCACACGGTGCGCTTGTCGCTGTCGCCCTTACTGAAGAGCGCGCGGCCGGCCGACAGCGTACGCACGCTCACTTTCTTCGCGAGCGCCGCGAGGTTGTCGCGCTTCATCGCGTCGAGCGGCGCGAACGTGCGCAGCAACTGAGCTGAGGCTGCCTGGTCGTCGGACATCGGTTCCTGAACGCTGTACGTCGCGGCGTGATGCCCGTCTGATGGTAGCACAGCGCCTTGCGGCCACTTGCGGGACGTCACGCTTTTTGAGCCCCGCGCAGGGTCTGCCAGCCATCGTCGGGGCGGAAACGTGAACCGTAGCGTGTTGCCAGCTCCTCGAGGCGCGCCATCACGGCGTCGACACCGCGCGCGCGCGCGTAGCTGAGCGGACCGCCGCGAAACGGCGCGAATCCGGTGCCAAAGATCACCGCAGCATCGGCAAGATCCGCGCTCGCCACAATGTGCTCGCGCAGGCAGGCGACGCACTCGTTCACCAGCACCAGGATCAGCCGATCGGTGAGATCACCCGGCGCCACGGTGTTCGCCGCCGGCTTGACCGCCTTGCCGTCGTGCCACTCGTAGAAGCCCGCACCGCTCTTGCGCCCGAGCCTGCCGGCCGCGATCAGCTCCGTCAGGCGCGCGATCTGGGTCACCGGGCGCTGCAGCTGCTGCGCGATGATCTCGCCCACGTGCGCCGCGACGTCCAGCCCGACGACGTCCACCAGCTCGATCGGACCGACCGGCATGCCGAAGCGCACCGCGCACTCGTCGATCGCCTTCAGCGGCAGGCCCTCCTGCGCCGCCAGCATCGCCTCGTACAGGTACGGGGTGAGCACGCGGTTCACCATGAAGCCCGGCGCGCTGCGACAGGGAACCGGCAGCTTGTCGAGGCGGCGCGCAAAGCCGGTCGCGCTCTGGATCGCGTCGGCGGCGGTGCGCTCGGCGTGCACGATCTCGATCAGCGGCATCTGCGCCACCGGGTTGAAGAAGTGCAGCCCCACCAGGCGCTCCGGGTGCGCGAGTTTCGCCGCCAGCGGCTCGAGCATGATGCTCGAGGTGTTGGTGGCGAGCAGCGCCCCGGGCTTCAGGCGCGGCTCGAGGCTCGCATACAGCTGCTGCTTCGCCTGGAGATTCTCGAAGATCGCCTCGATCACGACGTCGGCGCCGGGCACCCCGTCGCCGGCGACATCCGCACGCAGCCGCGCGCGCGCCGCGGCATTCCTGGCCGGATCGCGCAGGCGCTTGTCGAACAGCTCATGCGCGCGTTTGAGCGCCGGCTCGAGGTACTCGCTGCCGCGGTCCTGCAGCGTCACGTTGAAGCCGCGCAGTGCCGCCCAGGCGGCAATGTCCCCGCCCATGACGCCGGCACCGACCACGTGCACGTTGCGGATCTCCGCACCCGCCCTGCCGCCGGCGCTCTTGAGCGCGTCCTGCAGCAGGAATACGCGCACCAGGTTGCGCGCGGTGTCGGTGGTGAACAGCTGCGCGATCGAACGGGCCTCCGCCTCGAAGGCCGCGGCGCCGCGCGCCCCGTAGCGGTACCACAGGTCGATGATGGCGTAGGGGGCGGGGTAGTGCGCGCGCGGGGCGCGTCGCGCCACCTGCGCGATGAGTGAGCGCCGTACCCACGGGCGCAGCGGCGCCAGGTTCAGCAGGCGGTCGGTGAGCGGGGCGCGCCGCGCTGCCGGTGCGGTGAGCAGCAGCTGGCGGGCGCTGCTGCGCAGCTCGGTTTCCGGCACCAGCTGATCCACCAGCCCGGCGCTGCGCGCGGCGTCCGCGCGCAGCGGCTTGCCGGTCAGCATCATTTGCATCGCGACGCGCACGCCCGCGACCCGTACCGCACGCACCGTGCCGCCAAAGCCCGGATGGATACCGAGCAACACCTCGGGCAACCCGAGCGACAGCCGCTCGTCGCCCACGCCGACGCGGTAGCGGCAGGCGAGGGCGAGCTCGAGGCCGCCGCCGAGCGCGAAGCCATGGATCGCCGCCACCGTCGGGCAGCCGAGGCTCGCCAGGCGCGTGAGCACCTGCTGGCCGCGGCGGATGAGCGCGTAACCCGAGGCCGCATCGGTGATGCCGGTGAACTCCTTGATATCGGCGCCCGCCACGAAACCGCTCTTCTTGGCGGAAATGACCACCACGCCGCGCGGCCGGGTGCGCTCGAGCGTGGCGAGCACGCCGTCGAGCTCCGTGAGCACGTCTCCCGACAGCACGTTCGCCGAGGTACCGGGCTTATCGAGGGTGAGCCAGGCGATGCCATCGGCATCGCTCTCCACCTTCCAGGACGGGGCAGCGTTGTCGTTCATGGTGCAGGTGCCCGCGCGGGCTTCAGCCGCAGGCGGCGGATACCGCGCGCACCGCCATCCCGGCGCGCACCCGGAAATCGCATACCAGTGGGCGGTGGTCGGAGAAACGCACGTCCGGCACGCGGAAATCGGTGACCTCGATGCCCTCGCTCACCAGGATGAAGTCCAGCTCGATGCGCGGCACGCGCGCGGGGAACGAGGGCAGGCCGGCGGTGTTGGCGCTGCGCAGCCCAGCGGCGCGCATGAACAGATAGATTTCGTGCGTGCCCCAGAAGGTATTGAAGTCACCGGCCACGATCACCGGTTTCGCCGACTGCACGATCAGGTCGTGCAGCGAACGCAGCTGGTACTGCCGATGGCGGAACTTCACCGACAGGTGCACCAGGAACACACACACGTCCGAGAGCTCCAGCTCGATGATCAGCCGCTTGATGCCCATGTCGAAGTAGTGAAAGCGCTCGCCGTGCACGTTGGGCGCGGACAGGAACGCGTTGCCCTGCTTGCGCACGATCGGCATGAACTGGTTGATCGAGCCGGTGCCGTACTTGCACTGATAGGTGGAGTAGTGGCCGAGTTGCCCGGCGATGTGCTCGGCCTGGTTCAGCCGCCCGGTGCGGATCGAGCCGGTATCCACCTCGACCAGGCCGACCACGTCCGGCCGCTCGGCGCGGATGAACTCGGTGATGCCGCTCAGCACCTTGCGGTTGCTGCGCAGATAGCCGGCTCCCGGCAACGGCAGATGGAACGCCGGGCCGGTGCCGGTCGCATAGCGGATGTTGTAGAGGAGCAGCCGCACCTGTGGGGAGAACTTGGCCGTAGAGGTACGAAAGAAGGCATTCTATCGCGCCGGCGCGCAGCGCGTGGCCGCGTCGCCGCAACGCAGCGCCCGCGCACAGCCACCGGCCAGCACCTGCCGGCGCGGCGCGCGCAGGCATGTCGCCGCCGGGCTACCGCGGTGTGTGCGGGTTTCCCCGTCCGCGCCCTTGTGCGAGACTCGCGCCATGTCGCAGGCCAATCCGCTCCGGATCTTCGTGACCCATGCCTGGCAGAGCAGCGACGACTACCTGCGCGTGTTCGAGTACCTGGAGAGCGCGCGCAACTTCTTCTATCGCAACTACAGCACGCCCGACCGTCCGGCGCCCGGCGACAGGGAAGCCGCACGCGAGGATCTGCGGCGCCAGATGGCACCGGTGGAGGCGGTAATCGGCTTGTCGAGCCTGTTCCAGCAGCACCAGGATCTGCTCACTTTCCAGCTGCTGTTTGCGCAGGCGAGCAACAAGCCGGTCGTGCTCATGAAGCCCTTCGGCGCGCGCCAGGAGGTGCCCAAGCCGATCCTCGATCTGGCGGACGAGGTCGTCGAATGGGACGAGCGCGCGCTGGTCGATGCGATCCGCCGCCAGGCGCGTCACGAGGATACGACGCGCTGGGACACGATCGAATTCAAGCTCGACTGAAGCTTCAGGCCTCGGCGGCGAACAGCGCGATCGCCTGCGGCACCGCTTTCAGCAGCTTGCCGCGCGCGCCAACCACGCCGCCGTTGAGCAGCTGCTCGCTCAGCTCCGCGCGCGTCTCGTGCGCTGCGGCGTGCGCCATGGCGGCAAACAGCCGCACCACGCTCACGGCGATCTCGTCCGCTTCGACATTCGACATCTTGCGCACGGTGGCGCGTACGGCGTCCTCGCCGCGCAGCGGCGGCTCGCGTGTCAATGCCGCATGACAGGCACGAAACTGGGCGCGCAGCGCATCGGGCAGCGCGTCGGCCTCGACCAGCGCCAGGTGATGGCGGTAGGCATCGGCGAGGCGATCCTTGATGTTGCCCGAGCGCGCCAACGCCAGCGCGGCCCCTTCGAGCTGTTCCCACGTAGTGCTCATCACTACCTCGGCTCGGACGCCATCCGCGGTGGGGATATTCCGGTTCGACCCTGCGCGCAGGCGGCGTCGGCTAATTCTTGTTGTCCGGTCCGGTGTCGGAATCAGTGGGCGCTCAAGCGCCTGAGCGCAAAATATAGCGCAGCCTCCGGAGGAAAAATACGCCCACGTCGCGCCCCTGCACCGCGGCTGCGAGTGCTCATCGCGTGGCCGACCTTGAGCGCTGCGGCCGCACGCTCGTTAGAATTGTTATTAGAGAAGGTCCTTAAGCTACTGATCTACAAATCAATTTGACCAGCAAAACGCGGTGTTGGCAGCTCCGGCACCGCTGACCGCGTACTGCTGCCCGGTCGAGTCGACCGCAAAGAGAGAGCATGGGACGTCCTTCACCTGTGTCCCGATCGACTGCGCGACGACGGTAAAGGACGGCGCGGCGGGCGGATTGGGCATGTTCAGACCGGCCGCGCAGTTGGCGTTGGCGGGCGAACAGACGGTCACCTGGTAGTAGCCGCTGCCGACCACAATGGGCCACCCCCCGCCGCCATAACCGAGGTTCGCCGGCAGCGGGCTGTAGGCCGCGGCATTGGTGCTGAAGTAGCGCTCCTCGCGCCCCGCCAGATCGAGCACCGCGGTGCGGGCATCGGTGCGACGGGCCTGGCGCACGTAGTTGCTGTAGGAGGGCACCCCCACCGCCAGCAGAATGGCGGCGATGACCACCACCACCATAAGCTCGACTAGGGTGAAACCCCGGGACGATCGCCTGTTAGCACTCGATTCCATGGTACCTCTCTTGCAAGACTCTGCCGCGCTCATCAGCGCAGCTCGATCCAGCCCAGGCGACGCCCGATCGTGTTGGGCGGCAGGTTAAGACCGAGCGAGCCGCCCTGGATATTGTTGCCGCCGTTGCCGCTTTCCACCTGGTTGGTCTCGTAGATCAGGTATTGCGTGCCAGAGGCGTTGCCGGTGATGAAGGAGCTGCCGGTCGCATTCGTCAGCATGGCGATGGCGTGCGCATCGAGGTACGCCTGATTGGTGTTGACACCCGGGTTCTGCGCTTCGCTCGGCGGCAGGAACACCTGATTGAAGGCACCGCCGGTGAGCGCGTTGAGGACGTAGGTGTAGCCGGTGTCGGGGTTATTGGTGCAGGACGTCGGCGTGTTGGTCGCCGGCACGATCGAGTTGACGGTGAGCGCCTGCGACACCAGCTCCGGGCTGTAGATGATCTGCTCCTGCGCGCTGGGCAGATTGATATACCAGCCGAACTTGGTGTTACCGGACGAGCACTGCGACTGCGCGTCCCAGCAGATGGTCTGGTTGCTGTTGATCTCCACGTCGCCGCTGGCGCCAATCATCGTCGCCTGCAGTGTCAGGTTCGCCTGTCCGAGCGTGCCGGTGGCCCCGGCCGGCAGCGACGCGTACTGCGTGAACGCCGACGCGGCGTTCCAGGCGCTCATATTCCAGTCCCACACCCCGTACAGACTCTGCTGCCCGCTGGCATAGGAGGTACCGGTGGTATTGGTAATGCCGATCTTCTGTCCGGTGCCGAACAGCAGCATCAACTGCTGCTGCATGCCCTGGCTCGGCGCGCCGGACGCGGCCACGATCGCGGTGGTGATCGGCTGGCCCGCGGCGGTGGTGAACAGCGGCCCCGGGGTCACTGCCCAGCTGCCCTCGCTGTTGCTCGTCAGATCAAAGCGCCACAGGTTGCCTTTCAGATCGCCCGCGTACACGTAGTCGCTGACGTGGTCGCCGTCGAGGTCGACCGGGGTGGTGAACGCGATGCCGTTGTTCGGTCCGGTCGCGGCGCCGGCGCTGTAGTAGTAGAAGGTCACCGCGCCGCTATTCGGGTTGAGCACGCCGACGAAGATGCCGGCATCGCCGTTGGCGCTGCCGAAGCCGTTGCCGAAGATCATCCCCCACTTGCCGTCGTGCAGGCGGCGTATCTGCGGCGTGCCGAAGGTGTTGCCTAGGCTCAGGCGACAGGTAGGGACGTTGGAGCAGACGATTCCGCCGACTGCGTTGGCGCTGGTCCATTCACCCAGCACCAGGGCGGCGGCATGTGATTCGTTGAAATTCCCGGCCACCGAGCCGCTCGCCGTGGTCTGGCCGGGGTTGGTGATGTCGAGCGCGTAGATCGCGCCGCCGCCCGCACCCAGGCCGCCGACCAGCCAGGTATGCCAGGCGCCGCCGAAGAACACATCCCCGGTGCCGGGCGTCGCATTGACGAAGTAGTTGTGGCCGTACTGCGGGTTCGCATAGTCGACCGGGATATTATTGACGTTGCTGGCGGGCGGCGTGCTCGTATTGGTATGGATCAGATCAGCGCTGGTGCCGCTGATGATGGCCCCCGGCACGTACGCCAGCACCTCCATGCCATCGTTGTTGGTGAAGCCACAGTTGGGAGTCGGGTTTGACGCGCAACCGGCCGCGGACGCCGGGTTGAAGTAACCGCTGCGAAAGCCGTGCAGCATGCCGTCGTTGGCGCCCACGTACACGACCTGCGTACGGTTCGCCTGGTTGGCAGCCGTTGCCCAGCTCGGATAGCTCTGGGGAGCGGCGTTCTCGGGCAGCGGATCGGACGCGACCAGGCGGTCGCTCCACACGGCCGGATAGGGAGCGCCGGGCGCACCTACCCAGATGGGGCTCGAGTCCATGATGTCCGCGAGCACGCTGCTGCGCCTGCGGAACAAGCCCACTCCGGCTGAATTGACCTCGCAGCTGCGATCCCCGCGCAGGTAGTTCACGCGGTCCTGATTCCAGTAGGCCGCCGACGGCGCACCCGGCGGGGTCACCGCGCAGCTCGCTGAGCTCAATGCGGGGGACCCCGAAGTGTCACCCAGATCGATGGCCGCCTGCTGCGCGGCCGAGAGACTCGAGTACTCAAACGCGACTCCGGTCGTGCCGTTCCACGACAGGATCTGACGGCTGCTGAAGGGAACCGCGCTGTACACCGGACTCTCGGCAGTGCTCGGACCGGCGATGCCGGTCGTCGAGCAGGTGCTGGCAGCAGATACGCCGGTAAGAACGCAGGACGCGTCCCAGTTGGGGGTCGCCGCGATGGTGACGTTGCCGAACGAATCGAAGCCGAGACCGCTGGCGGTCACGCGACCGGTCCAGCCGTTGCTCGGGTTGTAATAGGCGAAGTAGGCCTGGGTGCCGGTTTCGAGTTTCGCGGACTGCTTCTCGCTCGCGCCCGCGGACGAGGAAGCGGAAGTGGCCGGTGCGGCCTTGAAGCACAGGATCTCGTGCACGTTCGTACTGCCGCCGGTGGAGCCGGCGAAACCGAACAGGAAGTTCGCCGGCAGCGGCCCGTTGGAGGTAGTGATGTTCTGGTTGGTGATCACCGAGGTAAAGGCGCTGCAGCCGGTCATCGAGGCCGGCGGACAGGTGGCATACGACAGACTGAGCCGGCCGTTCTGCGAGATCTTCAGCTGATAGAAGATCGGCGTCGCGGCGCTGCGTGTGGTGGCGGCCTCGTTGGCGATCTGGGTGCCGGCCGGCAGCACGACGTAGCCACCCGGCTGCGCGGTGTAGTCGAGGATCGGCGGAATCGGCGGTGTCGCGGTCGCGTTGCCGGTGTTCACCGCGTTGCTGAGACTGGTAGCGCCGGCGTTGGTCGGATTGTTGACGTTCTTGTAGTTCCACAGCGTGCCGGTGGAGCAGGTGTTCTGCACCGCCCACATCGCGTCGGTGGGGTTGCCGCTGCACAAGCCGCTACCCGCTGAATACGTGCCGCCGCTGATGGCACAGGAGGTGGCCAGCGAGCCCGGATAGTACGGCTTGCCGTTATTGTTGGGATTGCTCCCGTAGGCACCCGTGAGGGTCGCCCAGGCGACGTTGCCGGCGCCGCGGATGCCGATGCGGCCCGGCTGGTAGCCGCCGCCGCTGGCGGTATTGTCACCGGTAGCCGACGTGCCGCCCTCGCCGAGGGTGTTGCTCGAGCCGTTCAGGAAGTTGCCGTACTCATCGATCCCGAGTCCGAGGTAGGCACCGATCAGTCCGTTGAAGGGCGTATTGCTGTTCGAGCAGGTGTAGCCGAGGCTGCCGCCCCAGGAGCCGAGGCCGTTGCCGTTGCCGCTGCCGACTCCGGTGATGGTGGCGGTGTTCAGCTGCGTGGCATCCATCAGGAAGAAGCTCATGCCGTCCGCGCCGTCGCTGCCGCCGCCGCCCGAGTCGCCCAGGTAGGTCACGGTCTTGAAGGTGATCGACACGCCCTGGCCTGTGGGGAAGGGCGTGGCGAAGACGATGCCGCCATTCTCGGAATAGCCATACGGGGAGCCGTTGGTGAAGCGCAGCGCGCCCTTGGTCGCCGGGTCGGCCGTGGTGTTGGTAAGGCCCTGACCGCCGACCAGATGCTCACCGGAGCTCTTGTTGTAATAGGTGGTGGCGATGGTCGTGCAACCGGGGACCTGGCCGCCGACACCCACGCCAGCGGCAACGGTGGGCTCATGCCCGGCGAGCGTAGAGGCCGTGAGGCAGGCGCCGTTGAAGAACCACCAGCTGTTCTGGGTCGTCGCGCCGGTGAAGTCTTCACTGATATTCGACTGCGCCTTGACGCCAGGCGCCGCGGCCAATGCCACGACGGCGGCGAACACTGCGATAAAACTGTTGCGGTTGATCACAAACCACCTCTGTTAACGACGCCCTGCTGGATCTCGTAAGTGCTCTCGACGACAGCGACCGTAGCGCTGGCGACGTTGATGGCGGTACTGCCCGTACCATAGGCGTCAATCTGGTAGGCCTCGCCCTGGCCATCGCCGGCCGGGCCGAGATCGCTGACATAGAATCCCGGGGTCAGTGCGTAGGGCGGATCGCCGCTCGCGCCGTTCACGCCGGCGGTCACGCTCATCCCGGGCGGCAGGTAGGTGACCTGCGTGGGCCACGGGAATACCGTCAGGTACGGCATACCCGCCTGCAGCGGGGTCTGGTTGCAGATCTGGCCGTTGTTGTTGGCATTGGCACTCAGGCTGCCGGCGTTGCAGCTGATTGGACCGATGGCGGCATTGTTGCCCTGATTCAGCCACCACTCGCCGTACTGCTGGGCGGTCTCCGCGGCGTGCAGCGCGCGCTCTTTCTCACGCAGGTTGCCGGCGATGTGCTCCTGCGTGGCGAAGCTGCGGAACATGCCGAGCGCGATGATGGTAATGATCATCAGCAGCAGCAGGCTGGAGATGAGCGCGAGGCCGCGCTCGGCTTGCCTTGTCGGGTAACGCTTCACGAGTGCACCCCGGCTCGTGCCATTACGGGAACGACCCGCTCGAAGGTCAGGGTGGCCGGCTGGCCCGGCTGCCCGGCGAGCGGGTTGGTGAAGATCAACACCACCCTCACCGAGCTGATGTTCATCCAGTCGCCGCCGGCCGCCAGGCCGGCGTTCATCTGGTCTGCCGTGAGGTAGGTGTCGACGTTGTAGTTGACGGTCGGCGCGTTGCGATTCACGCCGTATAAGATCTCGAGGCTCTGCACGCCGTTGACGAGCGGCACTGCGGCCGCCCCGTTGAGTGCGCACAGCAGCTGCCCGGGCACGCCTCCGCCCGGCGGCACCACGGTGAAGACGTTGGTCTCCACGCCGCCAGCCGCGTCCTGGCTGCCGTCGCACCTGATCAGGCCGTCGCCGGCTTGGGTCATGAAGCGCACGGTGAGCGAGTCGGGCGTTGCCGGGTAGCCGGCGGCGGAGTGCGCGCCGAAGAAAGCCTGTCCGGCCTTGATGGCTCCCGCGATCGGCAAGGCGCTGCCCACCGTCTGACCGGTGGCGTTGGGATAGTGGCCACCGGCCTGGATGATGTCGGTGAGCACGGTCATGGCAAAGCGCTGCTGGTCCCCCAGCTGCGCCAGCGCCTGCTGGTTCACATTCTCCTTGCGGATGCTCTGCACGATGCTCGTCAGGCCGAAGAGGAGGAACAGGGCGATGGCCACGGTCACCATCAGCTCGACCAGGGTAAAGCCGCGCTCCTGGCGCGCGCTACCAGACACGAGCGGTGTGTGCGCGGTGTTCATGGTTCCACGTACAACAGATAAGTGGGCGTCGCGAACTGCGAGGCGACGGGGGCTTGCGCGGCTTCCTGCTGGTTCATCGACACGGCTTTCTCGGTCCAGCTGATCTGTATCGTGCAGTTCGAGGGAAAGTTGCCGACGACGTTATTCGGACAGCTGATCGTCGCGGTCGGGTTCGGCAGCAGGCCCGCAAGCGAGGCGGTCCAGCGCGCCATGTCGTAAGCCGCGAGGTTCACCGGGGTGCACTCCACCAGGCCGGCGGCCGACCCTACACAGGCGTTGAGCCCGGGGGCGCCGTTGGCCGCCCCGGGACCGCCCAGGTAGTCCGCCGTCGCCGCCGCCGTGAGCGCGGGATCGAGGACCGCCGAGACGGGCTGGGCCGCTACCGGGTTTACGATGATGGCGTAATTGGCGGGCGTGGCGGCCCAGTAGGCGCGGTTGGAATGCATGGCGCCCGCAAGCCCCGCGGCCTCGAAGGCCGCAAGCGAGCGCTGGCGCGACGTCGTCATGTTGGACAGCGACAGGGCCTGCATCTTGGCGATGCCGAGGAGTCCCACGCACACCACGATGAGCGCCACCATGACTTCGACGAGACTGAAGCCGCGGACCCGATTGCAGCGGTGTGCGGTGTTCACGTGCAGGCTCCGGCAGGAATGCTGGTGGCCTTGGTCTCGGTGTTGATCAGGCCCTGGGGCGAGATGGTCAGGCAGCGGGTGTAACCCGGGTTTGCGCCCGGGTTGTGCAGGGTGATGATCGTGTTCGGAAACCCGGCGGCGGTGGTCGCAAACCCCTCACGGTTATAGGTGACCGACGATATGCCCGAGCCGGCAAAGAAGGTGTCCGGGGTAGTGCCGCTAAACGGCGCCTGCACGCGCAGGATGCTCCCCGCGACCGGGTTGGCGGCGTTGGTCGGGTTGGAAAACACGATCCAGCCACCGTGCCAACCCGCACCGCCCGTGCAGCCGGTACCGTTGGTCGAAACGCACACAGTAACGCCCTGGCCCTCCTTGATGGCCTCGGCGCGCGCATACATCAGATCGCCGAGAAGGCCATTGACCTCCGAGGACATGCGATAGGAGGTCGTGATGTAGCGATAGGAGGGGACGCCGACGCTCAGCAGGATGGCAACGATCGCCACCACCACCATCAGCTCTGTGAGCGTGAAGCCGTTTTGCCGTTTCATGGGGCGGCAATCTACTGGAGCTGAGCCGCTGGCAATGCGGGAATGCGTCACATCAGCCGGGGCAGCCGACGGACGGGCCTCCAGCGGCCATGGACGGTCAGCTCGCCGGGCCTGGGGTGCCTGGATCAGAGGGTCTGGATGCGCTTGACAGAATCAGCCGCCACGCCGGCGGCGCGGTTATGAGCCGCGCGCCCCCCGGGGCGCGCGGGGCTGCGTGCAACACGCCCTCAGGCACGCGTCGGCGCGTGCAGCCGCTCGGCGGCCGCCACCTGCTCGCGCGCCAGCTGGCCGCTGAGAAAACTCTCGAGGCGTTGCATGTCGATCGGCTTGGTGAGGTGCATGTCGAAGCCCACCGCCTCGGCTTTGAGGCGGTCCTGCGCCTGGCCCCAGCCGGTGAGCGCCACTGCAACCGCATGCCTTCCCCAGGTCTCACGCCGCGCACGATGCAGCGTCTCGTAACCATCCATACCGGGCATCCCGAGATCCACCAGCAGCGCCTGCGGGTGCTCGCGCGCGCCAATCTCCAGCGCCTGCTGGCCCGAGTAGGCGGTTAGCATCCGGTAGCCGCGGAACTGCAGCGCGAGCGCCAGGGTGTCGGCCGCGTCGCGGTTGTCGTCGACCACCAGGATCTTGGCTGGCCGCACCGTACGCTCCGCGCCGCCGCCGGGAGCCACGGCGGTCGGCTCCGCGCTCGGCGCCAGCACGCTCGCCGGCAGTCGCACCACGAAGCGGCTGCCCATCCCTATCCCCGGACTGTGTGCCTCGATGCTGCCGCCGTGCAGCTCCACCAGTCCCTTGACGAGAGCGAGCCCGATGCCGAGGCCGCCCTGGGCGCGATCGGCGGAGGAATCCACCTGCGAGAACATGGTGAAGAGACGGGGGATCGACGGCGCACTCAGGCCGATGCCGTTGTCGGCCACCGTCAGCACCAGACCCTCGGCACTGGCGCCGGCGGCGAGCTCGATATACCCGTTGGGATCGGTGTACTTCGCGGCGTTGGTGAGCAGGTTGGAGATCACCTGCGCCAGGCGCAGCGGGTCGACTTCCAGCGTCACCGGTGCGGCGGGTAGCGACAGCTTCAGGGTGTGCTGCTTGGCGTCGATGAGCGGCTGCGCGGCCTCGACCGCCACCTCGCACACCGAGCGCAGCTCCACATACTCCTTCTTGAGCTCGAACTGCCCGCGCGTCACCCGCGACACGTCGAGCAGATCGTCGAGCAGCAGCGACATGTGCTGCGCCTGCCGGGCGATGACCTCGCGCCCCCACTCGCGCTGGCGCTCGCTCGCCTGGGGCGATTTGAGGATGAGCACCGCGTTGCGGATCGGCGCCAGCGGGTTGCGCAGCTCGTGCGCCAGCGTCGCCAGGAACTCGTCCTTGCGCCGATCCGCATCGCGCAGCGCCTGCTCGGTCGCCACCAGCGCGCGGGTGCGCTGCTGAATCTCGGCCAGCATGTTGTTGAAGGCGTCGACCACCAGGCCGAATTCGTCGTCGGTCGTCTTCGACGCACGCAGCGAGTACTCGCGCCCTTCGACGATCTGCCGCGCTACGCTGGCCATCGAGCCGAGCGGCTGGGTGATGGTGCTCTGCAGCCAGCCTACCGCCAGCAACGCCCCGCCGAGGCCGGCGAGCAGGACGATGCCGAGAATGCTCAGGTAGGTCATGACGTGGCCGAACACGTCGTACCGCGCCTGCAGATAGATCGTGCCGAGGTGCTCGTCGTTCTGCATCACCGGCACCAGCAGCTCCACACGGCCGCCGTTGTAGTGCACGCCCCGGCCCATGACCGGCACGCGCAGCGGGGGCGGGCCTGCGCCGCGCCGCACGTACTGCGCGTACAGCCGCCCATCGGCATCGTAGAGCGCGGCGCTCTGCATCGAGGGCCATGCGGCCAGGGCGGCGAAATCGCGCCGTGCGCCCTCGCGATCCTCGAACGACAGCGCCGGCGCGGTGGCGCGTGCCAGGATGCTGCCCGCGGTTCCCAGATCGTTGCCCCAGGCGCGACGATCCTGGTAGAGATCGGTGGCGAGCAGGCTCGCCCCGGCCACCAGCAGCGCGAAGGCGGTCGTCAGCAGCACCACCGCGATCAGCCGGCCCGCCACCGAACGATGCGCATAACGAATCGAGGCGAGCGAGCGCCAGCCCGTCAGTACGCGCTGCAGAAGTCCGCTGCGCTCGTGCGTCGCGAGAGTCGTCACGGCGATACTCTAGCGCATGTCCGTCGCGCCTCGGCTCAAGCGTGACCGCAGGGACTGCGCTCGCCGCGGGCTGCCGCGGCGTGGAATCAGCCGCCTACTTACGTAGAATCGCGCGCTTGGTCGCTTACGAAGTGAAGTCGCCGGTGCGGCTGCCGGCATGCGGCGCGCCCCCCGGCGCATGCCGACGCGCCGGCGCGTGGGGCCCGGCGTCGCGTCCCCTCGGCTGGATTGCCGCCGCGGTTCTCGGCGGCATCCTTGTCGGTGAGCCGTTGCACGCGGCCGCTGCCGCTGACTCCGACGAGGCGGTGAAGGCGGCATTTCTCTACCGTTTTGCAGCTTATGTCGCCTGGCCTGTGCGGATCGCCAACGACACGCCATTCACCATTGGCACCGTCGGCGGGAAGGGGGTTACCGCCGAGCTCAAGCAAATGCTGCCGCGGCTTACCGTCCAGGGTCACCCGGTACAGGTGCTCACGGTCAGCCGCCCGGAGCAGCTCGCCAAGGTGCAGATCCTGTACCTGGGCCCGGGGGTGCCGGCGAGACGTCCAACGCTTCTCGCGAGGGCCGCCGACAAGCCGATCCTCGTGGTCACCGACGAAGCCGCGGGCCTGCGGCGCGGGGGCACGATCAACTTCGTGCGCGTCGGGCCGAACGTGCGCTTCGAGGTGTCGCTGGCGGCGGCCGAGCACAGCGGACTGAAGATCGACGCCGGTCTGCTGGCGATCGCCACTCGGGTCGACGGCGCTGGCGGCCGCGGACCCTGACAACTCCGACAATGCGCCGCGACTGCAAGGGCAGGGTGGTCGCTGCAGTGTCGCCGCTCTGGTGGTGCCTCTTTGGGCTTGCGGTGCCGTTCTGCCATGACTGTCACGCCGCAGCGTATGCCACGCTCGGCGCGGCGATCCCCGCCATCCAGTCCACGATCCGGAAAAGCGGCGCGCACGTTGCGATAGCGTTCCGAACGCTCGACGGCAGGCGGCAATGGCTGCTGCACGCCGATGAGCCGTTCCACGCGGCCAGCACGATGAAGGTGGCCGTGCTGATCGAGCTTTACCATCAGGTGCGCCAGGGCAGGGCGGGGCTCGACGAGCCTCTCATAGTAAGAAATGAATTCAGCAGCCTGGTCGATGGCTCACCGTTCAGCCTTGATCCGAGCGACGATTCGGAAAAGGACCTGTACCTCGCCGTCGGCAGCTCGCGCACGCTCGGCCAGCTCAGCGAGCTCATGATCACGGTCAGCAGCAACCTCGCCACGAACCTGCTGATGGACAAGCTCGGCATCGGGAACATTCGCGGCAGTGTGCAGGTGCTGGGCGCGGACGGCATGAACGTGGTGCGCGATCTCGAGGATACCAAGGCGCTTCAGCAGGGAATGAACAACACCACCACGGCACGCGCACTGCTTCAGCTCATGGAAGCCATCGCCCACGGCCGGGCCGTCGATGCGGAATCCTCAAGGCAGATGCTGGCGGTCCTCGAGCGACAGACCTTCAACGATGACATCCCCGCCGGGCTTCCGGCCGGCACGCTGGTCGCACACAAGGTCGGCGAGGTCACCAAGATTCACCACGACGCCGCGATTGTCTTTGCCCGCCGGCCCTTCGTGTTGATCATCCTGACCCGCGGCCTCGCAGACACGAAGGAGAGCTCCGCGCTCATCGCCAAGATCACCCGGCAGTTGTACCCGGCCACCCAATAATCCGCAGCACCGGGGTGACCGCGTCGATCGCTATCGCACGTTCCTGCCGAACGTGAATCCCGTCACACGCCGGTCGGCTTACGGCCGCCGCGAGATTCACCCGATGAGCCCCGCTTTTAGACAGCAAGGCGGCGCCTGCGCATTTCCCCGTCCAGACTGCGGAGTCTGTCCACATCCTCGAGGTCAATGCTGTGACGTTCATCCGCCGCCAAGACACCAGGAAATGGCAAATATCACGACGGCACTAAATCAACCTCTTAGATGGGGTGGGAGTGCGGCCGATGATCCCGATCATCTTCGCCGTCTTCGGGGACGTGGACTCAGCCGCTATCGCCGCGCTCACCGTCGCGCGGGATTGCCCGCGGCAGTATGAGTGTGGCGGAGTGATCTATGAAGACTCAGAACACCGCTACCACGTAAGCGCCCCGTTGACCTCCCACAAGCCCTTCGGCGTGGACATTCTGCAATACACTGAACCTACCCCCGGCGGCTGGCGGATCGTGGCCGACTATCACACGCACATCTGCTCTCCGCACAACCGCCTGTTCGCCAACTTCTTCTCGCCCGCCGACGCGTATGTGAATCAGGGCTTCCACACCGTGGGCTATATGCTCAGCCTGTGCGACGGCAACGTGAGACGCTATGACCCCTCGCAGGACGACCGCGATGATGAGGTCGTGCACTTCACCAGCGGACGGGAGATCTACCTCACCTGTGGGCACATCGCCGGGTGGATAGACACCAACCAATCCTCAAACGCCACGTGGAGACCGAACGGATACGAGTCGACGATGCTCCGCGCGAACACCAAGGTCGGACCAACCAAAAATATCAGTCACGCCAGTGCCAAAACCCTGAGCAGGAAGCTACGCGGCGCGGATCCGCGTACCTGAAACGCCTGCTCACGGGCATCGGTCATTCCCATTGCTAGTTCGCATAATGTATATTATGTAATATTCACGTCATAGGTGGATCGGTGCCTTCGGACCCGAAGGCGCCCTACCGCGCGACCGCGCTCGATAGCGGCACCCAAGCTGCCATTGCCACTCGTGGTCCTGGCTTTGAGCCAATGCTCAATCGTACCGCGTCATTAAGGCGTCACTTCCCGCGTCTACTTTCGCGCACTCGATGAATCAGTTCGCGCACGGCGCGCTTCACCTGCAGCTCATGGGAGGGATCACCCGATGACGACGCGAAGAAAAACCGCACCGGCTCTGGCCGGCGTTCTGTCTGTGATGATGGCAACGGCGCTACCCCTGACCGCGTACGCGCAAGATGGCGACCACGACCGCTCCGGCATTCGCCACGTGCTGTTGGTGAGCATCGATGGCATGCACGCGGTGGATTACATCAACTGCGCGCGAGGTATCGTGGGAGCAAACGGCGGACTACCGTACTGCCCGAATCTGGCGGCGTTGGGCGAAAGTGGCATCCATTATCTGGACACCTCCACATCGAAGCCGTCCGACTCTTTCCCCGGTTTGACGGCCATTGTGAGCGGCGGGTCGCCGCGCAGCACCGGCGTTTACTACGACGTTTCCTACGACCGTCTACTGGCGCCACCACTGACCACCACTGGCAACGGCGTCGCGGGTGGTAGCTGCACGCCGGGCGTGGCGAAAGGTACCTCGACCGAGTACGAAGAAGGCATCGACAAGAACCAAGTGTTCGTGAACGGCATCGACGGCGTCAGCACGGCGCACGGCGACGGCGGCATCAATTCCATCGACGCGGCGCGCTTGCCCCGCAACCCGTTCAATAACTGCGCGCCCGTATTCCCCTGGAACTTCGTGCGCACCAACACGATCTTTGGCGTGGCGCATGCCGCGGGACTGTACACGGCCTGGTCGGACAAACACCCCGCCTACGCCTCTGTCTCCGGTCCGGGTAACGGCACGAATCTGGACGACTTTTATGCGCCCGAAATCAACTCGAACGTCGTAGGGCTCCCGGGAGTGACCACTCCGTTCGGTGCGGACTGCTCCGCGGTTCGCGATCCGCTGCAAACGGGCGCGTGGACGGATAGTTTCGAGAATATCCAGTGTTACGACACCCTCAAGGTGAATGCCGTCCTGAACGAAATCGACGGCTACAACCACAACCGCACGAAGCAAACCAAAGTGCCGGCCATTTTCGGCATGAACTTTCAGGCGGTGAGCGTTGGACAAAAACTGATCGAATACAATCCCAGCAGCAACGCGCTGGTGGGAACGGGTGGCTACCTGGATGCCCAGGGCACGCCGAGCGCCCTGCTTGTCAATGAAATCCGCTTTGCGGATAAGGCGATCGGCGAATGGGTGCATGAGTTGAAGAAGGAAGGCCTGTACGACTCCACGCTCATTGTCATCACCGCGAAGCACGGCCAGAGCCCGATCGATTCGCAGCGCTACGTGCGGATTACCTCGAGCGGGCCGGTGAGCACTTCGCCCAGCCGGCTGATCGACAGTTGTTTGCCGGATTCCGAGTCCAACGCCGGCAAGCAGATCGGTCCCACGGAAGACGACGTATCGTTGCTCTGGCTGAAGAAAGGCTGCGATGCGGCGACCGAGGTGCAGGTGCTCGAAACCTCGTCACCGGTGGCGGACAACATCGCCGGGATCGGGCAGATTTTCTGGGGTCGCTCGTTGCTGACTTTCCTCAACGAGCCGGGGATACCGCCGAACGGAGACTCGCGCACCCCGGACATCGTTGTGACTCCCAACGTCGGTGTGACCTACTCGGGGAGTCTGGCGAAACAGGCGGAACACGGCGGTTTCGCGCATGACGACACCAACGTCATGATGCTGCTGTCGAACCCGCATTTCGCCCCCACGACCGTGACCAGCCCGGTCGAAACCATGCAGGTGGCGCCGACCATCCTGAAGGCGTTGGGTCTCGATCCGCGCAGCCTGCGCTCCGTTCAGCTCGAGGGCACCCAGGCCCTCCCGGCGGTGCAGTTCGGGGATTGAGGGCCGCACCCCGCGCGGGGGTGATTGCCTGCTTGCCTCCGGGGGTGTCCCGCATTGCGGGGCACCCCCGTGTCCGGCGCGGACCGGGCTGTCGTCTTGCCTGTTCAGCCAGCGGTCGTCGGCGGTGGCTGAGCCACGCCTATGGATCTTTCCCCGCGAGCTCCTCGCGGCGGCCAGCGGCCTCAGTAAGATCGTCGAAACCGCAACCGCTCACTCGTCGTGACATCGAGACAACTGTGACTACCGCGAGCCGTGTCAGCCGTCGTGGATTTGCAGCCGCACTGGGCAGTGTTGGGATGGTGCTGTTGTGGCCGCCGCGGGCGGCCCGCGGGCGCATCGATACCCGGCGCGAGACCGTGGACGACGCGGCCACAGTGAAGGCCCTGGCACTGCCGGTCGGCGCCGTTCTCCGCCAACATGTGGCCAGCGGCTATATGACCGGTGCCGTTGCGCTCATCGGCCGCGGCGATCAGGCGGAAGTGGTCACAGTCGGCCAGCAGGGGCTGGAGTCGCGTGCCGGTGCCATGCGGCGCGACAGCATCTTTCGCATCTCCTCCCTGACCAAACCACTCGCGGCCGCGGCTGCCATGATGCTGGTCCAGGCCGGCAGGCTGCGCCTCGACGAGCCGGTACAGCGCTGGCTGCCCGAGCTCGCCAGGCGCCGGGTCCTGACGCGGATCGACGGTCCGCTGAGCGATACCGTGCCCGCCCAGCGACCCATGACCATCGAAGATCTGCTCACGTTCCGCTGTGGCCTCGGCATCCTTCCTGCACCCCCAGACAGTTATCCAATCCAACGCGAGATTTCCGCGCTGCAGTTGATCGGATTCGGGCCGCCCGATCCGGCCTATCCCACAGCTCCCGACGAATGGCTGCAGCGGCTCGGCACACTCCCGCTGATGGCGCAGCCTGGGGAGCGCTGGTTGTACAACACCGGCTCTTACATTCTGGGCGTACTTCTCGCCCGGGCGTCGGGCCTGTCGCTGCCCGAGCTGCTGCAGCGGCTGGTTTTCGGGCCGCTCGGCATGGCGGATACGGGATTCACGCTGCCCGCCCCCAAGCGGACACGCCTGGTGGATGCCCACCGTATCGAGGAAGGCCGGCTGCTGCTCTACGACGGCGGCGCCGGGAGCGCCTGGAGCGTGATCCCGCGCTTTGCGGACGCCGGGGCCGGTCTGCTGTCCACTGCCGATGATTATTTTGCGTTCTCGCGCTTGCTGCTGAGGGACCTGGGCGGCTCGCGCCGGCTGCTGTCACACCCTGCGGTGGCGTCCATGATCACGGACCACCTGACTGCGAGCCAGCGTGCCGGAGCTCAACCCACCCTCAGCAGCGGACGCGGTTGGGGTCTGGGCATGTCGGTGGTCACCACGCGGACCGCGGACGGTCTGCCTGCGGGCGCGTTCGGTTGGAATGGCGGACTAGGCACCACCTGGGTGGCCGACCCTCACTCGGGGATCACCGCCCTTCTGTTCACCCAGACTTCGTTCACCTCGCCGCTCGCGCCCGCGATCCACCAGGAGTTCTGGCACACTATTTTCTCTCCGCCTGTTACGTAATCACGGGCGCAGACTCGACTGTCCCGAGGCAGCCTCGGGGATTACAAGTGAATGGCCGTGAGCCCGGACCGCCATATGAGGCTCCCCGGGCAACCCTGCGGCTGCAGGTTGCGGCTAACCGGGGTCATGCCCGGGGGGTTGGTCGGCCAAGCCCGCGTGTGAAATACTAGTGCCGTCAGGTCACTAGCACTACAACGATAACCATAAGCAACGCAGGAGCGACTCATGGCCGCGACCAACTTGCCTTTGTACGAGTCCGGGATCGACAAGGCGCATCGCCGTGTGATCTTCGCGTCAAGTCTGGGGACGGTGTTCGAGTGGTATGACTTCTACCTGTATGGATCGCTGGCCGCGATCATCTCCAAGCAGTTTTTTTCCGGTGTGAACGAAACCACCGGGTTCATATTCGCGCTGTTGGCGTTTGCCGCGGGTTTCGCCGTGCGGCCGTTTGGCGCGCTGATCTTCGGGCGCCTGGGGGACCTGGTCGGGCGCAAGTACACCTTCCTTATTACGATCGTGATCATGGGCCTCTCGACGGCGCTGGTCGGCGTGCTGCCGAGCTACGCGAGCGCCGGCGTGATCGCCCCGGTGGCGCTCATCGTCTTGCGGCTGCTGCAGGGACTCGCTCTGGGTGGCGAATATGGCGGAGCGGCGACCTACGTGGGTGAACACGCGGGCCAGGGGCAGCGCGGCCGGTACACCAGCTGGATCCAGACCACCGCTACGCTCGGTCTGTTCCTCAGTCTCGTGATCATTCTCGTGTGTCGCGCCTGGCTCGGGCCCGAGTTTGACACCTGGGGCTGGCGCATTCCGTTCCTGCTGTCGACCGTGCTGCTCGGCATTTCGGTCTACATCCGACTGCAACTGGCGGAGTCGCCCGTATTTCTGGAGATGAAGGCGGAAGGTACCCGCTCCAAGGCCCCGCTGACCGAGTCCTTCGCGCGCTGGGAGAACCTGCGCCTGGTGATTCTTGCGCTCCTGGGCGCCACGGCCGGCCAGGCGGTGGTGTGGTACTGCGGCCAGTTCTACGCCCTCTTCTTCCTCACGCAGGTCCTCAAGGTAGAAGCGCAGACCGCGAATCTGCTCATCGCCGCAGCGCTGCTGATCGGCACGCCGTTCTTCGTGGTGTTCGGCGTTCTCTCCGACAGGATCGGCCGAAAGAAGATCGTCCTCGCCGGCTGCCTGCTTGCGGCGCTCACCTACGTGCCGATCTTCGAGGGCCTCACGCACTATGCGAATCCGGCGATCGAGAGTGCCTCCACCCATGCGCCCGTGACCGTCCTGGCTGACCCGAACTCCTGTTCCTTCCAGTTCGATCCGGTCGGCAAGAAGAAATTCGTCCAGTCCTGCGACGTAGCGAAAGCGGCGCTGGCCAAGGCGGGCGTGCCCTACCGCAACGAGGCAGCCCCGGTCGGCAGTGTCGCCCAGGTGCGCATCGGGGACGCACCATTCATCCCCTCGGTCGAAGGCGGCAGCATGTCCGCGGCCGACTTCAAGGCGGCGACCGACAAGTTCTCCAAGGCTCTGAGTGGAGCGCTGAAGGAGGCCGGCTACCCGGCCAAGGCTGATCCGGCGCAGATCAACCTCTTCATGGTCTGGCTGCTGCTGTTCGTCCTGATGCTTTACGTCACCATGGTTTACGGGCCGATTGCGGCGTGGCTGATTGAGCTGTTCCCGGCGCGCATCCGTTACACCTCGGTGTCCCTGCCCTACCACATCGGTAACGGTTGGTTTGGCGGCTTTCTGCCCACGATAGCCTTCGCACTGGTGGCTCTCACGGGCAACATCTACTACGGACTGCGCTACCCGATCATCGTGGCGCTGATGACGGTGGTCGTCGGACTGTTTTTCCTGCCCGAGACCAACAAACGCACGGTTCGCTAGAACCGCGCGGTGCAGCCAGGTCAGCGGGCAGGTTACACCGGCTTGCGGAGGATCGCTGTATGAACGGCACACAAGAGAAGCGTCGCGGCTGGAGCTGGTGGTACCTGCTGTTCCTCGTGCAGTTCGTCGCCGTGCTGTGGCCGCCCTTCTATAACAGCGCCGCACCCTACTGGCATGGCGTACCGTTCTTCTACTGGTACCAGATGCTGTGGGTGATCATCAGCGCGGTATTCACGGCCGTCGTGTACTTCGCAACCAGGGAATAGCCGGCTGGAGGCACACGCTGCTGCGGGGGATTTGATGCAGGATGTGAACTGGGTTGCGCTCGGCGTCTTCGTGGCGCTGTTCGTTTTCATCACCTGGCTCGGCTTCGCCGCCGCCCACTGGCGCAAGGGTGATCTCAACCTGTTGCACGAGTGGGGGCTCGGCGGCCGCCGTTTCGGCACGGTCGTCACCTGGTTTCTGGTCGGCGGCGATATCTATACCGCCTACACGTTCATCGCGGTTCCGGCGCTGGCGTTCGGCGCCGGGGCACTGGCGTTCTTCGCCGTGCCGTACACCATCGTCATCTATCCCATCCTGTTCCTGGCGTTTCCGCGCCTGTGGTACGTGTGCCATAAGCACGGCTACATCACCGCCGGCGACTTCGTGCGCGGGCGCTACGGCAATCGCTGGCTGGCGCTGGCCATCACGGTGACCGGGATCGTCGCGACCATGCCGTACATCGCGCTGCAGCTCGTCGGCATCCAGGTGGTGGTCGGTGCGCTCGGGGTCTCCGGGACCGGGTTTGCCGCCGACCTGCCGCTGCTGATCGCGTTCGCAATCCTGGCCGCCTTCACCTACTCCAGCGGACTGCGGGCACCGGCCTCGATCGCAATCGTCAAGGACATCCTCATCTACATCACCGCCTTCGTGGCGGTCATCGTGATCCCCATTGAGCTCGGCGGCTTCGCCAAGATCTTCGCGGCCGTGCCGGACGCGAAACTCCTGCTGAAACCCCCTACGGCGCACTCCGCCGGCGAATATGGTTCGTATGCGACGCTGGCGCTCGGCTCGGCGCTGGCGCTGTTCCTCTATCCACACACGCTCACCGCCATCCTCAGCGCCAACAGCGGCCGCGCCATCCGCCGCAACGCCGCCATGCTGCCGGGCTACACCTTCATGCTCGGGCTGCTCGCCCTCATCGGCTTCTTCGCCCTTGCGGCCGGCGTCAAGGGGATGCCGGAGTTCGCCGCCGGCTTCAAGCAGTTCGGCAATAACTACGCCGTGCCGGCGCTGCTGCTGCACAGCTTCCCGTCGTGGTTCGTCGGTGTTGCCTTTGCCGCCATCGGCATCGGCGCCCTGGTGCCGGCGGCGATCATGTCGATCGCCTCGGCCAACCTCTATACGCGCAACATCCACCGCGAATTCATCAACCGCAATCCGACCGACAAGCAGGAAGCGCAGATGGCGAAGTGGGTGTCGCTGGTCGTCAAGGCGGGCGCGCTCGCCTTCATCCTGTTCGTGCCGACGCAATACGCCATCCAGCTGCAGCTGCTCGGCGGCATCTGGATCATCCAGACGCTGCCGACGGTGATGCTCGGGGTCTACACCCGCTGGTTCAACTCCTGGGCGCTGCTGCTGGGTTGGGCGGTCGGCACCTTCGCCGGCACCGCGATGGCGGTGCACGTGGGCCTGAAGCCGACCTTCCCGCTGGAGTTCGCCGGCTACACGTTGCCCGGTTATACCGCCTTCTACACGCTCATCCTCAATCTGGCGCTGGCGCTGATCCTCACGCCGCTCTTCAATGCCCTGAGCGCGCGGCAGCCGGCGGTCGATGAGACCGCGGCGGCCGACTATCGCGCCTGACGGAGAGCCCGCGGGCCGGGCCGCGCCGCCCGGGCGCTTACGGCCCTGATCCCCGCCCTCGCCTTCCTGTGCATCCTGCCGCGCTACGCGCCGGGTAGCTACTCGCTGCGCACCGGCTGGCGTGCGACTTCGAGCGCGCGTAGCGGCAGGCCGCGGCGCGCCCGCACCCCGCCGGCGGCATTTTCCTCCGCAAACCGTATAGGGTGGGGGGTATGGTATCTGTTGACTTTGCGAGAGTGACGGAGAAGAATCGCGCGCGCCGCGGCGTCCAGCATCGCTCGGCGCTTGCCGGTGGACACATCGCCGCACGGCGCCGGTCCGGACCGAGGAGTTTCGGGCAGCCGATGTCCTGTCACACTGCTGCAACTAAACTTACGCGATCTGCCTCGAAGTGAGCGCCATGGAACCACCCGCACAGGATCAACCGCAAGGCCAGGATCATCCCCAGGGAGCGGCGCTGCCGCAGGGCCATGACCATACCGCCACTCCCGCAGGACGCGCTTTCCTGTGGGGTGGGATCGGCCTCGGGCTGCTGCTCGTCATCGCCCTGCTGACGCACGGCTTCGGGCTGTTCGCCGCGCGTGCAGGCTCGGCGCAGGAGACGCCGCTGCTGGTGCATCAGGGCGGGCGCATCTTCATCCCGCAAGGCTCGCCGCTGCGGCAGCGGCTGACGGTGATGGCGGCGCCGGTCGAGGCCTCGAGCCCCCTCATCCATGCGCCGGGCGTAGTCGAGTCGAACCCGGCGCGCACCGTCGCGGTGCTGCCGCCGGGCGCCGGGCGGGTGCGTGAGCTCAAGGTCGCGCTCGGCGATCGGGTGCAGCGCGGGCAGCTGTTGGCGCTCATCGATTCGCCCGACCTGGCGCAGGCCTACGACGACAACGACAAGGCGGCCAGTGCCGCGGCCCTCAGCGCGCGCATTCTCCAGTACCAGGAGGCGCAGCTGAAGATCGGTGCGGCGTCGCAGCGCGATCTGCAGCAGGCGCGCAACGACAACGACCAGGCGCAGGCCGAATGGCTGCGTACGCGCGAGCACCTGCGCGCCAGCGGTGCGGCCGAAGACGCCCGCGGCGCAGCGCGGCTGCTCGCGCTGCGTGCCCCGGTCCCTGGCAGCATCACGGCGCTGGCGATTGCGCCGGGCGCGACCATCAATGACGACACCCAGCCGGTCATGACGGTCGCCGATCTCTCGGTCGTGTGGGTGACCGCGCTGGTGGCCGAGAAGGATCTCATCCAGGTCAAACCCGACCAGGACGCCGAGGTGGCTCTCGATGCCTACGCCGGCAAGACCCTGCACGGCAAGGTGCTGTTCGTCGCCGACGTGCTGGAGGCGGATTCGCGCCGCAACAAGGTGCGCATCGCCTTCGCCAATCCCGACTATGCGCTGCGGCCGAACATGTTCGCCACGGTGACGCTGCGCGGTGCGCAGCAGCGTCGCGTGGTGCTGCCGAGCTCGGCGCTGCTGATGAACAACGACCGCACCACGGTGTTCGTCGCCACCGCGCCCTGGACCTTCGAGCGCCGCGCCGTCGAGCCGCTGCTCGAGGAGAGCTCCACGGTGACGATCGCCGCCGGGGTGCAGCCGGGCGAGCAGGTGGTGGTGCGCGGCGGAATCCTGCTCAATGATTGACCAGTTCGTCGACTTCTGCCTGCGCCGGCGCGTCGCGGTCATCGTGATCGCGGTGCTGCTCAGCCTGTTCGGCATCTACGCCTGGGAGACGTTGAGCGTCGAGGCATATCCGGAGCTGGGGGATGTTTCCGCGCAGGTCACCACCCAGTTGCCGGGCCTCGCCGCCGAGGAAGTCGAGCAGCTCATCACCGTGCCGCTCGAGCGTGAGATCAACGGCACGCCCGGGCTGCTGCTGATGCGCTCGGAAAGCACCTTCGGCCTGTCGCTCATCACCGTGCTGTTCCGTGACGGCTACGAGGACTATTGGGTGCGCCAGCGACTGCTCGAGCGCATCAACCAGGTCACCCTGCCAAGTGGCGCCGCGCCCTCGCTCGATCCGGTCGCCGGCCCCGGTGGCGAGATCTACCGCTACACGCTCGAGTCCGACACCAAGAACCTGCAGGAGCTGTCGGAAATTCAGCGCTGGACGGTGATCCCGGCACTCAAGTCGGTACCCGGCGTGGTGGACGACACCAACTTCGGCGGCTTCACCACCGAGTATCAGCTCGAGCTGGATCCGAAGCAGCTGCAGCACTACGGTCTCGGCATAACCGACGTCATCAGCGCCATCAACAGCAACAACGCCAACGCCGCCGGCGGCCGCGTGTCGCGCGGCGACCAGAGCTACGTCATCCGCGGGGTCGGCCTGATCCGCAGCCTCGCCCAGATCGGCACCACCGTGGTCACGCAGGTCAATGGCGTCCCGGTGCTGGTGCGCGACCTGGGGCGCACCACCCTGAGCCACCAGGAGCGCGAGGGGATCCTGGGCAAGGACAACAACCCGGACACGATCGAAGGCATCGTGCTGATGCTGAAGTATCAGAACCCCTCGCAGACCCTCAAGGGCATTCATGCCAAGGTGAACGAGCTCAACCGCCGCCTCGCCCGCGAGGACGTGCGCATCGTGCCCTACATCGACCGCGACGAACTGGTGCGCGCCACGGTCCATAAGGTGGGGCGCACGGTGCTCGAGGGCATCAGTCTGGTGTTCCTCATTCTCATCCTGTTCCTCGGCAGTGCCCGCAGCGCGCTGGTCGCGGGAGTGTCGATACCGCTCGCGCTGGTGGCGGTGTTCTCGCTGCTGAATCTCAGCCACGTGTCCGCCAACCTGCTGTCGCTCGGCGCCATCGACTTCGGCATCCTGGTGGACGGGGCGATCGTGGTCACCGAGGCCATCCTGCGCCGGCGCGAGGCGATGCCGGACGAGGAGCTCAGTGAGAGCGAGGTCAAGGCCGCCGCGGTGCAGGTGACGCGGCCGATATTCTTCGCGAGCCTCATCATCATCAGCGCCTACCTGCCGCTGTTCTCCTTCGAGCGCGCCGAGGCACGGCTGTTCACGCCGATGGCCTACACCATGGGTTATGCGCTGCTCGGCGCGCTGTTGACGGCACTGGCTCTGGTGCCCGCACTCGCCTACTACGCCTTCCGCAAGCCCGGCCGCGTCTACCACAACCGCTGGCTCGAGCGGCTGACGCACGGTTACGAGCGGCTGCTCGCGGTGTGCATCGCGCAGCCGCGCATCGTCTACGGCATCGTGATTTTCGCCTTGCTGGCGGTGGTCGGTCTCGGTGCCACCGTAGGGCGGGACTTCCTGCCGGACCTGGACGAGGGAGCGCTGTGGCTGCAGGTGCAGATGCCAACCGGGCTGGCGCTCAACAAGGCGAGCGACATGGCGAGCGAGCTGCGCCGTGAGATCCTCAAGTTTCCCGAGGTGTCCTACGTCGTGACGCAAACCGGCCGCAACGACGATGGCACCGATCCGTGGACGATGTCGCACATCGAGGCGCCCGTCGGGCTGACGCCGTACGACAGCTGGCCGGGGGGCGAGTCGAAGCAGCAGTTTCTCGGCCACCTCGCCGCCACGCTGGCGCGCCTGCCCGGCTACTCGATCGGCATCAGCCAGCCGATCATCGATAATGTCAACGACATGATCGGCGGGGCTCACAGCCCGCTGGTCATCAAGATATACGGCGACGACCTGCCACTGCTGCGCCGTGTGGGGCAGCAGATGGTCGACGTGCTCTACAGCATTCGCGGCACCTCGAGCGCTTCGATCTTCCAGGAGCCGCCCATCCCGCAGATCAACGTCGCGGTGGATCGCGAAAGGGCGGCGCGCTTCGGGCTCAACGTCGCCGACGTACAGAACCTCATTCAGACCGGGGTCGGACAGGCACCGGTGTCCACGGTGTATGTGGGTGAGCGGGTCTACAGCCTCACCGTGCGCTTCGTCGCCGCCAGCCGCGACAGTCCGGAGGCGCTCGCCAATCTGTCGCTGCGTACCGCGAGCGGCATGCAGGTGCCGCTGGCGCAGATCGCCGACATCCGCGTGCAAACCGGCGAGAGCACCATCACCCGCGAGAACGGTCAGCGCAACCTCACCATCCGCATCGACAACCGTGACCGCGATCTGACCAGCTATCTGCACGAGGCGCAGGCCAAGATCGCCGCGCGTGTGCACTTCGATCCGAACAAGCTGCGTCTCGAGTGGGGTGGGCAGTTCGAGAACCAGCGGCGCGCCGAGGCGCGGCTGCTGGTAATCCTCGGGCTGGTCATGGGGATGATGCTGATTTTCCTCACCATCGGCACGCGCTCCTTCCGCCAGGCGCTGCTCATCCTCGGCGTGGTGCCGCTCGCGACCCTGGGCGGCCTGGTGTCCCTGCACCTCACCGGTGAGACGCTCAACGTCGCCAGCGGCGTGGGCTTCATCGCGCTGTTCGGCGTCGCCGTGCAAAATGGCATCATCATGGTGGCGAATCTCAATCGCATGCGCCAGGCGGGCTTCGGGCTGCACGAGGCGATCATGAGGGGCGCGACCGAGCGGCTGCGCCCGGTGCTGATGACCGCCACCGTGGCTACGCTCGGCATGCTGCCGGCGGCGCTGCATACCGGGGTCGGCAGCGACGTGCAGCGCGGCATCGCCACCGTCGTGGTCGGCGGACTGGCCATCTCCACGGTGCTCACGCTATTCGTCCTGCCCTCGATGTACCACGTGATCGAGCACTGGGCCGAGCGGCGCCACGGCGAGGCGCGCTGGGCATGAGCCCCGCGCACACTATCCGTAGAAGATCGCGCGCTGCGCTCATCGCCGCACTCGCCGCAGTGTGCGGCTGCGCAGTCGGGCCCAATTTTCACCGCCCCGCGCCGCCTGCGGACCGCGATTACGGCAGCGCGCCCTCGCAGGGAACCACCGCCGCGGCAGCGGGGACCGGCGGCGGCGCTCAGACCTTCGCCGGCGGCATGGACATTCCCGCTCAATGGTGGACGCTGTTCCAGTCGCCGAAGCTCAACGCGCTGGTCGAGCAGTCCCTCAAAGGCAACCCCAACATCGACGCCGCGCGTGCCGCACTGCGCCAGGCGCAGCTGCTCTACAAAGCGCAGCGCGCCAGTTTGCTGCCGACGGTACAGGGCGGCTTCGATGCGACCCGTGCCAAGAACGCGGTCGACACGCTGGCCAACCCGACGAGCCTCCCGCAGGTCAATCCTTACTACAATCTCTACACCGCGCAGCTGAACCTGAGCTACATGCCTGACGTGTTCGGCGGCACACGCCGCGCGCTCGAGGGCACGCGCGCCGAGGTCGAGGCCACGCGCTTCGAGCTCATCGCGACCTACGTAACGCTGAGCAGCAATGTGGTCGCTACCGCGGTGCAGGAGGCCGCGCTGCGCGGCCAGATCGGCACCACGCAACGGCTGCTCGAGCTGCAGCACCAGCTCACCGCGACGCTGCGCCAGCAGCACGCGCTCGGCACCGCGAGCAACGTCGACCTGCTGCCACAGGAAGCGCTCGAGGCGCAGACCGCCGCCACGCTGCCGCCGCTGCAAAAGCAGCTCGGCCAGACCCGCGATGCGCTGACGGCACTGCTCGGCCGGCTGCCGGCCGCAGAGCCTGCCGATACCTTCGAGCTCACCGACCTGACACTGCCGGCGCAACTGCCGGTCAGTCTGCCCGCGAAGCTCATCGAGCAGCGCCCCGACGTGCGCCAGGCGGAAGCGAATCTGCACGCCGCATCGGCGGCCGTCGGCGTGGCGCTCGCCAACATGCTGCCGCAGTTCGAGATCAGCGCCCAGACCGGCACGGCGGCACTGAAGATCGGGCAGCTGTTCAGCGCCTACACCGGCTTCTGGGACGTCGGCGCCTCGTTGACGCAGACCCTGTTCGACGCCGGGGCGCTGCGCTACCGGCACAGTGCCGCGGATGCGGCGCTCGATGCGGCCGCTGCCCAGTACCGGGCGGCGGTGATCCTCGCCTGCCAGAACGTGGCCGATACCCTGCGGGCGCTGCAGGCGGACGCCGCAGCGCTCGAGGCCAGCGCGGCGGCCGACCAGGCCGCCAAGGAAGCCTTCGAGCTGGCACGACGGCAACACGAGATCGGCACGCTGAGCACGGTGGCGTTGCTGAATGCCGAACAGACCTACCAACAGGCGGAGATTACCCTGGTGCAGGCACAGGCCAATCGCTACGCCGATACCGCCGGGCTGTTCCAGGCGCTCGGTGGCGGCTGGTGGAATCTTCCCGAGGCGACCTTCAAATGAATGAGCTGGTGTTACGCGAGAACCGGGACGGAGCGGCGATCCTGACGCTCAATCGCCCCGCAAAGCTCAACGCGCTCTCCAAGGACATGATCGAGCGGCTGGAGGAGCATCTCGACAGCCTGGCCCGCGAGACCAAGACCATCGGCCTGGTAATCCTGCGCGGCGCGGGCGGCAATTTCTCCTCCGGACACGACATGAGCGAGGTGCTGAGCCAGGTGAAGGCGCACGCCAAGCCGCATCACTACGTGGAGGTCATCGACAAGGTCGCCAATCTGCCGCAACCGGTAATCTCCGCCGTGCGCGGACACTGCTCGACCGGGGCACTGGAGCTCGCGCTCGCCGCGGATCTGATCGTCGCCGCGGAGTCCGCCAGCTTCTGCGATGCCTATGCGCGCTGGGGCCTCACCCCGATCTGGGGACTGAGCCTGCGCCTGCCGCAACGCGTGGGCACTTCCATCGCCAGCGAGATGATGTACACCTGCCGCAGCTACTCGGGCGCGGCCGCCCGCGAGATGCACCTGGCCAACTTCTGCTTCCCGGACGAGCAGTTCGAAGCGGGGCTCGCCGCCGTGGCGCAGGACATCCTGGCGAATTCGTGGTTCTCGAACCAGGTCAACAAGCGTGCGCTGCTCGAAAGCAGCGGACTGACGCTGCATGAGGCGCACGCACTCAATCTGTTCAAGAACGAGGGGCTGGCCCCGGATGCCGTGCAGCGGGTGGCGCGCTTCTTCAAGGCACGCAAGTCGCGCCCCTAGCGCGGGCGGCCCGCGCGCTCAGGCGACGTCGGCGCGCACCGCCGCCGCCCGCGCCGCGGCCAGCACTCCGGCCACGCACTGTGCCAGCTCCACCGCGCTCAGCGGCTTGGTGAGTACCGCCTGGGCCCCGGCTGCCTGCGCCTCGGCCTGCAGCTCCGGGCCCGCAAAGCCACTCACGAGAATAGCCGGCAGCTGCGGGCGGCGCCGCTTGAGCTGTCGGAGCAGCTCCATGCCCGAGAGATTCGGCATGATGGCGTCGGTCAACACCGCGTCGAAGCGTTGCGGGGCGGCGCTGAACACCCGCAGCGCCTCGCGGCCGCCCACGCAGCCGACCGGCTCGTAGCCGAGCGAGGCGAGCACTTCCTCCGCGAGCTGCACCAGGCTTTCCTCATCGTCGACGACCAGGATGGTCTCGCCCGCCCCCGGCGGCGCTGCGCGCGGGTGCGGCTCCTCGAGCGGCTCGCCGTCGCTCAGCGGCAGGTACACGCGGAAGCGGGTGCCGGCACCCGGCCGGCTCGCCACCTCAAGAGCCGCGTCGTGATCGAGCACGATGCCGTGCACCAGCGACAGACCGAGACCCGTGCCGCTGCCGGCCGGCTTGGTGGTGTAGAAGGGCTCGAAGATCCGCTCCACCTCCGCGGCAGTGATGCCCGCGCCCGAGTCGCTGATGTCGATACACGCGTAGCGGCCCGGCAGCAGCCGCCCCACCGTGCAATCGCGCGCCTCGCCGACCTCGTCCGGCGCGGCCTGCAGCACCACCCGGCCGCCGCCGGCCACCGCCTGCACCGCATTGGTGAGCAGGTTGGCGAGCATCTGGTGCAGTTGCGCCGCGTCGCCGGCGGCGACCAGCGGTTGCGCGGGTAGTTCCACCGCCACGCTGACGCCGGGTGGCAGCGTGGCGCAGGTCAGGCTGTGCACCTCGCTGATGACTTTCTGCAGCGCCACCGGGCGGGCGCTGCCGACGCCGGGCCGGCTGAAGGCGAGGATGCGCGCCACCAGTTCGCGGGCGCGATTGGCGGCCACGACGATCTTGTCGAGGTGCCGGCGCTGCGCACTGCCCGCCGCGGCATCCTGCATGGCGAGCTCGCCGTAGCCGAGCACGGCTCCCAGCACGTTGTTGAAGTCGTGGGCGATGCCCCCGGCCAGCGTGCCGAGCGCCTCGAGCTTCTGCGACTGGTGCGCGCGTGCGGTGACGCGCTCGTGGCGCTCGAGTTGGCGCAGAAATGCGATCAGCAGTACCGCGGCCAGCGCGGTAATGACGAAGGTGCGGACGATGGTCTTGCCGGTCTGGTCGCGCCAGGCCTCGAGGATGCTGTGCTCGCTGCGGCCTACGGCGACCACCGCCGGGTAGCCGGGCACGCGCCGCAGGCTGATGCGCGTGCGCCCACCCTGCGGCTCCTCGAGCGCCGTGTGCAGGGCCGCGGCGCTGCCGAGCGCCGCCAAGGCGCGCGCCCAGGGCGACGCTGCGCTCGCCGGCACGCGGCCGTCGCGGCTGACCAGCGAGGTGCCGTCGGCGCGCAGCAGCTCGATGGCGCTGCCCGAGCCGAGGTCGAGCGCCCGGTACAGCCCGCGGATGTAGGTGACGTCGACCGCCGCGCCGACGATGCCGCGAAAGCCGTTGCCCGGCAGGCGGCGGCTCAGTACGAAGGTCGGTTCGCCGGTCACGCGGCTGATGAAGGGTTCGCTTACGAACAGCCCGAGGTCCGGCTGTGCGCGCTGCGCCAGGTAATACGAGCGATCGCTCAGGTCGCTGTTGGCATTGCTGCTCGTCGCGGTGCTCAGGTGCAGGTGCCGCTGCGGATCGAACAGGAACAGGTTGCGCACCTGCGGCACGCCGCTCATGTGCCGGCGCAGCAGGTCCGGAATCGTGGTGCGCTCGCCGGCGCTGAGGTTGTCCGGATCGAGCAGCGCCGCCTGGCGCAGGATGAGATCGGTCGCCTGCAGGGCACGCGCCGCCTGCTCGGCGAGCGCGCCGGCGACGTTGTCGTGCTGGCGCTCCGCCATCGACAAGGTGGCGGCACGGTCGCGCAGCGTGTCGAACAGCGTCGAAAGCCACACGGCGGCGCACACCGCTGCGACGATGAGCACCAGCCGCAGGCGCAGCCCGCCCACACGCGCGCGGCCGCCTCCACCGCTCAGCGAGATGGCGGAGTGCTGGGGTTCGCCGGAACTGGCCGTACGCCGAGGGCTTTCCATAGGTCGCTGCGCGTGTAGGGCTTGGCGAGAATGCGGGTCGCTCCGAGTCTCACCGCCATGGCATCATTCGCCATGTCCCCCGGGGAGAAGCGGCCGGAAGCAAGCACGATCGCCGCTTGCGGGTAAGCACGCCGCCACGACGCCAGGACCGCATGAGCCTGTTGTTGACACGTCACGTCCACCAGTACCGCATCGATGTCCGGCGCTGCCTGTGCACCCGGCTGCGGCCAGACCGCCTGCATCCCGCCCGCCTCGAGCCATTCGCGGATCAGCTCATGATGAAGACTATCACGCTCCACCACCAGCACGCGCCTCACGGAGCGCTCCGCGCATGACGCAGGTCCCGCTGCCCCACGTGCTGGTGGTGGACGACGACGCGGACATCCGGCAGCTGGTCGATGAATACCTCGGCCGCAACGATTTCCGCGTCAGCGGCGCGGTCGACGGCGCGGGGCTCGCCGCCGCGCTGCGCGGCCAGGTGCTCGACCTGGTGCTGCTCGATCTGCGTCTGCCGGGCGAGGACGGCATGCAGTTGCTGCGGCAGTTGCGCGCCGACTCGCAGATCCCGGTCATCATTCTCACCGGCCGCACCGAGGAGGCCGATCGCATCATGGGACTGGAGCTGGGCGCCGACGATTACCTCACCAAGCCGTTCAGTCCGCGTGAGCTGCTGGCGCGCATCCGTACGGTGCTGCGCCGTACTCACGCCGGCAAGGAGGTGCACGGTGCGCCGGTGTGCCGCGCCTACCGACTGCCGGGGTGGGAGCTCAACCTGCGCACGCGGCGGCTGACCGCGCAGGATGGCAGCGCGGTGTCGCTCAGCAACGGCGAGTTCAACCTGCTGGCGGCGCTGCTGGCCACGGCCAACCGCGTGGTGACGCGCGATCAGCTGATCGAGCTCAGCCGCCGCTACGACAACGAGATCTACGACCGCGCCATCGACGTGCAGATCCTGCGCCTGCGCCGCAAGATCGAACGCAACCCGGCCGAGCCGCGCATCATCGTCACCGAGCGCGGTGTCGGCTATCGCGTCGCCGTCCCCGTGGAAGCCGTGTACTGAAGCTCCGCCCGCCATCCTGAAGCGCCCGCCTGAGCGCGCCGGCGGCGCGCCTGCCTTCCGCACTGTCCACGTCGCATGTCGCCGCGCGCTTGCGCGGCAGATTTCACCCGTAACCGGCGCGCTTCGCCACGTAACCGACCGCTGGCGCACCCTGCGTTATGGTGCGGCTGCCATGTGGATCGTCCAACTGGCGCTGCGGCGCCCCTACACCTTCCTGGTGCTGGCGATCGTCATCACGCTGCTCGGCGTGTCCGCGATCCTGCGCACGCCGACCGACATCTTCCCCAACATCAACATTCCGGTCGTCGCCACCATCTGGCGCTATACCGGCCTGTCACCCGATGAGATCGCCACGCGCCTGGTGCTACAGAGCGAGCGCAGTGCGCAGACCACCGTCAACGACGTGGAGCACACCGAGTCGCAGAACCTCACCGGCACCTCGGTGGTGAAGTACTTCTTCCAGCCGGGCGTCAACGAGGAACTGTCATTCGCGCAGATCACCGCCGTGTCGCAGACGCAGCTGCGCAGCGCGCCCCCGGGCACCACCCCGCCGTACGTGCTCGCTTACAACGCTTCCTCGGTGCCGGTGCTGCAGCTCGCGCTCTCGAGCCAGAACCTGTCGGAGGCGCAGCTGTTCGACCTCGGCAACAACATCATCCGCACCGGGCTTGCCACCGTGCAGGGCGCCTCGATGCCCTACCCCTACGGTGGCCTGCAGCGCCAGGTGCAGGTGGATCTCGACCCGGACCGCTTGCGCGCCAAGGGGCTCTCGGGCAACGACGTCACCAATGCCCTGGCGGCACAGAACTCCATCCTGCCCGCCGGCACACAGAAAATCGGCGACCGCGAATACTTCGTCACCGTCAACGCCAACCCGCGCACCGTGGCCGAGCTCAACGACCTGCCGGTCGCCAACCGCAACGGCAACGTCGTCTACGTGCGCGACGTGGCGCACGTGCGCGACGGTTACCCGCCACAGACCAACATCGTGCGCCGCGACGGGCATCGCGGCGTGCTGATGAGCGTGCTGAAGACCGGCAGCGCCTCGACGCTCGACATCATCAAAAACATCAAGCAGCGCCTGCCAGGTATCCGCGGCCAGCTGCCGCAAGGCTTTAACGTCGATCTGGTGGGCGATCAGTCGATCTTCGTGCGTGCCGCCATCGACGGGGTGGTGCGCGAGGCGGTGATCGCCGCCGCGCTCACCGGGCTGATGATCCTATTGTTTCTCGGCAGTTGGCGCAGCACCATCATCATCGCCATATCCATTCCGCTGTCGATCTTGAGCTCCATCGTCTGTCTATCCTGGCTCGGCGAGACCATCAACATCATGACGCTTGGCGGGCTGGCGCTCGCGGTCGGCATTCTGGTGGATGACGCCACCGTCACCATCGAGAACATCAACATGCACCTCGAGCAGGGGCAGGAGGTCGAGGAGGCGATCCTGAACGGTGCCCACGAGATCGCGCTGCCGGCGCTGGTCTCGACGCTCGCCATCTGCATCGTATTGGTGCCCATGTTCATGCTAGCGGGTATCGCCCGTTTCCTGTTCATACCGATGGCCGAGGCGGTGGTGTTCGCGATGCTCGCCTCCTACCTGCTGTCGCGCACGCTGGTACCGACGCTGGCGAAGTACTGGCTGCAACGCCACGATGCCCACGCCAGCGGCGCGCCGCGCGGCCGGTTCGGCCAGCTGCAGGGTCGCTTCGAGCAGTGGTTCACCGGGGTGCGCAGCCGCTATCACGACCTGCTCGAGCGTACCCTGCACAGCGGCAGCCGCTTCGCCCTGCCGTTCCTCGGCGCCATGGCGGCCACTGCGCTGCTCGCCTTCCCGCTCGGCCGTTACCTGCCCGGTCTCGGCCGCGATTTCTTCCCCGCGGTCGATGCCGGGCAGATCAAGCTGCACGTGCGCGCGCCCACCGGCCTGCGCATCGAGGAGACCGCGGCGCTGTGCGATCACATCGAGGCCACGATCCGCGAGCTGGTTCCGGCACGCGAGATCGCCACCATCGTCGACAACATCGGCCTGCCCTATAGCGGCATCAACACCGCCTACTCCACCTCGGCGCCGGTCGGGCCCGGCGATGCCGACATCTTCGTCAATCTCACCAGCGATCATCATCCTACGGCGCAGTACGTACACCGGCTGCGCGCGCGGCTGACGGAGCTCTATCCTTCGACGAGCTTCGCTTTCCTGCCGGCGGACATGGTCAGCCAGATCCTCAACTTCGGGCTGCCGGCTCCGCTCGACGTACAGGTCTCGGGGTTCAACGTGGCCGCCAATCTGCCGTATGCCAACGCGTTGCTGGCGCGCATGCACGCCATTCCAGGCTTGGTGGATCTGCGCATCCAGCAGGCCTACGACTACCCGACGCTGCGGGTGCAGGTCGATCGCAGCAAGGCATCGCTCCTCGGACTCACCGAAACCGACGTGGCCTCGGATCTGCTGGTGTCGCTGTCGGGCAGCTCCCAGAACACGCTGTCCTTCTGGATCGACCCGCAGAGCGGCACGCAGTACCCGGTGGTCGCGCAGACGCCGCAATTTCGCTTGGCGACGCTTTCGGACCTGGAAACCACCCCGGTCACCGGCCTGTCCGGCAGCGGCGGCGGGCAGCTGCTCGCCAATCTGGCCGGCTTCAGGCGCGAGGTCTCGCCCGCGGTGGTGAGTCATTACGACGCGATCCCGGTGATCGACATCTACGGCGCGGTCGAGGGAACCGACCTCGGCTTCGTAGCGGGACAGATCAACCGGGTGGTCGCCGGCATGCGCCAGTCGCTGCCGCGCGGTACCCAGGTCACGGTGCGCGGCCAGGTGAAGACCATGACCGACTCCTTCAGCGGGCTGCTGATCGGCCTGGCCGGCGCGGTGGTGCTGGTGTACCTGCTGATCGTGGTCAACTTCCAGTCCTGGCGCGACCCGTTCATCATCATCACCGCGCTGCCGGCCGCGCTCGCCGGCATCGTCTGGATGCTGTTCCTGACGCACACCCCGGTGAGCGTGCCGTCGCTCACCGGGGCGATCATGTGCATGGGCGTGGCCACCGCCAATAGCGTGCTGGTGATCAGCTTCGCGCGCCAGCGCATGGACGCCGGCGATGACTCGCTGCACGCCGCGCTGCAGGCCGGGGTGACGCGCTTCCGGCCGGTGCTGATGACCGCGCTCGCCATGATCATCGGCATGGTGCCGATGGCCCTCGGGCTCGGCGAGGGCGGCGAGCAGAACGCGCCGCTCGGCCGCGCGGTGATCGGCGGGCTGGTGTTCGCGACCATAGCGACGCTGTTCTTCGTGCCCACGGTGTTCACCCTCATTCACGGACGGCGGAGCCACTGATGTCCGATTCCTCGCCTCCCGAGCCGGCCGCGAGCACTGCACTGCGTCAGCACTACGTATGGATCCTGCTCGCGCTCGCGCTGCTGCTCGCGATCTGGGGCATCGTCAGCCGCCTGAGCGCCCGCAACGCGCTCGAGCACGAGGCGGCGAGCGCTGCGATCCCGACCGTGACGACGACCCACGCCCGCCGCGGACCCGCCTCGAGCAGTATCGTGCTGCCGGGCTCGGTGCAGGCCTTTTACGAAGCGCCGATCTATGCGCGCACCAACGGCTACCTGCGCATCTGGTACACCGACATCGGCACGGCGGTGAAGAAGGGCCAGCTGCTGGGCGAGATCGAGACGCCGGAAGTCGACCAGGAGCGCCGCCAGGCGGTGGCGGACATGGCCACCGCGCAGGCGAACTACGAGCTGGCGCGCACCACCAACGTGCGCTGGCAGGGCCTGCTCGCCACGCAGTCGGTGTCGCAGCAGGACGCCGATCAGCGCGCCGGCGACGCCGCCGCCAAATCGGCGGCGCTGCAGTCCGCCGCCGCGAATCTCGCGCGCCTCAACGAGCTGGAGTCCTTCAAGCGGGTGCTCGCGCCCTTCGACGGGGTGGTCACGCAACGCAACACCGACATCGGCGCACTGATCAATGCCGGCGCGGGCCAAAGTCCCGGCAGCCCGCTGTTTCGTGTCGCCGACACCCATCGGCTGCGCATCTACGTGTACGTGCCGCAGCCGTATTCTGCTGCCATCCGCCCCGGCGTCACCGCCGCCCTCGAGTTCGCCGACCATCCGGCCCGGCGTTACACCGCGACCGTCGCCAGCACCGCGCAGGCGCTCGATGCGGTCTCGCGCACGCTGCAGGTGGAGCTGCAGATCGACAACGCCCGCGGCGAGCTGCTGCCCGGCTCCTATGCGCAGGTGTATTTCGAGCTGCCCGCTCCCCTCGACACCCTGCGCGTCCCGGTGAATACCGTGATCTTTCGCACGCAGAACCTGCAGGTGGCGAGCGTCGGCAGCGACCAGCGCGTGCACCTGAAGCGCATCACCGAGGGGCGCGATTTCGGCACGGAGATCGAGGTGCTTTCCGGCATCACCCCGGCCGATGCGATCATCGTGAATCCTCCGGATTCGATCGCCGAGGGGCAGCAGGTGCGGGTGGTGCAGCCGCAGTCCGGAGCCGCCGCGCCCCGGAGCACGTCCTCGTGAATTTGCCGGCGGCGCGCAGCGCAGGCGTGCTGCTGGCGGCGCTCGCCGGCTGCTCGCTCAGCCCTCACTACCGGCGTCCCACGCTGCCGGCGCCGCCGGACTCCTACAAGGAGGCCGGCGACTGGGAGGCTGCCGCCCCCGCCGACGCCAGCCCCCGCGGCCGCTGGTGGACGATGTTCGGCGACCCGGAGCTGGACGCCCTGGAAACACAGGTGAGCGACGCCAATCAAAGCCTCAAGGCGTCTTTCGCCCGCCTGGCGCAGGCGCGGGCGCAGACCCGCATCGCGCAGTCGGCCTGGTTGCCGACCATCACCGCCGAAGCCGATGCCACCCGCGGCGAGACCTCCGTCTACCAGCCGACCTACGTTCCCGGCAGGAGCCGCACCGGCAACTCCTACGTGCTGGCGGGCGACCTGTCGTACGAGGTGGATCTGTTCGGCCGCATCCGCAACACCGTCGCCGGCGCGCGGGCGACCGAGCAGGCCACCGCCGGCGATCTCGCGACACTCGACCTGGAACTGCACGCCGAGCTCGCCAGCGATTACTTCACGCTGCGCGGTCTGGACGTCGAGCAGCAACTGCTCGATCGCACTGTGGCCGATTACGCGCGGGCGCTCGGGCTGACGGAGAATCTCTATAACGGCGGCGCCGCGGCGATCTCGGACGTGCAGCAGGCGCAGGCGCAGCTCGAGTCCGCCCGTACCCAGGCGGAGGATACGCGGCTGCGCCGCGCGCAGAGCGAGCACGCCATCGCGGTACTCATCGGCCGCGAGGCGAGCGGCTTCAGCCTCGAGGCTCACAGTGGCGAAGCCTTCCGCCCCGTGCCCGCCGTCGCCACGGGGTTGCCTTCGCAGCTGCTCGAGCGCCGCCCCGATGTCGCCGCGGCCGAGCGGCGCGTCGCCGCCGCCAATGCCGGCATCGGCGTGGCGCGCGCTGCGTATTTTCCGGTGTTGAATCTGCTCGCCTCGGCCGGCAGTGCCAGCGTCGCCACCTCGCAGCTCCTCACCGCGCCCGCGCGGTACTGGTCGGTCGGGCCGCAGCTGCTGCTGACGGTATTCGACGGTGGCCTGCACGCAGCGCAGTCCGCGCAGGCCCACGCCGCGTACGACGAACAGGTCGCCAATTACCGCGGCGTGGTGCTCAGCGCCTTCCAGGACGTCGAGGACAACCTGGTGGCGCTGCGCCAGCTGCAGCGCGAGAGCGTCAGCCAGGGGGCCGCGGTCACCGCCACGCAGGGCGCACTCGACCAGGCCAACCTGCGCTACAAGGGCGGCATCGTCACCTACCTCGAAGTCGTCGCCACCGAGAATGCGGCGCTGTCTGCCCGGCTGGCCGCCGCGGATATCGAGATCCGGCGCGCGACCGCCACGGTGCTGCTGGTGAAAGCCCTCGGCGGGGACTGGAATCCGCCGCGCGCGAACGCGTCATAGCTCGCGGGCAGCTCAGGCGCGAGACCCATGAAAAATATTCAGGTCATCGACGGCGCGTTGAACTCCACCTTCAGCATTTTTCAGGCGACGGATGAGGAATTCGCCCTGTTGTTCCCGGAGGCCGGTCAGGATATTTCACTATGCGGAAGACTTGCCGCATTTGGCGGATCAGCCAGCGATCGAGGCCGCGTTGAGCCGAATTTGGCAACGTCCCATTCGCAAGCGAGACGCGATGGGAATTCATGGGACATTATTCTACGAACTGCAGCGCTACAAGAAGTGGTACCCAGAAAAGCGCGAGGATTCCGTCGATGCTTCCGCCATAAATGCGGCTCAAAGAAAACTGTTCGGGAGAAATTGACGCTCGAGAACCCGCCGGCCTCTTAATGGCACGCGCCCGTCGGCGGGTGCGCGCTAGCCCACGCGCGCGAAGTCGATGAAGCCGCGCTGCACGTCGGTGCGCACCAGGCGCACCCGCAGCGCGTCACCGACGTCCAGCCCGGTGAAGCCCTCGACCAGCCGTCCCTCCGCCAGAGGATGCGTGATGCGCACCCAGGTGCCCTTGTCCGCAGCGCCGGTAACGACGGCGTCGAACTGCGCGCCGATGCGGGCCTGCAGCAGCATGGCGGCGGCGGATTTCGCCACCTGCCGCTCGACCTTGGCGGCATTGCCCTCCTGGGTCGTACAGTGCGCCGCGAGCGTGCGCAGCTGCGTATCGGTGTAGGGCGGCGGCGCGCCGCGCAGCGCCGCCTTCAGCAGCCGCTGCGAGATGACATCGGGAAAGCGGCGGTTGGGAGCGGTGGCGTGGGTGTAGTCGCTCAGCGCCAGCCCGAAGTGACCCTCGGCGGGCTGGCCCGGCTCTTTGAGCACGTACTCGCCCGCGCCGAGCAACTTGACGACCGCCAGTGAAAGATCCGGGAAGCGCGCCGGGGCCGCCTGGCGCTGCCTCGTGAGGAAGGCGCCCAGCGCCCGGGCATCGGCTGCCGCGGGCAGGCTCTGCCCCAGGCCGCGCGCGAGCTCCACGATCCGGCTCCAGCGCTCCGGCTGGCGCAGTACCCGCCGTACGGTCGGAGAGCCCTTGCTGTCGAGGTAGCGCGCCACCACGCTGTTGGCGCCGATCATGAAGTACTCGATGAGCTGCTTGGCGCGATTGTCCTCATCCGGCCGCAGGTCGAGCAGCACCGACCCGGCGCGCACCGCCTGCGCCTCGAGCGTGGTAAGCCCGAGAGCGCCCTGGCTCTCGCGCACCCGCTTGAGCCGCTGCGCCACGCGGTCCTGGATACGCAGCTGCTCGTCCATGCCGCTCAGCGCCGCCACGGCCGCGGGCGACGGACCCTTGCCATCGAGCCAGGCGGCGACGCTGTCGTAGGCGAGCTTGGCGTGATTGACCACCAGCGCGCGATAGATGTCGGATGCCGCGATGACGCCCTCGCCCGTCACGGTCATGTCGATGACGATGGCGAGCCGTTCCGCGCCCGCTGCCAGGCAGGTCAGATCGGTCGACAACCGCTCCGGCAGCATGGGAAACACCTGCGCGGCGGTATACACCGAGGTGGTGTTGGCGCTCGCGTGCGCATCGAGCGGTGAGCCGGCGACCACCGTCGCATCGACGTCCGCGATCGCCACCAGAATGCGCACGCTGGCGCCTGCAGCCGGCTCCGCCACCGACAGCTGGTCGAGATCGCGCGAGTCGTCGTTGTCGATCGAGCACCACGGCAGTGAGCGCTGATCGCGGATCTGCGGTCCGCGCTCGCTCGACGGAGCGCTGATGGCGCGCAACTGCTCGAGCGCCGCCGGCGGAAAGTCCGGCTCGAGGCCGTGCTCGCGCATCATCTGCCGGGCGATGCGCTGCAGCTCGCCGGAGTTCGGGTCCTGTGGCATCGCGGCATGATACCCGCTTCGGGTGGGTGCGACCGCTGGCGGCCCGCCGCGGCCGTGGTGCAAAACGAAGGGCACCGCGGAACCTACCGCGGCGCCCTCCTCTCGAGGCGAGGCATCCTGCCTCGTCCGATTTACGCCCCGGTCACATGCTTGGGATAGTGCCGGTGTAGTAGACGAGCACGTAGGCCCGCAGCGTTCCGGCCGCCGGCGCGACCGGCGCCTGCGGCACGCCGTACACCTTGACCGGCGCACCGACACTGAGGGCCGCGGTCATGGTCGCCAGACCGCTGCTCGAAGTGATGTCGATCGGGCTCACGGTGACGATGCCGTTGGCGCGATCCACCTGGTATACCAGGGTCGCCGAGCCTGGTGTGGTGCTGACATTCACCGTCACCGGCACAGCACCGTTCGCCACCGTCATGGCGAAGGCGTTGGCCGCGTACGCAGTGCTCACGGTGCCGAGCGGGATCGGCGTCGGCATGATCACCACATCGCGCAGGTACCAGTTGCTGGTGTTGCTCGCGCCGTCGCCCCACAGCGCACGGCTCTCGCCGAACGCCGCCACCGTGCCGACCGTGCCGCCAAAGTTGACCGCACCGTCAGCCGCGGCAACGAACGCGGCCGGGGCGCCGGTACCGTAGTTCACCAGCGTCGGCAAGGTGAAATACCACCAGTCGAAGCCGGTGATCTGAACGTCCTGGTCGTTCTCGCCGTTAGCGGTGGTGCTGGCAATGTAGTTGAGCGTGAGGGAGTAGTCGTCGTTCTGCGCCAGGTAGTTCGAGGTATAGGTCAGCCCCGAGGTCGTGGCGTTGGAGATGTAGCCGCCGAAGTTGGCCGTCTCGATGTCGACGGTCTGCGCCACCAGCGGTACCGCCAAGGGATCCACCGCGCTCACGTGCACCTTGAAGCCACGCACCAGGTCCTGGCTGGTCAGGAAGCCCGTGCCGCTGCCGATCGGAGTGGCATCGGCGAGCGCGTTCTGCGGCACCCGATAGAAGAACTCGGTGGTGGCGTCGATGGTTACCGGCACCGGGATGCCATCCTCGTTGGTGACGGTGATGACGTCGGTGTTGGTATTGACGTTCAGTACGTGCCCCTCGGGGCTCAGCCACACCTTGCTGAAATCACTGCTCACCCACACGCGCACCGCCGTCAGCGTGCCATCTTCCTGGTAACGCGCCGCGATACGCACGTAGCGGTTGGCGAGACCCGACTCGGCCGAGAAATTGTCGACCACCGTACGCGTGCCGGCATCCAGATCGTAAACGATCGTGCCATTGGTGCCGTCGGCGTTCACCGTCAGCGAAATCGTGCTGGTGATTTCGGTCTCGGGGTTGGTGGCCGGATATACCGGGAAGTCCTTGGTCACGGTGAGCGCGGCGGAGCTCACCGCGCTGACCGTTCCATAGGTATGGCGCAGTACCAGGCGCGCAATGTCGTGGATCGGGTGGCGCCGCACCGGCGCAGCGAAGTTCACGGCCCAGAGCGTCGCGCCGTCGGCCGCCGGCGGGGTATGACCTACGATGAACGCCGGGTGCGCGAGGTTGAACTCCAGATCCAGTGCGACATTGCTCTGGCTGCTGCTCACCGCCAGCGGTGTATCGAAGTTGACCGTCACCGGCACGCGGAGGTTGCCGCTCGTGCCCTGCGTGTGCTGGATCTGGATCTCATCCGACGGCACGCTGCTGCCCGGCGTCAGCGGGAAGCCCTGCTCGGGGTTCGCCGCCACGGTAAGCAGCACGTCCCCCGGGTTAGCGCCAATCGTCAGCAGCGCTCCGCTATAGGTACCCGCCGGAATGCTCACGTTGCCGAGGATTTCACCCAACTGGTCGAGCAACTCGAGGTTGACGTAAGGCGCCGGTGTCGCCGCGCTGTAGATGGTCACCGCGCTGCCACCGCCCTGGGGAATGAGGGCGATGCTCAGTATGCGCACGCCCACACAGGCCCAGTCGTCCGAGGATGCGTCGCTAAGCGTAAGCGGCATCACCGCCATCGTGGTCTGTGGCGTGCTGGTCGATGAAGAGCCGTAGCCGCCACCTCCGCCACCACAAGCCGCCAGACTCGCGCTGAGACCTGCAAGCAGTGCGCTGTGGACCGCGCGTCGCAACATAATGCGCTGCATATCCCATCCCTTCTGTTGGTTCAGTGCCGCAGCTTGCGGCTGTCGAGCGTATAGCGGACGAACCTGAGGTTGGTTGACTTGCAGGCGCGATGAAACGGGGGCGCACGCTGTCTGCCGGCGGCGACAGTGGTGTCAGACAGCGGTGTTAGTGGACGTCAGCGGGTGTTAGTTGTATCCCGGTCAGCCCGCAGCCACGCGCTCACGTAGTCTTTGGCGCGCGCGCACGCGGCCGGCAGCTCGAGGCCCGCCGCGAGGCCTGCGGCAATTGCCGTCGCGAGTGCGCAGCCGGTGCCGCGCCGGCCCGCGGCGCGACGCGGCGCGCTGAAGCGCTGCACTGCATCGCCAGCTGTCAGCAACAGGTCGGTCGCTTCGGGTCCGCGGGCGTGGCCACCCTTGAGCAGCACCGCCTGCGCTCCGAGCGCCAGCAGTGCCCTCCCCTGGCGCAGCAGTTCATCTTCGCTTCGGGCGAGCGTCGTGCCGAGGAGTGCCGCGGCTTCCGGAATGTTGGGGGTGAGCAGCGTCGCGCGCGGCAGCAGTCGCTCGCGCAGCGCCGCTACTCCCGCAGGCTCGAGCAGCGCATCTCCGGAGCTCGCCGCCAGCACTGGATCCAACACCAGCGGCACGACTTCGCGCGCCGGGACGCTATCGGCCACCGCGCACACATTGTCGCAGGTCGCCAGCATGCCGATCTTGATCGCGGCCACCCGACCGCTCGCGAGCGCACTGGCGATCTGCGCCCGCACCAGCTGCGGCGCCAGCGGCTGCACGCTCAGCACCGCGCTGTCGGTTTGCGCGGTGACCGCGGTCAGTACGCACAGCGCCTCCGCGCCGAGCTGCGCCAGCGTGGCTACATCGCGGCTGAGCCCCGCCCCGCCGCTCGAGTCGGAGCCGGCGATGACCAGGACTGCGCTCACTCGCCGAGCGCGATCAGTGCCAGCCGGCCGTGACCCTGGCGTTGCAGCGCGCGGGCGGCGCGCCAGGCACGCACGCCCGAGCGGCAGCACAACACCACCCGTGCGGCGGCGGGAAAGCGGCGCTCGCCCTGCTCGAGCTGCTCGACCGCGAGGCGCAGTGCGCCGGCGAACGGCGAGGCCGGCGCCTCGGTCTCGCTGCGCAGATCGATGACGATGTCGTCGCTGGCGATCTGGACCGGCGCAATGAAGGCGAGCGCCGCGCCGTCGGGCTCGGGCGCGGCAGCGAACGAGAAGCTGCCGACGTGCAGCGTGAGCAGGTCGAGCGACATGAGCCGTGCCAGCACCGGCGGCTGCCAGCGCAGCAGCAGGCCGAGCACCAGGTGCGCCTGCAGCGAGCCGAGCACTGCCACCGCGGTGCCGAGCACCCCGGAGGCGGCGCACGAGCCGGCGGCGCGCGGCAGCTCGGGAAACACCGCGCGATAGCTCGGGCCGCCGCCGCAGAAGGCGCCCACGTAACCGGAAAGACCCAGCACCGAGGCGCTCACCAGCGGCCGGGCGGCCAGCTGGCAGGCATCGCTCAGCACGTAGGTCACTGCGAAGCTGTCGGCGCAATCGACCACCACGTCCGCGCCGGCGACCTGGCGCGGCGCGTTGGCAGCGTCGAGCCGTAGCGCGCAGCCGTCGATGTCGACGCCGGGATTCAGCGCGCGCAGCGCCCGCGCCGCCGCGTGCACCTTGTGCTCGCCGAGGTCGCTCATGCGATACAGCGGCTGGCGGTGCAGATTCGATTCCTCGACGCGGTCGGGATCGATGATCGCCAGGCGCCCGATGCCGGCCGCGGCCAGGTAGGGCAATACGGCAGATCCCAGCCCGCCGGCGCCCACAACCAACACCCGCGCCGCTGCCAGGCGCGCCTGGCCCGCCTCCCCCAGCTGCGGCAGCACCCGCTGGCGTGCATAGCGATCACTCACCGACTGCACCTCACTTCAGGCGGCCGCGGCGACGCGCAACCACTGCTGCACGCGCACGTCCGGGTGTGCCGCGCGTACGATGTCGGTCACCACCGCCGCCACGTCGGCTCCGGCTGCGAACACCGCCGGCAGCCGCTCGAGCGTCAGCCCGCCGATCGCCACCAGCGGCAGCGCAGCGACGCGGCGCTTCCAGGCGCCAATGCGCTCGAGCCCCTGCGGCGACCACCGCATGACCTTGAGCAGCGTGGGGTAGATCGGGCCGAGCGCCACGTAATGCGGAGCGAGGCCGAGCGCGCGCTCGAGCTCCGCCTCGTCGTGCGTGCTGATACCGAAACGCACGCCCGCGCGCCGCAGCGCCGCAAGGTCCGCCCCATCGAGGTCACCCTGACCCAGGTGGACGAAGTCGCAGCCGGCGGCAAGCGCCACTTCCCAATGATCGTTGACGATCAGCTGCACTCCCGCCGCGAGACAACAGGCGCGCGCCGCGCCAATCTCGGCGCGCAGTACGGCGAGCGGCTGCCCCTTGATGCGCAGCTGCACCAGTCCCACTCCCAGCAGCGCCAGACGCCGCACCCATGCGGCGCTGTCGACGATCGGGTAGACGCGCGGCAGCCTCATCCGCGAAACGCCGTGCCGAGCAGCGGAGTCGAGGGTGCCGCCATGTCGCGCGGCTCGATGGGCCCTGCGAGCCGCGCCGCGGCACCCGCCTCGACCGCCTGGGCGAAGGCCGCCGCCATCTGCACCGGATCGCGCGCCTGCGCGACCGCGGTGTTGATGAGCACCGCATCGAAGCCGAGCTCGAGTGCGCGCGCGGCGTGCGAAGGTACGCCGAGGCCCGCATCGATGATGAGCGGTACCTCGGGGAAGTGGGCCCGCAGCGCCGTGAGACCGAACAGGTTGTTGAGACCGCGCCCCGAGCCGATGGGAGCGCCCCACGGCATGAGCACGCGGCAGCCGGCTGCCAGCAGCCGCTCGGCCACCACCAGGTCCTCGGTGGTGTACGGAAATACCTCGAAGCCTTCGCCGCTCAGCACCGCCGCCGCCTCGGTGAGACCGAACACGTCCGGCTGCAACGTGTCGTCTTCACCGATGACTTCCAGCTTGATCCAGGTGGTGCCGAATACCTCGCGCGCCATGTGGGCGGTGGTCACCGCCTCCTTGACCGTGTGACAGCCGGCGGTGTTCGGCAGCACGCGCACGCCCAGCTCGCGGATCAGCGACCAGAACGCCTGCCCGGCGCGCTCGCCGCCGGACTCGCGCCGCAGCGATACCGTCACCACCTCGGCGCGCGCGGCGCGTACCGCCGCCGCCAGCAGTGCCGGCGACGGATAACGCGCCGTGCCGAGCAGCAGCCGCGAGCGCAGGGCCACCTGGTAGAGCTGCAACATCATCAGCCGCCCTGCATGGGTGCCAGTACCTCGATGCGATCACCGTCGGCGAGCGCGGTACGCGCGCGCGCACTGACGGCGACGAACTCACCGTTGACGGCGGTACTCACCACGCTGGCCCCGTAACCGAGCTCCTCGAGGAGCCGGGTCAGCTCCGCCGCCGTGGTCTCACGCACGGCGCCGTTGACGACTATCTTCATGCATCACCTCCGGGAAATGCCGGCCGTGCAGCAGCGCGTCCGCGGCGCGCCGCGCCAGTGCCGGCGCCAGCAGGAAGCCGTGCCGGTACAGGCCGTTGACGTGCAGCACCCCGTCCACGCGGCTGATGTGCGGCAGGTTGTCGGCAAATGCCGCGCGCACGCCGGTACTGATCTCCACGATCTGGGCGTCGCCGAACGCCGGGTGCAGTGCGTAGGCCGCCGACAGCAGCTCGAGCATCGAGCGCGCAGTGACGTGCAGCGCTTCGTCGCTCTCGATCATGGTGGCGCCCACCATGAACACTCCCGCAGCGCGCGGCACGATGTACAGCGGCATGCGCGGGTGCAGCACCCGCACCGGCCGGCTGACGGACAGCCCGGCGAGCCGCAGCAGCAGCATCTCACCCTTGACGCCGCGCAGGCCGGCGAGGTGCGGGCGCGCTGCCAGCCCGCTGCAGTCGATCAGCGGCCCGGCCGGCGCCGCGCAGCAGCCGTCGGTGCCGAAACGGATGGCCACCCCGAGCTCGCGCAGCCGGCCGGCGATCGCCGCAAGTGCGGCACGCGGATCGAGATGACCTTCCTCGGGAAAATAAAGGCCCTGCAGGAAGCGTCCGGCAAGATCCGCCTCGAGCACGCCGATCTGCCCGCCGTCGAGGCGCTGGTAATGCGCGGTGCGTGCGGCAAACTGGCCGAGCTCGGCCGTATCGCGCGCGTGTGCCACCACCAGCGTGCCGGCGAGCACGGTGCCGCCGAAGTGCTCACGCCACCAACCGAGACCCTCGACACCGAGCGTCGCGATCAGCGGGTCGGAGTTCTCGCGCTCGCACCACGGCGCCAGCATGCCGCCGGCGAACCACGAGCAGCCGGCGCCCTCCAGGGTCGCCGCGCGCTCGAGTACCTGCACGCTGACGCCGCGCTCGGCAAGCTCCAGGGCGCAGACCAGGCCCGCGACTCCCGCACCGATCACCGTCACCTGCACGGCTCAGCCGTCCCGCGGTGTGCCCGGCACGTACAGCTCGCCGCCCGCGGCACGGAACCTGGCCGACATTTCCGCCATGCCGGCGCTGCGCGCTTCGGCGCGCACCTCGTGCGAGATGCGCATGGAGCAGAACTTCGGGCCGCACATCGAGCAGAAGTGCGCCACCTTGTGGCCCTCTTTCGGCAACGTCGCGTCGTGGAAGGCACAGGCGGTATCCGGGTCGAGCGACAGGTTGAACTGATCCTGCCAGCGGAAATCGAAGCGGGCGCGCGACAGCGCGTCATCGCGCGCCTGCGCGCCCGGGTGTCCCTTGGCGAGATCGGCGGCGTGCGCCGCGATCTTGTAGGTTATGACACCGGTCTTGACGTCGTTGCGATCGGGGAGTCCGAGGTGCTCCTTGGGAGTGACGTAGCACAGCATGGCGGTGCCGAACCAGCCGATCAGCGCCGCGCCGATCGCGGAGGTGATGTGGTCGTAGCCGGGGGCAATGTCGGTGGTCAGCGGCCCGAGGGTGTAGAACGGCGCCTCGCCGCAGGTGGCGAGCTGCTTGTCCATGTTCTGCTTGATCTTGTGCATCGGCACGTGGCCGGGGCCCTCGATCATCACCTGGCAATCGCGCCGCCAGGCGATGCGCGTCAGCTCACCGAGGGTTTCGAGCTCGGCGAACTGCGCGGCATCGTTGGCATCGGCGATGCAACCCGGGCGCAAGCCGTCGCCGAGCGAGAAGCTGACGTCGTAAGCGCGGCAGATCTCGCAGATTTCCTCGAAATGCTCGTACAGGAAGCTCTCGCGGTGATGCGCCAGGCACCACTTCGCCATGATCGAGCCGCCGCGCGAGACGATGCCGGTGACGCGGTCGATGGTCAGCGGCACGAAGGCGAGGCGCACGCCGGCATGAATGGTGAAGTAATCCACGCCCTGCTCCGCCTGCTCGATCAGGGTGTCGCGAAAGATCTCCCAGCTGAGATCCTGGGCGACGCCGCCCACCTTCTCCAGCGCCTGGTAGATCGGCACGGTACCGATCGGTACCGGGGAGTTGCGCAGGATCCATTCGCGGATGGTGTGAATGTTGCGCCCGGTGGACAGATCCATGACGGTGTCAGCGCCCCAGCGGATGGCCCACACCATCTTGTCGACCTCCTCGGCCGTGGAGGAGGTGACCGCTGAGTTGCCGATGTTGGCATTGATCTTCACCAGGAAGTTGCGGCCGATGATCATCGGCTCGGACTCCGGGTGGTTGACGTTCGCCGGAATGATGGCGCGGCCGGCGGCCACCTCAGCGCGCACGAACTCCGCCGTGACCAGGTCGGGAATGGCCGCTCCCCAGGCGTTGCCGTCGCGCGCTGCCGCGGCGAGCTCCTCGCGGCCGACGTTCTCGCGGATCGCCACGTAGTCCATCTCCGCGGTGATGATCCCGGCGCGCGCATAGGCGAGTTGCGTCACCGCCCGGCCGGCGCGGGCCCGCAGCGGTGCACGGCGCTGCGGAAATTCCGGCGCCGCCTGGGAGGCGCCGGCCAGCCCGTTATCGAGCGGCTGCACCCGCCGTCCCGGGTAGGCTTCCGTGTCGGTGCGCGCCGCGATCCACGGCGCCCGCACCGGGGGCAGCCCGCGCGTGATGTCGATGGTCACGGCCGGGTCGGTGTACGGACCGGAACTGTCGTAGACGGTCAGCGGCGGCTCGTTCGCCGTGGGATGCAGCGTGATCGCGCGCATCGGGACGCGCAGCTCGTGGTGCAGCGCGCCCGGCCGGTAGACCTTGCGCGAAGCGGGCAACGGTTCGGAAACCACCTGTAGCAACTGCGCATTCATCGGCACTCTCCTGGCTTCATTGCAGAAGATCCGGCGAATGCCGAACGGTCAGGAAAGAATCGCCCGCCGGTGTCACGGTGCGATCGCCGCCTCGAGGGAAACTTTCCTACGCCAGCATTAACTGGATCAGGTTCGGAGGGTCGCCAAGCCGCGCTTTCCCACAGCGCCCGCTGGCCTCTCAGCCCCCTGCCGGGGCTCCCCTAGCTCGCCGAGCAAAGTAGTACGAGTGCGACCTGCGGTCAATGCCGCGGCGCCCGCCCCCGCAGCGCCGCCGGAGCGGCACGCCGCGGGTGACAGCCGCCTGGGCCCTGGGGGCCACGATGATCAGCCGCGGCAGGTGTGTGACACTAGCGGCATGGCTTCCTGGCAGGTGTGGGCGCTGCTGTCGGCGCTGTTCGCCGCTCTTACGGCGATCTTCGCCAAGGTCGGCGTGGCGCAGGTCAATCCCGATCTCGCCACGCTCATCCGCACGGTGGTGATCCTGATAATGCTCGCCGCGGTGGCCGGCGCCACGCGCGCGTGGCCGGGACTTGCGCAGGTGACGCCCCGCGCCTGGGGTTTCCTGGTTCTTTCGGGAGTGGCGACCGGCGCTTCGTGGTGGTGTTACTTCCGCGCGCTGCACGCCGGTGATGCGGCGCGGGTGGCACCGCTCGACAAACTCAGCGTGGTGCTGGTGGCGCTGTTCGGCGTGGGATTTCTCGGCGAGCGGCTGGCGCCGCTTAACTGGCTGGGCGTGGCGCTGGTCGCCGCGGGGGCGTGGTTGGTGACGCTGCGCACCTGAGGCCCGACGGCGCGCGCAGTGGAGCTGCGCGCGCCGTCTCCTCGACACCTTCCGTGGTGAATACCGCCCTAAATAGGACGGGTGCCGCTTCCGTGGCTGGCCTGTCCACCCTTGCGGCCGGCTTCGGCCGCAAGCTCCGGATGCTGCGAGAAGCTGCGCTTCTCATCGGGCACGCTCTGACCGCCTTTGCGGCCGGCGGTCGCCGCCAGCGCCCGGTTCTGCGAGAAACTGCGCTTGTTGCCCGGCACGCTCTGTCCGCCCTTGCGGCCGGCTTCCGCTGCCAGGCGACGGTTCTGCGAGAAACTGCGCTTCTCGTCCGGCACCGCCTTGCCGCCCATGCTCGCGATCTGCCGCTGCCGCTCCGCATTCATGGAAGCGAAGCCGCGGTGCGATACACGCCCTTCATTCACTGTTCCTTCAGCCATCACTACTCTCCTTCTCGCTCGCTTGGTCCGCAGAAAGCCCGCGGTGTGAGGCGATGTTGAACTGACGATGTCGGTCTGACATCGATATGGCACAAAAGTTGGTTCGACAGACCCGAGAATAGCGCCGCGCGCGGGCCGCGAACATCAGGCTAAACCTGACCGCGGCCGTCAGCGTATGCCTACGCTGTAACTTTGTTTGTCTAAGGTGTCAGCCGATCGATCACCAGGCCCACCACGCCGTCCCGGCCGACGTGGTAGCTGACTTCGCCGAACGGGTCGCCGCGCACCGCGAGCGCGCTGCCGGTGCGCGCGATGCGCGCCACCACCTGCACGCTCTGGCCGGCCGCCAGGGCGCGACCGGGAATCAGCGAGTCGCCAGGCCCGAGCGCAACACTCTGGGGAAAATGACTTTCCAGGCGTTTCACCGCGAGCGGCGGGCCGGGCCGGCCCGGATCGCGCACGAACACGAACAGCGGACCGCCACCGGCGGCCGCCGCCAACGCGGGTGACAGGCTGACATTGACGCTGACCAGTGTCCGCGCTGCAGGGGCCGCCGCCGCGCCGTTTTGCGGCGCTGCAGCGCTCTGACCGGCCGCAGCGGCGAGTCTCTCATCGATGACACTGATCTGCTGTTCGATCAGTGGCCGCACGGCCGCGGGAGGATTCATCGCCAGCAGCGCCGCGAAGCGCGCGCGTGCCAGCGGCAGATTTCCCTGTCGCGCGGCGACCATCCCACCGAGGAACAGCGCCTTGCCCGACTGCGGGTCGAGCAACAGCGCCCGCTCGATGAGCCGCGCCGCGCGGCTGTCGAGCTCGCTCTCGTCGGAAAGCGCCAGGGCTTCGGCTTCCCCGAGCAGCGCCTCGGCGTTGCGGCCGCCGCTCAGGCGGTCGGCGCGCGCGAACGAGCGTACCGCCAGCGGGTACTCCTGCAGCACGGTGTAGGAGCGTCCGAGCATCAGCCAGCCGTCGAGATTCTGTGGGTCGTGCTCGAGCTGGCGCGCCAGGCGCCCCACCATGGCCTGCGGCGAATCGGCCGGCGCCGCGGCGCGCCAGGACCAGTTGCTCCAGCACAGGTACAGCACCGCCGCACCCGGCACCAACAGTGCGGCCACAGCGAGCGCCGCCCAGGATGCCGGGGCGATGCCGGCGCCGCTCGGGCGCAGCAGCGGCACCGCCACCAGCGCTACTGCGGCGAGCGTCAGTGCCGCGGCCAACAACGCGAAGGTGACCATCAGCCCGGCGGATCCTCTTCCACAGGCTGATCGTCGCTGCCGAGCAGCGTGGTTCGCTGGCGCACGATGCGCCACGAGACCACCGCCCCGATCAGCAGCAGCACCCCCGGCGCGCCCCACAGCCAGGCGTTGCGCCACGCGTAGCGCGGCCGGAACAGGATGAAGTCGCCGTAGCGCGCCGCCATCCAGGCGCGTACCTCGTCGTCGGATTTGCCGGCCAGCAGCAACTCGCGCACTTCGCGGCGCAGATCCGCGGCCAGTTCCACCGGCGAGTCGGCGAGCGATTCATTCTGACATTGCATGCAGCGCAATTCGTGCGTGAGCGCGACATAGCGCGCCTGCAGCCGTGGATCGGGCAGCTCGGTCGGATCCACCGCCAGCGCGCCGCCGCTGCGCAGCAGCGCCGCGAGCACCAGCAGGGCGAGCGGGCGCAGCCGGGCGCGCATTCAGGAGCCGGCGGCCACCGCCGACACCCGCGGCAGGATTTCCCGCGCCCAGGTGTCGTCGGTCAGGGCGCCCACGTGCTTGTAGACCACGATGCCCTGCGGATTCACCAGGAAAGTCTCCGGCGCGCCGTACACCCCCCACTCGATGGCGGCCCGCCCTGAGGCGTCCACCGCCACCGTCTCATAGGGATTGCCGAGTTGCGCCAGCCACTCGCGCGCCTGGGCGTTATCGTCCTTCCAGTCAAGGCCGATGAGCGGCACGATGCCCGCGCGCTGCACCTTCAGCAGCACCGGGTGCTCGGCGCGGCACTCCGCGCACCACGTGCCCCACACGTTGAAGAGGTACCAGTGTCCCTTCAGGTCCGCCGAGCGCACCTGTCGGGCGGGATCGCTGAGCGCGGGGAGGGAAAACTGCGGCGCCGGCCGGCCGACCAGCGGCGAGGCGATCACGCCCTTCTCCGGAGAGTGTTTGATGCCGATGGCGAGCACCACCGCCAGCAGCAGGAAGGCCCCCAGCGGCAGCAGAAAGCGGTTCATCGCGCCGGCTCACCGAGCGCGTCTGCCGCTGCCCGCTGCGCGGCCTGCGCCACGTGGTAGCGCCGGTCCGAGGCTGCCAGCGCGCCACCGAGCGCCATGATGAACGCGGCCAGCCACACCAGGCTCACCAGCGGACGGATCTGCACGCGCAGGCTCCAGCGTCCTGCGCCCAGGTCGTCCCCGAGCGCCAGCAGCAGGTTGTTGCCACGATGCATGGTGATGGCGGTCTCGCTGGTGACCTGCCGCTGCACCCAGTACTGGCGCTTCTGCGGTCGCAGCACCGCGACCTGACTGCCGTGACGCATGACGACGACCGTGGCGCCGACCCCGGAGTAGTTCGGACCCTCGACCGGCTGCACCCCGGCGAAGCGAAACTCGTAGTCGCCGACCCGCGCGCTGCCGTCGGCAGCGAGCGCCACATCGCGCTCCACGGTGAAGGACTGGACGGTGGTGAGCGCCACGACCATGAGGGCCACCCCGAGGTGCGCCACTGTCATGCCGAGCACCGCGCGCGGCAGGGACAGTCCGCGGCGCCAGCGATCGATTGGATCCACCAGCGAGGACAGCGCGATCCACACCCCGAGGGTTGCCCCCAGCGCGCCGAGCAGTCCGCCGCCTGCCCAGACGCCGAGCGCCAGACCGCAGCCGAGCACCGCGGCGGCGACGAAGCTCAACAGCAGCGTGCGCTCACTGTCCTTGAGCCGCCCGCGCTTCCAGTTGGCATGGATACCGACCGACAGCAGCGCAAGCAGCGGCAGCATCGATACCAGGAACGTCGGGTTGAAGTACGGCGGTCCCACGGACAACGTCCCGAGGCCGAGGGCGTCGGAGATCAGGGGCGCAAGCGTGCCGGCGAACACCGTGGCGGCGGCGATCACCAGCAGCACGTTGTTGAAGAGGAGGAACGATTCGCGGGCGCCCAGCTCGAAGCCGGCCGCCGACTTGAGCAGCGGCGCCCGCCAGGCGTAGAGCGTCAGCGCCCCGCCGATCATGACGACGAGGAAGGCGAGGATGAAGATGCCGCGCATCGGATCGGCGGCGAAGGAGTGCACCGAGACCAGCACGCCGGAGCGCACCAGGAAGGTACCGAGCATGCTCAGCGAGAACGCCAGGATCGCGAGCAGCAGTGTCCAGCTCTTGAACAGCCCGCGCTTGTCGGTGACCGCGAGCGAGTGAACCAGCGCGGTGCCCACCAGCCAGGGCATAAACGAGGCGTTCTCGACCGGATCCCAGAACCAGAACCCTCCCCAGCCGAGCTCGTAATAGGCCCAGAAGCTGCCCAGCGCGATGCCGCAGGTGAGGAACGACCACGCCACCGTGGTCCACGGCCGCGTCCAGCGCGCCCACTGCTGATCGAGCCGGCCCTCGAGCATGGCCGCGCACGCGAAGGCAAAAGCCACCGCGAAACCCACGTAACCGGTGTAGAGCACCGGCGGATGCACGGCGAGCCCCGGGTCCTGCAGGATGGGGTTCAGGTCGCGCCCGTCGGGCGCCGGTGGATCGAGGCGCACAAACGGGTTGGAAGTGGCGAGCGTGAACAGCAGGAAGCCGAAGCTCACCACGCCGAGCACTCCGAGCACGCGGGCGGCGAAGCGCGCCGGCAGGCGACCCGAGCCGATCGCCACGGCCACGGTCCACAGCGCCAGCAGCAGGATCCACAGCAGCAGCGAGCCCTCGTGTGCGCCCCATAGCGCGGTGACGCGGTAGAACAGCGGCAGCGCGCTGTTGGAGTTCTCGGCCACGTAGTTGACAGAAAAATCATCGCTCACGAACGCGGCGATCAGGCAGGCCACCGCGGTGCCCACCATGACCGCCTGGCCGGCCACGGCGGGGATGACCGCCGCCATCCAGCGCTCGCGCGAAGCGCTGGCGCCGGCGATGCCGAAGAATGCCTGCAACGCCGCCAGCAGCAATGCCAGGATCAGCGCGAAATGACCCAGCTCGGGCAGCATCGCCTCAGCTCCCCGCGGACGCCGCGGCGGTCGGTGGCGTCGCCGGCGCGGCGGCGCCGGCCGCACCGGCGCGCGATTCGCCGTGACGCCGCTTCAGCGAGCGCGCCACTTCCGGCGGCATGTACTTCTCATCGTGCTTGGCCAGCACCTCGTCGGCCACGAAAGTGCCGTCGGTGCGCATGCGACCGTGGGCCACCACCCCGGCCCCTTCGCGAAACAGGTCGGGCAGCACGCCGGTGTAGCTCACCGGCACGTCGTGGCTGAAGTCGGTGACGACGAAGCGCACCTCGAGGCTGCCGGGCAGCCGATGCAGGCTGCCCTCGGTAACCATGCCGCCGAGGCGAAAGCGCTCGCCCGCCGGCACCCGCCCGGCGACCACCTCGCTAGGATCGAAGAAGAAGGTGACGTTCTGGCGAAACGCGCTGAGCGCCAGCGCGCCGGCGATAGCGACGCCGGCGACGATGCCGAGCACCACGACCATGCGGCGCCGCCGCGGAGTCATGCGGCCTCCAGGCGGGCGCTCAGGCGCCGCCGCGCCGCGGCGCGCGAGCGCGCCAGCGCCCGGCGCGCCCACACCACGTTCAGCACCACCACGACCAGCGTCACCGCGTAAGACGGCCAGACGAAGGCCGCATAACCGCCCATATCGACAAAGGTCCTCATGCGCTCACCACCTCACGGATCCAGCTCGCCGCCCGCTCGCGACTGAGCACCTCGCCGCGCAACCGCACCAGCAGCACCGCCACGAAATACAGCGTAAAACCGAGCAGCATCATCAGCAGCGGCACCAGCATCGCCGCCGGCATGGTCGGTTTCGCCAGCCGCATCACTGAGGGCGCCTGGTGCAGCGAGTTCCACCAGGTCACCGAGTAATGGATGATCGGTACGTTCACCACCCCTACCACGGCCAGCACCGCGCTGGCACGGTCGGCCCGCTGCGCATCCTCGATGCCGGCGCGCAAGCCCATGTAGCCGAGGTATAGAAACAGCAGCACCAGCTCGGAAGTGAGGCGCGGATCCCATTGCCAGTATGTGCCCCACATCGGCTCGCCCCAGAGTGCGCCGGTTACGAGCGCGGCGAAGGTGAACGAGGCACCGATCGGCGCACAGCTGGCCGCAACCGCATGGGCCACCTTGATGCGCCAGATGAGCCCCGTGGCGGCAGCGACCGCCATGGTCGTATACACCATCAGTGACAGCCACGCACTCGGCGCATGCACGTAGATGATGCGAAAGCCATCGCCCTGCTGATAGTCCGGTGGCGCCAGCACCAGCCCGCCCCACAGCCCGCCCAGAATGAGCAGCGTCGCCGGCCAGGCAAACCACGGCGTGAGGCGGGTCGCGAGCGCATACACGTGGGGCGGTGAGGCGAAGCGATGCAACCACGTCCAGCTCATGCGAGACACCTTCGGCTATTCGAGACTGATGCGTACGGCGGCGGAGGCCGCGAGCGGCGCCAGCGTCACCGCCAGCACCGCGAGCGCCGCCAGCAGTTCGAGCGGCGCGAGCAGCGGGGCCCCGCTGATCGCGAGCTGTGTGGCGCGCGCTCCGAAGATCAATACCGGCAAAGACAGCGGCACGGTGAGCAGCGACAGCAGTGCGCCGCTGCGCTTCATCCCCAGGGTGAGCGCCGCACCGATCGAGCCGATGAGGCTCAAGGTCACACTGCCGACGATCACCGCCAGCAGGATGCCCGGCAGCGCGGCCGCCGGCACGCCGAGCGACAGCGCCGCCAGTGGCGCCATGAGCGCGAGCGGTACGCCCGTCAGCAGCCAGTGCGCGGCGGTCTTGGCGAACATCAGCCAGGTGAGGGACTGCCCCGACAACGCGTACTGCTCGAGCGTGCCGTCGTGGGCATCATCGCGAAACAGGAATTCGAGCGCCAGGAGCGACGCCAGCAGCTCGGCCACCCACAGCACCCCGGGAGCCACCGCGCGCAGCTGCGACAGCTCCGGCGAGATCGCCAGTGGAAAGAGCATGGTCACCAGCGCCAGGAAGGCCAGCGGCTGTACCAGCTGGCCGCGCTTGCGAAAGGCGAGCTGCACATCGCGCAGCAGCGCGAGGCGCGCCGCCGCGAGCGCGCTCGCCGGCGCGGGTGCGCCGGCGCGCAGCTGCGCCGCGGCGGCCCCGGCGGTGTCCGGCATCGCGCCCGCCGCAGAAGTGCCGGCACTCAAGCAGGCAGCTCCAGGGTGTGCAGCAGCGGCACCGGCGCGGGCAGACTCTGATGCACGGCCGCGACCACCAGGCCGCCGCGCGCGAGCTGCTCGCCGATGAGGTCGCTCACCAGCTGCTGACCCGCGGCATCGAGATGGGTCGCGGGCTCGTCCAGCAGCCACAACGGCACGGCGAGCAGCGCGAGGCCCGCGAGCGCCACCCGGCGCCGCTGTCCCGCCGACAGCGTGCGCACCAGCCGCTCGCACCAGGACCCGCCGCCGACGCGCTCCAGGGCGGCATCGAGCTCGGCGGCGCCGACGCGCCGGCGCACGCCGATCCAGTAGCGCAGGTTCTCGCGCGCACTCAGATCAGCCTTCAGCGGCGGCTCGTGACCGAGGTAAGCGAGCATTGCATGAAAGGTACGCAGGTCCCTGCGCACGTCGACCCGCTCCCACAGCACCCGACCCTCCTCCGGCCAGATCAATCCGCACAGCGTGCGCAGCAGGCTCGTCTTGCCGGCACCGTTGGCCCCGCGAACCTCCAGGTACTCCCCGCCGCCCAGCGAGAATTGCACCCCGCGCAACACGTGGCGCTCACCGCGGAACAGGTGCAGATTCTCGACTTCGAGGATGCGTGGCGACATCGGTGCCCTAGTGTCATCTGAACGATCGGTGGGTGGGTCGCAATTTGCAGATGCGGCAGCAACGGCCGCTGTTGCCGCGTTTCGAGGCGGTAGCAGAATTAATGGAATTCAGACACTTACAGATAATAAATAAAGCGGCTTCGCGAGGAAACCACTGTCGCTTGCGATGCGCGTCGCGAAGTGCGACCGCGCGGGGGCCTTTCTGTAGAATCGCGCTCGCAACCCATGCCTGGGTGGCGAAACTGGTAGACGCAAGGGACTTGATGAAAATTGAGCACCCGGCTCGGAAACGACCGGCGTGAATGGGGTCAAAGTCGGTGGAACAGCAGCACGTGAGGGTGGCTGCAATACCGAGCTAAGCCCCGGTCGGCGCCTCCGGGCTGTCGGGGAAAGTGTAGAGACTTGACGGCTCCTGCCTAAACCGTAATCGGCCGGCGGGCCTTTACAGCATGGCAAAGGTAAAGTCCAGACCACAAATGCGGGCTTCAGGCCCGCAGCAGCCAAAGCTGTAGTGGTACGAAAATCCCTTGGGGGTGACCCCGTGCCGGTTCGAGTCCGGCCCCAGGCAGGCATCAGCGGCTGCATGCATCCAACACTTCATCCGATATGCGGGTGAGTGGCCGGCAGCGGTCGGATCGGTTTCAATCGGGCGCGCGCGGCGCGGGTCCGCTGGCTGCGAGCGTGGTGGCCGTGACCCGGTTGCGGCCGTCGTCCTTGCTGCGATAGAGCGCCGCATCGGCAATGCGCAGGATGCGCTGCGCGAGACGCGACTCACCGACCGGTACTCGATCGATGCCGCACAGCCCGAAGCTCGCGCTGAGGCGCAGCTTCTTCTTGTCGAGGGTGAAGCTGGTGTCGACCACGGCGCGCCGCAGCTTACGGGCGACCTCCAGCGCGCGCTCGTAGTTGGTCTCCGGCATCACGATCGCGAACTCCTCCCCACCGATGCGCGCCACCCAGTCGATGTGCCGGCGCAGGGCCTGCTTCAGGCGCGGGCCGAACTGGCGCAGGATCTGATCGCCGCCCGAATGCCCCTCGGTGTCGTTGATCTGCTTGAAGTGGTCGATATCGCACAGAATCAGCGCCAGCGGCAGGCCGTAGCGGGCGGCGCGCTCGACCTCGCGCGGAAAATGCTTGCCAAAGAAACGCCGGCTCGCCACCCGCGTGAGATCGTCGGTGGCCGACAGTCTGCGGTTCTCCGCCAGCGTGATGCGCAACACCCCTTCGAGCTCGGCGATGCGACGCGCGGCCGCGATGCGCGCATCGAGCTCGCCGGCCGAGACCCGCCGGCCGATGCAGTCGTCCGCGCCAGCGAGTAGTCCCGCCTCGCGCTCCTGCGCCTCGTCGAGCTCGGCCACGTACAGGATGAACGGCGCGCGTCCGCTGGTGGTGCGGGCGCGGAGCGTGCGTATCAGCTCGGGACTGTCGGTGATGACCAGCGGGCGGAACTCGGCGGCGAAGCGGCGCAGCGCCTCCTGCTCGTCCGCGACCGAGTCGCAGTCGAGGACGTCGGGGGTGAAGTGCCGCTCCATCTGCAGGCGCAGCGGCTGATCGGCGAACACCAGCAGGGCCTTGGGCGGCGGCAGCACCCGCACCATCACCGCGACGGTGGCGGTGGTGGTGCCGTCATCGGCGGTGGGAATCTTCTGCGCGCGGCGCTCCAGGACGCGGCGGATAACCGTGGTATGGCCGCCGGATCGCATGTTCGCCCCCGAGGATGCCCGGCTGCGATTCAACCCCGTCGGCGTGCAGCAATCAAGATCCCGGCGGCATGCGGTGCGCCCGTGGCGGCACCCGCGTGGCGCTGCGCACCGGGCCGGAGCACGGGCCGCGCTTGGGGTACGCGACCCGTGCTCCCGGCCGCCGCGGCGACGGGCCCGGCGTCGGCGGCCGTGGTGGCTAGGGCGCCGCCGGGCGCTGGGCCTGCGCGTGCATCAAGCGACTGTGCTGCGCCAGCTGCTGCCGCAGCTCCGCCGACAGCTGCGGGCGCTGCGAAACTTCAGCCGGTCGCCAGCCCGGCGGCCGGCTGCCGGGTGCCGGAATCGCCACGAAGGTGTGCGCCACCACTCGCATCGAAGGACGTGCCCACGACCTGGTTGAAGTCGTTGATGCCGGTTGCCTGGGCAGTCGTATCGCCAGGCAGCGTGTGCAGATTGACGATGCCGTCGGGCGTCCAGATGACCGCCTGAGAATTGGGCGTCAATACCCCGCCACTGACATCGCCGGGGGTGTCCGAAAAGCCCACGATGATGCCGGCATTGTTGATCGCCATCGGGGTATTCCAACCCGCACCGCCGAGGGTCGGCAGCTTGATCGGCCGGCCGTTCAACCACAGCAGCGCATGCCGCGCACTGTAAGCGCCCACCGCGTTGTCGCAGGCGCCGGAGATACCGACCACTTCACCCGCCGCGTTGATCGCCGTGGCGGCTGAGGTGGTATCCGCGCCATAGGGCGGCAGCACGCGCTTCACCGCAGTCCCCGGACCCCACTCGACCGCGAGGAACTGCAAACACCTGCGGCAACACGCAATCCCCGTCGTGCACTGCGGTCTCCGCCCAGCCGACCGCGATGCCGGCATCGTTGACGCCGGTCGCGAAGCCATTGTTGCCACCGAGCAGCGCCAGCTGACTGATGGCGCCGTTCTGCCACAGGAACGGCAGGCAGGTGTGACCATTGGTCGGAATGAAGTCGACGCAGGAAAACACTTCGCCGTTCTCATCGGGAGTGTCCGATTCGGAGATGCCGACCACCAGGCCGTGATTGTTCTTGACCGGCCATTCGACCGCGCTGTTCGTGCCGCCGAGCGTGCCGAGATCGATCAGGTTGCCGGGGATCGCAAGGGTTGCGTGCAGGGCGCCCGCGGCATTGAGGGAGGCCCCGCTCACCCAGCCGAGATTGTCCACGCCCGCGCCGAAAGCGAACGTGCCGCCGAGTGTGCCGGTGTCGTAGACCACGTACGCCGGCCAGGCGGGCTCGTCCGCGTGCCCGGGCAGCACACCGCCGGCGAGCGTTGCAGTAAATGCGAGCAGGGCCGCTCCGTGTTTGCGTTTCATATTCTTCCTCCCACGGCCGTCGCGGCCGTTCCTGGTGCCACGCAATTTAGTGCCGCACGCCGCCCGAGCCCGGACGTTTTCGGACGTCGAAGGTGGAGTTCGAGGTCCGAAAACGGCTGACCGCGCCCGCAGGCCCGGCGGCTACCCCGCGGCCGCCGCCGCGTTCCCGCCCCTCGCCATGTCGCATACCTGCCACGCCCCGGCGCGCAGCGCGATTCAAACGCCGCGGCAGGCGCTAGCATCCAAAGTCGCGAGGGGAAGGTCCCCTGCTGTCGCGCTTCGGGCTTGCACCATGGAAAGTCTCAACTGGTCGAGCCGCAGCCCCGTCGCGGTCATCGTCATCGCGATCTTCGTGGGCCTGCTCGGCATGCTCAGCCTGAGCCGCCTGCCGCTGCAGCTGTTTCCGGACGTCAACCGTCCGGAGCTCTCCATCCAGATGGGCTGGCGCACCGCCTCCCCGGAAGAGGTCGAGTCGGAGCTGCTCGAACCGCTGGAAAACGTCATGCAGGGGCTCGCCGGGGTCGAGGAGATCGAGGGGAACGCCATCGCCGAGAACGCCAGCCTCAATCTGCGCTTCGCCCTCGGCACCGACATGAAAAATGCGCTGGTGGAGGTGATCGGCCGCCTCGACCGCCTGCCGCCGCTGCCGCGCGATGCCGACCGGCCGCGCGTTGCGCTCGGCGGCAACGGCAACACCAACGAGACGCTATCGTGGTTCTTCGTGCAGTTGCTGCCCGGCACGCCCGGGCCGATCGAGGCACAGCGGCGCTTCATCGAGGACACGGTGCGGGCGCGCCTCGAATCGATTCCCGGGGTCGCGGCCGTCGACGTCAACAGCGGCCCTGCCGACAACGTACGCATTACGCTCGATCTGGCGCGCGCCGCGGCACTCGGTATCAGCGTGCCCGACATCGCCAATCGCGCCGCGAGCGCCAACAACATCTCCGGGGGGCTGCTCGACATCGGCCGCCGCCAGTACACGCTGCGTTTCACCGGGCGCTTCTCGCCCGAGCAGCTCGGTGCGCTGGTGCTGACCTGGCGCGACGGCCGGCCGGTGCACCTGGCCGACGTCGCCACCATTGACGTCGCCCCGCCGCCGCGCACCTTCATCGCCTACCAGAATGGCAACCCGGCCATCGGCATCCAGGTGTTCCGCGCCAACGGCGCCAATGTGCTGGCGACGCTCGATGCCGTGAAGGCTGCGGTCGCGGAGCTGCGCGCCGGGCCGCTCAAGGCGCACGGCCTGGGCATCGAGCAGTCCTTCGATGCCTCGCTGTTCATCCGCCGTGCCGTACACCTGCTCACCGAGAACCTCGTCGTCGGCGCACTGCTGGCGCTGGCGGTGGTGTGGTGGTTCATGCGCGAGTGGCGGGTGACGCTGCTGATCGCGGCGACCATCCCGGTGTGCCTGTGCGCGACCTTCGTCGCGCTTGATCTGTTCGGCCGCAGCCTGAACGTCATCTCGCTCGCCGGGCTCGCGTTCGCGGTCGGCATGGTGGTCGAGGGCGCGATCGTGGTCTCGGGCAACGTGGTGCGGCTGCGCGAGAGCGGCATGCCGCTCGCGGAAGCCTGCCGCAGCGGCGCGCGGCAGGTCGCCGGCGCGCTCATCGCCTCGACCGCCACCACGGTCGCGGTGTTCGTGCCGGTGCTGTTCCTCAAGGACGTGGAGGGACAGCTGTTCGGCGACCTGGCGCTCACCATCTCGATCGCCGTGGCGATCTCGGTGGTCGCGGCGCTCACGCTGCTGCCCGCGGCGCTGGGCTTCGTGCTGCAGCGCCCGCTGCGGGCGAGCGGCTATGGGCGAGGCTGGCCCGGACTCACCGAGTGGGTGCTGCGCGTCACCGCTACGCGCACGCAGCAGCTCGGCTGGGTCGCGGGACTGCTGCTGCTGCCGCTGCTGCTCGCCTTCCTGCTGCTGCCGCCGCTCGACTATCTGCCGCCGGTGAAGCGTGCGGCCATCGATTCGTTCTTCGATTTCCCCCCCGGCATGAGCCCGGAGGTGGTCGATCGCGAGCTGCTGCCGCGGTTGCTCGAGCGCATGCGCCCGTACATGGAAGGCCGCGCCGAGCCGCACCTCAAGAACTGGTACATCGAGAGCTGGCCGGGCGGCGGCACGATCGGTGCGCGCGTCATCGACGAGCGGCGCATCGGCGAGCTCGAGACGCTGGTACGCGACAAGATCACCGAGGGACTGCCGGATACGCGGGTGTTCACCGTCGAGGGCGATCTGTTCGGCGGCATCGGCGGCTCGGTGCGCTCGGTCGGCATCCATCTGCAGAGCGAGGACACCGCGGCCCTCAATCGCGTTGCGATCGAAGGGCGCGCGCTGCTGGAGCAGGTGTTCCCCGGAGCCGCCGTACAGAGCTTCCCCAACCCCGAGGACGTGGCGCTCGAGCTGCACGCGGTGCCCGACGACCGCCGCATCGCTGAGGTCGGGTGGGATCGGGCGACGCTGGGCACCGTGGTGCGCACCGTCGGCGCAGGTGCCTGGCTCGGAGAGTACTTCGACGGCAAGTCGCGGCTGCCGATCATCCTGCGCTCGAGCGCCGGCACCACCCCCGAAGAGCTGGCCAATGCGCCGCTGGTGACCCCGTCAGGTCCGGTCGTGCGCCTCGGGGACCTGGTGCAACTCTCGACTGCACTCGGGCCGCCCGCGATACGGCGCCTGAACCATCGGCGCACCGTGACGCTCACCGTCGACCCGCCGGCGACGCTGTCGCTCGAGAAGGTGTTGCAGACCATCGACGGCCGCGTGCTGCCGGCGCTGCGGGCGCACCTACCGGCCGACGGCTCGATGCGCCTCGCCGGCAGCGCCGACAGCCTGAGCGAGACGCTCACGACCATGGGGCGCGTGTTCGCCATGGCGCTCATTGTGCTGTTGCTGCTGATGACGGTGCTGTTCCGCTCGCTGCGCGACAGCGTGATCGTGCTGCTCACCGTGCCGCTGGCGCTGGTCGGCGGCGTGCTCGGCCTGCGGCTGCTCGACCTGGTGAAGTTCCAGGCGCTCGACCTGCTGTCGATGATCGGCTTCGTGATGATGATCGGCGTCATCATCAATCACGCCATCCTGCTGGTCGCCGCGGTGCGCAGCGTCGAGCGCGACGGTGCGCCGCTCGAGGAAGGCATCCGCGCCGGCCTGCAGCAGCGCCTGCGCGCCATCTTCGCCAGCACGCTGACCGGCGCACTCGGCGCACTACCGATGGCGGTCAATCCCGGGCCGGGCAGCGTCATCTACCGCGGGCTGGCCGCGGTCAACATCGGCGGTGTGGTCATCAGCCTGGCGTTCAGCCTGGTACTGATCCCCGCCCTGATGCGGCTGCTCGCCCAGCGCCAGCTGACGGGTGCACCGGCGGCACACGCCGCGCCGGTGCTGCCGTGAGCGGCGCGCGCTGGCGGCTGCGCCCTGCGCCGCTGGCGGCGTTCGCCGCGCTCGGCGGGCTGGCGGCCGCCACGCCCGCGGCGGCGGATCCGGCCCCCGTCGAGCGCGCAGTGGTGGAGGTCGGCACCGTGAGCGTGCGCCCGGTGACGGTCGAGAGCTGGATTCCCGGCTCGATCGTCAGCCGCGCGGACGCGCGCATCGCCAGCGTGATCGCGGGGCGCGTGGTGTGGATCGCCGAAGTCGGCAGCCGAGTGCGTCAGGGCGAGCCGCTCGCCCGGCTCGATGACACGGTCGCGCGGCTGCGCCTCGAGGACCTGCGCGCCCAGGTGGCCCGGGCACGTGCACAGCGTGACGTCAACAGCTCCCAGCTCGAGCGTTTCAACCGCCTCGCGGCCACACAGGCGCTGAGCGCCAGCCAGCTCGAGGACGCACGCGCCCAGCGCGAAATGTCGAGCGACGATCTGGCGCGTGCCGAGGCACAGCGGCGCGAAGCGCAATACGAGATCGAGCAGGCCGTGATCCGCGCGCCCTTCCCGGGCGTGGTCAGCGAGCGCTTCATCCAGATCGGTGAGTACCTGCAGACCGGGGCCGGGACGGTGCGCCTGGTCGACACCGGCAACGTCGAGGCACGCGCCACCGCCGCCCTCGGACTGGCGGGCAACGTGCACCCGGGCCAGGTGGTGACGGTACGCGATCACGGCGTCGAGCAGAGCGGTCGCGTGCGCACCGTGGTGCCGGTCGGAGACGACCGCTCGCGGCAGTTCGAGGTGCGCGTCTCTCTCATCAGTCCGCGGTGGCTGGTGGGCACGCCGGTCGAGGTAAGTCTGCCGGCCAGCGGTGAGCGCACCGCCTTCACGGTACCGCGGGATGCGCTGGTGATACGGCAGAACCGCGCGTACGTGTTGCGCGTCACCCGCACCAACACGGTGGAGGAACTCGACGTCACCCCCGGCGCCGGTGTGGCGGATGCGGTGGAGGTGCGCGGCGCGCTCGCCCCGGGTGATCGCCTGGTGATCCGCGGCGCCGAGCGCCTCGTGGCCGGACAGGCGGTGCGGGTCATCGACCCGGCGCCGCACTCCGCTCAGCCGCACCCGGGCTGAGGCGCCCCTTCCCGCCACAGCGGCGGGAATAGCGGGTGCTCGAGCGGTGCTCCCGCCGGCAGCGTCTCGGCCAGCCCGGGAAAATCCGGCGAGGTCCGCCAGCGGCGCGGCGCGTGACGCATGTCGTCGCCGAGCAGCCGCACGGAAAACACCCGCCGGCGTCCGCCGCCCGCAACCCCGGCGGCGCTGTGCAGCGTCAGCATGTGAAAGCACACGGCATCCCCGGGCGCGAGCGGCCAGCCGAGAATCCGCCAGCGGTCACGCTCGGCGTCGATGTCCGGCAACTCGGTGAGGCTCCCGGGCGGGAACCATTTTGCTTCGCGATCCATGAAAGAGCGCGGCATCAGCCACGGCCCGAGGTGCGAGCCGGCAACGAACTCGAGCGTGGTGGCGCGATCGACCGGGTCGACCGGAATCCAGAAACTGCAGTTTTGCCGTCCGCTCACGTTGTAGTAGGGCTGATCCTGGTGCCACGGCGTGCGCGCGCGCGTGCCGGGCTCCTTGGTCAGCATGTGATCGTGATACAGCCGCGCGCTGGCGCTGCGCATCAGCCGGGCGCCCATCTCACCGAGCGCCGAATCGAAAATGAAGCGCCGGTAACGCTCGTTCTCCTGCCAGCAGCAGAAATCCTCGAAAAAAAACCCCGGATCATCGGCAGCGCTCGCCACCTTGGCGCGCGCGCTGGGGTGCGCCAGATTCTCCTCGATACCCGCGCGCAGCAGTTCCACCTCTTCGGGCCGCAGCAGCTGTCGCAGCAGCAGTGCGCCATCGGCATGGAAAGCCTCGATTTGCGCCGGCGTCAGCTGCAAGCCGGGGCCGCTTGCCGGCGGCACGCGCGAGGCGGCGCCTGCGGTGGGGGTGTTCATCGCTGAGCGCCAGCATAGCGCTTAAGCGGGGCAGTCGGACGACTCCTACGGACAGGCTGCGCCGAGCGAGACGTGAAAACCGGCCCGCACCGACATAGGCTTCAGCGCGGCGCGCGTTATGGTTCTGGCTGTCGTTTCGAGCTCATTCGAAAGGGGAAGAACATGCCACGACTGCCACTGCTTTACGCCCTGGGTGTTACCTGCGCCGCGGCCTGCGGCTGTGCCAGTCAGGGCCCGCAGCCGAGCGAAGAGCTGACGCGCGCGCGCACGCTGGTGGATCAGGCCGACAAGGCCCAGGCGCAGCGCTATGCCGCGGCGGACCTGCAGCGCGCGCACGATGAATTGAGCCAGGCAGAAGCGGCGAACGCTCAGGGCCACTTCGACACCGCGCGCGCCGAGGCGCAATCGGCCGCCGTGGATGCGGACGTCGCCGCCGCCCGTGCGTCAGCCGGCGAGGCGCAGCGGGCGGCGAACGAGCTGCGCCAGAGCAACGCCACCCTCGAGCGCCAAACCGAGCAGGCGGTGGATGCCCCCGGTAGCCCGGTGGTCCCGCCGCCGCCGGGGCTGCCCCCGGGCAGCATGGATCAGTACCCGTCGGCGCCGCCGCCGTCCGGCCCGACGAGCCCACCGCCACCGCTGTCGGAATCCGACCGCTCGCCCCGCTGATGCGGCCCCCATGAGACGCCCTGAGGATTTCTTTATGAAAAAGCTCACAGGTATCGCAGGCATTGCGCTTGCCGTTGCGCTCCTGGCCGGCTGTGCCAGCACCCCGGAGCGCGACCCGCAGATCGATGCGGCACGCGAGCAGATCACGATCCTGTCGCAGGACCCCCTCGCCCCGCAGGTTGCCGCGCGCGACCTGGACGCGGCCCGCAGCCGCCTGCAGGAAGCGGAAACCGCGCTGGAGCAACATCGGCCGCTACCGCAAGTGGATCACCTCGCCTATCTCGCCCGGCGTCACGCCGAAGCGGGTGAGGCGCGTGTGCAGGCGGCGCATGCGCAGCAGGAGGTGGCGCGCGCGCAGGAGCAGCGCAACCAGATCCTGCTTGCGGCTCGCGCGCGGCAGGCCGAGGCGGCCCAGAGCCAGGCGCGCATGGCGGAGAGCCAGGCGCGCGCGGCCCGAAGCCAGGCCGACGCGAGCGCCGCGCAGCTGGCGGACGCGCAACGGCAACTGGAGGACCTCAAGGCCAAGCCGACCGACCGCGGCATGGTACTGACCCTCGGCGACGTGCTGTTCGACACCGGTCGGGCGACGCTCAAACCCGGCGCGGACCTGGCGCTCGACCGGCTGGCCCATTACCTGCAGGAGCACCCGAACACCAAAGTCGTGATCGAGGGCTTCACCGACAGTCGCGGCTCGGATGAATACAACGACGAGCTCTCGCAACGACGCGCCGATGCCGTGGCGCACGCCCTGATGGCCCGCGGCATGCCGGCGGACGACCTGCGCGCGGTCGGGCGTGGCAAGAACTTCCCGGTCGCGACCAACGACACCGAGGCCGGCCGGCAGCAGAACCGGCGCGTCGAGATCGTATTCTCGGATGCCAACGGGCGCTTCGCCGAGAGCGACCTGAACGAGCCCGTGCGCCGCTAGCTCGGGGCGCTGCTAGGCCCGCAAGGCGCGGCGGCAGGCGCTGATGAACTGCTGCCGCTCCCGTTGCGGCTCGATCTCGGAGCTCAAGTCCACAATCAGCGCATCGAGGGTGGCGTTGCGGCTCGCCGCGCGACTCACCAGGTGGCGCGCGAACGGGCCGATGTAGATCGCCAGCTCCGATTCGAGGCGCTGCAGCGTCGCCGCAGCGAAGACAGTTTTGCCGCTCGCGCTCGCGGCGCGCTCGCCGGCGGCGCGCATCGCGCCGGCGCCCGCCGTCGGCGGCTTGTCCCCGCCGAGCAGCGTGTGCAGATAAGCGCACAGGCGTGCGTAGTGCGGCGCCAGTGGCGGTGGAAATGCATCCAGCCAGTGCTGGCTGCTCAGGAAATACTCGAGGCTGTGCGAGGGCTCGACGTCCTCCACGCGAAAGGGCAGCACCGCCACCTCGCGGTGCACGGCCCGCTCGACCTCGCGGCGCACCTGCGGTGAGGCATTCGCGCTCGCCGAGAACACCAGCACCATGACGCGCGCAGCGGCGATGGCCGCGATGATCTCCGCCGCCCAGTCGGCCGCGGGCGCCACGTCGCGCGGAGCCACCCAGCAGCGGATGCCCTGCGCCTCGACGAACGCGACCAGCGCGAGCGCCGTCTCGCGATCGGGTTGCGAATAGCTCACGAACACCGGCTGGCCCATGGGCGCTTCAGCTCCCCAGCAGCTTCATGGCCTTGTCCAGGCTGGTGCGCATGCGATTGAATGCGCGCCCGAGCGCGGCGATCTCCGCGCCACCGCTGGCGGGAAATTCCGGGGCGCTGGCGTCCCCGACGCTCAGCCGCTCGGCGATCTGCGCCATGGCGCGCACCGGCCGCACCACCAGCAGGTAGAGCACCGCGTTCACCACCAGCAGCAAGGCCGCGAACACCGCCAGCAGCGAGATGAGAAAGGCACGAAAGGCGCTGCTGGCGCGCGCCGCGGCGCTGGCAATCGGTACCGACACCACCTGCGCTCCGACCACATCCCCTTGCTGCCAGCCGAAGCCGTTGCTGCTGCCGTAGCGGGCAATGACGCTCGCGGGCGCATTCGCCGCCAGGCCGTGACAGGAGAGGCATTCGGCGCTCGCGCGGATCGGTTGGGCGAGGTACAGCGTGCGGCCCATAGGAGTATCGCGCTCGCCGCTCAGCTCGCGAGCGCCCGGGTCCTGTCTGAATCGCTGGATGAGGTCGGCCTGCCAGTCGGTCGCGCGGTCGCGCAGGTTGGTCGGATTGAGCGTCGCCTCCTGGTAGGAGTAATCGGGGCGCTCGGCGTGCAGATGCAGGAAATGCTCGGTGGCCGCGTAGAACGGTACGCTCTGCGGCAGGAAGCGCGACTGCATCTGCGTCTGCAGCAGCGGCGCAACCTCGCTCGCCGTGTAGTCGCGCACCGCGAGCGCGCTGTCCATCATGAGCTGTGCTTCCGCGCGGATCTCGTGCTCGGCGTTACCTTGCAGCTGTGCGCGACATACCAGCCCGGTCACGATGGCACCCAGCGCGAACACCGCCAGCAGCGCGAGATTGATCCGAAGCAGCAGGCTCATGCCGTCCCTCACGCGTGCCAAAGTAGTGGATCGCGACCGCTGGCTGCAACCGGCTCGCGCCGCGCTTCACGGGCATTGTGGCCGCGGCTACGCCCCCGCACAATGCCGCCGGGCCCTCGCCCCGGTGGGATACGTGATCTCCAACAGCACTGCAACGTTTGCCAATTCGCCTTTCATGGTGGGGGTGTCAGGACATCGCGACCTCGAGGCGGCGCAGCTGCCGCGCCTGCGCGAGGCGGTCACCGATTTCGTGCGTCAGCTCAAGGCACACCTGCCCGACACACAGCTGCGCCTGCTGGTCGGCATGGCCGCGGGCGCGGACCTGCTGGTCGCCGAGACCGCCCTGGCGCTCGGCGTCGGCGTCGAGGCGCTGCTGCCGATGCCGCTGGCGCACTACGCGGCCGATTTCGATCCGCAGACGTTCGGCTGCCTGCAGCAGCTGCTGCAGCATCCGCAGGTGCGCTGCGTCGAGCTGCACGGACTGTCGGCGACGCCGGCGGCGCCCGCGCCTTCCGCCGCGCAGCGCGAAGCCATGTACGCCCATCTCACCCACACTTTGGTACGTCGCACCAGTTTGCTGCTGGCGCTGTGGGACGGGCAACCCACGCTGCCACCCGGTGGCACCGCGGACACCGTGCTGCGCTATCTGGGCGTGCGCACCGAGACGAATCCGCAGGTCGAGCAGCTGCAGTTCGTCGCGGTGCAGGAGGAAAGGGAAGCCGAGCGCATCGTCTACTGGACGCCGGCGGCGCGCGCCGGTGCGGCCGAAGGCGGCGGCGACCAGGCACCCTGCTTTCTCTTCGGTGGCGGCGACAGCGTGCTGCACGTACAGCACAGCTTCCCACTGCACCTGCAGCGCCAGCTCGCGGAGCTCAACAGCTACAACCTCGAGTTCACGCAGCTCGCCGGCAGCGGCCGCCTCACCGCGGGCAACTCGCTGATGAGCGATCTGCCCGCCCCGGTGGCGCCGAGCGACCGGCGCATGCTGGACGATATCGATGCACAGTACAGCAAGGCCGACACACTGGCGGTGTACTTCCAGCGCCGCTCCGACCGCCTGTTCGACCTGTTCGGCGTCATGGCCTTCACCATGGGCCTCGCTTACCTGATCTACGAGAAGCTCACCGAGTCGCGCATCGTGTTGATCGCGTACCTGCTGCTGCTGCTCACCAGTCTGTCGGTGTACTACGTGCTGCAGGGCAAGCGCTGGTTCGGCAAGCATCTCACCTACCGTGCCCTGGCGGAGACGCTGCGGGCGCGCTTCTACCTGCGGCTCGCCGGCGCCGATCAGCAGGTCGATGCCTCCGAGGTACTGGCGCTTTCCGGAATCGACCGCTTCCGCGGCTTCGGCTGGATCACCTTCGTGTTGAAGGGCATCGAGCCGCCGGAGGTCGACGCCGGCGCCTTTCGCGACCTGCAGGCGCACGACGCGCGCTGCGTGGAGCAGGCGTGGATCGAGAACCAGCACCGCTACTTCACCCGCAAGGTCGCGCGTCTCGAGCGCAGCAGCCGGCGCGTCAAGCGACTGCGGCAGACGCTGTTCATCGGGATACTGCTGGTGATCTCGGTACTGTTCGCCTTCGGCGACAGCCTGCATCACATCAGCATGGGCCTGGGCGTGCCGCTGCGAAACGTGCTCACCTTCTCCATGGGCATGCTGGCGGTGCTGCTCGGGGTGTGGGAGCTGCACCAGGACAAAATGGCCACGCGCGAGCTGCTGTGGCAGTACCGCAACCAGCTCACTCATTTCTCGCGCGCCCGGGCGCTGCTGGCGCACACCAGCTCCGCGCGGCGCCGCAACGAGGTGCTGGCGGACCTCGGCAAGGACTCGCTGATGGAGAGCTACCTGTGGGCCATCCATCGCTACCACCGCGAGCACGAGCCGCCCTCGGCCGGCGGCGGCGGCTGAGCGCGGCCACGGAGTAGACTGAAGCCGCCATGACCGAAGCTCCTGCACCCGCCCGCCGCCGCGGCCGAACGCGTGCGCCGCGCTCCGCCGGTCCGTCGCTCGCCGCGCTGCCGCGGCTCGCCAATCCCTGGCCGCCGCTCGAGATCCTGTCGGCCGAGCAGGTCGAACGCATCCTGCTGGCCGCCTTCCAGGTGCTCGAGGAGGCGGGCCTGGAGATCCGCAGCGCCGCGGCGCGCGAGGTGTATCGCCGCGCCGGCGCGCTGGTGGACGACGCCACGCAACTGGTGCGGCTGGGGCGCGAGCTGATCGAGGCGCAGCTCGCGCACGCGCCCGAGCGCTTCGTGCTGCACGCGCGTAACGCGGCGCGCCACCTGCACGTCGGCGACAACGTCGTCAACTTCGGTCCGGTGACCGGCGCTCCCAACATCCGCGACGAGGAGGGCGGACGGCGCTACGGCGACATCGCCGCGTTCCGCAATATCCTCAAGCTCACCCAGGCGCTCGGCGTGCTGCACTGGCAGGGCGGCATCGTGGTTGAGCCGGTGGACGTGCCGGTCGCGACCCGCCACCTGCTCACCTACCAGGCGCACATCGAGTGCGCCGATACCGTTTGGGCGGCGCGCGGCATCGGCGGGGTGCAGGCGCAGGATGCGCTCGCCATGTCCGCGATCGAGCACGGCTGCACGCTCGAGGATCTGGCAGCGCGCCCGACTCTGATGACGGTCACCAACGTCAATTCCCCGCGCCGCGTGGACGAGGAGATCCTCGACAACATCATGGTCATGGCCGGCCACGGACAGTGCGTGGTCATCACCCCCTTTACGCTCATGGGGGCCATGGCGCCGGTGACCCTCGCCGGCGCGCTGGTGCAGCAGACCGCCGAAGCGCTCGGCGTGGTGGCGCTGTGCCAGCTGATCCGCCCCGGGACACCGTGTGTCATGGGCGGATTTACCTCGAACGTCGACATGCGCACCGGCTCGCCCGCCTTCGGTACGCCCGAGTACGTGCACGCGGTGTTCGCCGGCGCACAGATCGGGCGGCGACTGAAGCTGCCGGTGCGCACCAGCGCGGTGAACGCCTCACCGATGGTGGACGCCCAGTCCACCTACGAGACCGCCTTCTCATTGCAGGCGGCGGTCCTGAGCCACAGCCACCTGATCAACCACGCAGCCGGTTGGCTGGAGGGCGGCCTGTCGGCCTCGTTCGAGAAGATCGTGGTCGATGCGGAGCTGTTGCGGAACTGGGCGGAGATCCTCAAACCGGTGAGCTTCAGCGACGACGACCTGGCGGTGCAGGCGATCAAGGACATCGCCGCCGGCGGACATTTCTTCGGCTCCCCCCACACGCTGGCGCGCTACGAGTCCGCGTTCTATCGGCCGCTGCTCTCCGACTGGTCGAACTTCGAGAACTGGAGCGACGCCGGTGCGCGCAACGCCACCGCGCGCGCTACGGCGATCTGGAAGAAGCTGCTCGCCGAGTACGTCGCCCCACCGCTGGATGCGGCGGTAAAGGAGGAGATCGAGGCCTACGTCGCCCGCCGCACGGGGGAAATCGGCACTGCGACCTAGGACCGCATGAGCGCGCGCATCATGAACGCCCGCATGTACGCGGTGACGCCGGCGGTGGAATCACTGTGGCGCGAGCTGCTCGGGCACATCACGCGCGCGGCGGGCGTGGAGCTCACCTACCTGCCCTACCCTGCGCCGCAGCCCCTCGAGGAGCTGTGGACGCGCGAGGATCTCGGTGCGGTATTCATGTGCGGCTTTCCGGTAGCGCTCAACCTGGCGGCGGTCACGCCGATCGCTGCGCCCATACCGGCGAGCGCCTGGGCCGCCGGCCGGGCGGTGTACCGCACCGATCTCATCGTGCGTGCCGATGCGCCCTACCGCACGCTCGAGGACACCTTCGGCGCGCGGGCCGGATGGACGGTGGAGCACTCGCACTCGGGTTTCAACGCGCTGCGGCATCACCTGCTGCGTTACCGCACGCCGCAGCGTCCGGCGCTCTACCGCGAGATGAGCGGCCACCTCGTCACCGCGCGCAACGTGCTCGATGCGGTGCGCGAGGGACGCATCGACGTCGGGCCGCTGGACGCTTACTGGCACCTGCTCATCGCCCGGCATGCCCCCGAGCTCACCGCGGGCGTGCGCGTGCTCAGCTCCACCGCGCTTGCGCCGATGCCGGCCCTGGTCGCCTCGGCCACGGCGCCGGCAGAGCTGGTGGCACGGCTGCGCGCCGCTTTCCTCGCCGCGGCGGCAGCGCCATGGTTCGCCCCGCTCGCCGAGCCGTTGCTGCTCGAAGGCTTTGCGGAGGTGCACGACGGCACATTCGCGCTGCTGCGCGAATGGGACCGCGCCGCCAAGGCGGCCGGCTACGCGCAGCCGGCCTGAGGTGCTCAGGCCGCGCGCGGCAGCTCGCGCTCGGGCGCCGGCGGCACGCGCCCGGCAGGATGCGGTAGCACGTCGTGGCGGCGGAACAGATAGCGCCGTGCCACCTCGAAGTAGCTGGCATAGACCAGGCCACCGTTCTCGGCGATCAGGCGCTCGCGATGCGCCCGGTAGCGCGCGGGGTACTCGTACCAGGGGAGCGTCGGCACCTCGTGGTGCAGCGCATGCAGGTTGTTGAAGAGAAACAGCGGACCCAGGACCCAGGAGCCCTCGACGAGCGCGATGCGCTCGCGCACCCCAGGCCGGGCGCGGTGCTCGGCGAACGCGCGGATCAGCATGAGGCCGTGGCCGGGAATCACCATGGCAACGAAGTAGAGCCATAGCGGCATGCCGCACACCAGCGTCACCCACCCGATCACCGGCGCGCACCACAGCAGGTGCTCGAGCCACACCCTGCGCACGCCCGGCTCGTTGCGCAGCAGCGCGCGCGCTTCCCCGCGCAGGAACATGCCGATGCGCCAGAAGGAGCCGACCACGACCCGGCCGGCGAGCGTCTGCTGAATCTGCAGCATGCCGCGCGTGAAGCCGCTCAGGTGCGCCAGGTCCTCGGGTGTCCAGTAGTAGGACTCGGGGTCATCGAGCGGATCGGTGAGGCGCGGGTCGATGTGGTGCTGCTGGTGGCTCTGCCGATAGCGCTCGTAGGGCAGCCATAACGACAGCGGCACGATGGCGAGCAGGCGGTTAACGCCGCGCCAGCGGGTCGGATGTCCGTGGACGATCTCATGCTGCAGCGAGCTGTGCAGCGTGATGAGTACCGCGGTGAGCGGCGCGGTCAGCAGCAGCGGCAAGCGTCCATAGGCGAACGTGCTCGCGAGCCAGCCGGCGTAGGTCGCCGCGATGAGCAGCAGCGTCGGCATCTCCACCGCCACCCGCGGGCGTATCAGGACTGCGACCGCGGCGTCGCGTTCGGGTGCGGTGGCGGCAATCTCGTATGGCGACATTTTCCGCAAAAGGCCCCCTCTTCCGCGGCGCGCGCAACCGCCAGGCGGTCACCCTCGGGCGACGGAAAGGTACCCGGATTCTATACACAAATGCGACGCCACCGCTCGCGCCAGGGGCGCCATCCGGGAAGCCGGTCTCACTCGAGATGCGCCGTGCGGCACACGCGCCGCTCGACCGCGGCGAGCAGGTCGTACAGGAGAATGGCCATGAGCCCGGTAACCAGCCCGCCCTGCAGGATGAAGGCGGTGTTGTTGGAGAGGAGTCCGGCGATGATGACCTCCCCGAGTCCCTTGGCGGCCACCGTCGAGCCGATGGTCGCCGTGCCGACATTGATCACGAGCGACAGGCGGATTCCCTCGAGAATCAACGGCATCGCCAGAGGCAGCTCGACCTGCAGCAGGCGCTGCCGGGCGCTCATTCCCATGCCGTGCGCCGCCTCGAGCACTCCCGGCGGGCAGCTGCGCAGCCCCGTGAGGGTGTTCTCGAAGATCGGCAGCAGCCCGTAGGCGAACAGCGCGATCAGGGTCGGCTTCTCGCCGAAGCCCACCAGCGGCACGGTGACCGCCAGCACCGCCACCGGCGGAAAGGTCTGGCCGATATTCACGAGCGTGCGCGACAGGGGCAGGAACTGCGCGCCGGCGGGTCGGGTGACGAGCACGCCGAGGCCTACGGCGACCAGCGTGCTGGCCGCCGCCGCGCAGCACACGGTGGCGAGCTGTGCGAGGGCCAGCTGCAGCAGATTCCCCTGGTCGTAGATCGGCGGCGCACCGTACTGGGTCAGCGGCGCGAACAGCGGTGCGAACGCCCGCGGAAAGAACAGGAAAGCCAGCAGCAGCACGACCGCCGCCACGCGCAGCAGCGTCGTGAAAGTGAGCCTCACGGCCGCCCGCGCGCGATTATGGCGGCGAGCGTCAGGTGCCCGCACGGCGCGCCATCCGCGCCCGTGACCGCCACCGAAGCGGCTCCGCGCCACAGCAGCTCCGACAGTGCCTCGCGCAGCGAGGCGGAAGCGGGCACCGCCGGTCCCTCGCAGCTTCCGGGCAAGGCCGCCTCCCCCGCGGTGGTGAGCGACAGCAGCCGGAGCGCCCGGTCGGCGAGACCGGTCAGCCGCGCAACGAACGGATCGGCCGGGCGGGTCAGCAGCACCGCCGGACGGTCACATTGCAGCAGGCGCCCCTCGCTCATGACCGCGACCTGGTCGCCGAGGCGAAACGCCTCGTCCATGTCGTGCGTCACGAGCACGATGGTGGTGCCGAAGCGACGCTGAATGGCGAGCAGATCCTCCTGCGCCTTGTCACGGATGATCGGATCGAGCGCGCCGAACGGCTCGTCCATCAACAACACCCCGGGCTCGGCGGCGAGCGCGCGCGCGACCCCGACGCGCTGCTGCTGGCCGCCGGAGAGCTGATGCGGATAGGCGGCCGCATAGGCCTGCGGATCGAGCTGGAACTCCCTGAGCAGCTCCTCGACGCGCGCATGGATGCGTCGCTCGTCCCACTTCAGCAGCCGCGGCACCGTGGCGATGTTCTCGGCGACCGTGCGGTGTGGAAACAGCCCGTGTCCCTGGATGGCATAGCCGATGCGCCGGCGCAGCAGGTGCGCCGCTTCCGCGCGCGTGTCGGCGCCATCGAGCAGCACGCGCCCGCCGCTCGGCTCTACCAGGCGGTTGATCATGCGCAGCAGCGTCGACTTGCCCGAGCCGGAGGTGCCGACGATCACCATGATGGAATTGCGCTCCACGGTGAGTGACACGCGGTCCACCACCGTGGTGTTGCCGTACTGCTTGCTCAGCTCCTCGAGCGTGATCATGCGCGGGCGCGATCCATCACTTCGATCAGCGCATCGAGCAGCACCGCCGCGGAGAAAGCCAGCGCCACGATCGGGATCGACCCGAGCAGCACCAGGTCGATCGCGGTCTGGCCGATCCCCTGGAAGACGAACGTGCCGAGCCCACCGCCGCCGATCAGCGCCGCGACCGTGACCATGCCGATGTTCTGCACCAGCACCACGCGGATGCCGGTGAGGATCACCGGCAGCGCCAGCAGCAGCTCGATGCTCCCGAGGACCTGCCAGCTCGTCATACCCATGCCGTGTGCGGCCTCCACGGCGCTCGGTGACACGCGCTTCAGGCCGACCACCGTGTTCGCTACGATCGGCAGCAGCGAGTAAAGGAACAACGCCACCACCGCCGGTGCCGCGCCGATACCGCGGATCCCGAGGCGCGCGACCCAGGGCAGCGCGTCCGCCAGCGCCCCGAGCGGGGCCATCAGGATGCCGAACAGCGCGATCGCCGGGATGGTCTGGATGAGATTGAGCGTCCCGAGGGTGCCGGGACGCAGGCGTGGAAAGCGGTGACAGGTAATGCCGAGCGGCAGCGCCACCACCACCGCGCCGACCAGCGAGCCGAGCGCCAGCCACACATGCTGGCGCACCTCGCGCGCGAAGCGATCCGCATTCACCGCGTACTCGCGCATCACGGAGAGATTGTCGAACGTGCCGTGCGCGAGCGCGGCGCCGGCGGCGGCGAAGAACAGCGCCAGCAGCAGCACGCGCGTCGCCGGTCCCGGCCGCAGCCGCGTGATGGCATCGGTGGCGATCAGCCCGAGACACACGAGCGGCACCCAGAAGGCCGGCCCCGCGGCCACCCGTACCACCTTGTTGCCGCCGGGGGTGAGCGCATCGGCCGCAGCCGCCAGAGCGAGCGAGAGCGCCGCGACCCCGGCGAGCGCTGCGAGCAGACGCGGCGTGGCGCGCGGCACGAACACCGCTACGGCCGCTACCAGCAGCAGCAGTGCCTGCAGTCCCAGGACCGTCCCGGCGGGCAGGGCCTGCAGCAGCCCGCGGGGGTCGCCGGGCAGGATGCGGTTCGCCTTGAAGAGCACGAACGGCAGAAAAGCGAGCGCGGCCGCGCCGGCGGCGGTCAGCAGCACGCCGAGCGGGTCGAGCCTCCCCCGTGCCGGCGTCATGGCTTCAGTAAGCCCTTCGCCCGCAGGTAGTCGGCGGCGACCGCCTCGTCGGATTCGCCGTTGATCTGCACGCGCGCGTTCAGCTGCTGCAGCGTCGCGCGATCGAAGCTCTCCATGAGCGGCCGGACGATGGCGGCAATCTGCGGGTTGCCGCGCAGCGCCGCCTCGCGGATCAGCGGCACCGGGGCGTACACCGGCTGGTCGTGGCGGTCGTCCTCGAGGACCACGAGGTTGGCGGCGGCAATGCCGCCGTCGGTGCCATACACCATGGCGGTGTTGACGCCGTTGGTGCCGGCGGCCGCCGCGCCGATGGTCGCAGCGGTCTCACCGCCTGCCAGCACGATCAGCTGCTCGGAGCGCATGCTGAAGCGGTAGGTCTTCTCCAGCGAGCGCAGCGTGCCGGCGTTGGCGAACTCCGCCGAGCAGGCGAGCACCACCTTGCCGCCGCCCGCCACCCAGCGGCCGAAGTCGCTCATGGTCTTCAGGTGGTTCGCGATCGCGACATCGCGGCGCACCGCCAGCGCCCAGGCATTGCTCGCCGGCGCCGGCGTCAGCCACACGATGTGGTTCGCGGCGTAATCGAGCCGCGCGCCGAGCTGGTAGCCGCGCTGCAGGTCCTTCCAGGCCGGATCCGCCGCATCGTTGAAGAACAGTCCCGCGTTGCCGGTGTATTCGACGTACAGGTCGATCTCCCCGGACAGCAGCGCCTTGCGCACCACCGGGGTGGCGCCGATGCGCGTGCGATCGACGGTGGCGATGCCGGCCGCATTCAGCAGCAGCCGGATCATCTCCCCGAGCATCGCCGACTCGCTCGAGAGCTTGGAGGAAACCACCACCGCCGCCGGCAGCGCCGGGGAGCCCGCCAGCGCCAGCACCGCCATGATCCCCGCCGCCCAGTTGTTCCTGCGCGCCACGTGCTGCACCTTGCTAGAGCGCGGTGTTCCGCTGTGCCGCACGTTGTCGGTTGAGGGCCGGCGCGTCAAGGGGAGCCGCCGGCGCCGTGTGCACCCGCTGCAGTCGCTTTATGATGGCGCCGCGATGCGTCCAAGTGCCGATCCCGCCCAGGCCGCCGCCGGCCCGCGCGGCACCACCAGGCACACCTCCCGACTCGCCGGCGTGCTGCGCGTCGCGAGCGGCAATTTCCTCGAGATGTACGACTTCATGGTCTTCGGCTACTACGCCGGGGCGATCGGTGATGCGTTTTTTCCGGGCGGCAGCGACTTCGTGCGGCTGATGCTCGCCCTCACGACCTTCGGTGCGGGATTCCTGATGCGACCGCTCGGCGCCATCGTGCTCGGCGCCTACGCCGACCGTCACGGGCGACGTGCCGGATTGCTGCTGACACTGACGCTCATGGCGGTCGGGATCTTCTCCATCGCCTGCACGCCGGGCTACGCTGTCATCGGACCGCTCGCGCCGTTACTGGTGCTGCTGGGCCGCCTGCTACAGGGGTTCTCGGCCGGCATGGAGCTCGGCGGCGTTTCGGTGTACCTCGCCGAGATCGCGACCCCCGGCCACAAGGGCTTCTATGTGAGCTGGCAGTCCGCCAGCCAACAGCTCGCGGTGATGTGCGCAGCGCTGGCGGGCGTGGTGCTCGGCGGGCGTCTCTCGCCGGCGCAGATGCAGGCGTGGGGCTGGCGCATTCCGCTGCTGCTCGGCTGCCTGATCGTGCCGCTGCTGTTCGTTCTGCGCCGCTCGCTCCCGGAGACTGCGGTGTTTCGTGCCCGCAGCCTGCGCCCGGGAACCGCAGAAGTCCTGCGCTCGCTCAGGGCCAACTGGCGCATCGTGCTCACCGGCACGCTGCTCGTGACGATGACCACGGTGTCCTTCTACATGATCACCGCTTACACGCCCACCTTCGGCAGCCGCGTACTGCATCTTGCCAGCGGCGACAGCCTGTGGGTGACGCTGTGGGTGGGGGCGTCCAATCTCTTCTGGCTGCCGGTCATGGGCGCGCTGTCCGATCGCATCGGCCGCCGGCCGCTGCTGCTCGCGTGTGCGCTGCTCATGATGCTCACCGCCTACCCTGCGATCGCCTGGCTGGCGGCGGCGCCGTCATTTTCCCGACTGCTGGCCACGGCGCTGTGGCTGTCGTTTCTGTACGCCAGCTACAACGGCGCGATGGTGGTGTTCCTGACGGAAATGATGCCGGCGCAGGTGCGTACGGCAGGCTTCGCACTCGCCTACAGCCTCGCGACTGCGGTGTTCGGCGGCTTCACCCCGGCCATCAGCACCTGGCTGATCCACATCACCGGCAACCGCGCCGTCCCCGGCGCGTGGCTCGCTTGCGCCGCGGCCTGCGGGCTGCTCGCGGCGCTGCGCGCCCGGCCCCACGCCGCCGACCCCTGAGAGCACCCCGACGCAGCCACCGCTCACCCCGGCGAGCGCGGACAGGGAAAACTCCTGGCGAGCACGGTGGCGATGAACCGTGAGGCATCGAGGTCGCGATCGGCGGGAACCGCGGCGAGCCGCTCGGCCAGCTGCTTCTTTATGAGCTTCTCCAGCGCTTCGGCCGACATGCCCGCCGGCACGCACGGGCGCGCGTGACTCGCGTTCCGGGCCAGATCGAGCCCAACGTGCACGCCCTGGGTTACTCCGAGGATGTAGATGCGGCAGGCGTTGGCGCTGACGTGGTCGGTGCCCGAGCACAACTGCTGCAGATCATCCGTGCTCATGGCGGCATCCTCGGCCGCCGCGCTCGACGCGGCGCCCGCGGCCAACACGGCCGTGAGCATCAGCCGCGGCATGCATTTAGTTATCCGTACGCCGCACATCGCGACCTCCCCACACGAAACGCGCGAGCGCAGTGTAGTCCACGGTGCAGCCGCGAGTGCCGCTGGAGCGTTCCGCGGCGCCTCCGCAAGCTCTACCGCGAGCCTCACGCTGTCATGCAGGTTTGACCTGTGGGGAACGAAGCGCTCACAATAACCCTCGGTCTTTTTACCGGTATTTTACCGGTAAAAATCGCGGCGGCGAGGAGACAGCATGCGGCATGGCCGGGCAAAACCGTGCACCAGGAACCAGGCCGGCAAGCGCGCCTGCCGCATCGCCCATGACTGCCGCCTGACCGAGCGCTGCCTGCCCGCGGCGCAACGTACACGCACGGTGCGCGCGCACCGCGTGGCCACGATGCTGTCGCCGCGCGAGCTCGCCCGCTGATAGGCTGATTTCGCGAGGAATGCCGCTGGCCGCCGCGGCCGGCAGATTATGGCGAAGCGCGCCTGCCGACAGGTCACTAAGGGCGCGTTTATGGGCTATGATGCGGGACAAAAATAAGGTCTCGCCTCGTGAATTCATGGGGTCTTCGCAGGGGTGATCGCTGCCGCGCGCAACGCTGGCCGCTCATGCTGTACATGCTGGGCGCCGGGCTCGGCTGCACGCTGAGCGCGGCGGCCGCGGAGCGGCCGGAAGTCTTTGCGCAGCTCGGTCATTCGAACGTCGTCCACGCGGTGGCCTTCGCGCCGAACGGCCGCACGCTCGCCTCGGGCGGGGAGGACGGCGCCACCAAGCTCTGGGACCTCGGCACGCAGCGCGAGCTGCGGGCGCTGAAGCTCGACGCGAGCGGCATAAACACCGTCGCGTTCTCTGCCGACGGTGCGCTCGTCGCCACCGGCAATCGTGCCGGCACGGTCGTGTTGTGGGCAGTGAGCTCGGGCCGCGTCCTGCACACCCTCAAGGGTCACTCCGGACCGGTGAATTCGCTGGCTTTCTCCTCCAACGGCCAGATGCTCGCTTCGGGCAGCGCCGATCACAGCGTCAGGCTCTGGGACCCGGCCAGCGGCAGCCCGCTGCGCACCCTGAACGCGCACCACGACGCCGTGACGACGGTGGCCTTCGCGGCGGACGGCCGCACGCTCGCCTCCGGCAGCGTCGACAAGACGATCAAGCTCTGGGACCCGGCCACTGGCGGCGAGCTGCGCACGCTCACCGGCCACACCGATCGGCTGAGCGCGTTGAGCTTCTGCGGCAGCAGCGCGACGCTCGCCTCGTCCTCCTGGGACCATTCGGTGCGCCTGTGGGATGCGGCCTCGGGCCGCGAGCTGCGCACCTTCAGCGGACATTCGAGTGAAGTGTGGTCGGTCGCGTGCGCCGCCGACGGCCGCACGCTCGCCTCCGGCGGCTACGATCACAGCATCCGGATCTGGGACGCCGCCAGCGGCCGCGCGCTGCACGTGCTCGAGGGCGACCCTCGCTGGGTGGAAGCGGTAGCGATAGCGCCCGACGGGCGCACGCTCGCCTCGGGTGGCGCCGACCACGCGGTCAAGCTGTGGGACCTCGCGAGCGGCCAGCCGCTGCATACCCTGGTCGGGCACGCCGATTACGTCAAATCGGTGGCCTTCTCGCATAACGGCAAGATGCTGGTCTCGGGCGGCGGCGACCACACGGTGCGCCTGTGGCTGGTCGCGGACGGCCGCGAGCTGCGAACCATCCAGGCACACGACAGCTGGGTCGGAGCGGCGATCTTCACCCCCGACAACCACACCGTGGCTTCGCGCGGCGGCGACCAGACGATCAGGCTCTGGGACATCGTTACCGGCCGGCCGCTGCACACGCTGCACGACGGCGTCCCGGTGGGCGGCAGCGCCTCGGTGGCGATCTCCCCGGACGGGCGGCTGCTCGCCGCCGGCAGTGCCAACAACATGCTCAGGCTCTGGAACGTCACCGACGGCAGCGAAGTGCGCACCCTCGCCGGGCATGCCGCAACGGTCGAGGCGGTCGCCTTCTCGCCCGACGGACTGACGCTCGCATCGGCAGATGAGCACGGCTCGATCAAGCTGTGGAACCCGGCCACGGGCCGCGAGCTGCGCACGCTCGCCGGGCATTCGAGCTGGGTCGATGCCCTCGCCTTCGCTCCCGACGGCCGCATGCTCGCCTCCGGCAGCGGCGACCACACGGTACGGCTGTGGGACGTCGCCGCCGGGCGGGAGCTGCGCACGCTGCAGGGGCATGCCGCGCCGGTGACCTCGGTCGCCTTCGGTGCGGGCGGCGCGGTGCTCGCCTCGAGCGATGAGAGCGCGGCCATCAAGCTGTGGGAGGTGTCGAGCGGCCACGAGCAGCGCACGCTGCGCGGTCACACGGACCTGGTGGAAGCGGTGGCCTTCTCGCCCGATGGACGGCTGCTGGCCTCGGCCGGCTCGGATTCGACCATCAGGCTGTGGGACGCCGCGAGCGGTGCCGAACGACTGCGCCTCATCGCCTTCGACGACGGCAGCTTCCTGCAGATCACTCCGCAGGGGTATTACGACTTCCAGGGGGATGGCGCGGAGGAATACCTGAATGTGCGCGTCGGCGACGAGGTGTCGGGCATCAGCGCCTACCGCGAGAAATTCTATCGCCCGGATATCGTGCGGCATGCGCTGAGCGGCGAGAAGCTGCCCGATACCCTGCCGACACTCGCCGCGGTGAAGCCCGCCCCCGATGTCGCCCTGCTCGACGCCCCCGCCGAGACCGACACCGCCGCGCTCGACGTGCACGTGCGCATCGCCGACCGCGGCGGCGGCATCGGCGAAGTGCGCACCTTCCTCAACGGCAGCGCGGTAGCGGCGACCGAGGGACGGGCGCTGGAAGTCGTCGCCGCCGCCGGCGTGCCGAGCCGCACGCTGCATCTGCGGCTGGTGCCGGGCACCAACGAGCTGCAGGTGATCGCCTTCAACACGGAGGGCTCGGTACACTCCAACCCCGCGCACGCCACGATACTCGCCCGCTATACGCCGACGCACAAACCGCAGCTGTATGCGCTCATTGTCGGCATCCAGGACTTCGAGAACACGAGCCTGGATCTGCGCTACTCGGTGGCGGACGCGACGGCAGTGGCGCAGCTGCTGCAGAAAAAAGCCGCCCCGCTGTTCGACAAGGTGAACATCGAGCAGCTCACCACCCCGAAGGCGACCAGCCGCAGCGCGCTGGAGAGCGCCTTCGCGCACTATCGCAGCATCGATCCGGCCGACGTGTTCGTGTTCTACGTCGCGAGCCACGGCACCGTCTACGGCCCCGATCTGGCCGATCGCGAGTATTTCCTGATTTCTTCCAATGTCAGCACGGTCACCATCGAGGCGATCCGGCGCGATGCCGTGAGCGATGTCGAGCTGCGGCGGCTGATCGCGAGCATTCCCGCGACGCGCAAGCTGCTGCTGCTCGACACCTGTCACGCCGGGGCCATGGGGGATGCGATGCTCGAGCAGCTCGCGGCCGTCAAGGTGCTGTCCGGCGCCGTCGGCAGCACGGTACTGTCGGCCTCGACCAGCGACGAGGAAGCACTCGAAGGACAGGACGGCCACGGGCTGTTCACCTGGGTGCTGCTGCAGGGACTGAACGGCGACGCCGACGCCCGCAAGCACGGGTATATCAACACCTTCGATCTCGCTGCTTACGTCGACGACGAGGTACCGAGGATCGCCGAAGAGCATTTCAAGCGTAAGCAGGTACCGAACCTGCACAACGCGGGCCAATCGTTCCAGATCGTAAGCAGCCGCTAGGGCAAATTAACCGGAAGAGTGCACATGGTTCCACAATTACCAGATGCGCAGCGACGCGCTGCCACCGGCCCTCGTCTCAGGCTCGCGCTCGCCGCGCTCGGACTGGTCATCGTGACGCTACCGGTCAGATCCCAGACGCAGCAGGAAAACCCACCACCCGCAGCATCCAACCCGGCCAACGCCGCGCAGGTGCGCGCGCAGCAGAACGCCGCCGCGGCTGCGGCGCAGTTGCGTGCGCAGCAGAACGCCGCCGCGGCTGCGGCGCAGTTGCGTGCGCAGCAGAATGCTGCAGCGGCAGCCGCGCAGGTGCGTGCGCAGCAGAATGCTGCAGCGGCAGCCGCGCAGGTGCGCGCGCAGCAGAATACTTCACAGGGTGCGGCACAGTTGCGTGCGCAGCAAAACGCCGCAGCCGCGGCCGCGCAGCTGCGCGCTCAGCAGAATGCGGCCGCCGCGCAGCGGCGCACTCCTCCTACCGCGCCCGCTGCGCCCGGCAACACACACAACCCAGCGTCCGACCTGCATGTCGCCTCCCTCGACAACGGCCGCGCCGGGGCGAGCCTGGTGCAGTCGCGAAATTTCCTCGGTCATCCCGGTCCTCCGGGGAGCACCGAGACGCGTAGCGCAAGCGGCAAGATCGTGCGCACCGCCGCCGACGGCACGGTCATCGACGTGCGCAATCCGCGCAACGGCATGACCATCCATCACGGGCTCGATGGCAGCCGGCGCATCCTGGTCGAGCAGCCCGACCACTCGCGCATCTATGCGACCACACGCGGCCTGCCGTACGTGCAGCACCCGTTCGTGTTCCGCGGTCGCGCGCTCAACCATCGCACCTACCCGGTCGGCGGGCAGCTGGTGCATCTGTTCTATCGGCCCTACAGCTTCGGCGGCACCACGCTCGACGTCTACGCGCCGACGCGTTACTACGACGCGCAGTTCTATCAACAAGCCAGCAGCCCCTTCCCTGCGCCCCAGGCCTACCGGTGGCCGTACGCCAACAACTCGACACCCTGGTACGGGTACTACAAGGGCTACTTCACCCCCGAGCCCACCTACACCAGCCCGGTCTCCTGGCTCACGGACTTCGTGCTCGGCGCGAGTCTTGCCGTGGCCTACGCCACCGAGCGGCCGACCGCGCCGCCGCCGCCCGCCAGCGCAACGCCCGCAGTCACCCCCGAGGTGAAGCAGATGCTCAACGACGAAGTGGGTCGCCAGCTGAAGCAGGAGTCGGTCGAAGCGCAGCAGAACGCCGCCAATCGCGATCTGCCCCCTGGTGCCGGCGGAGTCGTCCAGGAGCTCGGCGACGGGCAGGCCCACGTGTTCGTGGTCTCCTCGGACCTCGACCTCGTCGATCCCACCGGGCGACGCTGCATGATCAGCGAGGGGGATGTGGTGCAGGTCGTGTCTGCGCCGCGGGCCGATACCAGCACCGCCGATGCGGTGGTGATGGCGAGCAAGGGCGGCGAGGAGTGCGGACGTGCCGCGCAGGTGCAGATCGCAGTCGCGGATCTGCAGGAAATGCAAAACCACATGCGCGAGACCATCGACCTGGGGATCGCCAGCAGCGATGCCGGCAAGAAAGCCCCGACCGCGACGCCGGCATTCGCCGCAGCGGCTCCGCCGCCCGATCCGAACACCGCCCGCGAGATCGAGCAGCAGCAGCAAATTGCCGCGGCCGCGGATTCCTGAGCGGCCGCTGCAGCTCGCACGGCGCTTCTTCGCTATGATCATGCGCACAACAACAAGGACAGCCTCGTGAGCTCAAGGCGTCTCGACTTGCGTCGCAGGCCGCGCACCCGCCGCGGGGTTCGCGCCCGGCGGCTGTGCGCTGCCGGTGTCACTGCGCTACTGGCGACGGGCGGCGCGCAACCGCAAAACCAGCAAACCACGACCGCGGCGCCGCCGCAGAAGCACGCGAATGCGGCCCCCGCCACGGCGCACCCGCAGCCGCAGGCGCAAGCCTCCCGCTGGCACTTGCCGTTCACTCGTCCCGGCACTACCAATAGCACCAACAGCGCCAACAGCACCGCAGCCGGTTCCAGTCCGGCCCGGCATTTCTGGAATCTTCTCCCCGGCAACCACACCACCAGCGCCACCAACACCGCGCACGGCGGCGCTGCGAATGCCACCGCCTCGCGCAATCCCTTCAGCTCGCTGGCGAACTTCACTCACAAGGGTGCGGCGCCGGGCCAGGTCCAGGGCAGCGCCAATCCTGCCGCCAAGGGCATGCGGCTCGCATCGCTCGACAGTTCGCATGCGAACACCCGTGCGGTGCAGTCGCAGATGTTCCTCGGTCACCCCGCGCCGCCCGGCAGTCGCGAGGTCCAGACCCCGGGCGGCAACATCGTGCGCACGGCCGCGGACGGGTCGGTTCTCGACGTCCGCAACCCCAGGTACGGCATGACGATCCATCACGGCCTCGACGGCAGCCGTCGCATCCTGGTGGAGCAGCCGGACGGTTCGCGCATCTTCGCCCCTGCGCGCGGTGTGTCGTACGTTCAGCATCCGTATATCTTCCAGGCCCGCGCCTTCGACCACCGCACCTTCTACGATCGCGGACAGCTCACGCACCAGTTCTACCGTCCCTATAACTTCGGCGGAACGACGCTCGATGCGTATGCGCCGCAGCGCTTCTATTCGGGCGGCGTCTATCAGTGGGCAACCAGCCGTTACCGCGTGCCGCTGGTGCCTTCGTGGAACTACGTGAGCACCTCGGCCCCCTGGTACAGCTACTACCGGGGCTATTTCACGCCGGAGTCCTCGTATACGAGTCCGCTCGCCTGGCTCACCGATTTCGTGCTCGCCACGAGTCTCATCACGGCCTACGACACGCATCGGCCGACGGCCTCGCAGCCGGCGTCCGCACCCGTCGCGCCCGCGCCCGCGCCCGCGCCGCCAGCCTCCCCCGCCGCGGCTGCGGCCACGACGAGCCCGGCCATCACGCCGGAGGTGAAGCAGATGGTGGCCGATGAGGTCGGTCGACAGGTGAAGCAGGAGTCGGCCGAAGCCCGCGCCAGCGCACAGAACAAGGAGCTGCCCGAGGGAGCCGGCGGCATCGTCCAGGAGCTCAACGAGCGCGAGCCGCATGTGTTCGTCGTCGCGTCGGACCTGGACCTGGTCGACCCTGCGGGACGGCGCTGCATGATGAGTGAGGGCGACGTCGTGCAGGTGATCTCGGCAGCCAATCGCGAGACCAGCAGCGCGCAGGCGGTGGTGCTCGCGGGCAAGGGCGGAGTGGAATGCGCGCGCGCCGCGCAGGTGGAGATCGCGCTGGCCGATCTGCAGGAGATGCAAAATCACATGCGCGAGACCATCGACCAGGGCATGGCCGCAACCAGCGTCGGCCGCAGTGCTGACACGGTCACGCCTGGCTACGCGGCTGCGGCACCGCCGCCGGACGCCAACGCGGCCCACGAAATCGAGCAACAGCAGCAGATCGCGGCCGCGGCCGAGGGCTGAGGCGCGCACCAACCCACGCTGCGCTCGTCCCGAACGCGCCGCTGAATCGTCCGGCCCGGGAACGGTCAAAATGACAGCCCATGGAAGGCGCGTCACCCTGGCGAAGATTGACCTGGCTGCAGCGCACGCTGCTGGTTCTTGGCGGCAGCGTGCTGCTGTCGGTCGCGGCCGTCGTGATCGCCGAGCAGCACCTCGAGGCGCTGCTGCTGCACGTGATCAAGGACCGCACGGGGCGCGAGGTGCGCATCGCCGGCCCTTTTACGGCGCATCTGCTCGCGCGGCATCCGAGTCTCTCCGCGTCGCAGGTCTCCGTCGGCAATCCCCCGTGGATGTCCCCCGGAACCATGGCCGAACTCGGCAGGGTCGTGCTGCAGCTCGGGTGGCGCGCGGCGCTGCCCCCGCTCGAGATCCGGCGGCTCGAGATCGACGATGCGATGTGGCACCTGGTGCGCGAGGCGGACGGCCGGGCCAACTGGCAGGCGCGGGCGCAGGGGCCAGGGAAAGGCCCGCCCCTCATGCAAAGCCTCTCCATGCCCGACGCCCGCGTGGAGCTGCACGATGAGCGGCGGCATCTGGAATTCAGCGGGCACGTCAGCGCCGGCGACGCGGCGGGCGGCGCTGTGCCACCGGCGCTGCGCATTGCGGGCGCCGGCGAGCTGAACGGCAGGCCGGTCTCTTTCAGCGTCGACGCTGAGCCCCTGGCGACCGCCCGCCACGGCCGGCCCTACCATTTCACGTTCGAGGAGCGCTCGAGCGGCTCACGCCTTTCCGGCCACGGCTACCTCGAGCAGCCATTCGATTTCCGGGTGCTGCAGGGCAGCTTCGCGGCGGCTGGCGAAGACATGCAGGATCTGTATTTCCTCGTAGGCCTGCGGTTTCCCGACACCGGAGCCTATCGTCTGAGCGGCCGGCTGATCCGCCGCGACCTGCGCTTCGAGTACCGCGATCTTGCGGCGACCTCGGGCGAGAGCGACATGGGCGGCACGCTCACCGTCGACAGCTCACACGCCCCGCCGCAGCTCTCCGGCGAGCTGCATTCGCATTGGCTGCGGCTGGCCGACCTCGGCGCGCGAGCCGCCGGGCGGGCGCCCCCGTCGCCGCCGACACCGGGGCGGCTGATTCCCGCGACGCCGCTGCGCGTCAGCGGCATGCAACGCAGCCATGCGCAGGTCAGCTTTCGCGCGCACGCGCTCGGAGTCGGAGCCGTCAAGCTCACTGACGTGCGATTCGATCTGGCCATCGACAAGGGCGTGCTGTCCGTCGCGCCCTTCAGCGCTTCCCTCGCCGGGGGATCGGTGTCCGGGGACGCCCGGCTGGATGCGGTCGAGAACCCGCCGCGCGGCGCACTGGATCTGCGGGTCAACGACGTGCGGCTGGAACAGCTCCTCGGCAAGAACACCACGGATCCGCCTCTGGCGGGAGCGCTCAGCGGGCGCGTGCACCTGAGCGGCGCGGGCCAATCCCTGCACGAGCTGGCCGCCTCGGCGAGCGGCACGCTCACCGCGGTCGTTCCGCGCGGCGCCATGCGTGCCTCGATCGCGCAGGCGGCCAGTCTCAATGTCACCGGGGCGCTCGCGGCGCTCTTCAAGCGCCACCGGGAGACCGGCGTGCGCTGCGGCGTGGCGAGCTTCGAGGCGCAGCACGGAGTGCTCGACGTTAGCAGCTTCGTCCTCGACACGGACGACGCGCTGATCACGGCCGCGGGCGAGGTGCGGCTGGAATCGGAGACGCTCGATCTGCTGCTGCGCGGCCGTCCGAAGCATGCGGGACTGACGCTGCGCTCCTCCGTGGCGATCCGCGGCTCGCTGGAACATCCGCAGATCCGGCTCGCGGGACATGGCGCGCTCGCTCAGACAGGCGGCGCAGTGGCGCTCGGGGTGCTGCTCACGCCGCTCGCGACGGTACTGGCATTCGTGAGCCCCGGACTGACGCACAACGCCGATTGCGCCGCGCTGCTCGCGCAGGCGCAACCGTCCGACCACGATCCTCGACCGTGATTTCCGCCGGCGACCGCCGCGCCCCCGTGTGACGCCGCGGTGCGCTGCCCGCTAGGGTGTGACGCGATCGGCCAGCGAATCGAGCGCCGAGGCGGTGGCCTCGCCGGCGCGCTTGCCGCCGCGCTGCGCCCCTTTGGCCGCTGCCCGCGCGCCGCGCGCCAGCACCTTGCGGCCGGCGTACGAGGCACGCTCGGCGCCGACTCGCACCAGGGATTTCGCGACACGACCGGCGCTCACCAGCACCCGCCCGGCGGCGGCTTTCACCGTCGGGGTACGGCCTGCCTTGCGCCGGGTTCTCGCAGACCCCGCGGCGACCCGCGCTGCGCGGCGCCTGATAGCGGATTTGCCTGCCGTCATGCGCCGGGCGGTGGTCGTCCTGCTGCCCGCGCTCCTGCGACGCGTGCGATGCTTGCTTCTGGCCATAGCTTCCTCCTGTTGGTGCACGTTCAATGCTAGGAGTTCAGCGTGTACCAGACAGTCGCCTGGATGGACTTTGCAGCGTCGGACTGGGCCTACATCTCATTGCGAAAGTTCGCCACGGTGAGTGCACGCTGCGCGCTCTCGAAAGCGAGCAGGTTGGCACGCAGGATCGTCGGCTGGGCCGACATCGCGCGTGCGGCACACGATGCCGCGCCTCGGAGCCGCAGCGTCCGATCCAGCGCCGGGAAGGCCGGTGTATGCTGCGCGCCGACAGCTGCGATGCGAGGCGAAGTCGAAGAGCGTGAGCCACCCCATCGGGCGACGAAAGTTTCTGACCCACTCCGGCGCCGCGGTCATCAGCGGCGCGCTGGCAGGGTGTCGCGCGGGCTGGCTCGCCACTGCGCCGCGCTCCGCCCCACCCTCCCTGCAGCTCATGCCCCTGCGTGCCACGCCCGACCGCATCACGGCGATTACGGTGTGCACCCGGCCCTTCCGCGCGCAGGGTCCGCGCCTCGATGTCGAACAGCTGTTCGGCAAGACTGTCGTGCACAACTACGGACACGGCGGCAGCGGCTGGTCCCTTTCCTGGGGATCGAGCGCCCTCGCGGTGGAGAAGGCGCTCGCCACCGGCGAGCGGCAGATCGCCGTGATCGGCTGCGGAGCCCTGGGGATGACCTCGGCATTGCTGCTGCAGCGTGCCGGCGTGCGGGTAACGATCTATGCCAAAGAGCTGCCGCCCAATGTCCGCTCCTCCCTCGCCACCGGGCTGTGGAGCCCGGACTCGCGCATCTGCTTCGAGCAGCACGCCACGCCGTCATTCCGGCGAACGTGGGAAAGCATGGCACGGCGCTCGTTCGCGACCTACCAGACGCTGCTCGGTCTGCCCGGCGCGCCGGTCGAGTTCATCGACGAGTACTTCGTCTCGGATGCGCCCAACATGCCGCCGCGCGATGCGCCCGCAGGGGATCCGCGGCCGCGATTCGCCGAGCTGCAGCGCGAGTTGCTGCCCGATCTGCTGCCGCAGACCGAGCTGTTTGCGCCCGGCACGCACCCGTTGGGCATGCGCTATCTGCACCGCAGCGCGCTGATGATGTTCAACCTGAGCGCCTATGCACGGCTGTTGCTGGCGGACTTCCACAGCAGCGGCGGGCAGATCCAGATCGATGAGTTCCACAGCCCGAGCGAATTCGTCCGGGTGCGTGAGAAGACTCTCATCAACGCGACCGGCTACGGCGCCCGCGCCCTGTTCAACGACCAGGCGGTCATCCCGGTGCGCGGGCAGCTGGCGCGCATGATTCCGGAGCCGCAGATCAACTACGGGCTGATCTACCAGGGCGTGGCGTTCGTGCCCCGCCGCGACGGTCTGGTCTTCCAGATGATCGGCGAGAACGATTATTACGGCTTCAACGACGACACCATGGTGCCCGATCGCGCCGAAGCCGAGCACGCCGTCAACACCATCGCTGAGTTGTTCCGTTGAACCCTTTCCCCGGCGGTGCACTCGGAGCCCATGGGCCTTTGCCCATGGAGGCCAGACACACCAGCGCTGCGGCGGCGGCAAGCGGCTCAGCTGCAGATGAAACCCCACCGGGCGCTGTGATGCCGCGACCTCAGCCCAGGTCATCGGCCCGGGTGCCCAGCTACCTCGGGGGGCCGGGGCGCTCGTGCCGGCGCTACAATACGGCATGCTTCGCCGCAGCGTAGCCCCATGGGCCGACCGAGTTCACGCATGAGTCGTTTTGACCTGCAACCCCCGACGGCAGCGCAGCGGACGCAGATCACGGCCGGTCTGGCTCCGGAGGAGCGGCGTGTGCTGCTCGAGCACGGCACCGAGGCTGCCTTCTGCGGAGTGTTTCTCGACAATCACAAAGACGGCCTCTACACCTGCCGCTTTTGCGGCCTGCCGCTGTTTCGATCGAGCGCCAAGTTCGATTCGGGCACTGGCTGGCCGAGCTTCTTTGCGCCCTACGACGAATCCCATATCCGACGCGCTGACGATACGAGCTATGGAATGATCCGCGTCGAGGAGGTCTGCGCCCGCTGCGGCAGCCATCTCGGTCATGTGTTCCCGGACGGTCCGCCGCCGAGCGGCGAGCGCCACTGCCTGAACTCGGTGTCGCTGTCCTTCACCGAGCAGGGGCAGGCGCTGCCGGACATCTTGCAGCGGGGAGCCCCCGAAGGGTTGGTCGCCTCGTGAGCGCGAGGCTGATAGACGAGCGACGACGCAACCTCGGCACCTTCGAGGTGGGCCGAACCCTGCCGCACCCGCAACGGCACATGGTCGGGCCGTTCATATTCTTCGATCATCTTGGGCCGGTGGAGCTCCCTGAGGGCTTGTCGCGCGAGGCGGATGTACGTCCGCACCCGCATATCGGGCTGTCCACGGTCACCTACCTCTTTGATGGCGAGATCATGCACCGCGACTCCACCGGCGTCGAACAGGCCATCCGCCCCGGGGAGGTGAACTGGATGACCGCGGGTAGCGGGATCACTCATTCCGAGCGCTTCGAGCGGGCGCGACGCGAGGGCGGCCCGATGCACGCGATCCAGGCCTGGGTTGCGCTGCCCAATGACGCGGAAGAAGTCGCGCCGGCTTTCGCGCACCACGCCGGCCACGATCTGCCGCTGCACCGCGATCAGGGGGTATGGTTGCGGCTGTTGGCCGGCGAGGCCTACGGTCTGCGATCCGCGGTGAAGCTGTGTTCGCCGCTGTTTTACGCGCACGTCGCCCTTGAGCCCGGCGCACGGCTCGCGCTGCCGCGCGGGTATTCGGAGTGCGCAGCTTATCTGGTTTCCGGAGCGGTGAGCGCCGAGCAGCAGCGCCTCGCACCGGGCCAGATGATGGTGTTCGAGGGGGCAGCGCCGCAGGTGCTGCAGGCGGCCGCGCCGAGCGTGTTGATGCTGCTCGGCGGCGAGCCGGTCGGACCACGCTTCATCGAGTGGAATTTCGTTTCCTCCTCGAAAGAGCGGATCGAGCAAGCCAAGGCGGATTGGCGCGCCGGACGGATGAAGCTGCCCGACGCGGATAATGCCGAATTCATCCCCCTGCCACCCGACCTACACCAGAGCGCCGGGGCTATGTCCTGAGTTCTGACCTTGAGCTCGGTAATCCGCGCATGCACCGCAAGGGCGCCTTGCCATCGTAGAAACCCAACAGGCACCGTCGGGTTTGTCCGCTAGCGCGCCCGTGGCGCGCTTCCTATCATCCACGCCCTCATGACAGCGGCGCGCCCAGTGCGGGTCCTGTGGCGCATGCAGGGTTTCCCGGCATCCGCCGCCGGTCCCGCGCTAAAGTCCGCGCCACCGGTCCTAACAGCAACGGTGGGCATGGACAGTCGGGAATCCAAGACTCTAACGCTCGCCAGTTCACCGATTAGGACGCTGATCGCAGACGGTCATGCGGTGTTGGTGGATGCCATGCAGGTTCTGCTGCAGTCGCTCGGGGATCTGGAAGTCGTGGCGTGTGCGACCGACACCGTGGCTGCGGTGAATCTCGCAGTCAAGCTGCGTCCTGATGTCGCCCTGGTCGGTTGCAACGTCCCCGCCATGAACGGCATCGAGGTGGCCCGCCAGATTCGCGAGCGCGTTCCCGCGACGCGAATCCTGATCCTGTCCATGCACCCCAGCCCGCAGTACGTCTATCAGGCGTTTCGCGCCGGCGCCGACGGCTACGTGGTCAAGGATGCTCGCGCGGCGGAGGTCATCGACGCGCTGCGGCGCATTAGCAAGGGCAAGCGCTACATGGGCGGGTCGGTCTCCAAGCTGGTGATCGACGACATCGCCGCCGCGGGCCGCGCCTGCGACCCGCTCGGGCAACTCACCGCCCGGGAGCTCGATGTATTGCGCCTGACCGCCGACGGCAAATCGAGCGTGGCCTCCGCGAAGCTTCTCGAGCTCTCGCCCAAGACCGTCGAGTCCTACCGCAGCCGTATCATGCGCAAGCTGGAGATCCGCGATATCACCGGTCTGGTGAAATTTGCCATCCGTCATGGCATCGCATCGCTCGATTCCTGACTCGGTCAGGCGCGTAGCACCCGGGCACGCGGGCGCGGGGCTTGCGGCCGGGCAACCCGGCGGCGGCAGGCGCAGCCGTCGCTGCCAGGGACGTCGCCGGGTTCCGCGCCGGTACCGCCGGGGAAATCGCCCAGCAGGTCACATCCCTGAGCAAATCCGGTTCGCAGCGCAGTGAATCAGGAATATGCTTTTTTCGGGGAATTTCCCGTGCTCCTTTGCCTGGCGGGCCTTCATTGAACACCCTGGCGCCCGAACGCGAACCAGCCCGCAGCAACGGCATGTGAGCCGCGGGTGGTGACCCACGACGCGACGGTCCTTGGAGCTTCCGTTTGCGAGCGGTTGGATTCCATGGCGGACGCCAGCCTGGTAGTCGATGCCGCCGGCAATATTCTGCTGCTCAATGCTTTGGCCGCGGGCATGTTTGGCTATGAGCGCCAGGAGCTACAGGGCAAGTCTCTCGATGCACTGATACCGGTGCGCTTTCGCCCGGCTCACGCTCGCCAGCTAAGCGACTACCTCGCACGACCGCGCGCGCGTGCCATGGGGGTGGGACTGAATTTGCGCGCGGTGCGCAAGGACGGCGTCGAGTTCGCGGTAGAGATCAGCCTCAGCCCCATTGCCACTGACGCCGGCCCGTGCGTGGTTGCTGCGATCCGCGACCTCAGTCAAAACGAGGAATGGTACCGCGCGGTGTTCGAGCAGTTGGCCGTGGGCGTAGCCTACAGCGATGAGCTCGGACGATTCCTCAACGTCAATCGACAATTCTGCGAGCTGTCGGGCTACACGCGCGAAGAGATACTGACGCTCGATATTCGCCGTCTGATGCATCCGGACGACCTCGCGAAGAGCCTTGTTGCACGGGAACGCATGCTCGCCGGAACGGGTGCGGACTATGAGCGGGAAGTACGTCTGCTGCCAAAGAGCGGCGTGCCGATCTGGACCCGCATCACCACCTCCCTGGTGCGGCGCCCGGACGGCCGACCAGGGCATTTCATCTCGTTGATACAGGATATCTCCGAGCAAAAGCGCGCCGAGGCGCAGCGCCGGGAGTCCGAGCTGCGTTTTCGCCAGGTGACCGAGAACATCCACGAGGTCTTTTGGCTCACCGATCCCCTCAAGGGCGAGGTGCTCTATGTCAGTCCCGCCTATGAAGTTATCTGGGGCCGCAGTGCAGCGTCATGTTACGCATCGCCCCACCAATGGCTCGAAGCGATCCATCCGCAAGACCGCGCGCGCGTGCTCGAGGCGGCACAGACCCGACAGATCACGGGAAATTACGACGAGGAATACCGCATCGTGCGTCCGGATGGCAGCGTACGCTGGATCAGGGATCGCGCCTTCCCGGTGCGTGCTGCGGATCTCGAGGTCATACGTGTGACCGGTGTTGCCGAGGACATCACCGACCGCAAGCGTGCGACGGATGAGCTGAAGGAAAGCGAGCGCCGCTTCAGCGAGATACTGGGCAAGATGCAGTTGGTTTCAGTGATGCTCGATAGCGACGCCCGCATCACCTACTGCAACGACTACCTGTTGCGCCTGACCGGTTGGACACGCGAACAGATCTTCGGCCGGAACTGGTTCGAGCTGTTCGTGCCGCCGGAGGCCGGACGGGAAATGCGGGGCGTTTTCAGCTCGCTGCTTGCGGGTCTGCCAGCCGCCTGGCACCACGAGAACGAGATCCTGACACGCACAGGCGCGCGACGCTTGATCCAGTGGAACAACATCGTGTTACGCTCGACTGCCGGGGACGCGATCGGCACCGCGAGCATCGGTGAGGACGTTACCGAGCGCAAGCACGCCGAGGATCTGCACGCCCGGCTGGCGGCCATCGTTGAATCGACCAATGACGCGATCATCGGCAAAACGCTCGACGGCGTCATCACCACCTGGAATAGAGGCGCCGAAAAGCTGTTGGGCTACCCTGCCGCGGAGGCGATTGGCCAGCCGCTGGCCCTGATCATCCCGGATGACCGCCTCGCCGAGGAGCCGGAGAGGTTGGCGCGCTTGCGCCGTGGCGAGCGCGTCACGCATTTCGAGACGGTACGGCGCCACAAGAACGGCACGCTGATCGACGTATCACTCACCATTTCCCCCGTCTACGACGCACAGGGTCGCATCGTCGGCGCGTCGAAAATCGCCCGCGACATCACCGAACACAAGCGCGCCGATGTAAAAATCCGCCGTCTCAACCGCGTATACGCCGTGCTCAGCAGCATCAACGCCCTGATTGTGCGGGTACGCAACCGCGACGTGCTGTTCGGCGAGGCCTGCCGGATCGCCGTCGAGGCAGGAAAATTCAAGCTCGCGTGGCTGGGGATCGTCGACCGCTCGGCGCTGCGCATGCAGGTGGTCGCTTGGCACGGGGTTGATGAGACCTACATCAGGCTGATGCCACTGGGCCTCGGCCTGCCCGACTCCCCAGGCACCTGCCTGTTGGACATCGCGGTCAACGAGGCCAAGGTGGTGATCAGCAACGACGTGGCACGGGATTCGCAGGTGCCGTTGCAGCAGGAATCCCTGGAGCGCGGTTTCCGTTGCCTGGTGTATCTGCCGCTCATAATCGAGGCCCAGGTGGTCGGCGTGCTCGCGCTGTATGCCGGTGAAGTCGGGTTCTTCGACGAGGATGAGATGAAGCTGTTGCAGGAGCTGGCCGGGGACATCGCGTTTGGGCTCGATCATATCGAGAAGTCGAACACGGTGGAGTACCTTGCCTACTACGATCAGCTCACCGGCGTTGCCAACCGCACGCTGTTTCTCGAGCGGCTGAACCAGTACGTCCAAGCGGCGCGCCTGGATGGCGAGCACTTCGCCATTGTCCTGGCGGACGTCGAACGCTTGCGCACCGTGAACGAGTCACTGGGTCGACAGGCGGGCGATGCGCTGCTCAAGCTGCTCGTCGAGCGGCTGGCGCGCAGCACCGACACGCCACGACTGGCACGCATCAGCGGCGACGTGTTTGCACTGGTGCTCCACGGGGGCGAGGCAAGAGCCGAGCTGGAATGCCGGATAGATGAGATCTGGCAGCAGGTTTTCAGCACCCCGTTTCAAGTGGGCGAAACCGAGGTCCGCACTTCCGCCAAGGCTGGCATCGCCTTGTTTCCGAACGACGGCGCCGACGCGGAAACGCTGCTGCGCAGCGCCGAGGCTGCGCTCAGGAAAGCCAAGGAAACCGGGGAGCGGCACGTGTTTCACACGCCGGAGATGACCGCGAGGAGCACGGAGCGACTGACGATGGAGACCAAGCTGCGGCGGGCGCTGGAAAACGATGAGTTGGTGCTGCACTACCAACCGAAAGTTGACCTTGAATCGCGGCGTATTGTCGGTATGGAGGCGCTGATGCGCTGGCAGAGCCCCGAGCTGGGACTGGTGCCCGCGCTCAGCTTCATTCCAGTCATGGAGGAGACCGGACTGATCCTGCAGGCGGGAGCCTGGGCGCTGTCGCACGCGGTGGCCGACCACCACCGCTGGATGCAGCTGGGGTTTACCACGCAGCGCGTCGCCGTCAACGTATCTGCCATCCAGCTGCGCCGCCTGGATTTCGTCAGCACCGTGACGGCGGCAATCAGGAAGGGTGCGATGCCGCCCGGAATCGATCTGGAGATCACCGAAAGCCTGTTGATGGAGAACATCGCCAGCAACATCCACAAGCTCAAGGAGGTGCGGCGGCTCGGTATCGCGATCGCCATCGACGACTTCGGCACCGGCTATTCATCGCTGGCTTACCTGGCGAAGCTTCCGGTGCAGACGCTGAAAATCGACCGCTCGTTCATCGTCACCATGCTCACCGAACCGGACACGATGATGCTGGTGCAGACCATCATCTCCCTGGCGCATTCCCTGAAGTTGACGGTGATCGCCGAGGGCGTCGATTCCGAGGAGCAGGCGAAGACCCTGCGGCTGCTGCGCTGCGACGAAATGCAGGGATATCTCTTCAGCCGCCCGGTGCCGTTCGAGCAGATGACAGCCCTGCTGGAAAGGGACCGCACGGCCACTGATCTGCGGACCGGCCGACAGCTACAAGTAAGGTGAGATCAACCAGCACAGGCTGTTGCGAATCCGCGCCAGCAGCGTCGCCTGACTGACACTTGCAGGCGTAAGCGCCGGTGCCCGGCTCTGCAGGTCCGCAATGAACCGCGCGAGCTCGGCACCGAGGGTGGCGTCAAACACCTCCACCGCGATCTCGAAGTTCAGCCGCAGGCTGCGGGTGTCGACGTTCGCCGAGCCGATGTGCGCGTATTCCCGGTCCACCACAAAAAGCTTCGCGTGGGAAAACGGCGGCTCCTGAAGGTGAACCTGCACCCCGCGCGCGAGTAACGCCGGCAGCCAGTGCAACGTGGCCCAGTCGATGTAGTGCAGATTGCTGCGGCGCGGCAGGACCAGGGAGACGGTAACACCGCGCAGCGCTGCGGCTTCCAGTGCAACGACCAGCTCCGGCGGCGGAATGAAGTACGGAGTCATGATCTGCACTTGTCGCTGCGCCGTGGAGATGGCACCCACCAGCACCAGCAGCAGCTTATCGACATCTTCGTCCGGTCCACCGGTGATTACACGGCAGACCGAGGATCCCGGGGCATGGATCGCCGCCTGCGTAGCCAGCCGCTCGCCGGTGGCGAACTCCCAGTCGGCGGCAAAGGTGTCGGCAAGCTGCGCGACGATGGGCCCGTGCAAGCAGAAATGAATGTCGGTCATGCGCTGGCCGGTGGCACCGCCGACTTCACGACCGCCGAGGTTCATTCCGCCGATGAACGACTCCTCGCCATCGATCACCAGGATCTTGCGATGATTGCGGCAGTTCAACGAAAGATTGGGCGGAATCAGGCGCGGCGGCAGGAAGCGCGCAGCCTTGACCCCCGCACGACGCAGCAGCGGTACGACGTGAGGCCAGTCGTACCACTCGCCGATTCCATCGACGAGCACGCGCACGCTGACACCCCTGCGAACCGCCGCGCCGAGGGCACTCACGAATTCACGACCTACCGCATCCGTCTGGAATATATAGGTCGCAAGCCAGATGGAACTGCGGGCGCCGGCGATCGCCTGCAGCATCCGTGGAAAGGCAACCTCGCCGTTATGCAGCGGCTCCACGCCGTTGCCGCCTTCGAGTGGCCTGCGCGTCAATGCGTTCCCGAGTCTTGCCTGCGCTGCGAGCGGGGTTGAGTCCGCTGTCGTCAGTACCTGAGCCCCCGGCCCTGCGGACACCGCAGGGCCGCCCGGCACTCGCCGCCGAACACGATTGATGCCGAACAGCCAATACAGCAGCGGACCGCCGTAAGGGAATAAGCAGCAAACGCCTATCCAGCCAATGGCGCTGCGCGGGTCGGCCTTGCTGAGCAGTGCATGCAGCGCCGCGGTCGCGGAGGTGACTGCGTAGCCCAGCGCAAAGAGCCTGCCAGCGACTATGTCAGGTAGAACCACGGCCGCTGGATTGTAGGTCAACGCGGCAGGGACACGCCGCCAGCAACCGGACGCGCTGCGGCGAAGCGGAGTCGCGCGTTATGAACTCGGGTTGACCGACGGACACAGCGGCGCGAGGATCAGGCGGGTCGAGCGCCATCGGGCCGAGAACCACCCGAGCCCAGGAGGCTTAGCCCCAGGCTCGGCTCTGCAGCATCAAATGAGGAAGCACCCACATGAGTGACACCAGGAGCGCATTTATTTCCGACGTGAAAACGCTGCGGGAGCGCGCCAGACAACACCTCGGCCGCGGCGCGGTCACCTCTACCTATTCCGGCGATGTCAGCAGGACGATAGAGATTCTGCAGAGCGTGCTCGCGACCGAGATCGTCTGCGTGCTGCGCTACACCATGCACTCCATCGCCGCCACGGGCATCTCGAGCGAGGGGGTCAAAGCCGAGTTTGCCCAGCATGCGAAGGAGGAACAGGAGCACATGAACGCGGTCGCCGAGCGGATCAATCAGCTCGGCGGCAGGCCCAATTTCAATCCGGAAGGGTTGGCGACGCGCGCGGCCTCTCAGTATGGGGAGGGCGCAAACCTCGTCGAGATGATCAAGGAGAATCTGATCGCCGAGCGGATAGCTGTCGATCACTATCGCGAGCTCATTCGCTTTTTCGCTGACAACGACCCTGGAACGCGCGTCATGCTGGAAGGCATATTGGTCGTGGAAGAAGAACACGCGAACGACATGCACGACCTGCTCGTGGCCCACGAGGGGCGGCCGATGCTGGAACGTTGAGGCCGAGCTGACGAGACCTCGCCCCGACGCCTACCGAGATCGTGGCGGCTGAAGCGCCACGATCTTTCGTAGGATCTGCTATCTCGCCGCGGTCTCCGGCTCGTGCTTGCGGTTTTCCGCAGGCGTCTCAGGATGCGGATGCGGCTTCGCGGCTTTCGCCTTCGGCGGCTTGCCGTTGGCTGACTGTGCGTGCAGCGGCTGCGGCGTGTGCGTCCCGGACGGCTGACCGGCCGCTGGCGGTGCATTGGGTTTGTTGCCATTTGCGGGCTGCGCGCCCGGATGCACCGGCGGCGTCGCGGCACCCCGCGCGCCCACGATCCCCGGCGCATTGAAGGCCGCCGGCCTCGGTGTGGCCGCGATGGCCGGACGACCACCATTGGCCTTGGCGAACAGTGCGGGATTCTGGGCCGCCTGCTGGATGTGCTGCCGCTGCAGCGGCGTCGCAGGAATATGCGATTCCTGTGCAGCCATACGCTCCTGCGCCGTGGGTGCGGCGGCAACGCCACCGGCGCCGCCGTTATAGCTCACCCTGTTGACCGTGACGTTGTTGATTACCGTCTCGTTGTAGGTGTTGTGCACCACGGTCACGTTAATGTTGGTGACGGACTGATTGTAGGCAAACGAATTGCCGACCCAGCGTCCGCCGCCAAAGCCGACGCCGCCATAGCCGAAGCCGTAGTTGACTCCGCCGTAAAAGCCGATGTGCGGACCCCAATAGCCGGCGTGGAACGCGTACACGCCACCGACGAAGCCCCAATAGCCCGGAGTCCAGAGCACTCCCACGCGCGGCGGCTGCACCCAGGTGCCGGGCACCCAGTAGTATCCGCCACCGGTATAAGCCCAGTAGCCGGGTGTCCACAGGTAGCCTTCCACGGGACACGGCGGCTGTGGATATTCCGGCAGCGGCGGCGGTGCTTCGGCGACCTGCACTTCCTCGGCAGGCGCCTCGTACGCAGGCGGGGGTGGTGGCGGCGGCGCCACGTACACTCGCGGCGGCGGGGGCGGGGCGACCCGCACCTGCGCCACGCAAGCGGTCAACAGCGTGCCGGCGGCCAATATCAACAAGACGCCGGGGAGCGGCGCAACCGCGAATCGCGAATCTTTCAATGAAGTGGACATGTGTCCCGCCCTGATCGTTGCTGGTAATGCAGCGTACGTGGCTGTGCGCTGCTCATGACACACACAACGTCACACTTCGTGGATGGCCTACAAGTGTGAAGTGGATGTAATCAAACTGCTCCGCATCGGCACCGAGCGATCCCGTTGTCTGTCGCGGCGCGGCGACAAATTGACTGACCTCACCTGTCGCCCGGACACGCAGGCGGCCTGGCTCCGGAGGATTCCGGGACGATGTACAGTGTCGGCAGCCTGCGGCGCGGAAGTGCTCTTTGGACGGTCACTCGAGGAAAATCGAGAATGACATATAAGACCGTAGAAGCTTGCCCGCAGGCATATGCGCGAATCGGCGGCCTGCTTTACCTCATCATCATCGTCTGCGGCGCTTTTGCCGAAGGGTTCGTCACCAACAGTCTCGTTGCCCCGGGTGACGCTGCCACCACGGCTCATAACATCATGGCCGCCCCGGCGCTGTGGAGCCTCGGCGTCGCCAGCGATTTCATCGTCGTGTTGTGTGCCGTGCCATTACTCTGGATTGAATATCTGCTGCTGCGGCCGGTGAACAAGCAACTGGTCCTCCTTGCGGTGGCGTTTAATGTGGTGTCGCTCGCCGTTGAGGCCATAAGCAAGCTGTTTCTTCTCCTGGTCATGCCTATCTTGTCGAGCGCCGACTACTCCAAGGCATTGGAACCACAGCAGCTACAGATGCTCGCGAACCTCGCGCTCAGGTCACATGACGTTGCCTTCAATATCGCCCTGATATTCTTTGGCTGCACCTGCCTGGTGAATGGCTATCTGATCTTCAAATCGGGATATCTACCGCGGCTCATAGGCGTATTGATGCAGATTGCCGGCTTGAGCTATCTGCTCGCCTGCTTTGCCGCGCTGTTCGCGCCGACAATCGCCGATCTGCTGATTCCCGCTGTCCTGATTCCGCCGCTGATTGGCGAATCGTCGTTTTGCCTGTGGCTGCTGCTGAAAGGCGTGAACGTCTCGAAGTGGCAGGAGCGAATTGCTTACCCGCTGTCGCCCCAACCGGCGGCGAGCGCCCTATAACATCGTGGCGTAGTCGCTGTGGTAGCGCTTCGCCTGAAGCTCGGAGCGTTTGATCTCCGCAGGCCCCAACCCTCTTTTGCTCAGGCGCGTGTCCCTCGGAAGAAACGCCCGGTCGTACTTCTTCAGCGCGCGCGGATCTATCCATAGAGAGAGCTGACGCACTCGCTGTCGCTCTCCTAGCCTGCGCTGATGGGAGCGAAGAGTTGCGAGCTCATCACGATCAGCGTTTGGCTGTTGTTTGTTTGTGCAGCCTGGGCGCCCCGCCCTGCAGCCGCGCAATCCTTGTGCGAAAGCTGCGAGGTGCAGGTCGGACTGGGGGGGACCTACCACTACTGGGGCGAAACCGGCAGCCTGGTCCTGCCCGTGTCGCTAACGTGGAGCGAGAATCGCTACGAGTTGGGCGCCTTTCGCTTCACCGATCAGCAGCTGCTGCCCTTCCCCGGAACACACCGGGAGCGGCTCATGGCCAATGCCTACTGGGGGGCATCGCTCTCGCGCCGGTGGCGGCTATTCGAGCACGGTCCGGTGCAGGGTTACGTCGGCTTCGGACTCGCCGGGAGATCGGAGTCAGATGTGCTGAGTGTCACACGCTGGGACTTCGCTTCGCAGCTGGGGCTGCGCTTTCGCTTCCCCGGTGACCGTGTGGTCGGCGAGGTGACCGTGCGTCATTGGTCCAACGGGGGAATTCGCCTGCCGAACCATGGCCAGGACTTTGCGACTCTGACGATTCGGCTCAATTCCGGCCTGTTTGGCCTCGGCAAACGCGAGCACTACGCCGTCGACCCGTCCTTCAGTCTCGAGCGGTCGCTGGCCGCCACCAACGAAGACGCCGACCGACAGCCTCTGCCGTAAGCGCAGTCTCGAAAGCGCCTGGTTTTCCGCTGCGCCACAAACCGGCAGCGGCCGTGCGGCGGTCGACCGCCTCTAAAGATGGATCAGCCCGCGCTTATGGGCGACCGCCACCGCCTCGGTACGGCTGATGGCATCGAGCTTGGTGAGAATGCCCTTGACGTGTGTCTTGGCGGTCCCCTCAGTGATCGACAGCCGCCGCGCGATGTCCTTGTTGCTGCGGCCTTCGGCGACCAGGTGCAGCACGCCGAGCTCGCGCTGCGTGAGGCTCGGCTTGCCCATGCGCTGCAGCGCCTTGGCGGCCACCGTGGAGGAGGTGTACGGGCGGTCCTCGCTCACCGCACGGATCGCGGACAGGATCTCCTGGCGCGGTGCATCCTTCAGCAGGTAGCCCTTCGCCCCCTGTGACAGGCACTGGAAGATGTCCTCATCGCCGTCGTAAGTCGTCATGATGAGGATGCACGCCTTGGGATTGATCTCCAACACCCGCTGCACCACCGCGACGCCATCGCGCTTGGGCATGCG
>DATHRC010000023.1:0-4769 GCA_035481975.1 Steroidobacteraceae bacterium
GTCATAGCCCCGCTGCGCGCTGGCGCGCGTGATCGAGCCCAGCATCGAGACGAAGAACGGATTGATCGCCGAGTCGTCCGAGGTGGGGTCCTCGAAGATGAGGAGCGCCAGAGTGTTGGAGCGCTGGAAGCGCAGGTTGGATGCGTTCTTGTCGACCTTGTAGTTGAGCTGCTGCGCGACCGCCAGCACCCGCTTGCGGGTTTCTTCGCTTACCCGCGGGCTGCCGCGCAGGGCACGCGATACGGTCGGCTGCGATACGCCGGCCTGGTACGCAATGTCAAATGACGTGGCCTTGCCAGGCCCGCGTCCGTGAGCCCTGTCGCTGCTCAATTAGCCCCCCTGCAGCGAGTATAGGCGCAAAGAAACCCGGCAGCGACTTGGCCCCATAATCACAGGCCCATGAGCAGAACCCGCCTCCCGATCTCCTTCACTCTGCTGGCGCTGCTGCCGCTGGCGGGATGCGGCGGCGGCGGCGCCCCAGGCGTCAGTGGCGGGGGCGGCGGCGGTGGCAATGCCATCATGTTGGGCCATGCCCAGGCGGTCTGGCTCGATGCCAACACCATCGTGTGGCCAGGGGCGGACGCTGCTCACAGCTACAAGCTCTACTACTCCTCGAGCGGCTCCCTGGCCGCGGGCACCAGCGACATCAGCGGCAGCGACGATCCGGGCGGAGTGGCGCTCGCCACCGGGGCGCTGACCGCGGCCCAGCAGGCGGCTTTCCCGCAGTACGCAGGCGCCTTCGCCCTCATGGTGCCGGCGGGGACCGCAGCGCAGGCCGCCGCGCTGCTGCGCGACCAGCTGGCCGTCGTCCAGTACTCCGGAGCCACGCCGGCCAACGGCACACAGGTGCAGATCAGTCCCGTGCTCGATAGCGTGTACGGCGCCGGCGCAGCAGGCATGCCGCTCGGCGTGTCATTCGACGCCAGCGATGCGCCGACCTTTCGCCTGTGGGCGCCGAGCGCGAGTGCGGTGACGCTCAACGTCTACGCCAACGCCGCGACGCCGAGCCCGCTCCCGGTGAGCATGACGGAGGACCCCGCGAGCGGAGTATGGAGCTATACGGCGCCGGATGCGTCCTGGACCAACACGGCGTACTACACCTACTCGGTCCGCGTATTCAGCCGCGCGGCTGCCTCCCCCGCAGGCTACGGCGCGGTGGTGACCAATACCACGAGCGATCCATATGCGGTCACGCTCAACGGTGACAGCACGCGTGCGATGGTCGTCAACCTCGCCGATGGCGCGGTGACCCCGGCGGGCTGGCCGGGGACGCTGCCGCCCACCAGCGCAACTCCCACCGACAGTGTGGTCTATGAGCTGCACGTGCGCGACTTCTCCGTCAACGACTCGAGCGTGCCCGCGGCGCATCAGGGCAGGTTTCTCGCCTTCACCGACCTCGCCAGCAACGGCATGAAGCACCTGGCGGCGCTCGCCAGCGCCGGTCTCACGCACGTGCACCTGCTGCCGGCGACCGACTTCGCCTCGATCGATGCGCTGAGCTGCATGAGCCCGAGCATTCCGGCGACGACCGGTAGCGGTACCGCGGCCGAGCTCGCCGTGATCGCCGCGCAGCGAACCGACTGCTACAACTGGGGCTACGATCCATTTCACTACGGCGCGCCCCAGGCGAGCTACGCCTCGGATCCCACCAACGGCCTCACACGCGTGCTCGAGTTCCGGCAGATGGTGCAGGCCCTGCACGCCGCGGGGCTGCGCCTCGTGCTCGACGTGGTCTACAACCACACCAGCGCCAGCGGTCAGGATCCGCACTCGGTTCTCGATCAGATCGTTCCGGGGTACTACCAGCGGCTCGACGCTAACGGTGTGGTCGAGAGCTTCTCATGCTGCGCCGACACGGCGACCGAACGCACGATGATGGCCAGGCTGATGATCGACACCCTGGTGCGCTGGGCGGATCAGTACAAGGTCGATGGCTTCCGCTTCGACATCATGAGCATGATCCCGAAGGCTGCGATGATCCAGGCATTGACCGCGGTCAACTCCGTGGTGGCGAGGGACGGGCGCGGTTACACCTATTTCTACGGCGAGGGCTGGACGCCGAACGGTGCCGTGTCGGCGGTGATCACGCCCGCGACGCAGGTCAATATGGCCGGCACCGGCATCGGCACCTTCAATGACCGGCTGCGCGACGGCGTGCGCGGCGGCGGCCCCTCCGACAGCGGTTCGGCCCTGAGTGCTCACCAGGGGTTCATCAACGGCCTGTGTTACGACCTGAACCCCAGCGACACGCCCGACTGCAGCGGGGGCTCGGGCGATACGCTGTTCATCCTGCAGAACCGCATCAGCGTCGGGCTGGCGGGTAATCTCGCCGGCTTCCCGTTGCGCGCGGGCGTCACGGGCGCGCAGGTCGACTACTTCGGCAGCCCCACCGGCTATACCCAGCAGCCCCAGGAGAATCTCGCGTACGTTGCGTGCCACGACAACGAGACGCTGTTCGACATCAACCAGTACAAACATCCCGCCGGCGTCAGCGTCGCCGACGCCGGCCGCGCGCAGGTGGTCGGCCTGTCGCTGGCGCTGCTCGCCGAAGGAGTGGCGTTCGTGCACGGCGCCGATGACCTGCTGCGCTCGAAATCCGGCGACAGCAACAGCTTCGACTCCGGCGACTATTTCAACCGCATCTACTGGGACGGCGCGGTCAACAACTGGAGCGTGGGGCTGCCGCCGCAGAACACCGGCAACAATGCGGCGAACGCCGCGACCCTCGGGCCGCTGCTGAGCTCGAGGCCCGTGCCCGATGCAGCCACCATCGCCTCGGTCGCCGCGCGCTTCCGCGAATTCCTGGCTATCCGCCGCGCGACCGACCTGTTCCGTCTCGGCAGTGCCGCCGACATCAATAAATGCATCAGCTTCCCCGACCAGGGCCAGCAGGTGCACGGACTGATCGTCGAGCAGATTCTCGGCACGGGCTGCGTCAGCGCTACCACCTCGGGGTACGACAGCGTGGTGGTGCTCTACAACGCGAGCACCAGCGCGCAGTCCTTCTCGCTGGCGTCATTCGCGGGAGTGACCCAGGGCACGGGCAGCGGGCAGGTGTCGCTGCATCCGGTACAGCAGGCGGGTTCCGACTCGACCCTGCTGTCGGGCTGGATGTTCACCTCGGGCGCCTCCGCAGGCGCCTTCACCGTGCCGGCGCGCACCACGGCCGTGTTCGTGCGCTATCACTAGGGCGCCGGCGCCGCGATCAGCCCCGACCAGCGCGGCAGTGCCTTGAGGCTGGCGTCGCCCACCTGCTCGAGCAGCCGCCACGAGCGCGCCCCATCGGGGGGCACCGGCTGGGGGGCGTCGCCGAAGTTGAACAGGCAAAGCAACCGCTCGCTGCCGGTCCCACGCTCGAAGGCGAGGAGGGGCTCGCGCACATCGAGAAACCGCAGCGTGCCGGTGCGCAGCGCGGCGTGCCGGCGGCGGAAGCCGAGCAGTCGGCGCGTGAGATTGAGACTCGAATGCGGGTCGTGCTGCTGCGTCTCCACGGCCAACGCTGCGTGACCGGCGCCGAGCGGCAGCCAGGGCTTGCCGTTGGTGAAGCCGGCCTGGGGTGCGGCGGCCAGCCAGGGCATCGGCGTGCGCGCCCCGTCGCGTCCGAGAGTCAGCGGCCAGTTGGTGAAAGCCTCCGGATCGCGGAGATCCTCGAAGGCTATCTGCGCCTGCGGCAATCCCAATTCCTCGCCCTGGTAGAGGAACACATTGCCCCGCAGTGTCAGCAACAGCAGCATCGCGAAGCGCGCGCAGGCGATGCGCTCCTCGGGCCCCGCCCAGCGCGATACGGCACGCGGCGCGTCATGGTTGGAGAAGGCCCAGCTCGGCCAGCCGGTGCCCGCCGCGTCCGGCCAGGCGTCCATGGCCCCGCGCACGAGCGCGGGACTCACCCGGTCGGCGTACAGGAAATTGAAGCCGTACGCCGTGTGCAGGCGCTGCGTCCCCTGCGTATAGGTGGGCATGTCCGACTCGGCACCCTCGCCGCCGATCTCGGCCACGGTAAACCGCCCCCCGTACTCTTCGGTCAGCGCGCGGATACGCTCGAGGAACGGGATCATTTCCGGCTGCGACCTGTTGTGCAGGGACTGCTGAAAGTCCGCGGAGCGTCGCGGCGGCCGCCCGCCGGGCAGGGCCGGCGGGTTGTCGCGCAGCTGGCGGTCGTGCATGGCATGGTTGATGGCATCGAGGCGGAAGCCGTCCACGCCGCGTTCCAGCCAGAACCGCATGCATTTGAACAGCGCGTCCTGCACGGCGGGGTTGTGCACGTTCAGGTCGGGCTGCTCGCGCAGAAAATTGTGCATGAAATACTGGCGGCGGCGGGCGTCCCAGGTCCACGCCGAGCCGCCGAACAGCGACTGCCAGTTGTTCGGGGGTGTGCCGTCGGCGCGGGCGTCGGCCCACACGTACCAGTCGCTGCGCGGGTTATCGCGGCTGATGCGGCTCTCCCTGAACCAGGGATGCTGGTCCGAGGTGTGCGAGAGGACCTGGTCGATGACGACCCGCAGGCCGAGCTCGTGCGCCCTGGTCAGCAGCCGGTCGAAGTCCGCAAGATTGCCGAAGATCGGGTCGACGTCGCAGTAGTTGCTGATGTCGTAGCCGAAGTCCTTCATCGGGGAGGTGAAAAAGGGCGAGAGCCAGATCGCGTCGACGCCGAGGGAGGCAACGTAGTCCAGGTGCGCGGTGATTCCGGCCAGGTCTCCGATGCCGTCGCCGTTCGAGTCGGCGAAGCTGCGCGGATAGATCTGGTAGATCACCGCGCCGCGCCACCATTC
>DATHRC010000024.1:0-64318 GCA_035481975.1 Steroidobacteraceae bacterium
GCAGCCGACGCTCGGCTTCCAGCGCGTGCTGCAGCGCGCGGTGTTCCACGTGCAGTCGAGCGGCAAGAAGGAGGTCGGCGTCGGCAACGTGCTGGTGGCGATCTTCAGCGAGAAGCAGAGCCACGCGGTGTTCCTGCTCAATCGCCAGCACGTCACGCGCCTCGACGTCGTCAACTACATCTCCCACGGCCTGTCGAAGATCGCCGAGGAGAAGTCGACCGATAAGGACGAGGCGGCTACCGACGCCGAACGCGAAGGCGAGGGCGGCAGCGCGCTCGAGAAGTACACCACCAACCTCAACCGCATGGCGCAGGAAGGGCGTATCGATCCGCTGATCGGGCGCAAGCTCGAGGTCGAGCGCACCATCGAGATCCTCTGCCGCCGCCGCAAGAACAACCCGCTCTATGTCGGCGAGGCCGGCGTGGGCAAGACCGCGATCGCCGAAGGACTGGCGCGCCTCATCATCGAGGGGCAGGTCCCGGAGGTGCTCTCCGATTGCACCATCTTCGCGCTCGACATGGGCGCGCTGATCGCCGGCACCAAGTACCGCGGCGACTTCGAGAAGCGCCTGAAGGCGGTGATCGCGGAGCTGAAGAAACAGCCCGGCGCGATTTTGTTCATCGACGAGATCCACACGGTGATCGGCGCGGGCGCCGCTTCCGGCGGGGTGATGGATGCTTCCAATCTCATCAAGCCGGTGCTCACCAACGGCGAGATCCGCTGCATCGGCTCGACTACCTATAATGAGTACCGCGGTATCTTCGAGAAGGATCACGCGCTCGCGCGGCGCTTCCAGAAGATCGACGTGGTCGAGCCTTCGGTGGCCGAGACCATCGAGATCCTCTTCGGCCTCAAGCCGCGCTTCGAGGAGCATCACGGCATCACCTACGCCGATGAGGCGCTGCGCGCGGCCGCCGAGCTCGCCGCGCGGCACATCAACGAGCGTCATCTGCCCGACAAGGCGATCGACGTGGTCGACGAGGCTGGCGCGCGCCAGCGGCTGAAGCCCATCGCCGAGCGCGAACCGACCGTCGAAGTGCGCCACATCGAGGATGTGGTGGCGCGCATGGCACGCATTCCGGCCAAGAATGTGTCCACTTCCGATCGCGAGGTCCTCAAGAACCTCGAGCGCAACCTGAAACTGGTGATCTTCGGCCAGGACAAGGCGATCGACGCGCTCGCGGCGGCGATCAAGATGGCGCGCTCGGGCCTGGGCGAGGCACGCAAGCCCGTGGGCAGCTTCCTGTTCGCCGGTCCCACCGGCGTCGGCAAGACTGAGGTCACACGGCAGCTCGCGATCGCCATGGGAGTCGAGTTCCTGCGCTTCGACATGTCCGAGTACATGGAGCGCCACACGGTGTCGCGCCTGATCGGCGCGCCGCCCGGCTACGTGGGCTTCGACCAGGGCGGACTGCTCACCGAGGCCATTACCAAGCACCCGCACTGTGTGCTGCTGCTCGATGAGATCGAGAAGGCGCACCCGGACGTGTTCAACCTGCTGCTGCAGGTCATGGACCACGGCACGCTGACCGACAACAACGGCCGCAAGGCCGATTTCCGCCACGTCATCATCGTCATGACCACCAACGCCGGAGCCCAGGAGATGGCGCGCGCGCCGATCGGCTTCACCCATGCCGACAACGCCAGCGACGGCATGGAGGCGATCCGCCGCATCTTCACCCCGGAATTCCGCAACCGGCTCGATGCGGTGATCCAGTTCGCCGCGCTCGATCCGGTGACCATCGAGCGTGTCGTCGACAAGCTGGTCGTCGAGGTGGAGTCGCAGCTCGAGCAGAAGGGCGTGATGCTCACGCTCGATGACGCGGCGCGCCGCTGGATCGCCGAGCACGGCTACGATCCGAAGATGGGGGCGCGGCCGATGGCGCGCACTATCCAGGAGCACATCAAGCGCCCGCTCGCCGAGGAGCTGTTATTCGGCCGATTGGCCGGCGGCGGCCACGTGCGCGTGTCGGTGTCCGCGGACGGCTCGACGCTCGCGCTCAGCTACGAGCCGGCGCAACTACCGGCGGTGCCCGCGTAAGCTCTCCCCACACCGCGGGGGGTCGCCCTAGCGGCCGCGGTAGATGATGCGGCCCTTGGTCAGATCGTACGGGGTCATTTCCACCGTGACCGCATCCCCGGTGAGGATGCGGATGTAGTTCTTGCGCATCTTGCCGGAGATGTGCGCGGTCACAACGTGGCCATTCTTCAGCTTCACCCGGAAAGTCGTGTTGGGCAGGGTCTCGACGACCTCACCTTCCATCTGGATCGCATCTTCTTTGGACATGGGGCCCTGAACGGCTTACGGGGCGCGAATTGGAGCATAAAGCGCGCTGCTCTGGCAATTTGCCGCTGCCTGCGCGCCACGCGGCCCGCGGCGCGCGCCAGGTGTCAGGGCGGCACGAGCGGCGCGGTGACGGCACGCACGTGCTCGCGCAGCAGCGCCTGGAACTGGTTGCGCGGGATGGTGCGGGCGCCGAGGCTGGCCAGATGCCGCGACGGCAGCTGGCAGTCGATGACGGCGAGCTGGTTGCGGCGGCACAGTGCCACCAGGTGCGCGAGCGCCGCCTTGGAGGCGTCACGCTCGCGGCTGAACATCGATTCCCCGAAGAACACCCCGCCGAGCCGCACGCCGTAGAGCCCGCCGACCAGCACATCGCCATGGCGGATTTCCACGCTGTGCGCACAGCCGAGGCGGTGCAGCGTGAGGTAGGCGGCGCGCATCTCGGAGGTGATCCAGGTGCCGGGGCTGGCCGCGCGCGGTGCCGCGCAGCCGTCGATCACCGCGGCGAAGTCGCGATCGAGCGCGGCGGCGAAGCCGGCGTTGCGCAGCCGTTTGGCCAGGCTGCGCGTGCAGTGAAACTCCTCGGGGAACAGCACCGCGCGCGGGTCCGGCGACCACCACAGCACCGGCTGCCCCGGGGAATACCACGGGAATATACCGCGGCGGTAGGCGGCGAGCAGCCGTTCCGGCGACAGGTCGCCGCCCGCGGCGAGCAGGCCCGCGGGCTCATCGAGCGCCTGCTCTGCGGGCGGGAACCACTCGGGCGCATCGTGCGGGGAGAGCCAGGTGATGGTCTTCACGCGCGCCGCCCGCGGTAGGGCACGTGGGCCCGTACCTCGTGCGCATAGGCCTCGACCGCCGCGCCTTCGCGCGCCAGGTAATCGCCGATGGCGGCGCGGAAGTCGGCGTCGGCGATGTAGTGCGCCGACCAGGTGATGGCCGGCTCGAAGCCGCGGCTCACCTTGTGCTCGCCCTGCGTCCCCGGCTCGAAGCGTGCGATGCGCCGCTCGATGCAGAACTCGATGCCCTGGTGATAGCAGGCCTCGAAATGCAGGCTGTGATAGTCGCTGGCCGCGCCCCAGTAACGGCCGAAGAGCGCATCGGTGCTGCAGAAGAACACCGCGGCAGCCACCACGGTGCGGCCATGCAGTGCCAGCTTCACCAGCAGCGAATCGGGCAAGGTGCGCGCCGCCTCGCTGAAGAAGGCGCGCGTCAGGTACGGCTCGTGCCCGTGGCGCACGAAGGTGTCGCGGTGCAACTCGTAGACGCGGTCGAGCAGCGCCTCGTCGAGCTCACCCCCGAGCCGCGTCTCGAAGCGCACCCCGGCTTCCGCGACGCGGCGCCGCTCGCGGCGCGCCTTCTTGCGCTTCTCGGCGGTGAAGGTACCGAGGTACTCCTCGAAGCTCGCGTAGCCGCGGTTGGTCCAGTGAAACTGGCAATCGCGGCGCAACAGCCAGCCGCGCCGCGCGCAGGCGGCGCGCGCCGGCTCGTCGAGAAACAGCGCGTGCACACCCGATAACCCCTGGCTGTGCGCGTGCTGCTCGAGCTCGGCGAGCAGCCGCGCACCGAGCACGGCGCGGTCGAGATCGGGCCGCACCAGCAGGCGCGGGCCGGTGGCGGGCGTGAACGGAGCGGCGACGGTGAGCTTCGGGTAGTAGCGCCGGCCGACGCGCTCGTACGCCTTGGCCCAGGCGAAATCGAACACGAACTCACCGAAGGAGTGCCTCTTGACGAACGCCGCCACCGCCGCCGCCAGCCCGCGGCCGTCGTGCAGCGTCAGATAGCGCGGCTCCCAGCCACTGCCGCGGCCGACGCAATGGGTGCGCTCGAGCGCAGCGAGGAACTCATGCCGGGTGAAGGGGTGGTGGGCGTCGCCGAGCGCATTCCAGTCCCGCTGCGGCACGCTGTGAATGCTGCGGTGAAGTTCCATCCTTTCCACGAGCGGACCTGGCGCGCTGCGCCTTCAGGCGTCGAGCGACTCGAGATAGCGGTCGGCATCGAGCGCCGCCATGCAGCCGGCGCCGGCGGAGGTGACGGCCTGCCGGTAGACGTGATCGGCGACGTCTCCCGCGGCGAACACGCCCGGCACGCTGGTGGCGGTGACATCGCCGTCGAGGCCGCTGCGCACGCTGAGGTAGCCCCCGCGCATCTCGAGCTGCCCGGCAAACAACGCGGTGTTGGGCGTGTGGCCGATGGCCACGAACAGCCCGGTCACTGCCAGCTGCCGCGGGCCGTCGCCTGCGAGCGATGCCAGCTGCGCCCCGGTCACACCGTGCTCGTTGCCGAGCACTTCCGCCACGGTGTGGTTCCAGACCAGGGAGATCTTGCCGGCGTGCACTTCGCGGAACAGCCGCTGCTGCAGGATCTTCTCGGCGCGCAGCTTGTCGCGGCGGTGAATGAGCGTCACGTGCTGCGCAATGTGCGACATGTACAGAGCTTCCTCGACCGCGGTATTGCCGCCGCCGACCACTGCCACGCGCTGGCCGCGGAAGAAAAACCCGTCACAGGTGGCGCACGCCGAGACACCGCGGCCGCGAAAGCGCTCCTCCGACGGCAGGCCGAGATAGCGCGCGGTCGCGCCGGTGGCGATGATGAGCGCATCGCAGCTGTAGTGGTGGGTGTCGCCGCGCAGCTTGAACGGCCGCACCGCCAGATCCACCGACTGCACGTGATCGTTGACGATCTCGGTGGCGAAGCGCTCGGCATGACGCTTCATGCGCTCCATCAGCGCCGGACCGAGCAGCCCCTCGACATCGCCCGGCCAGTTGTCGACCTCGGTGGTGGTCATGAGCTGCCCGCCCTGTTCGACCCCGGTGATCAGCAGCGGCGCGCGGTTGGCGCGCGCGGCGTACACCGCAGCGCTGTAGCCCGCAGGGCCGCTGCCGAGGATGATGAGGCGGTGGTGCCGGGTCGCGCTCATGAGTATCTCATGGTACCAAGCCCTATAATGGTCGCCGTCTATCTTAAGGCGGAGCCCGACGCTATTGGCTGAATCTTCCGCGCAGGCGCGCAACGCGTCGCGCTTCACCACGGCCGTGAGCCGCGGCCTGCGCGAGAGTGCCATCATTGCGCTCGCCATCGTGGCGCTGGTGCTGTTCATGGCGCTCGCCACCTATAGCCCCGACGATCCGGGCTTTTCCTTCACCGGCAACGCCACCGCGGTACACAACCGCATCGGCGTCATCGGCGCCTGGCTGGCGGACGCGCTGTTCTTCCTCTTCGGGCGGCCGGCTTTTCTGTTCCCGCTGGTGCTGGCGGCGGCGTGCTGGGGACTGCAGCGCCGCCTGCAGGCGCAGAGCAGCTCGCGCGCCAACTCCCTGGTACGCATTCTCGGGTTCGTGCTGCTGCTGGTGGCGAGCTGTGCGCTCACCACGCTGCACTGGCAGCCGGGCGTGCTGCGCCAGAGCGCCGGCGGTGTGGTCGGCAGCATGGTCGGCGGCGGGCTGGCGGCGGGAGTGGACTTTCTCGGCGCCACGCTGCTCATGATCGCCGCCTGGATGGCGGGGTTGTCGCTGGCCTTCGGAGTGTCGTGGCTCACCGTGATGGACCGTCTCGGCGGGGCGAGCTGGGCGGGGATCGGCTGGCTGCGCAGCCGCTGGAGCTCCTCGCGCGATGCCGCCGCGGGACGCGAGCGCCGCCAGGCGCGCAAGGAGGCTGCCGAGACGCTGCAGCGGAAAAGCGCTACCCGCGCCCCGCCGCGCATCGAGCCGCCGAGCGCCGGGGTCGAGAAGAGCGCGCGCGTCGAGCGCGAGCGCCAGGTGCCGCTGTTCGATCCTCCCAAGGCGAACGAGCTGCCGCCGCTGAAGCTGCTCGATGACCCGCCACCACGCGAGCCGCTGTATTCGGCCGAGGCGCTCGAGGCGCTGTCGCGCCTGGTGGAGATGAAACTGAAGGACTTTGCCATCGAAGCCGAGGTCGTGGCGGTGCAGCCGGGGCCGGTGGTGACGCGGTTCGAGCTGCGCCCGGCGCCCGGGGTGAAGGCGAGCCAGATCACGGTCCTCGCCAAGGACCTTGCCCGCGCGCTGTCGGTGCTGTCGGTGCGGGTGGTGGAAGTGATCCCGGGCAAGAGCGTCATGGGACTGGAGATCGCCAACGAGAAGCGCGAGGTGGTGACGCTCGGGGAGATCATCCGTTCGAAGGCCTACGACGAGATGCATTCGCCGCTCGCGCTCGCGCTCGGCAAGGACATCGGCGGCCTGCCGGTGGTCGCCGATCTCACCCGCATGCCGCACCTGCTGATTGCCGGCACCACCGGCTCGGGCAAGTCGGTCGGCATCAACGCCATGGTGCTGTCGCTGTTGTACAAGTCGACCGCCGAGCACGTGCGGCTCATCATGATCGACCCGAAGATGCTCGAGCTGTCGGTGTACGAGGGCATCCCGCACCTGCTCGCCCCGGTCGTGACCGACATGAAGCAGGCGGCCAACGCGCTGCGCTGGTGCGTGGCGGAGATGGAGCGGCGCTATCAGGTGATGGCCGCGCTCGGCGTGCGCAACATCATCGGCTTCAATCGCCGCGTCAAGGAGGCGAGCGATGCTGGCAAGCCGATCCGTGACCCCGTCATGATGCTCAGGGCCGCGAACGACCCGAGCATCGATCAGCGGCAGATCCCCGAGCTGACGCCGCTGCCGTACGTGGTGGTGGTGGTCGATGAGCTCGCCGATCTCATGCTGGTCGTCGGCAAGAAGGTCGAGGAGCTCATCACGCGCCTGGCGCAGAAGGCGCGCGCCTCAGGTATTCACCTGGTGCTCGCCACGCAGCGTCCCTCGGTGGACGTGATCACCGGACTCATCAAGGCCAACATTCCCTGCCGCATCGCCTTCCAGGTGTCGGCGCGCGTCGACTCGCGCACCATCCTCGACCAGATGGGCGCGGAGACGCTGCTCGGGCACGGCGATATGCTGTACCTGCCGCCCGGCACCTCGCTGCCCACGCGCGTGCACGGCGCCTTCGTTTCCGATCAGGAGGTGCACCGCGTCGTCGAGGCGCTGCGCAGCTCCGCTCCCCCGACCTATCTCGAAGAGGTGCTGTCGGGCCCGCAGAGCGCGATCCCGGGCCTGAGTGGCGAGGACGGCGAGGGAGGTGGCAACGGCGGCGAGGATGCGGAGGCCGATCCGCTCTACGACGAGGCGGTGCGCATCGTCACCACCGAGCGCAAGCCTTCGATCTCCTACGTGCAGCGGCGCCTGAAGATCGGCTACAACCGCGCGGCACGGATGCTCGAGGCCATGGAGCTCGCCGGACTGGTCGGTCCGCTGCAGTCCAACGGTGCGCGCGACGTGCTGGCGCCGGCGCCGCCGGAGGAGTGAGCGCGTGTCGGCCGCATCCCCGATCGCAAGAAGGACCTTTGGGGGCCGCCGCAAGTACATCCCTGTAGGCTGCGGGCGCGGCGTCCTGCCGCGCACGCCCCCCAAAGCTCCTTCTTGCGCTCGTGTCTGCGCTCGAAGGCTCGCCGCAGTGGCGCTAAGCAGTCTCGTCGCGCTCGCGGCGACATCAGCGACTGTAGTGGCGGCGGCACCCGCGGGCGGCACGCCGCTCGATGCCTACCTCGACAATCTCAGGACGCTGCGCGCCACGTTCCTGCAGACGCTCGCCGATGCGCACGGGCACGAGATCGACCGCGCCAGCGGCACGCTCATCGTGGTGCGGCCCGGCAAGTTCAGCTGGGACATCCATCCGCTGGCACCCGCGGGCGGCGGCGCCGGCACGAATGCCGGCAAGGCGCCGCCGGCGGCTGACTCGCAGGGCCAGCTCATGGTGTGCGACGGCGTCAATCTCTGGTTCTACGATCGCGACCTGCAACAGGTCACGGTGAAGCCGGTCGACAGCGCACTGTCGGCCACCCCCGCCATGCTGCTGTCCGGCGCGGCGGACGTGCGCGCGCACTTCAAGATCAGCGCCGCCGGGCAGCGCGTGGGCCTCGACTGGGTGCTGGTCGAGCCGCAGGGGAGCGAAGCGGACTTCAGCCGTGCGCTGCTCGGGTTTGCCGGCGGCGAGCTGAAGCGCATGATCCTCGAGGACAAGCTCGAGCAGACGGCCACGGTCATCTTCGACAAGATCGAGCGCAACGTGGCGGTGGCACCGGCCGAGGTCAGCTTCACGCCACCGGCGGGCGCCGACGTGATCGGCACGCCGCGCAAGTGAGCGATCCGCTCCGACCGCTCGCCGATCGCATGCGGCCGCGCTCGCTGAGCGAGTTCATCGGTCAGCGTCACCTGCTCGCGCCCGGTAAACCTCTGGCCGCGAGCATCGCTTCCGGGCAGCTGCATTCGCTCATCCTGTGGGGCCCGCCCGGCACCGGCAAGACCACGCTGGCGCGGCTGATCGCCCAGGCCTCCAACGCGCAGTTCATCGCGCTCTCGGCCGTCATGGCCGGAGTCAAGGACATCCGCGCGGCGGTCGAGACCGCCCGCGGCGTGCGCCAGCGCGAGGCTCGCCCGACGCTGCTGTTTCTCGACGAGGTGCATCGCTTCAACAAGGCGCAGCAGGACACCTTCCTGCCCTATCTCGAGGACGGCACGCTCACCTTCGTGGGTGCGACCACCGAGAATCCCTCCTTCGAGGTGATCAGCGCGCTGTTGTCGCGTGCCCGCGTGTACGTGCTGCGGCCGTTGTCGATTGACGACCTCACGGCGCTGCTGCGCACCGCGCTCGCCGACAACGAGCGCGGCCTCGGCGAGCAGCAGCTCGAGGCGCAGCCGCCCGCGCTCGACACCATCGCGCACGCCGCCGACGGCGATGCGCGCCGCGCCCTCAACATGCTCGAGCTCGCCGCCGGGCTGATCGAGGCTGCCGGCGGCCCGCGCGTGCTGACGCAGGCGGTGGGCGAAGAGGTGGCGAGCGGTGCGCACCGCCGCTTCGACAAGGGCGGCGATCAGTTCTACGAGCAGATCTCCGCGCTGCACAAGGCGGTGCGCGGCTCCGATCCGGACGGCGCGCTCTACTGGCTGTGCCGCATGCTCGACGGCGGCTGCGACCCCTTATATATAGCGCGGCGCGTGGCGCGCATGGCGGTCGAGGACATCGGGCTCGCCGATCCGCGCGCATTTACGCTCAGCCTTGATGCCTGGCAGGCCTACGAACGCATGGGCAGCCCGGAAGGGGAGCTGGCGGTCGCTACTGCGGTGGTCTACCTCGCCTGTGCGCCCAAGAGCAACGCCGTCTATGTCGCCATGGGTGAGGCGATGGACGACGTGGCGAAGTTCGGCACGCTCGAAGTGCCGCTGCGGCTGCGCAACGCGCCCACGCGCCTCATGAAGAAGCTCGGTTACGGCCGCGACTATCGCTACGCGCACGACGAAGCGGACGCCTTCGCCGCCGGCGAGCGGTACCTGCCGGATGACATGCCCGATCGGCGATACTACCGGCCGGTTCCCCGTGGCCTGGAGCTGAAGATCGCCGAGGCGCTCGCGCGGCTGCGGGCGCGGCCGGCGGAGAAAGGCTGAAATGCTGTGATCGACCCCAAGCTGCTGCGGAACGATCCGGAGGGCGTGGCGCGCAACCTGGCGCGCCGCGGCTACCGGCTCGACGTCGCCGCACTGCGCGCGCTGGAGGAGCGGCGCAAGCCGCAGGCGATGGAGGTGGAGCGGCTGCGGGCCGAACGCAACGCCAACGCGCGCGCGGTGGGGCTCGCCAAGGCGCGCGGCGAGGAAGCCGCTCAGCTGCTGGTCAGCGGCGAAGGCCTGGCGGCCGCGCTGGGGCGCGCGGAAGGTGAGCTCGCCGCGCTACAGGATGAGCTCGAGCAATGGCAGCTCGGCCTGCCGAACCTGCTGCACGAGTCGGTACCGGACGGCCGCGACGAGAGCGCCAACGTCGAGCTGAAACGCTGGGGCGAGCCGCGGCGCTTTGCCTTTCAGCCGCGCGATCACGTGGAGATCGGCGAGCGCCTCGGCGGACTGGATTTCGAGGCCGCGGGACGCATCGCGGGGGCGCGCTTCACGGTGATGCGCGGCGCGCTGGCACGGCTGCACCGTGCGCTGGCGCAGTTCATGCTCGATCTGCACACCGCCGAGCACGGCTACGCCGAGGCGTACGTACCGTACCTGGTGCGGCCGGCGGCGCTGCTGGGCACCGGGCAGCTGCCGAAATTCGCGCAGGACCTGTTCGCGGTGGCGAGCGAGCCGCCGCTGTACCTCATTCCCACCGCGGAGGTGCCGCTCACCAACCTGGTGCGCGAGCAGATCCTCGCCCCCGAGCAACTGCCGCTGAAATGGGTGGCGCATACCCCGTGCTTCCGCTCCGAGGCCGGAGCCGCCGGCAAGGACACCCGCGGCATGATCCGCAATCACCAGTTCGACAAGGTGGAGCTGGTGCAGATCGTGCGCCCCGCCGACTCGTACGCGGCCCTCGAGGAGCTCACCGCGCATGCCGAAACGGTGCTCGAGCGGCTGACGATTCCCTACCGCCGCGTGGCGCTGTGCGGCGGCGATGTCGGCTTCGGCAGTGCCAAGACCTACGATCTGGAAGCGTGGCTGCCCTCGCAGCAGCGCTACCGCGAGATTTCCTCCTGCAGCAACTTCGAGGCCTTCCAGGCGCGGCGCATGCAGGCGCGCTGGCGCAACCCGGAAGGCGGCAAGCCGGAAGCCGTGCATACACTCAACGGCTCGGGACTTGCGGTCGGACGCACCCTGGTGGCGGTGCTCGAGAACTTCCAGAACGAGGACGGCTCGGTGAGCATCCCCGCGGCGCTGCAGCCGTGGATGGCCGGCCGCGAGCGCCTCGCGCCGTAGACTATCGATAATCGATAACCGTATACTGCGGCGCAAATGATCCGCCCGCCGCGCAAGTTGCGCCCGGCGGCCCGCGACCCGCTGTTCAACAGCTCGGTGCAGAAGGCGCTCGCCATCCTCGAGGCCTTCGGTGGCGGACCCCGCGCGTGGAGCCTCGCGGAGCTCGCCGCCGGCGTCGACATGACCATGAGCTCCGCGCAGCGCTGCGTACACACCCTGGTGCGCCTCGGTTATCTGCGCCGCGATGCGCTGCTGCGCCGCTGGGTGGCGACACCGCGGGCGCTGGGGCTGGCGGCCGCGTATCTCTCCGGGCACGCGCTGCTCGAGCAGGCGACCACGCACCTCATCGACCTGAATCAGGCGAGCGGCGAATCGGTGAGCCTGTCGGAGCCGGATGGTCTCGACATGGTGTTCATCGCGCGCTTCCCGAGCCTCAAGCGCTTCTATATTCATATGCCGGTGGGGCGGCGGCTGCCGATGTACTGCACCGCCTCGGGGCGCGCTTATCTGGCGGCGCTGCCACCGGCCGCGGCGCAGCGGCTGCTGCGGCGCTCGCAGTGCCTGGCGCTCACCGCGTTCACGCTCACCGATCCGCAGCAGATCTGGAAACGCATCCAGGCGGCGCGGGCCGCCGGCTACGCCTGGTCCGACCAGGAGTGCTATCGCGGCGACCTCACCATCGCCGCCGCCGTGCTCGGCGAGCACGGCGAGCCGCTCGCCGCGGTGAATGTCTCCGCGCCGGCGGGCCGCTGGACGCTCGCCGAGTTACGCGCCAAGCTGGCGCCATTGCTGCTGCAGACCGCGCGTGCCGTCTCGGGCGGACACGCGCTCAGGCCGCAGCGCCGCTGACCGCGGCACATTCGGGGAAGCGCATGGCCGAACTGAGCCGCTCACTGCAGCCACGTCACATCACCATGATCTCGATCGGCGGCATGATCGGCGCCGGACTGTTCGTCAGCAGCAGCGCGGCGATCGCCGCCACCGGGCCGGCGATCGTCCTGAGCTACCTCATCACCGGGACGCTGGTGCTGCTGGTGATGCGCATGCTGGGCGAGATGGCGGTGGCGCTGCCGGCGGTGCGCTCGTTCACCGAGTTCGCGCGCGCAGGCCTGGGTCCCTGGGCAGGCTTCGTCGCCGGCTGGCTGTACTGGTACTTCTGGATGATCGTGGTGCCGGTGGAAGCCATCGCCGGCGCCAACATTCTGCACGGCTGGCTGGGGCTGCCGCAGTGGCTGCTCGGCATCGCGCTCATGGGAATCATGACCGCGGTGAACCTGATGTCGGCCCGCTCCTACGGGGAGTTCGAATTCTGGTTCGCCTCCATCAAGGTGGCAGCCATCCTGGTGTTCATCGCGCTCGCGGCCGCCTTCGCCTTCGGCCTCACCTCGCCGACCGGTCCGACGTTCGGCAACCTGCGCGACTACGGCGGCTTCATGCCGAAAGGGTGGGTCGCGGTGCTCGCCGGCGCGGTGACGGTGTATTTCTCGCTGACGGGTGCCGAGATCACCACCATCGCGGCCGCCGAGTCGCAGGAGCCGGCGCGCGCCGTGGCGCGCATGAGCACCTCGGTGATCGTGCGCATACTCACCTTCTACGTCGGCTCGGTGTTCCTCATCGTCACGGTCGTGCCCTGGGTGCGGGTGCGGCCCGGGGAGTCGCCGTTCACGCTGGCGCTCACGACCATGCAGTTCAAGTGGGCGAGCCTGGCGATGAGCGCCATCATTCTCACCGCCGTGCTGTCGTGCCTGAACTCCGCCTTCTACGTGTGCTCGCGCGTGCTGTTCGTGCTGGCCGAGCACGGCGATGCGCCGCAATGGCTGGTGCAGCTCAACGCGCGGCGCGTGCCGACGCGCTCGGTATGGATGGGCAGCATTGCCGGCGTGCTGGGAATCCTCGCGGCCATCACCTCCAACCAGACGGTGTTCGCCTTCCTGGTGAATGCCTCCGGCGCACTGATCGTATTCGTCTACATGATCATCGCCCTGGCGCAGATCCGGCTGCGCCGCGAGCGCGAGGCACGCGGTGCGCCGGCCCCGGCGCTCTCCATGTGGCTGTTCCCGTGGGCGAGCTACGCGGCCATCGCCGGCATGGCCGCGGTGCTCATCGCGATGGCGTTCACTCCCGGGGAAATGTCGCAGGAGCTGTGGTCGAGCGTGTTGGCGCTCGGCGTCGCGGTGGCGGGGTTCCTGGCGGTCGATGCGCGCCGCCGCACGCGCGCCGCCCGCCGCCTGGCGCCCGGGGAGGGCGCGTGAGCGCCGCCGCACTGATCACCATCGGGAACGGCCGCGTACAGCAGGCAACTTTGACGATTTTCCCAGCCTGGCGATCGGTGAGGCGCCGCGCGTGGAGGTGCACCTGGTGGCGAGCAGCGTTCCCGGGTCGGGGTGGGCGAGACCGGCACCGCCTGCATCGCGGCGGCGCTCTGCAACGCCGTTTTCGCAGCGAGCGGCAGGCGCGTGCGCACTCTTCCGGTGCGCGGCGGCCTCAAGGCTTGAGCTGGGTATTCGCTTGTGCGTACAGTGCCGCACGGGGGAATGACAAAAGTCAGAACGCACGGGGAGAGAATAATGGGGAGCGTTACTCACAGGTCCGGCGCGCTGCGCGCGCTCGGGGCGGCGCCGCTCGCGGCGTGTCTGGCGTTGGCGGGCACACCCGTCACGGTGCGTGCCGACGATCAGGCCGAGGCCACCGCGAGCAACGCCCCCGCCAGTCTCGCCGAGGTTACGGTGACCGCCACGCGGCGCGAGGAGAGCCTCTCCAAGGTGCCGATCAGCGTCACCGCGCTGACGCAGGAAGCGCTCGATGACCGCGGCATCAAGGACTTCTCCGAGGTCGCCCGCTTCACCCCCGGGGTGAATTTCGACAACTCGGGCACCAACAACATCTCCATCCGTGGCATTTCCGGCACCGGCGGCGCCGGCACGACCGGCATCTACATCGACGACACGCCGATCCAGATGCGCGCGCTGGCCTTCAATCCCGACGAGGCACTGCCAAAATCCTTCGACATCGACCGCGTCGAGGTGCTGCGCGGACCGCAGGGCACGCTGTTCGGCTCCGGTTCCGAGGGCGGTACCGTGCGCTACATCACCACCCAGCCGAGCCTCACCAAGACCAGCATCTACAGCCGCGCGGAACTGGCCACCACCGAGGGCGGCGATCTGAGCTACGAGGCCGGCATCGCGGCCGGCGGACCGCTGATCGAGGACAAGCTCGGTGCGCGTCTGACCGTGTGGTACCGCAAGGACGGCGGCTGGATCGACCAGATCGATCCGTACACCCTGCAGCGCGTGGAGAAGAACGCCAACTATGACGAAACTGCGTTGATTCGCCTCGCCGGCCTGTGGGCGATGAACGAGCACTGGTCGATGACGCCCAGCATCTACTACCAGGGGCGCGAGCGCCACAACATCTCCGACTACTGGCCGTTGTATTCGAATCCGGGCAACAACAATTTCGTCAACGCCGACCCCACGGCGCACAACAACCCGGACCGCTTCTATCTGCCGGCGCTGAAGATCGAAGGCGACGTCGGCTCTTCGGCGCGGCTGATCTCCAACACCTCGTTCTACCACCGCGAGAACACCACCGGCTACGACGGCACGCTCTACAACCTCGGCTACTACCAGACGCAGAACGCGGCGCCGATCTTCCTGCTGCCGTTTCTGCCCGGCGTGTCATTCCCGCTGCTCGACGCCAACGGCCTGCACGTCCCCGACGGGCTGCAGTACCGCGCGCCGGCGACCGTCAACAACGGCCAGGAGAACCTCACCCAGGAAATCCGCCTGCAGTCCACCGATTCCAACGCGCGGCTGCTGTGGACCACGGGCGTGTTCGCCAATGAGAATCGCCAGACCTATCTCGAGCAGATCCACGACCCGATGCTCAACCAGCTCACCGAGGCGGTGCTGGGCCAGCCCTACACCTCGGTGTTCTGCTACCTGAACAACGCCGGCCTGTGCACCGGGCCCGACGCCTACGATCCGGCATTTCCGTTCGACTCCTACTTCCTCAAGACCAGCTCCAAGGACGAGCAGCTGGCGCTGTTCGGCGAGGCCACCTACGGTCTGACCGAGCGGCTGAAGGCGACGGTCGGTGCGCGCTATTCCTACATGAAGTACTCGTTCGACACGCTCACCGGCGGTCCGCAGCTGTACGCACCGACGCGCGTCGGCACCGGCAACCAGACCGAGCACGCCTTCACCCCCAAGGTGAGCCTGCAGTTCCAGGCGGACCCGAACGATCTGTACTACGCCACCTACGCCAAGGGATTCCGCCCCGGGGGCGCCAACAACCCGATCCCGCACGCCGCGTGCCCGACCGACTTTGCGAATTTCGGCATCCAGACCGACCCGCAGCAGTTCAGCTCCGACTCCGTCAACAGCTACGAGATCGGCGCGAAGAACAACCTCGACAATCGCGTGCGCCTCGCGAGCAGCATCTACTACATCCGCTGGAACAACATCCAGCAGCTCGTCGTGCCGCCGGTGTGCCAGATCTCCTTCATCGCCAACACCGGCCAGGCGGTAGCCAAGGGAGCGGACCTGCAGGCGGACATCTCGGTGACCAGCAGCCTGAGCGTGGAGCTCGCCACCGGCTATACCGATGCGCGCTACACCACTGACTTTCGCTTCAGCAACACGGCGCTCAATCCTCTGCCGCTGGTCTCACGGGGCGACTCCATCGTCGGCGCGAGCAGCGAGGCGGGCGGCGGGCAGCCGACCGCGCCGTTCACCGCCTCGGGGGGGGTGGAGTATCGCTTCAGCGCCTTTGCGCACGAGTCGTTCCTGCGCCTCGATGCCGAATACGAGGCGCACGCACGCTGGGTTACGCCAAGCCAGGACGCGGGCAGCTCGCAGTTCGATCCGGCGAATTTCACGCTGCCGTCGACGACCTACGTCAGCCTGCGCGGTGGCATCCAGTTCGGCGGCTGGTCATTGCAACCATTCGCCGACAATCTGTTCAATACCCATGCGCTGACCGACTACAACTACACCATCTGCAGCAATCCCGGCGCGCCGCCGGCGGTGGCCTGCCAGCCGAATGCTCCGGGGGCCAGCCGCCTGGAACGCGCCTTCACCTTCAGGCCGCGCACGATCGGCATCACCGCCATCTTCCGCCAGTAGGCTCACGCCGCGTGTTCCCGAAGGAGCGGTTGCGTGGCCGCCGGGCCGCGGCACGGCCCCAACATTGCCGTGGTGACGAGCGCGAGGCCGGCGCCGCGTGCGCAGGTGCTCATCAATAATCGGCGGGCGGCGCCGGGCCGCTGGCGGTGAGGTTGCGCACCACGGCACGGCGCGTGGCCAGCGGGTCGGCGAGGGGCACGTGCCGTACGCGCGCCACTTCCGCCGCGGTGAAGGGTGGCGGCCGCGGCTCGTGCGGCGCGCCGTAGCGCGCCGCCAGCCAGTTGAGTACTGCGGCAAGCTCAACATCGCTCAGTGCCGAGTTGGCGGCACCGGGCACGCGCAGCAGGTAATTGCGCCCCTCGGGGGTGCGCATGAAGCGCCCCAGCGTGACCGCCAGCGGCGGCACCTTGCCCGGCACGCCGCGCGCCTCGGCGCCGTGGCAGCCCATGCAGTAGAGCGTGTAATCCTCAGCCGGTCCGGCGGCGGACGCGCGCAGCGGCAACGCCGCAGCGAGCGCGGCGAGCCCGAGGGCGGTGGCGGACCGGGCGCAGCGGATGAGCGCGGGCGCGCCCCGGCGGGCGACGCGGCGCGTCCCGACCGAACGGGTCACTTGTTGGCGACCCCGAGGATCACGGAGACGGTGCAGTGGTAGTTCACGTTGGCGTTCGCCATGCACCAGTTGAGATCGTTGTTGCGCGACGGCCGGTACATGGGCTTCTCGCGCTCGTTGCGATTGCACTCGCAATTGCCGCAGCTGGTCTTTCCGCAGCAGTCGTTGTAGGACACGATGTAGTCGCGACCGTCGCCGGGATTGTGACAGGTGCCGATCCAGCTGATAGGCGAGGGGGCGGTGCCGGGCGGGCAGGCGGTGGAGCTGCCGCCGCAACAGGCGCACAGGAAGCCGTCGATCGCGCAGTGCTTCCAGTACTGGCAGCTGTCCGGACCAAGCGCTTCCGGCCGCGCCTCGTCCGCGCGCGCGCGATGCGCGCGGTCCATCGGCAACAGCGGCAGCAGCGCTGCGCCGGTGAGCAGCTGGCCGAGCGCAGCGAGCAGGCTGCGCCGCGAGGTGCGCTGCGCCAGTGCGCGGGCGGAGTTTTCGCACAGCTCGTCGATCGAGCGCATCAGGTGCTCCGCAGGTTCATGGATTGAGCAGCATCCATGGTGTCTGTCCCAGATGTTTCTCGACATGCCGCAGCTCGCCGCTGCGGGCATCGAACACGGCGACGTTGGCGGTATCAGTGGCGGCGAACAGCAGCGGGGCGGCGTCCTGCGACACCTGGATGGCCACGATGCGCGACAGCCCCTGCGGCTGCAGCGGCCAGCGCGCCACGCGTTTGTGGGTGGCGAGCTCGAATACCCAGATCTCGGTGCCGCCGTCCTTGTGCGTGCCCTCGCCGCCCATGTGCATCGGCACGTACAAGCGCCCGAGCGCACGGTGAATGGCGCCGACCTGCTGCGCTCCGGGGCGCCACACGCCCTTCTCGGCGGCACCCACCAGCGACCAGGGCGGGGCGAACGCCGGTTGCGCACCCGTAAAGTCCACATCGTGCACTTCACCGAGGAACGACAGGAAGGTAAAGCCGCGCGTGCTGCGGATGCCCTGGACGAACACCGGGTCAGTGGCGACGTCGAAAAACGGACTGGACATGGCGCGCGAGGCTTCATGGCCGTGCGCATCGAGCGTCACCGTCAGCAGTCGCCCGCTATCGCACAGCGAGGAGACCCGGTTGGTGCCGGAGGGAATTACCAGTACACAGCCGGCCGTCGGGATCTCGCTGAGCACCGTGCGGTGCAGCGGATCGAGGACGCCGAACGAGGCGGCGGGAGTGATATAGGCGGTGTAGAGGAAATGCCCGTCCGCGCTGTACGCGGCGCTGAAGAGCGTCGGTGTGGTCTCGCTCAGCTTGGCGGGCAGCACGATCTCGCCCGTCACGCCCAGGGTGGTGTTGTCGGTGAACTCGACCACGTCGGTGCGCGTGCCGTGGCCGCCGCGGGCGAAGTAGGTGGTGGCCACCGCGGTGGTCGAGCCGTCGGGTGAGATCGCGATGGCGGGCAGGAAGCCGGCGTCGATCTGCCCCAGGCGGCGGTAGTTATCGCCGTCGTACAGATGCACGCGCGCGTCGGTTTCGTTGAAGAACGCCTGGTCGAACACGTACACCCAGTGGGGGCTGCGCGGCGGCAGCTGCTGCACGGTGAGATGCTCCGCCGGCAGTGGTGGCGGCGTTGCAGTCGCCGGTACCGCCAGCAGCAGGCACGGCAGCGTCGCGGCAAGAGCATGAGGCATTCGCAGCATCCGACACCCCGCGCACGGCCGCATTGACGTTGGTGTGAGCCCCGCCGCGCACCCGCGCCTGGGCGGGGAAGGCAGCCGCGGGCGCAGTCTCGCACAACCTCACCGGCGGCGGAAGATGGCGCTCGGGCATAATAGCCGCGGCGGAAGGGCCGCGGCGCAGCCGGGCAACCCGCCACGGTTCCTTCACGATAGCCGACAATCGATTATCGATAGAGCGATGTCCACGGTGCAACTGCAATCGCTATGGTCCGTTACCGCACCCTCCGGTCCGGAGTGCGGCGCGCTGAGCTCGGCGCAGCGCGCGCATGCGGTGGTGATCGGTGCGGGCTACACCGGGCTGTCGGCGGCGCTGCATCTGGCCGAGGCCGGCCGCGACGTGCTGGTACTGGAGGCGGCCGAGATCGGTGAACGCGCCTCGGGCGTCAACGGGGGTCAGGTGATCCCCGGCGTCAAGCAGGATCCCGACGCGCTCGAGGCGCTGCTCGGTCCCTATACCGGCGGCCGGCTGGTGGCGACTGCCGCCGCCGGACCCGACCTGGTCTTCGAGCTCATCGAGCGCCACGGCATTCAATGCGAGGCGACGCGCAGCGGCTGGATCCAGCCGGCCACCTCGGAAGCGGCCCTCGGGCAACTCGCACGGCGCGCCGAGCAGTGGTGGCGGCGCGGCGCGGCGGTCGAGCTGCTGTCGCGGCGCGAGGTGCTGCAGCTCACCGGGTCGGCGCGCTATTGCGGCGCACTGCTCGATCGGCGCGGCGGCACCGTGCAGCCGCTCGCCTACGTGCGCGGACTCGCGCAGGCGGTGCTGCGTGCCGGCGGCCGCATCCGCACCCACAGTCCGGCGGTGCGCCTCACACGCATGGCGGGCGCCTGGAGCGTCGACACGCCGCTGGGCAGCGCCAGTGCGCCAGTCATCATCATCGCCACCAATGCCTACACCGGGTTACTGACGGAGCAGCTGCGGCGTACGGTGATTTCAGTACCTTCTTTCCAGGTAGCCACGGCGCCGCTGCCCGCCGCGCTGCGCCGGACCATCCTGCCGGACGGGCAGGCTGCTTCCGACACCTGGCACCTGTTGCGTTACTTCAGGCTCGATGCGGGTGGTCGCCTGGTGCTCGGTTCGCGCGGCACGTTCGCGCCTGCCCCGACGCTGCACGACGTGCGGTACCACTACCGCGCCGTGCACGAGATCTACCCGCAGCTCGTGGGCGTGCCGTTCGAGTATCACTGGGGCGGGCTGGTCGCCATGACCCGCGACCATCTGCCGCACCTGCACGAGCTCGCGCCCGGGCTGCTCGCCGGGCTCGGCTACAACGGCCGCGGTGTCGCGATGGCGACGGTGATGGGGCGGCTGCTGGCGCGACGCGCGCTGGGGGCGACGGTGATGGAGCTGGGCTTTCCAGTGACCCCGGTGCTGCCGCTGCCGTTTCACCGGCTCAGTGGAATGGCGGCACGCGCCGCCATCCAGTACCTGCGCTGCGTGGACGGAGTGGCGCGGCTGCGCGCGCGCAGGAGCGCACGCGTTCCCTTCAGGATGTAACGCATGAATGCCACCACGGTCGGCCTGCTGGCCGCACTGGTAGTGGTGAACGTGGCCTTCGCCATCGGCTGGGTCTGGGCAGTGCGCCGTCATCATCTGCACGGACGCCCTGCACCGGCCGATATCGCGATCGGCTGCCTGACCTCGTTCCTCGACACGCTCGGCATCGGTTCATTTGCGCCGACCACCGCACTGTTCAAGTTCCGTGGCCGGCCTGCCGACGAGCTGATTCCCGGCACGCTCAACGTCGGACTCAACGTGGCGGCTTTTCTCGAGACGGTGTTGTTCATCAGCGCTGTCCCCGTGCAACCGGCACTGCTCGCCTGCATGCTCGGCAGCGCCGGGGCGGGCGCGTGGCTCGGAGCGGGAATCGTGAGCCGCATGCCGCGGCGTTCGATTCAGCTCTTCATGGGAGTGGCACTGCTCATCGCCGCGTGCTTCTTTGCCATGCGGAATCTAGGCGCCTTTCCGCCCGGCGGCGAGGCGCTTGGACTGGTCGGCTGGCGCTTTGTGCTCGCCGTCATCGTCAGCTTCGTGCTGGGCGCCCTGATGTGTATCGGTATCGGCAACTACGCGCCGCTCATGATCCTGCTGGCGTTGCTCGGCATGCATCCGCTCGCCGCTTTTCCCATCATGATGGGTAGTGACGGTATCCTGCAGCCGGTCGCGAGCCTCGGGTTCTTCCGCTCGGGACGCTTCGCGCACGTTCCGGCGCTCGGCCTGAGCATCGGAAGCATCGGCGGTGTGCTGGTGGCGTTCTACATCGTGAAGTCGCTGCCGCTGACGACGATGCGGTGGCTGATCATCGTCGTGGTCGCCTACGCGGCGATCTCGATGCTGCGCTCGGCCCGGGCGGGCACTGCCGCCGCGGCCGGCGTCGCGCTGGAGTAGGGCGCCCGCTCGAGCAGGCTCCTCAGCCCATCGCCCACCCCATGCGGGCGGCGACGACGTACCCATTGTGACCCGGCGCGCCCGGCGCGGGGTGCGCGGGAGGCTGAGTCGGGCGAGCCGGGGCATGGGCCGCCCCGCAGCGCGGCGGTGCGGCCGTGGCAGCGGCGGCGCCGAGCACTGCGGCCATCGACAGGCCGAGCACCAGGTTGATGAGCAGCGAACCGAGCAGCGCCGAGGCCGCCTTCTGCATGAGAGTCTCCCCTTGAGCCTTCTCAGGGTGTCAATGAGACGCTCCCGGGCGCAGCGGTGTCAGCGGGCCTGAGGCCGGATCCATCCTCACCTTCAACGGATTCGTCCCCACCAGGCGACGCCATGAGACCCCGGGGCATCGACGAGCGGCATTACGGCCTGGATTGATTATTGTTCGTTTGTCGCGGACTGCAGCGCGCGGCTAGCTTCGCGCTCCGCGGAGATTTTTTAGCGCCGTCACGGCGGCGCAGACAGCGCGCTCGGGCCGACTGTCAGGACCCGTCGTCCTGATATTGTCTGCCGGTGTTTTGGCCGACTTGTACGACATCGTGCGGATTGTGACCGCAGCGTGCCGCGCTGGCCTGGGGGTGCTGCCCACACCAATCGTCGCTCATCAGATAGAGGCCGCTCGACGCGCAGCCGCTCAGGCAAATCCACACCGCCGCAATGGCCCCGGCAAGCACCAACCTCGCCGTCACACGAGAACAGGAAAGATGTCGGTCTAACGGGCTCACGAAAGCATGGTGCGCGGGAAAGGGTGTCAACTCTGGCGGGGATCGCCTTATGGTTCGGTAAGACCCTACCTACAGCACGCCACACTGCAGCACAACGGCGACACCTGCGGAGGCTCATTTGTCATATCCAGTGTTTAGGCGCGCCGAACCTACCCGTAGCGCCGCCGCCTTGGGGGGTAGAGCTTCGCTGCCCGCGCTTCCCTCGCCAGCAACGCGGCTCGCGTGAGCACTTGCGGGCCGGCACCGGGGTGCGCCTGGCCGATATGCCAACGTGCACATCACGCTCGTGACCTATGCGCACGCAACACCGAAGGAGAGGCACGGCGCGGGTGATGCTCCGAAACGGTGTCCGCTGCCTGATAGAATGCACGTCAGCGATTGAGTTGATTAGACGGAGAGGTGGCAGAGCGGTTGAATGCACCGGTCTTGAAAACCGGAGGCTGCGCAAGCGGCTCGTGAGTTCGAATCTCACCCTCTCCGCCAGAATGGGGGGCGTCGCGAGCTATCAACCGGTGTTAGTCGGGGCGCATGATGAATACTGTTGCGCGCCTGATTGAACCCAAAGAGGCCCCGCCGCCGGGTTTGCCGATGACGACGTAGAACAGTTCGGTGTGTTTTCGCGACGGATTCGCAACAATCGGTACCGACAGATTCACACTCTCCACGCCGTCTGGCACCAGCACGGTCCTGGGGGTTCGCGACACGTAGTCGCGGCCAGGTTTTGCCCCCGAAGCCTGAGTCCACCACACAAAACTGACATCACCGCCATCGCCAGCGGTTCGCCGGATCTGAATATCCGCGCTTGCGTGACCAGGGAATACGAGATACCTGTCGGCGGACAGGCTGATTTGCCCGGGGCCGGAGATTGGCGGAATCACCGCGGCAGCAGTCGGCAAGGGTGTGTTTCGCACTTGCCGGCGGCTCGGCAAATCCTGAAGCGCTGGCGATGCTCCGACAAAGAGCAAGACAGAGACCAATGCAATGGCTTGGGATGATCGACCCGGCCGCCATGGCCGCATGCGATCGCGCGAAGCGCGAGCATTCGGCGCGCGGCGCCACCCCTTGAACTGCAGTCGTTCACGTTGGCCCATGGCCTGACTGCGCGCAACGTCCAACTCCCGCTGAGTATCTGCAAGCGCGCTGCGCGTACGCTGACCAAAATCGGCAAGAAGCCCCAGGCGCTTTCGGTATCGCTGCACCTTCGCGTGCGCCTTGAACAGTTCGATTCGCAGCGTGCCGAGATCAGTTTCGAGTGGGATTTCTTTGGCAACGCCACACATTGCCCCAACAGCAGCTTCGCTGGCCAGAGGAGCCTCAGGCAGTTCGGGGATCGTGTCCGAGTCTCGAACGCCCAGGACGTGCCGCTCGATTCTGTAGCGGATCGCTTGAAACACATCCGGCGACAATTTACCGCGGCGATAATACTGATCAATCAACGCAAGCACGTCCCACGAAGAGTCGGGCGTTGCTTCGCAAAGAACGCACAACTCCTGCATAAAGGCGCCTGGGCTGCCTTCGCCACTGACGAAAGCGTCGAATCGCTGTTGCAGGTCGTAGCCCATACCAGCTTCATTATCGCGCACAGCGAGTGTATGAATTTCTTTACCTCGGGCACGGGGATTATGTAAATCGCCCCGGCGGGGACCTGGTGGGAATTTATTGTTAGTTGGGTGCAGTTTGCACCACCGCCATGCCGCGGCGTAGCCCGCCGCCGACCCTAAATGACGTAGGAAACGCCCCACACGCGGCTGGTGCTGCGGAGGGCCGCGCGCGATGTCAGATCGGCAGATCCGTCAAACAGCGCAACGCTGCCACCTGCCGTCATGGTCCGGTTGCCAGGACCCGGCTTCCTGCAATTCGCCGTCTTCGGCATAGATATTCACGTCCAGGACAGTCAGCTGGTGTTCGCGCGAGGCGGGCAGGCTCACCTCGCAGGTGAGCAGCCAGGTACGCAACGCGCGTGCCCAGCAGATCCAGGCCCGTCCGTCGCGGCCTGCCTTCGACGCTAGCCGTTGCAGCGGCATGGGCAACGCGTCGGGGTCGCGGATCCGGTAGGCATCCTCAGGCACGATGTCCGCGCGCGAGCTGAACACCTCCAGCAGCCGCTCGACGTGCGAGGGTTGCTGCAGAGTGCGTAGTCGATTCGTCTCCATTGCCACGATGTTGTCCTTCCGGGTGCCGGCGAGCACGCATTGCAACATACCCGGTGACCAATTGAATGCGGACAAATTGCGGTCGGATAGCGGAAACTACCTATGCCAGGGCGGCAGGGGCGGACTGCATTGTTGCCGCCCGCAGAATTGCGGCAGCCGTCACACCGCGGCCGCCGCCGTTGCGCCGCGAGGGGACTAGGAGACCGTCTGCACCAGCGGGCGATAGCTGCCGTTGTTGAGCGTCACCACCTGTCCGGCAGCGAATGGCCAGCCCTGCGCGGGTCCGAATCTGAGCACGCCGCGGGCGTTCACCGTGAGACGGTGGCGGGCATGTGCGGCGGTGCCCGGAGTCTGCACGTCGAGCACGATCTCCAGATCGTTGTCGGAAAGATTCTGCAGGATGGCCACCTTGCCGGAACGGAAGATGGCGTCGTGAAAGGTCAATCGGATCGGCAGCTCGCGCTGCACGGCAGCCGCGTCCGGCCGCACCGGCCCAGCCGGCTGCGCAGTGGCCATAGTCGCAGCATGCGCCTGCGAGGTCTCCACCTGCCGTTCGGCGGCGAGCAGCTTCTCCGCCTGCGAGTTGGTGCGGTCCTGGGCCGCGCTCAGTTGCGCTCGTAGTCTGGTCTCCTCGGCGGCAGCGTCGCGGGCCTCATCGCCGGCCTCTGTCAGCTGCGCGGCGAGCGTGTCTGCCCTGCGGTATTGCAGATAGCCGAACGCGGTGGTGCCGACGGCGAGCACCGCCACTGCCACGGTTGCGACCTGCCATGTCCGGGTGCTGTCTGCCATGGGCTTGGCCACGGAAAACCCTCCAGCGCTGCACCGGCAGCGCCATGCGTGCGCGTATGAGAGCGCTCCGCGCGGCATCACCGCCGTGAACGGCGTCACGCCCGGGCGCCCTTCGCTGCAGAATGCGACGCCGGGCAACCGTGGAGCTCAGCGAAAGGAGGCGGCGGGCGACCACGGTCTGGAGCGGCAAGCGCGGGCGGCGCGGTGGACCGGGTGTTGGCGGCAGGTGCCGCGGCGGCGGATACTGTGATCAATGCAAGGACGCGCCGCAGAATGCTCAACCGACGCTCGCTGCTAACCGGTTCCGGCGCCGCTCTCGCGGCCGCGGCACTTGGGCTGCCGCCCGCGGCGCGCGCGGCCACCTCACTGGCGTTCGGCGCCCCCGCGCCGTTCTCGTTCGATGAGCTCACGCGCGAGGCCGGGGAGATGGCCGCGCGCCCCTACGAGGCGGCGAACGTGCCGCGGCCGGAGGTATTGAACCGCCTCGACTACGAGGCACTTGGCCGCATCCGCTTCGACCCCGAGGACGCGCTGTTTCGCGATGGGCCCGGCGCCTATCCGGTGACATTCTTTCATCTGGGCCGCTTCTTCCCCACGCCGGTGCGCATGTACGTGCTGTCGGCAGCGCAGGGACCGGCGCAGGCGCGCGAGATCCGCTACGACCCGGGCTATTTTCTGGTCCCACCCGACAGTCCGGCGCGCGAAATGCCGCGCGACGCCGGCTTCGCCGGATTTCGCTTCCAGGAGAGCCGTCTCGGCAACCAGCAGAAGCTCGACTGGCGCACGCACGACTGGGTGGCCTTTCTCGGCGCCTCCTATTTCCGCGCCATCGGCGAGCTGTATCAGTACGGTCTGTCGGCGCGCGCGCTCGCCGTCAACATGGCGCTGGCCGATCGTCCCGAGGAGTTTCCCGTATTCACGCGCTTTTACTTTGCGCCGGAGAGCGAGGACACGCAGCAGGTGATCGTCTATGCGCTGCTCGACGGGCCTAGCGTCGCAGGCAGCTATCGCTTCACCATACAGCGGGAGAAGGCGGTGCTCATGGAGGTCGAGGCGCGGCTGCACCTGCGTCGCGACGTGGCGCGCCTCGGCATCGCACCGCTGACGTCGATGTACTGGTTCTCGGAGACCATCAAGCCGACCGCCATCGACTGGCGGCCGGAGGTTCACGATTCCGACGGGCTCGCGCTGTGGACCGGCCGCGGCGAGCACATCTGGCGTCCGCTGAACGACCCGCGGCAGATCGCCGCCTCAGCCTTCGCGGACAAGAGTCCGCGCGGCTTCGGGCTGTTGCAGCGTGACCGCGTGTTCGATCACTACCTCGACGGGGTCTACTACGACCGCCGCCCCAGCGCCTGGGTAGAGCCGCTCGATGACTGGGGTGAAGGTTCGGTGCAGCTGATCGAGTTTCCGACCGACGACGAGATCCAGGACAACGTCACCGCCATGTGGGTGCCGAAGCAGCCGGCAGCGGCCGGCAGCCACCTGCAGGTGCGCTACCGGCTCTACTGGAGCGCCGACGAGCCACACCCGACGGCGCTGGCGCGCTGTGTCGCGACGCGTATCGGCCGCGGCGGCGAACCGGGGAAGCCCCGCCCGCAGGGCGTGCTGAAGTTCGTGGTGGAATTCAAGGGCGGCACGCTCGGCTCGCTCCCCGCGGGCGTCAAGCCGCAGCCGGTGCTGTGGGCCTCGACCGGCAGCTTCTCGTACGTGTTCGCCGAGGCGGTCCCCGACGGGGTTCCCGGCCACTGGCGCGCACAGTTCGATTTCAGCCCCGCAGGCGCCGAGGTGGCCGACATGCGCCTGTTCCTCAAGCTCGCTGAGCGCACGCTCTCGGAAACCTGGCTGTACCAGCTGCACCCGCTGTGAATGCGCCGCGCCGGGGGCCTAAGGCGGGCGTCCAAAGCGAGAACCACTGCTCAGGGCGACGGCGCTGCGCGTGATGCCGGTCACGGCGATGCGCAGTCCGCACGCCGAAGCTCCTGTCGGTGACTGCGCCGCGGCCCAATCTTTTCCTGATCGGCTCGATGAAATCGGGGACTACTTACCTGAGTGGTCTGCTCGCGGCGCATCCGTCGGTGTTTATGAGCTCGCCCAAGGAGCCGTGCCGGTTCGTGGATCCGAAAGTGCTGCGCCGGCAATGGCCCTGGCCCTGGGAGCAGGGCTTCTGCCGCAGCGAAGCGCGCTATCTGGCGCTGTTCGCCGCCGCCGGTGACGCCCGGGTCATCGCCGAGGCGAGCACCGTCTATAGCCAGGCGCCGCTGTACGCGCAAGTTCCGGAGCGGATCCTGGAATTCAACCCGCGCGCCCGCTTCATCTACATCATGCGCGACCCGGTGGAGCGCACCATCAGTCACTACTGGCATCGGGTAAGGGGCTGGGGCGAGCGCCGCGGCATGCTCGAGGCGATCCGCGAGCACTCCCACTACCGCGAGGTGAGTCATTACGCGCGGCAACTGCAGCTGTATCTGCGGCACGTCGCAGGCGAGCGCATCTACACCCTGACCTACGAAGAGCTGCTGGCCGATCCCGCATTGCAGTTGAGCCGCCTGTATGCGTGGCTCGGTATCGATCCGGCCTTCCGCCCGCCACGGATCGGCATTCCCGACAACGTCCTGCCGCCGGTGGTGCACCAGGTGCGTAGCCCCGGACTGCTGGACTTCGTCAGGCGCTCGGGGATCTTTCGCCCCATCGCGCCCCTGCTGCCACGCGCGCTGCGCCGCTTCGCGGCCGCGCACATCGCCACGCGGCGGGTGTTGCCGGCCGAAGTGGACACCGCGGAAGTGCGCGCCCTCCTCGGAGCCGAGTGCCGCCGCCAGACCGAGGAGCTCGGCCGCTTGCTCGGCCGCGAGTTTCCGGAATGGACGAGCCTGCAGGCTACCCCGGTTGCCACCGCGGTGCGCGGTCAGATCCCACCCGTGCACGAGCGGAGCGTGCGTATCGCTCGGGCTGACTCTTGACCTGAACCGCCCGCGCAGCGGACATTTGCTGCCTTCGCTGACGCAATCAGGGGTGGGGCATGTCGCGCACGGCGCTCATCGTCGGGATGCTCTGGCTCGCCGCTGCCGACCGGGGTGGCGCGCCTGCCGCTGCTGCGGCCGCCGCCGACACCGCCGACGGGCAGTGGACGATGCCCTCGAAGGATTACGCGGCCACGCGCTACAGCGCCCTGGCCGACATCACGCCGCAGAATGCCCACGCGCTGCACCCGGTGTGGACATTCTCGACCGGCGTGCTCGGGGGCCACGAAGGTCAGCCACTGGTGGTCGGCGGCACCATGTACGTCGTCACCCCCTGGCCCAACGTGCTGTATGCGTTCGATCTGACGCGCGAGGGCTACCCGCTCAGATGGAAGTACCGTCCCGACGTCAGTGCCAATGCCCTCGGGGCCGCCTGCTGCGATTCGGTCAACCGCGGTGCCGTCTACGCCGAGGGCCGCATCGTCTACAACCTGCTCGATGGGCACACCGTTGCGGTGGATGCAAGTACCGGGCGCGAGCTGTGGAAGGTGAGCATCGCCGACATGGGCAGCGGCGAAACGGTCACGATGGCGCCGATCGTGGTGCGCGACCGGGTCATCGTCGGTGCCTCCGGCGGCGAGTTCGGCATCTACGGCTGGCTCAAGGGACTCGATCTGAACAGCGGCCAGGTGGTGTGGACCGCCCACAACATGGGACCCGATGCCGACATGCTGATTCGCCCCGGCACGTTCAAGGCACCCTACGACAGCGGCACCGATCTCGGCGTCCACAGCTGGGCGAACGACAGCTGGCGCAGCGGCGGCGCACCGGTGTGGGGTTCGATCTCCTATGACCCCGAGCTCGATCTCATCTACTACGGCACCGGCAACGCCGCCCCTTACAATTCCGAGCAACGGCTCGGCGACAACAAGTGGAGTGCCAGCGTGCTCGCGCGACGGCCGGGCGACGGCGCGCTCGTCTGGGCCTATCAGTTCACGCCGCACGACAACTGGGACTACGACGCGACGGGGGCGATGATCCTCGCGGACCTGACGATCGCGGGACGCCTGGTCAAGGCGCTGGTGCACTTCGACAAGAACGGCTTTGCCTACACCCTGGATCGGGCAACCGGGCGAGTGCTGCTCGCCGCGGCGTTTGCGCCTGTGACCTGGGCGCGCTCGGTGGATCCTGGCAGCGGGCGTCCCGTGCTGGAGGCGGCCAAGGCGACCGGTGCCTCGCGCGGCAACGTGAAGGGCATCTGCCCGAGCGCCGAAGGCGGCGTCAGTCCCTCGTCCCCGGCCGCGTACTCTCCGCGCACCCATCTCTTCTACTCCTCGACCAACAACCTGTGCATGGACTACGAGACCTGGCGTGCCTCGCACCTCAAGGGGACACCCTTCATGGGCGTGAACACGCCCTACTCGGCGGGCCCGGGCGGGCACCTCGGCGGCTTTCTCGCCTGGGATGCGGGGAGCGGCAGGAAGGTGTGGGAGAACCAGGAGCGCTATCCGAACTGGAGCGGCGCGCTGGCGACCGCGGGCGACGTGGTCTTCTACGGCACGCTCGACGGCTGGTTCAAATCGGTCGATGCGCGTAGCGGCAAGGTGCTGTCGAAATTCAAGGTCGGCTCCGGAGTGGTGGGTAACCCCATCACCTATCGCGCCCCCGACGGCCGGCAATACGTCGCCGTCTACGCCGGTATCGGCGGGGACTGGGCGCTGCTCGCCGGTGATGCGCGCTCGGACGATCCGACCGACGTGCGCGCACCGGCGGACTACATGAAAGATATCGCCCGCCACACGAGTCAGGGCGGGATCATCTGGATCTTCGGATTGTGATGCACCCTATGCACAACCACGACCATCCGTGCCCGTCGGCGCGACTTGCGCTCGCCGCGTTCACGGCGCTCGCGCTGCTCGGCTGTGGGCGCCCGGCTCCCCCGGTCGCCGGCTCGAGCGCGCCGCCGTCACCGCCCGGCGTCAGCTACGAGGCGCACCTCGCGGCCGGCGGGATCGTTCCCCCCGGCCTCACGCTGCGCAATCCGCACGCCGGCGACGCGGGCGTGGCGAAGAGCGGGGCGATGCTGTTCAAGGCCATGAACTGCGACGGCTGCCACGGCGGAGACGCGACCGGCTGGGTCGGGCCGAACCTGGGCGATGCGCGCTGGCGCTACGGCGGGGCGGATGCCGAAGTGTTCAGCTCGATCTATTACGGCCGTCCCAAGGGGATGCCGGCCTTCGGCGGCGCCCTCGGCGCGGACGGCGTCTGGACGCTGGTTACCTACCTTCGCTCGCTGCCGCTGCCGCCGGACCTGCCCACCGAATCCTGGGAAGGGCAGTAGCTTCACGCAGCGGGCAGGCGGCGGAACCGCTACGCTCAAGGAGAACCGGGGCGGCCGCGCGCGGTTGGCTGCGCCGGGCACCGCAGTGCATAGTGGGATCAATGAAGGCGCACGTACCCTTCGAGCTGGCCGTTCCGCTGAGCGCCATCGACCACGTGGCCGGGGCCGCGCACGCCCCGGTCACGGTGGTTGAGTACGCCGACTTCGAATGCCCTAACTGCAAACAGGCACAACCGGCGGTAAAGCTGCTGCTCGAGCGCTTTGCCGGGCGTGTGCAGTTCGCCTACCGCAATTTTCCGCTCGAGGACGTGCACCCGCACTCGCTGCTCGCGGCCGAAGCTGCCGAATGTGCCGGCGGCCAGGGCAGATTCTGGGAGATGCACGACCTGCTGTTCGCCAACCAGGCGCACCTCGAGCTGCAGGATCTGCGCCGCTATGCCGCGCAGCTCGGACTGGACATGGCGCGTTACACCGCGGAGATGGACGACCACGTCTATCTGCAGCGCGTACGTGAGCAGCTGCAGAGCGGCATGGACAGCGGCGTGCGCGCGACACCGACCTTCTTCGTCAACGGACGCATCCAGGACGTCTCCTTCGGTCTGCGGGCTCTCTTCGATGCGGTCGAGGCGATCGTGCATCCGCGCCGCGGCGCGTGAGATTCGCGAATGACCCGACCGCCATGAGATGGGGTAAACGCCTGGCGGTGCTGGCGATGGTGCTGGGTGCGTTCAAGGTGGGCGCGGCCCTGGGAGCGGACGCGGTGACGGGCACGCACGAGGGGGCGGACGGCGACGACCCGTATCAGTGGCTCGAGGAAGTGCACGGGCGGAAGCCGCTCGAGTGGGTGCAGGCGCAGAACGCCAGGTCGCGGTCGGTGCTGCAGGCGGATCCGGACTACCAGAAGGACTACCAGGCCATCCTTCACGTCATGGATGCCACCGACCGGATCCCCTACGGCGACCTGGACCACGGCTATGTGTTCAACTTCTGGCAGGACGCACAGCACCCGAAGGGAATCTGGCGCCGCACAACGCTCGCGGATTACCGCCGCGCTGCTCCGGACTGGGAGTTGCTGCTCGATCTCGACCGGCTCGCCGCCGACGAGCACGAGAACTGGGTATGGAAAGGCGCCGAGTGCGCACCCTCGATGGGACGCTGCCTGCTGAGCCTGTCACGCGGCGGGGGCGATGCAGTGGTGGTGCGGGAATTCGATCTGCGCGCGCGCAGCTTTTCAACCGACGGCTTCCAGCTGCAGGAGGCCAAGTCCGCGATCACCTATCTCAGCGACGACCGCGTGCTGTTCGGCACCGACTTCGGTCCCGGCTCGATGACCGTCTCGGGCTATCCGCGCATCGTCAAGCTCTGGAAGCGCGGTGAGCCGCTGAGCCGCGCGCGTACCATCTACGCGGGCCAGCAGAGCGATGTCGGCACCACCCCGGTGGTATTCCATTCTCCCGCCGGAGCGATCGCGCTGGTGCAGCGCGACGTCAGCTTTTTCACCGCCGAGTACTACCAGCTCAGCCGCGGCGGTGCGACGCGGCAGTTGCCGCTGCCGCTCGGCGCCGACCTGAAGGGCGCACAGGACGTCAATCTGATTTTCACGCTGCGCGAGGACTGGAAGCCCGCGGCCGGAGCGGCCCTCGCGCGCGGGTCGCTGATCGCTTATCGCACGCAGCGCTCCGGAGAGCCGCCGGGCGCCGCCGCCGTCGCGCTGCTGTACCGGCCCGATCCCCACAGCGCGGTGGACGAGGTGGCCACCGGCCGCGACGCGGTCTACGCCTCGATCTACCGCGATGTCACCGGTAGCGTGCACGCCTTCCGCCTGGGCGCCGACGCTCGCTGGAGCGACACCGTGCTGGCGCTTCCCGCCGGCGGCTCGACGCACATCGTCGCGGCGGATGCCTTCGGTCCCGACGTGCAGCTGCGTTTCGAGAGTTATCTCACCCCCGCCACGCTCTATGCCGACGGCGGCGATGGCCAGCCGCTGGCCATAAAGTCGCTGCCGGCGCGCTTCGACGCCGCGCCGCTCACGACCGAGCAGTTCTTCGCCACCTCGAGCGACGGCACGCGCGTGCCGTACTTCGTCACCCGGCCGCAGGCCCAGCAGGGGCCGGCGCCGACGGTGCTCTACGGTTACGGCGGCTTCGAAATCTCGCAGACGCCGAGTTACTCGGCCAACTTCGGCATGTTGTGGCTGAGTCGCGGCGGAGTCTTCGTCGTGGCCAACATCCGCGGTGGCGGTGAGTATGGGCCGGCGTGGCACCAGGCGGCGCTGCTCGAGAACCGCCAGAAAGCCTACGACGACTTTCAGGCGGTCGCGGAGGATCTCATCCGCCGCCGCCTTACCACGGCGGCGCAGCTTGGCATCATGGGCGGATCGAACGGCGGGCTGCTGGTGAGCGCCAACATGGTGCAGCGGCCGGAGCTGTTCGGCGCCGTCGTCTGCCAGGTGCCGCTCATCGACATGCTCCGTTATACGCAGATCGGCGCGGGCGCCTCCTGGGCCGCGGAGTATGGGGATCCGTCGCGCGCCGCCGATCGCGCCTGGATCCTCAAGTACTCGCCCTACCAGAACGTGCGGCCCGGGCGCCGCTATCCGCCGGTGCTGTTCGTGACCGCCACCAGCGATGATCGCGTTACGCCGGTGCACGCGCGCAAAATGGCCGCGCGCATGGAGGCGCAGGGGCACGACGTGCTGTTCTACGAGAACACCGACGGCGGCCACGCGGCCGCCGCGGACCACAGGCAGGCCGCCGAGATGTGGGCGCTGAGCTTCGTCTACCTGAAGCAGAAGCTGCTGAAGCCGCCGTCCTCATGACGCCGTCTGTGCCGGTACGCCGCGGCGGCTGCCTGTGCGGCGCGGTGCGCTACGAGGTGCGCGGGCCGCTGCGGCCGATCGTCATGTGCCACTGCCGGCAGTGCCGCCGTACCACCGGACACCTGATGGCGGCGACGGCCGCGCGGCGCGCCGACTTTCAGCTGCTGGCGGCGGACGGGCTCAAGTGGTACGACTCCTCGGCGCAGGCCCGGCGCGGGTTTTGCGGCGGTTGCGGCGCGACGCTCTTCTGGGAAGCGCTGGGGCGCGACTACCTGAGCATCGCCGCCGGCACCCTCGATGATGCCAGCGGGCTCGCGATCGCCTGTCACATCTTCGTCGCCGACAAGGGCGCCTACTACGAGATCACCGACCAGGCGCCGCAGAGTCTCGACGGCACGTTCTCGGTGCCGTGGTCCTGATCCTCGCCGCGGCGCGCGCGCTGACGCCTGCGTCAGGAGCGGGCGCGCGCTTCGATGCGCCGGTCGGGCACCAGCCAGAGCAGCGCCACCGCGATGTACAGGGCGATCGCCGCCCAGGGACGCACGAACGCCACGGCGATGGCCAGCAGGTACAGCAGGATCGAGAGCTTGCCCTTGAAATCGTCGCCGATCGCGACCGCCAGCAGTGATTCGCGACCGTTGACGCGGATGATCTCCCGCTGCAGCAGGTTGTAGCACACGGCCGCGCACATGAGCACCACGCCGTAGGCGGCGGTGGGCAGCGCGGTGAAGCCGGTGTCGTCGATCCAGCGGATCACGAACGGCACCAGCGACAGCCAGAACAGCAGCGCCAGGTTGGCCCACAGCACGCGCCCGTCGACGCGCTCGGTGGCGTGCAGCATGTGATGGTGGTTGTTCCAGAAGATACCGACGTTCACGTAGCTGAGGACGTAGGCCAGCAGCACCGGTGCGTCCGCCTGCAGTGCCGCCAGGCTCGTGCCGTGCGGCACGCGGATCTCCAGCACCATGATGGTGATGATGATTGCGACGACGCCGTCGGTAAACGCCGCGAGCCGTGCCGTGTCCATGAGGCAGATCCTAACGTGCTGCGGGCCCGGTGTTCCATTTCGGTGCTAAGCTGCGGGCGTACCACTCGAGGGGGCGCCGCCGCCCGGGGGCCATGAGCAACAGCCGCCGCTTCATCGCTGTGCGCGACCGACTGCTGCAGCTGCGCGCGGATCCGCAAACTGCGCAGCACGAGTTCCGCTGGCCCGAGTTCGAGTATTTCAACTGGGCGCGCGACTATTTCGACGTCATCGCCGCCGACAACGAGGCCACGGCGTTGCGGCTGGTCGATGACGCCGGCACCGATCGGTCGCTGTCGTTCGCGGCACTGGCGCGCCGCTCGGCACAGCTCGCGGCGTTTCTCGACTCGCGCGGGCTGCGGGCCGGCGAACGCGTGCTGCTGATGCTGCCGAACTGCGTCGCGCTGTGGGAAACGATGCTGGCAGCGATCCGCATGGGCGCGGTGATCATTCCCGCCTCCACGCTGCTCGAGCACGCCGAGCTGCGTGATCGTCTCGAGCGCGGTCGCGTCAAGGCGATCGTCACCACCAGCGCTCTTGCGGGGCGCTTCCGCGAGCTCGCCGGAGCACCGCTGCGCATCGCGGTCGGCGAGCGCACGCCCGGCTGGATCGACTTCGCCGCTTCCGCCGCTGCAGCGGCGGAGTTCGTGGCCGCGGACACGCGTGCCGAGGACCTGCTGCTGCTGTACTTTACCTCCGGCACCACGGCCGAGCCGAAACTGGTGGCGCACACGCACGCCAGCTATCCGATCGGTCATCTGTCCACCATGTACTGGCTGGGAGTGCGTCCCGGCGATGTGCATCTCAATCTGAGCTCGCCCGGCTGGGCGAAGCACGCCTGGTCCTCGTTGTTCGCCCCGTGGAATGCCCAGGCCACCATCCTCGCGTACCACTACGAGCGCTTCGACGCGCGCGCGCTGCTCGAGCGGCTCGTAAGCTGCGGCGTGAGCAGCTTCTGCGCGCCCCCGACGGTGTGGCGCATGCTCATACAACACGACCTGCAGGCGTGGCGCGTAACGCTGCGCGAGGCGGTGAGCGCCGGGGAACCGCTGAACCCTGAAGTGATGGCGCGGGTGCGCGATGCCTGGGGAGTGACGCTGCGCGATGGGTTCGGGCAGACGGAGACGACGGCGGTGGTCGGCAACCCGCCCGGCCAGCCGGTGAAGCCGGGCTCCATGGGACGGCCGCTGCCCGGCTACCGCGTCGAGCTGCTGGATGTGCAGGGACAGCCTGCGGCGGAGGGCGAGCTGTGCCTCGATCTCGCGCCACGGCCGCTCGGGCTGATGCAGGGCTACCTGGACGACCCGGCGCGCACCGCCGCGGTCATGCGCGCGGGCTGCTATCACACCGGGGACGTCGCGGCACGCGATGCCGAGGGCTACCTGACCTACGTCGGCCGTATGGACGATGTCTTCAAGTCATCCGACTATCGCATCAGCCCGTTCGAGCTGGAGAGCGTGCTCATCGAGCATGCCGCGGTGGCCGAGGCTGCCGTGGTCCCAAGTCCCGACTCACTGCGGCTGTCGGTGCCCAAGGCCTTCGTTGCGCTCGCCGCCGGGGCGTCCGCCGACGCGGCCACCGCGGCGTCGATACTGCAGCACGTGCGTGCGCGGGTTTCCGCGTACAAGCGCATCCGCCGCCTGGAATTCGCCGCGTTACCCAAGACCATCTCCGGCAAGATCCGGCGCGTCGAGCTGCGCCGGCTCGAGGAGTCGCGTACCGAGCCGGCGGCGCGGCGCCCGCAGGAATTCTGGGAGGAGGATCTGCGCGGCGAGAGCTAGCGGCGCGCCGGGTGCAGCCCGCGCCGCTGGTTTATCATGAACACCGCATGATCGATCCCGCCATCGGCGCGCTGCTCGCCGGAGCCTTCGCGCTGCTGTTCGGCAGCGCTGCACTACACAAGCTGCTCGACCCTGCAGCCTTTGCCGCGGTGCTGCGCGCGTACCGGGTGGTACCGCCGCTGCTGACACGCCTCGCGCTGCTGGTGCCGCTCCTCGAGCTGGCGGTGGCCGTGGGACTGCTCGCCGGCGCCGGGCGCGCTGCCGCGAGCGCGGCGGGCGCCGCGCTGCTGATCAGCTATGCGGCAGCGCTGGCTGTCAACCTGGCGCGCGGCCGGCGCGATCTGAGCTGCGGCTGCGGTGGTCCGAACGACCGGCGGCCGATTGCCGCATGGATGGTATGGCGCAACCTCGCACTCGCCGCGCTCGTCGGCCTGACGGAGCTGCCGTGGAGCGTGCGGCCGATGCACAGCGCGGATGCGCTCACCATTGGCGCCGGGACGGCGGTGGCGGCACTCTTATATATGAGCTTCGATACCCTGTTGGGGCGACTCGATGCGCGCACGGCGCTGCCGCAGGACACACCATGACCGCGCTCGCGATCTCCAACGCGGTGCTATGGCTGCTGCTGCTGCTGCTGGCGGCCGCGGTGCTGGCACTGGCGCGTCAGGTGGGCGTGCTGCACGAGCGGATCGCACCGGCCGGCGCGCTGATGTTGCGCCGCGGGCTTACCGTGGGCGAGCCGGCGCCCCTGCTCGAGGTAGCGGACCTCGAAGGACGGGCGCACCAGGTCGGCAGCGCCCGCGCCGACGGGCGCAGCACGCTGCTGCTGTTCGTGTCACCGTCCTGCCCGGTGTGCAAGTCGCTGCTGCCGGCGGTGAAGTCGAGCCGCAAGGACGAGCGTGGCTGGGTGCACGTGATCCTGGCGAGCGACGGGGACAGCGCCGAGCAGCGCGCGTTCGTGGCCGCCCAGGGGCTCGCGGATATTCCCTACGTCGTGTCGGCGGCGCTCGGGCTCGCCTACCAGGTGAGCCGGCTGCCGTTTGCGGCACTGCTCGATGAGCGCGGGATCCTGCGCGCACACGGGCTGGTCAACTCGCGCGAGCATCTCGAGAGCCTGTTCGAGGCGAAGCGGCTCGGGGTGGCGTCGCTGCAGGAATATTTCTCGGGCACAGCCTGAGGGGAGGCGAGATGCAGCAACCGGCGCAGATCGATGCCGCGGTGTGGGCGGTGATCGGGGATTACGAGGTGCGCGCGCGGCGCGAGGAAGAGCTGCGGAGCACGCTGTCGGAGCAGGAGGCCGCGCGGCGTCTCGACGAGCTGCTGCTGCCGGTGGGCCGCGCCACCGGCAGCCTCATGAACCTGCTCGTCAAGGAGGCCGAGGCGCGGCGGATCCTCGAAGTGGGCAGCTCCTACGGCTATTCCACCACCTGGCTGGCGGAGGCGGCGCGCGCCATCGGCGGTAAGGTCATCTCCCTCGAGCTGCGCGCCGCCAAGACCGAGTACGCGCGGGCGCAGCTCGCGCGCGCCGGGCTGGACGGCTATGTCGAATTTCGTATCGGCGATGCGCTCGCCTCGCTCGCGCAGCTCCCCGGCCCGTTCGATTTCGTGCTGATCGATCTGTGGAAGGACCTGTACGTGCCGGTCTTCGGCTTGCTGCATCCGAAGCTCGCACCTGGCGCGATTGTGGTGGCGGACAACATGCTGCAGCCCGAGAGCGCCCGGGCGCACGCCCAGGCCTACCGCGAGCGGGTCCGCGCCGCGACCGACATGAGCTCGGTGCTGCTTGCCGTCGGTAACGGCCTGGAGGTCAGCCGCTACCGCTGAAGCGCGATCTCGACGCGCTTGTTGTGCCGGCCCTCGCTGCGGATCTTCAGCACCCGTATGCCCTCGATCTCGGCGATGTCCGCCACGTGCGTGCCACCGCACGGCTGTAGGTCGATACCAGGGATGCGCAGCAGGCGCACGCGGCCGGCGCCGCGCGGCGGTTGCACGCTCATGGTCTTGACGAGCTCGGGCTGCGCGGCAAGCTCCGCGTCGCTGATCCATACGGTCTCGGTCGCGGCCCCCGCGGCGATGAGGGCGTTGGTGGCGCGCTCGATGTGCCCGGCGTCGAGCAGCGACAGCTCGATGTCGAAGTCGAGGCGCGCCTTCTCGGCCACGATGTTGCCGCCGGTAACCGGCGCCCGGACCACGCACGACAGCAGGTGCAGCGCGGTGTGCAGGCGCATGAGGCGGTGGCGCCGCGGCCAGTCGATCTCGAGAGCGACGCTCTCGCCGGGCTCGAGGCGCGGAGCTTGCGGTTCCGCCAGGTGCAGGATGCACTCGGGAGTCTCGCCCTTGCGCGTGTCGAGCACGGCCACGCGCTCCCCGTTTTGGCGCAGCAGCATGCCGCGGTCGCCCGCCTGCCCGCCGCCCTGCGGGTAAAAGATGGTGCGGTCGAGCTCGATGCCGCGCTCGCTCACCGCGAGCACGCGCGCCACGGCGGTGCGCAGGTAGGCATCGTCGCGGAACAGGGCCTGCGTGGTCATGGCTGCGCCCGCAGCTGCGTGAGATAGAATGTGTTGCGCCAATGGCCGCCTACGCCTATCGCCTCGTCAATGTGTTCACGCAGGGTGGCGCCCCGTTGAGCGGTAATCCCCTGTGTGTGTTCGAGCGGGCGCAGTCGCTCGATACCACAAGGATGCAGGCGCTCGCGCTGCAGTTCAATCTTTCGGAGACCAGCTTCATCCTGCCTTCCGAGCGCGCCAGCGCGCGCGTACGGATCTTCACGCCCGCCTACGAGCTGGCCTTCGCCGGGCATCCCACGCTCGGTACGGCCCAGGTGTGCCGCGCGCTCGGGCTCGGCGGTGACCGGCTCACCCTGGAGATGACTGCCGGGATCATACCGGTACGCGCGAGCGGCAATCGCTGGACGCTGCAGGCGCGCGCGCCGACCTGGCGCGAGATCGAGGAGCCGCGGCTCACCATCGCCGCGATGCTCGGTCTCGAGGAGCGCGACATCGCCGACCGGCCGCTGTGGGTGAACGCCGGCATCGAGCAGCTGGTCGTACCCCTCGGTAGCGAAGCGGCAGTGCGCCGCGTGCGCGTGCGTGCCGACCTGCTGGCGCAGCTGCAGAGCGTCGACGGCCGCAGCATGGCGTATGTTTTCGCCCCCGCGGCCGGGGGTCTGCTGGCGCGCTTCTTCTTCCCCAAGGGCACGGCGGTGCTCGAGGATCCGGCGACCGGCTCGGCGACCGCCAGTCTCGGCGGCTGGTGTCTCGCCATGCAACGCACGCTGCCCTGCGAGTACGAGATCGCGCAGGGTGAGTACACCGGACGCCCCTCCGCCTTGCGCCTGTGCGTGGATGGCGAGCGCACCGTACTGGTGAGCGGCGACGTCATCGAGCTGGGGCGGGGCACGGTCAACCTGTGAGGTGGCGGCTCGCACTGCAGCGCGCACTGCAGCGCGCACTGCGGCGCACGCCACGGCGTGGGAAAGGGGCGGCCGCCTCATAAGGCGGCACTCAGCCGGCCGGGATTGAAGATACCGTGGGGGTCGAAGCGCTCCTTCAGACGCTGGTGCAGGCGGGCCACCGCGGGTGACAGCGGATGAAACCTGGGGACCGCGGCACCGTGCCAGCACAGCGCCGTGCCGCTCGCGGCGACCGCGATATCTCGTACCGCGAGCTGCGCGGGCAGATCGGCATACCAGCGCAACGCACCGCCCCAGTCGATCAGCGGCGACCCCGGCAGGGGCAGGGGGGCAGCCGCCGGCGGCACTGACAGCCGCCAGAGCACCTGACACGCGAACGGTGGCAGCCGGCAGTGGCGCAGCGCCTGCCACCACTGCTGCGCCGCGGCGGCGTCCATCGTCTCGCCGCCGATCTGCTCGCGCGCCGCCCCTACCGCCGCGGGCGCACCCGACAAACGCACCATGGCGGCGCCCTGCCACCAGGCCGCTCCCGAGAGCGGCAGCGGCCGCGCGGCCCAGCGATTGAACGATTCCACCGCGGCGGCCGCGGACAGCTCCAGGCGCAGCGTCTCCTCGACGCGCGGGCGCGGCAGTACCTTCAGCGACACCTCGGTGATGATGCCGAGGATGCCGAGCGAGCCGCACAGCAGCCGCGAGACATCGAAGCCCGCCACGTTCTTGATGACTTCGCCGCCGAAGCGCAGCGCCTCGCCGTCGGCAGCGAGGAGCCGCGTGCCCAGCACGAAGTCGCGCGCCGCGCCGGCGTACGGGCGGCGCGGTCCCGAAAGTCCCGCGGCAATCACGCCGCCGAGAGTCGGATCGGCGTCGAAGGCCGGTGGCTCGAACGCGAGAAACTGCCCCCGCTCAGCCAGCTCGGCCTCGATCTGCGACAGCGGCGTGCCACAGCGCGCGGTGATGACCAGCTCCGAGGGGTCGTAGCTGACGACACCACGCCAGCCGTGCAGCTCCAGCACTTCGCCGGCGAGGCGCTCGCCGTAGAAGTCCTTGGTACCGGCGCCCTTCAGGCGCAGCGGGGTGCGCGCCGCGGCCGCGGCGCGCAGGCGCTGCCGCCATTGCTCGAGGATCGACCCGTCGGGACCGGGCACGGGCGGCGCGCCTTTAGAAACGCGGCAGCTCGGCGTGCGGCAGTGCCCCGCCTCGCACGTGCATCTTCCCGTACTCGGCGCAGCGCGCCAGTGTCGGGATGAGCTTGCCGGGATTGAGCAGTCCGGCCGGATCGAAGGCCTCCTTCACGGCCGCGAACGCGGCGCGCTCGGCGGGCGAGAATTGCACGCACATCCCGCCGATCTTCTCCACTCCGACGCCGTGCTCGCCGGTGATGGTGCCCCCCACCTCGATGCACAGCTCGAGAATCTCCGCCCCGAAGCGGTCCGCCCGCTCCCAGGCGCCCGGCGCGTTCGAGTCGAACATGATGACCGGGTGCAGGTTGCCATCGCCGGCGTGGAACACGTTGAAGCAGGGTAGACCGTAGCGGCTCTCCATCTCGCCGATCGCCTCCAGTACCCTGCCGACGTGCTTGCGCGGAATCGTGCCGTCCATGCAGTAGTAGTCGGGCGACAGGCGGCCGGCGGCGGGAAAGGCGTTCTTGCGGCCGGACCACAGCCGCAGCCGCTCGGCTTCCGTCGCGGCGATGCGCAGCGAGCTGGCGCCGCAGTTGCGCAGCACGCGCTCGATCTCGCCGATCTGCTCGTCGACCTCTGCGCGCGTGCCGTCGGACTCGACCAGCAGGATGGCCGCCGCCTCCAGATCGTAGCCGGCATGCACAAAGGGCTCGACGGCCGCGGTGGCCTTGCGGTCCATCATCTCCAGCGCCGCGGGGATGATGCCGGCGGCGATCACCGCGGCGACGGCATCCGCGGCGCTGTGCAGGGTGGGAAAGGAAGCGACCACGAGCTGCGCGCACGGCGGCCGCGGGATGAGCTTCACGGTCACTGCGGTGACGATCATGAGCAGTCCCTCGGAGCCGATCGCGAGCGCCAGCAGGTCGAGGCCGGGAGAGTCGAGCGTGCCGCCGCCGCCGCCGAGCTCGATGCGCTCACCCGCCACGGTGAAGCCGTCCACGCCGAGCACGTTGTGCACGGTCAGCCCGTACTTGAGACAGTGCACGCCGCCGGAGTTCTCCGCTACGTTGCCGCCGATGGAGCAGGCGACCTGGGAGGAGGGGTCCGGCGCGTAATACAGTCCATGCGGCGCGGCGGCCTCCGAGATCTTGAGGTTCGGCACACCCGGTTGCAGTCGCGCACAGCGGCTGCGCGGATCGATCGCCAGCACGCGGTTCATGCGCGCGCATGACAGCAGCACACCCTGCGGGTGCGGCGTCGCTCCTCCGGACAGTCCCGTCCCCGAGCCGCGAGCGACCAGCGGCACGCCGAGGCGGCTGCAGGTGATGAGAACGCGCTGCACCTCCTCCTCGGTGCGCGGCAACACCACCACGGCGGGCAGCTCGCGGAACGCGGTGAGCGCGTCGCACTCGTACGGGCGTCGCTCCTCCGGCCGCGCGAGCACGCAGTCCGGGGGCAGGGTCGCTGCTAAGGCCGCCGCGATGTCGCTGCCGGGCATGGAGTCATCCTAGCGCGGCAGCGGCCCGCGTGCCGCAGCGTCTGCTAGGCTTGCGCCAGGTGCGGGCGGTGCGGGCGGCGCGCGGTTTGCGTGGCGCGGCCAGCGGGGAGGCGGATGGCGATGAGTGTCTGGAGAGCCAGCGGGCCAGCGCTGTGGGTGGCGTGCCTTGCCTGCAGCAGTGTCCTGGCGCAGACCCCGCCGATGCAGCCGGACGTGCCGCCGAAGTTCACCGTACCCACGGCCGACTTCGATTACATCAAGCGCCAGGTCATGATCCCGATGCGCGACGGGGTACGGCTGTACACCGTCATCGTCATTCCCAGGGGCGCGCAGCACGCACCCATCATCCTGACGCGTACCCCCTACGAGGCGAAGAAGCGTGCCGAGCGGTTCGTGAGCCCGCACCTGCTGGCAACGCTGCCGATGGGGGACGAGCTGCTGGTGCCGCAGGGCTACATCCGGGTGTTCCAGGACGTGCGCGGCAAGTACGGTTCCGAGGGCGACTACGTCATGACGCGCCCGCTGCGCGGCCCGCTCAACCCAACGGCCGTGGATCATTCCACCGACGCCTACGACACCATCGACTGGCTGGTGAAGAACGTGCCGGAGTCGAACGGCAAGGTCGGCATGATCGGCTCCTCGTACGAGGGGTTCACCGTGCTCATGGCACTGATCAATCCCCACCCGGCGCTGCGGGCCGCGGTGCCCATGTGCCCGATGGTCGATGGCTGGAAGGGCGACGACTGGTTTCACAACGGCGCCTTCCGCCAGACCAACTTCGACTACATCTACCAGCAGACCACCGCGCGCGACGAGGGGCGCAAGCTGGCCCGCGGCGCCTACGACGACTTCCAGCTGTTTCTCGCCAGCGGCTCGGCGGGCGATTTCGCGCACCGCTTCGGCATCGACCTGCTGCCGTTCTTCCAGAAGCTCGCCGAGCATCCCGCCTACGACGAGTTCTGGAGCGGCCAGGCGCTCGATCAGATACTGGCGCGCCAGCCGCTCACGGTGCCGACGATGTACGTCACGAGCCTGTGGGACCAGGAGGACATGTACGGCGGAGTGCACGCCTACCTGGCCACCCGCGCGCAGGACGCCGGACATGAGCGCATATTCCTGGCGCTTGGTCCCTGGCGCCACAGCGGCGTCAACTACGACGGCACCACGCTCGGACCGCTGAAGTTCGATGGCAACACCGCGCGGCAGTTCCGCCGCGAGGTTATGCAGCCGTTTCTCGACGAGCATTTGCAGGATGCCGCGCCGCCGGCACACACTCCCGCGGCGTTCGTGTTCGAGACCGGCACCAATGTCTGGCGGCGCCTCGAGCGCTGGCCGCTGTCGTGCGAGTCCGGCTGCCCGTCGCGCCCGCGGCCGCTGTACCTGCAGCCGCATTTCGGACTGGATTACATCGCACCCGCGGCGCGCAGCGGCATGCCCTACGATGAGTATGTCTCCGACCCGGCAAAACCGGTGCCGTACATCCCGCGACCGGTGCACTTCGAGGACACCGACGCCTGGCAACGCTGGCTGCTCACCGATCAGCGCACGGTCGCCGACCGCACCGACGTGCTCACCTACACCTCCGCGGCGCTGACCGAGCCGTTGCATCTCGGTGGGGCGCCGATGGTCAACCTGTACGCCTCCACCAGCGGCACCGACAGCGACTGGGTGGTCAAGCTGATCGACGTCTACCCCGACGAGATGCCCTCCGATCCGACGATGGGCGGCTATCAGCTGGCGATCGCCATGGACATCTTCCGCGGTCGCTACCGTGACAGTTTCTCGCGGCCGAGCGCCATTCCCGCCGGCAAGGTGCAGCGGTACCGCTTCGCCCTGCCGCACGTGAATCACGTGTTCCTGCCCGGCCACCGCGTGATGGTGCAGATCCAGTCGAGCTGGTTTCCTCTCTACGACCGCAACCCGCAGAGCTACGTGGACAACATCTTCTTTGCCGGCCCCGGCGATTACCGCAAGGCGACGCAGCGGGTGTTCCACAGCGGCGCTGTCTCGAGCTACCTCGAGCTGCCGGTGGCGCAATAGCGCGCTCCAGGGCATCGCGGCTGGCGCTGCCGGAGAAGTTGATGCCGCAAACCGATCAGCCGGCGTCTAAGCGCTTGACGATAATGGGATATGGAAGAGCAGCAGTCGCCCCAGCCGGCGCGCACGCGGCGGCCCAGCGGCCGGGATGCCAAGATCGCGGCGCGCACCGCGCGCAGCCACGCCTTCGTTGCCTACATCACGCGGCAGATCCCGTACTACGAGGTGCTCGGCAACGAGGGTCTTGAGCTCCTCGAGCACAATGCCGACACCATCCTGCAGGAGATCGGCATCGACTTTCGCGACGACGCCGAGTCGCTGGGCATCTGGAAGGACGCCGGTGCCGACGTACAGGGCGAGCGTGTGCGCTTCCCGCGCGGCATGTGCCGCAGCATCGTGCGCCGCTCCGCGCCGCCGGAGTTCACCCAGTACGCGCGCAACGCGGCGCACAACGTGGTGATCGGCGGCAATCGCACGGTGTTCGCGCCGGCCTACGGATCGCCGTTCGTGCGCAACCTCGACGAAGGGCGCCGTTATGCCCGCATCGAGGACTTCCGCAACTTCGTGAAGCTCGCCTACATGGCCAACTCGCTGCATCACTCGGGCGGCACCATCTGCGAGCCGGTCGATCTGCCGGTCAACAAACGGCACTTCGACATGGTGTACAGCCACATGAAGTACAGCGACAAGCCGTACATGGGCTCGGTCACCCATCCGGAGCGGGCGCGCGACACGATCGAGATGAGCAAGATTCTCTTCGGTGACGCCTGGATCGACGCGCAGAGCGGCAAGCCGCGCACCTGCGTCATCAGTCTCATCAATGCGAACTCGCCGCTCACCTGGGACGCCACCATGCTCGGCGCGCTGAAGACCTACGCGCGCGCCAACCAGGCGACCATCGTCACTCCCTTCATTCTCGCCGGCGCCATGTCGCCAGTGACCGTAGCCGGAACGGCGGCGCAGACCCTCGCCGAAGCGCTCGCCGGCATGGCGCTCGCGCAGCTGGTCAATCCCGGCGCGCCGGTGGTGCTCGGCAGCTTCGCGTCCTCGCTGTCGATGCAGTCGGGCGCACCCACCTTCGGCACCCCGGAGCCGGCGCTGGTGCTGTACGTGATGGCGGCGCTGGCGCGGCGGCTGGGCGTCCCGTTCCGCTCGGGCGGGGCGTTGTGCGCCGCGAAGATCCCCGATGCGCAGGCCGCCTACGAGTCCGCCAACACGCTGCTGCCCACCTGCCTCGGTGGAGTGAACTTCGTGCTGCACACCGCCGGGTGGCTCGAAGGCGGCCTGTCCATGGGCTACGAGAAGTTCGTGATGGACACCGACCAGGCGGGCATGATGCATACGCTGCTGGCGGGGGTGGACCTGAGCGAGAATGGCCAGGCGCTCGATGCGATCCGCGAGGTCGGACCCGGCAAGCACTTCCTCGGCTGCGCCCACACCCAGGCCAACTTCCAGACGGCCTTCTACCGCTCGCCGCTCGCCGACAACAACAGCGTCGAGCAGTGGCAGGCGGAGGGCGCCAAGGACATGGCGCAGCGCGCCAACGCGCTGTGGAAGAAGCAGCTCGCCGAGTACCAGGCGCCGCCGCTGGACGCGGCAGTGGACGAGGCCCTGCTCGACTACGTCAACCGCCGCAAGGCGTCGTTCCCCGACTCGAACGTCTGAGGGCACCAGGCGCGCTGCGCGTGCGCCGGTTGCGCGGCTGTGCCCGGCGCGCGCGTCGCCGGCGCGCTTCAGATCTCGAACTCCACGCCGATCTCCATGATCTGCTTGCCCGGGATGCAGAAGTAGGCACCCGGCCGCTGGGCGTTGCGCTGCATGAGGACATACAGCGCCTCGCGCCAGCGCGCCATCTGCCGGATGCGGCCGACCGCGACGATCGTCTCGTGCCCGGTGTAGTACGTCACGGCGGAGGCATCAGGCAGTGCAAGCTGCCGCTGCGTCGCCGCGGCAGCCAGTCCGCGCGGCACATCTGGACGCTCCATGAAGCCGAACGTCAGCTCGACGCGCGTAATGCCGTCGGCGACCGGCATCACTACCGCGCGCTCCGCGTCCGGGATTCGCGGAATCTCGGCGCTGCCGACGGCAACCAGCAGCACGTGCTCGTGCAGTACGCGGTTGTGCCGCAGATTCTGGGTCAGCGGCAGCGGCACGCCCTGCGCCATACGTCCGAGGACGACCGCGGTACCGGGCAGCCGCAGCGGCGGGTCGCTGCGCAGCGCGGCCAGGAACTGCGGCAGGGTCTGGCGCAGCGCCAGGCGCACGCCTTCCATGAGACGCTCGCCCTTGCGCCAGGTGAGCATGACGAACGAGATCACCGCGGCAATCAGCAGCGGAAACCAGCCGCCCTCGAACAGCTTGGTGGAGGTCGAGGCGAAGAACAGCAGATCCAGCGCCAGCAGGCTGCCGTTCACGAGGGCGACGATCCAGATGTTGACCTTCCACTGCAACGCGACAAAGGTGGCCAAGAGGGTGGTGATCGCCATCAGCAGCGACACCGCGATGCCGAAGGCGCCGGCGAGCGCGTCCGAGGATCCGAAGCCGATCACTGCCGTCAGCGTGGCGAACGCCAGCGCCCAGTTCACCAGCGGAACATAGATCTGCCCGATCGCGGTGCCGGCGGTATGGATGACGTTCATGCGCGGCAGGAAGCCGAGCCGCACCGCCTGTTCGGTCATGGAATAAGCCCCGGAGATGATCGACTGCGACGCAATCACGGTGGCGGCCGTAGCCAGCACCACCAGACCGTAGTGCGCCCACTGCGGGGCGAGCTCGTAGAACGGGCTGCCGAGCGCAGCGGGGTGTCGCAACAGCAGGGCGCCCTGGCCAAAGTAGTTCAGCGTGAGTGCCGGCAGTGCGACGGCGAACCACGCCAGGCGGATCGGGAAAGCCCCGAAATGTCCCATGTCGGCATAGAACGCCTCACCGCCCGTCACGGCGAGGAACGCGCCACCGATCACTACGAACGCGAGCGGGCCGATGTGCCAGAGATAGGTGATGGCCGGCAGCGGACTCAGGGCCGCGAGAATCACTGGGGCGCGGGCGATGCCGATGACGCCGAGGATTCCGATGACGGTGAACCAGATCAGCATGATGGGTCCGAACAGGTGACCCACGAACGAGGTGCCCTTGCGCTGGATGGCGAACAGCGCCAGCAGGATCACCACGGTGAGCGGCACCACGATGTGGCCGAGGTGCGGCGCGTACACCTTGATGCCCTCGATCGCGCTCAGCACGGAGATGGCAGGGGTGATGACGCCGTCGCCGTAGAGCAGCGTGGCGCCCACCAGGCCGATGACCACCATTACGGCGTGCCGCCGGCTCTGCCGGGCGCGCTGCGGGCTGACCAGCGCCAGCAGTGCGAGGATGCCGCCCTCGCCGTGATTGTCGGCACGCATGATGAGGATCGCGTACTTGATCGAGATGACGATGATGAGCGACCAGAAGATCAGCGAGACCACCCCGAGCACCGCTTCGGGCGCGATGGTGCCTGCGGGGCTCGCCGCCCTGGCGGCGGTGTTGAGCGTATAGAGCGGGCTGGTGCCGATGTCGCCGAATACGATGCCCATGCAGGTAATGGCGGCCCAGGACGCTCGCCGCGGCGGCCCTGGACGCGCGGGATCGGCTGGTGTGATCGCGCTCACCAGGGCCGGCCCGCCACAACGGCGTTCGCGGCCGGATCAGTGTGCGTAAGCGGTCCCGACATGCAGCAGTTGGCTCGAGCCACCACGCTGTGGAAAGTCGCCAGCATATTCGATAAACGATCGTCGCGGCGAAGCCGGGCTGGGGGCCGGACCGCGAAAATGCGTTAGCATGCTCCTTGGTGCGCTTGACTCAGGCGGGGCTGAGCGATGAATAAGAGCGCTGGCAGGCAGGTGCGTCGGTCATGAGCGGCACGGTGAACTCCGCAGCAACGCGCCGCCTGCGCGGCGGCATCGTGGGCGGCGGCCGCGGCGCATTCATCGGCTGCGTGCATCGCATCGCCGCCGAGCTCGACGGTGAGGCGCTGGTGGTCGCGGGCGCGATGTCGTCGCATGCCGATATCGCCCGCGAAAGCGCCGCGGCCTGGTATCTCGAGCGCGCCTATAGCTCGTATGCGGACATGGCCGCCTGCGAGGCCGCCGCCGAGAACGGCATCGATTTCGTCATCATCGCCACGCCGAACGATCTGCACTGCCCGGTGGCGAAGTCGTTTCTGGCCGCCGGTATCCACGTCATCTGCGACAAGCCGCTGGCGCTCACGGTCGCGGAGGGGGAGGAGCTGGCCCGTCAGGTCGAGGACGGCCCGGTGCTGTTTGCGCTGACGCACAACTACACCGGTTACCCAGCCGTGCGTCAGGCGCGCGAGATGGTGCGCGAGGGCGGGGTGGGCGAGCTGCGCAAGGTGCTGGTCGAGTACACGCAGGACTGGCTGATGGAGCCGCTCGAGGGCCGCGGCAACAAGCAGGCCGCCTGGCGAACCGATCCGCGCCGGGCGGGACTCGGGGGCTGCATCGGCGACATCGGCACCCATGCCGCCAACCTGCTCGAGTTCGTGACCGACCGCCCGATCGAGGCGGTGTGTGCGGATCTGAGCTCGTTCGTCGCGGGGCGCCGCGTCGATGACGACGCCAACGTGCTGCTGCGCATGCAGGGGGGCGCGAAGGGTGCGCTGGTGTGCTCGCAGGTTGCGTGCGGCGAGGAGAACCGGCTGTCGATCCGCGTCTATGGCTCGCGTGCCGGGCTGGAGTGGCACCAGGAGGAGCCGAGCACGCTGCTCTACAAGCCCGCCGGCGCTCCGTGGGAGCGCCTGCGCGCCGGGCAGGGCAATCTCGGCGCCGCGGCGCGGGCGGCGGCACGCCTGCCGGCCGGACACCCGGAAGGGTATCTGGAGGCCTTCGCGAACATCTATCGCGGCTTCATCCGCGATGTGCGCCGCGTGGCGAGCGGTGAGCCGCCGTTGCGCGATTACCCGGGCGTGCACGCCGGCCTGCGCGGCCTGCGCTTCGTTGCCGCGGCGGTGGAGAGCTCACGGGCGGGCACGGTCTGGCTGAGCGTTTGAGCTCCGGGGGAAGCACCGCGTGTCGACCGCCATCCGCCTGCGCCTGTGTACGATGATGTTCCTGGAGTTCTTCATCTGGGGTGGCTGGTTCGTCACCATGGGCAGCTACCTCGCCTCCGCCGTGCACGCCAGCGGCGCGCAGAGCGCGCTCGCGTACTCCACGCAGTCCTGGGGCGCTATTATCGCGCCGCTCATCGTCGGGCTGATCGCCGACCGCTACTTCAACGCCGAGCGACTGCTGGGCGGCTTGCACCTCGCCGGCGGCGTGCTCATGTACGCGCTGTACAGCGCGCACGACTTCCAGGCCTTCTATCCGTACGTGCTCGCCTACATGATCCTGTACATGCCGACGCTGGCGCTGGTGAACGCCATCTCGTTCCGGCAGCTGCAGGATCCGGCGCGGCATTTCTCTGCTGTACGCGTGTGGGGCACGCTCGGCTGGATCGTCGCCGGACTGGTCATCAGCTACCTGTTCGGCTGGGATTCGCAGGCAGGCATCGCCGCCGGCGCGCTGCGCAACACCTTCCTGATGTGCGCCGTCGCCTCGTTCGCGCTCGGCATCTACAGCTTCACGCTGCCGCGCACGCCGCCGGCCGCGGCAGCGGCCGCAAAGGTCAGTCTCGCACGCCTGCTCGGCCTCGATGCGCTGGTGCTGCTGCGGCACAAGAACTTCCTGGTGTTCTTCCTGGCGTCGATCCTGATCTGCGTTCCGCTCGCGTTCTATTACCAGAACGCCAACCAGTTTCTGACCGAGATTCAGGTCGCCAACGCCACCGGCAAGCAGACCATCGGTCAGATGTCGGAGGTGCTCTTCATGCTGCTCATCCCGCTGTTCCTCAAGGCCTGGGGCATGAAGATCACGCTGCTGCTCGGCATGCTGGCGTGGTCGGGACGCTATCTGCTGTTCGCCTTCGGCAACGCTCACGAGCTCGGCTTCATGCTGATCGCCGGCATTGCGCTGCACGGGGTGTGTTACGACTTCTTTTTCGTCTCCGGCCAGATCTACACCGATTCCAAGGCCGGCGCGCAGTACAAGGCCGCAGCCCAGGGCCTGATCACGCTCGCCACGTACGGCCTGGGCATGCTGGTCGGCTTCCGGGCGGCCGGTCTCATCGACGATCGCTACGCCTCCGGCGGCACCCACGACTGGCAGTCCATCTGGCTGTACCCGGCCGCTTTCGCAGCGCTGGTGCTAGTGCTGTTCGCCCTGACGTTCCGCAACGAGAAGGTCGCCTATGCCCGCGCCGGCTGAGTTCCGACCGCGGCCGATGCGGCTCAGCATCCTGACGGCGGCGTTGCAGGAGCTGACCCCGCGCGAGCGGCGCGATGCCGACCCGGACCTGGCGATCGAGGAGTGGCTGGAGTTCGCCCGCCAGCTCGGCTGCCCGAACATCGAGCTGTCCGCAGCGCTCCATCCCACGCAGAGCGACGTGCCGGCGGCGGCGCTGCTCGACCCGGTGGCCAACACCCTCGATCTGCGCCAGCCGTTCGATGCCGTGCGCGCGGCACGCGTGCGCCGCGCCATGCAGGCCAGTCGCGTCGGCCTGTCGGACCTGGCGTACTTCGACAACATGCTGGCGGCGGACGAGTCCGCGCGGCGCCGCAAGCACGAGCTGATGCTGCGCGTATTCGACGCCGCGGTACAGCTCGGCACCGATGCCGTCACGGGTTTCGTGGGGCGCAACCCGCAGCTGGCCATGGACGCGAACCTGGTGATGTTCGAGGAGGTGTTCGTGCCGCTGCTCCGCCAGGCCAAGGCGCGCGGGCTCACGTTCCGCGTCGAGCAGTGTCCGATGCCGGGTTGGACCGTGAGCGATGCCTGGCACAACAACATCGCCTACGCCCCCGGTCCCTGGATCGCGCTGCACCGCATCTGCGAGCGCCACGGCGTCGGCGACCAGTTCCGCATCCATTACGACCCCTCGCACGCCATTCTCATGGGGCAGGACTCGCGCTCGGTGTTCCAGTACCTGAAGGACAGCGGCTACAACTTCCTGATCAACGGGTTTCACGTCAAAGGCCAGGTCATCGATGCGCGCGGCATCTCCGCCTGGGGCTACGGTGGCCAGACCATGCAGCGCGGCGACTGGCACGGCGCGCGCCCCAGCGCCGATCCGGCCGAGCAGCTGCATGCCTGGAAGAAGCAGACGGTGTTCAGCGAGCACGAGTTGCCGGGTACGGCGCGCCACGACCCGCTCGCCTATCTGCAGAATCGCTCGGTGGACTGGCTGGACCATCAGCTCGCCGCGCGCGAGCTGCTCAGCCTCGAGCCGGACAAGACGTACCTGGTGGTCGAGCATGAGTACCCGCCGGCGCGCATCCAGGACCGGGCGCGCCTGGCGCCGATCCTTGCCGGCTCGCTCGCCTTCACGCGCGCGATCGACGAGGCTGCGGCGGCCATGTTCGCCCTGCAGCACGAGGTGCTGGGCGCGCAGGGAATAGCCGTACAGGGCGTCGGCCGCCAGGCCTACCGGTCCTGAAGCCGCGAAGGAGCGCAGCTTGCCGTTCGTGAGCGCAACCTCACAGCGCAGCGCCTACGACGTCATCGTGGTCGGCTCCGGCGCCGGCGGCGGTCAGGCGGCTTATACGCTGTGCATGGAGGGTGCCAGGGTACTGATGCTCGAGGCCGGGCGCAGCTACTCCCCCGAGACCGAGACGCCCATGTTCCAGACGCCGGATCAGGCGCCGCTTGGTGCCGTCGGCACGCCGCAGAAACCGTTCGGCTTCTACGACGCGACCGTCGACGGCGGCTGGGAGGTGCCCGGAGAGCCGTACGTGCGCGTGAGCGAGACCAATGCACATCGCTTCGACTGGTGGCGCGCGCGCATGCTCGGCGGGCGCACCAACCACTGGGGGCGCATCTCGCTGCGCAACGGTCCCTACGACTTCAAGCCGCGTACGCGCGACGGGCTGGGCTGCGACTGGCCCATCGGCTATGAGGACCTCGCCGCCTACTACGACAAGGTGGAGCTGCTGATCGGCGTCTATGGCAGCAACGAGGGGCTGGAGAACACGCCCAACTCCTCGCCCGGATGCCTGCTGCCGCCGCCGAAGCCGCTGGTGAGCGACCTGCTGGTGGCACAGCGCGCGAAGCAGCTCGGCATCCCGGTGATACCCGGCCACCGCGCGGTGCTGACGCAGCCGCTGGATTTTCGCGGCACCCCGGCACGGCTGCACCCGGGCAACACCGGCGCGCAGAAGATCCTCGCCGAGGACATGCGCCGTCGCAGTCCGTGTCTGTGGGCCACACCCTGCGGCCGCGGCTGCGCGGTGCGTGCCAACTATCAGTCGACCACCGTGCATCTGCCACCGGCGCTGGCGAGCGGCAACCTCGACATCACCACGGATGCCATGGTGCGCGAGGTCACGCTCGGGCGCGATGGGCGGGCGAACGGGGTGATTTTCATCGACCGCGTCACCGGCTGGGAGCGCCACGCCGCCGCACGCGTGGTGATACTCGCGGCGAGCGCCTGCGAGTCGGTCCGCATCCTGCTCAACTCCCGCAGCGCGCAGTTTCCGCAGGGCCTGGCAAACTCCAGCGGCAAGCTCGGCCGCTACCTCATGGACACCGTTGGCAGCACGGTGAGCGGGCAGGTGCCGCTGCTCGAGAGCCTGCCGCCGCTCAACGAGGACGCCGCCGACGGGCACCAGATGTACGTGCCGTGGTGGCTGTACCGCGAGCAGCTTGCCGGCAAGCTTGGCTTTGCGCGCGGCTATCACATCGAATTCGGTAGCGGCAGGCGCATGCCGGGCTTTGCCACCGCGGCCGGGATCGAGTGGCTCACCGGTGGCAGCTACGGCGCGAAGTTCAAGCAGGACGTACGCCGCTACTACGGATCGTTCGTCTCCTTCGACGGGCGTGGCGAGATGATCCCCAGCGAGAACGCCTACTGCGAGATCGATCCGCACGTCAAGGACAAGTGGGGCATCCCGGTGCTGCGCTTCCACTGGCAATGGTCGGAGCACGAGCTGCGCCAGGCAGCGCACATGCAGAAGACTTTCACCGCTATCATCGAGGCGATGGGCGGGCGCGCCAAGGGTCCGGTGCACAGCGATGGCGCCAAGGCCATCGCCCCCGGCGGGTCGATCATCCACGAAGTCGGCGGAGCCATCATGGGTGCGGATGCGAAGGACTCGGTCACCAATCAGTGGTCGCAGACCTGGGACGTGCCGAATCTGTTCCTCGCCGATGGCGCCGTGTTCGCCTCGAACGCCGACAAGAATCCGACGCTCACCATCATGGCCCTGGCCTGGCGGGTGGCGGATCACGTTCTCGAGCGCATGCGCCGCAAGGAGCTGTGATGGATCGGCGTACCACCATGAAGTGGGTGCTGGCCGCAAGCGCCGCCTGGCCGCTGGCGACGCGCCGACCGGGACGAGCCGGCTCGGTGAGCGGCTACGGCACCGATCCCAAGCTGCTGCGGGCCTACCACCCGGGGCAGGTGTGGCCGCTCACTCTCACGGCGGCGCAGCGGCGCCTGGCGGGCGTGCTCGTCGACCTCATCATTCCCGCCGACGACCATTCACCGAGCGCCTCGGCCGTCGGGGTGGTGGACTTTATCGACGAGTGGCTAAGTGCACCCTATCCCGACAACCAGCACGACCAGGACACGGTGCTGCGCGGCTTCCGCTGGCTGGATGCCGAGTCCATGCGTCGCGCCGGCAAGGTATTCGCCGATCTGGACGCTGGCCGCCAGCGCGGCATCTGCGATGACATCTGCGACGCCACGCGTGCTGCAGAAAAGCACCGTACCGCCGCCCGCTTCTTTGCGCGCTTTCGCGATCTGACCGCCGGGGGCTTCTACTCGAGTCCTTCCGGCCGCAGCGACCTCAACTACACCGGCAACGTGCCGCTGACGCGCTTCGACGGGCCGCCGCCGGAGCTGCTGAAGCGGCTGAACCTGCCGTAGACACTCCCTGGCCCACAGGTATCACGCCATGAACCGGACCCCTCTGTATGCACTGCTGCTGGCACTTTGCGCCGGGACGTCCGCGGGAGCCTGGCGGTCGCTATTGCAGGATGACAGCGCACCCGACTGGCGCGGCTGGAAGGAGCCCGGCCTCCCGGCCGGCTGGCACGTGGCCGGCGGCGTGCTCTCCAAGGAGGGGGCGGTCGATGACCTCGTCACCGGGCAGACCTTCGGCAACTTCGAGTTCGAGCTCGAGTGGAAGATCGGCAAGGCCGGCAACAGCGGCATCTTCTACCGCGGCACGCGCGAGTACGACCACGTCTACTGGAGCGCGCCGGAGTACCAGCTTCTCGACGATGCGAATACCGAGGATGGCAAGAGCCGTCTCACGGCAGCCGGCTCCGACTACGCGCTCTATCCTGCGCCCGCAGGCGTCGTGCACCCGTACAATCACTGGAACAAATCGCGCCTGTTGGTACAGGGCAATCATGTCGAGCACTGGCTGAATGGCCGCAAGATCGTCGAGTACGAGCTCAAGAGCGCGGACTGGAAGGCGCGCGTGGCGGCGAGCAAGTTCGCCGCCTATCCCAACTACGGCCTCGCGGTCAGCGGGCTCATCGGGCTGCAGGGCGATCATCCCGGGGCGCTGGCGATTCGCAACATGCGTATACGCGAGTTACCGTAGCGCGCGGCGGCAGCTGCGATGCGCGCGTACGGCGCTCAGCCGCCGGCCGGTCGGCGCCCGCGTGAGCCGGCGCGCACCGGCGCTGCTTTCGGCGCCGGCAGGCGCACCGCCTGGCGCAGGTTCGGATAGGCTGCGGTCGAGTGCGGGATGCCCATCGCGGCCACGAAGTGCGCCTGGAACCTGGGCTCGATGGCCGTCTCGATCTTCTGCACGCGCCTCACCAGCTCTTCGATGGTCTTGCGGGAGGCGTTGTCGAGCAGCGCAATGCGCGCGCCGGTGCCGGCGGCGTTGCCCGCGGACGACACGTTGAACAGGTCGCAGTCCGGAATCATCCCCAGGACCATCGCATACTTCACATCGATATGGCTGCCGAACGCGCCGGCCAGCCGGATGCGATCGACCTGATCGACGTCCAGGTGGTCCATGAGGAGTCTCACCCCGGCGTACAGCGCCGCCTTGGCGAGCTGGATGGCGCGTACGTCGTTCTGCGTGACGGTCAGCGGCACCGCGCCGCGGTTCACAACGTAGGCGAAGGTGCGGCCCGTCGGCACGATACGGTCGCTGCGCGCGGCAAGCTCGCCGTCGATGACGCCGTCCTGGCTGATGATGCCGGCGAGATACATCTCGGCGATCACCTCGATGATCCCCGAGCCGCAGATGCCGGTCACGCCGCTGCCGGCGATCGCGGCGGCGAATCCGGGTTGATCCGACCACAGGTCGGAGCCAATGACCTTGAACTTCGCTTCGAGCGTGGTCGGATCGATGCGCACCCGCTCGATCGCTCCGGGCGCGGCGCGCTGGCCGCTGCTGATCTGCGCCCCCTCGAAAGCCGGGCCGGTCGGACTGGAGCAGGCGAGCAGCCGCTCGCGGTTGCCGAGCACGATCTCGGCGTTGGTGCCGACATCGACCAGCAGTGTCAGTTTGTCGGAAAGATCGGGCCGCTCGGCGAGGATCATGCCGGCCGCATCCGCACCGACGTGGCCGGCGATGCAGGGCAGGGTGTAGATGCGCGTGCCGGGATTGAGTTTCAGGCCGAGCTCGCTGGCGCGCAGGCCGAGCGGCGAATCGGTCGCGAGCGCAAACGGCGCCCCGCCGAGCTCGACCGGATCGATGCCGAGCAGCAGGTGATGCATGATGGGATTGCCGACCACTGTCATCTCGAGGATGTCGGTCACCTCGATCTGCGCCTGCTGCGCGACGTCGGCGCCGAGCGTATCGAGCGCGCCGCGCACCGCCTCGGTCATCTGCTGCGCGCCGCCCGGATGCATCATCGAATAGGATACGCGGCTCATCAGGTCCTCACCGAAGCGGATCTGCGGATTCATGGCGCCACTGGAGGCGGCCACCTCGCCGGTCTCGAGATTGCACAGGTGCGCCGCGATGGTGGTCGAGCCCACGTCCACCGCCAGCCCGTAGACGCGGTCGTGAAAGCCCGGCCACACCGCGATGATCTGGGTGCGCGCGTGCACCGCCACCGTGACCTTCCACGCGCCCTTGCGCAGCGCTGCCTGCAGGGTTTGCAGCACCCCGAGGTCACAGCGCAGCGGAGCGAAATCCCACTCGCGGTTGAGCGCCTCGAGCAGCCGCTGCAGGTCACCCGCCGGGTCGTGCATGTCCGGCTCGCGCACCTCGACGTAATGCAGGTGCACGACCGGATCGAGCGTGATGGGATGGGCGTCGGCGGCCTTGCGCACCACCTGGCGATGCACCTGGCTGCTCGCCGGCACATCGATGACCAGATCGCCGCAGATCTGCGTCGAGCACGACAGGCGGTGCCCGGCGGGCAGCGGGCGCCGTTCCGCGAAGCTCTGCTCGGCGGCGCTCAGCGGCGAGAGATGGTCGGCCTGTGAGCTGACCCCGTGCTTGGCGAACTCCCCCTCCATCACCAGCACCTGGCAGCGCCCGCACAGTGCCCGCCCGCCGCACACCGAGTCGACGTCGACCCCGAGGCTGCGTGCCGCCTGCAGCAGCTGCGTGCCGCGCGGGAAGCGCCCGCGCTTGCCCGAAGGGGTGAAGACGACGAGTGCGTCGGCGTCGCTCATCGGTTACGCCGGGCTCTGGGTGCGGCGCCGGTGACCGCCCTCGCGCCGCCCGCGCGCCGCGCCCTCGGCCGGGGCCGCCACGCCGCCGCCGGCCTGCAGCGTGGGCGCCTCGCGAAAGCGCTTGATCCAGCGGGCGCAATCCGGATCGTGGCCCATCATGACGTCCGCGCCCATGCACGCCTTGACGATCTCCAGGTGCAGCGGGTTCATGATCGCGGAGGTGAGCCCCGCGCCGATCGCCATGCTGAGGAACACTGCGCTGATGCCCTCGCGCGCCGGTAGCCCGAAGCTCACGTTGGAGGCGCCGCAGGTGCTGTTCACCTTCAGCTCGTTCTTCAGCCGACCGAGCAGGCGCATGACCTGCACGCCCGCCTGGTTGATGGCGCCGATCGGCATGACGAGCGGGTCGACGACGATGTCGCTCACCGGGATGCCGTGATCGGCGGCGCGCTGGACGATCTTCTTCGCCACCTCGAAGCGCACGTCGGGATCTTCGGATATGCCGGTCTCGTCGTTGGAGATCGCTACCACCGCCGCGCCGTATTTCTTCACCAGCGGCAGCACGCTCTCGAGGCGCTCCTCCTCGCCGGTGACCGAGTTGACCAGCGGCTTGCCCTTGTACACCGCCAATCCCGCTTCCAGCGCCGCGACGATGGAGGAATCGATCGACAGCGGCACATCGGTGATCGACTGCACGAGCCTTATGGTCCGGGCAAGGATCGCCGGCTCGTCGGCCAGCGGAATACCGGCATTCACGTCGAGCATCTGCGCGCCGGCGGTGATCTGCGCCAGCGCGTCGGACTCGACGCGGCTGAAGTTTCCCGCGGCCATCTCGGCGGCGAGGATCTTGCGGCCGGTGGGATTGATGCGCTCGCCGATCATGACGAACGGGCGCTCGAAGCCGATCACGACTTCGCGGGTCTGGGAGCTGATAACGGTGTCGGTCATGAAGCCATCCTGTTTGCGTTCGCTTGCGGGTCGCGCCCCGGGTACCACGGCACGCGGCCGTTGAGCACCCCGGAGCGCTCGATGATTTCGGCGACGGTCTCTTCCTGGCGGTATGCCATGAGATGCACCCCGTGCACGCCGCGGATGGTGCGGATCTCCTGGACGAGCTCGATGCACAGCCTGCGGCCTTCGAGCGCGGGGTCGGCGGCACCGGCAAGGCGCTGCACGATCTCGTCGGGAATGTGCACGCCGGGGACGTGGGTGCGGATCCACTCGGCCGCCTTCGCCGAGCGCAGCGGGCCGACGCCGACGAGGATGAATACCCGCTCGAGCAGGCCGAGGTCTTCGACGCGCTGCATGAAGGACTTGAGCAGCGGCACGTCGTAGCAGAACTGCGTCTGCACGAACTGCGCGCCCGCAGCGACCTTCTTCGCCAGCCGCTCGGCGCGCCACTCGAGCGGCTGCGCGAACGGGTTCTCCGCGGCACCGAGCAGCACACGCGGGGCGAAGCTGATCCTGCGACCCGACAGGAAACGATGCTCGTCGCGCAGCGTGCGCGCGGTCTCGAGCAACGTCATGGAGTCGAGGTCGAATACCGGCAGTGCCTGGGGATGATCGCCCGCCTGCACGCCGTCGCCGGTGAGGCACAGCAGGTTGCACACTCCCATGGCCGCCCCGCCGAGAATATCGCCCTGGATGGCGATGCGGTTCCTGTCGCGGCAGGAGATCTGCATCACCGGCGCATAGCCGACGCGGGTCAGCAGCGCACACACCGCGAGACTGGACATGTGGCAGTTGGCGCCGCTGCCGTCGGTGGCGTTGATCGCGTCCACATGCCCGTCGAAGATACGCGCGCGCCGGTAAACGTCTTCGGGATCGGCGGAATCCGGGGGCGCCAGCTCGCTGGTCACCGCGAACTGACCGGCACGCAGCACCCGCTCGAAGCGCCCCGGGGAGGTGTGCCCGGGGAGTATCGGCAGCGGGTAACCCGGTACCGGCTCGTCCTCGAAGATCACGGCACTTCCCCGACGCGCTGGCGCACCACGCGCAGCCAGGACGATTTGCCCTGAAGGCGCCGGTCCACGGCGATCTGTACTTCGCGCAAGGCCGCGCGGCCGCCGGGGATGCGCGCGCTGCCGGACACCGCTTCGACCCACACACAGCGCATCTCCGGGCGCACCTCGCAGTGCCCGTTGGCGCGTACGCCGCCGCAGGGACCGTTGCGCAGGTTCTTCGGACAGTTCATCGGGCAGGACATGCCGGTGGAGCTCAGGATGCACTGCCCGCACATGCGGCAGTCGAACAGCAGCCCCTTCACGCCGCGCTCGACCGCGGCCACCGGGCCCTCGAGGCGCTGATAGCCGATGCGGCGGAACAGCGGATGCAGCTTCACGAGCAGCGCTTCGAAGCCCCGATAGAAGGCGTTCAAGCCGCGGGCGTGACGCACCGACCAGTGCCTGAACGCGTACACCTAGGAAACCGCCGCGAGACCCTTCGCGCGGATCAGTGCTTCGAGATCCTCGTCGGTGAAGCGTGCCTCGATACGCGCGGCCTCGGCCGCCGCTTCCGCCTGCAGGTCTTCGCCGCAGGGCGCCGGGTCACTGCGCTTCCAGTCGGCCAGATACGCTTCAGAGCTGCCCTTGCCGGCGCGCATGGCGGCGCGATCGACCGCCTCCTGAAAGCGCGCCGACAACTGAACTTTGGCGGTCTCGCGACCGCGCTTGACGATGACCTGCGCGGGGATGTCGCGCCAGGAGATGATCGTCAGGCTGGCCATGCCGGCGCCTCCTGGCTCGCAGCCAGAGCGGCGAGGCGCGTGCCGAGCTCACCGTAGCCGGTGTAGCGGTGCTCGAACTCGAAGCCGAAGCGCGCGGCAATCTGCCGTGCCGCCTCGATTGCGCCGGCGCGCGGCGCCTGCGACAGGTATACCAGCTGGCGGTAATTGCGGAAGTATTCGCCGGCGAGCTGCGGGTGGCGGTCGAGTCCGAGCGGCCGCACCACCAGCCGCTCGAAGTGCCGCAGCAGGAAGTCGGTCAGGTAGAAGGTGCCCGGCTCGGCCTCGGACAACTGCGCGAAGACCGTCGGCGTGGCGAGGAACTCGTAGCAGTGCGCGCCGGGCAGACGCTCGACGCCTTCCGCGGCCAGCACCGCATCGAGCGCGCCGCGGGTGCCGCAGTCACCGTACACCACGAAGATGCGCGCATAGCGGCTGCGGTTCTCACGGATGACCTCCTGCACGGCGGGCGCGATGCGCTCGGGGCGATTGTGCAGCTCGGCCGGCAGGCAGCGCACCTCGAGCGCGCTCCAGCCGTTGGCGCGCGTGAGTGCGGCGATCTCGCGGGCCAGGGCACCGCACGCGATGAGCAGCGTGCGCGGTTGCGTCTGCATGCGGCGCCCGTCCCCTTCAGGCCGCGCTCGCGGCGCGACCGCCCGCGGCCGCGCGGCGCGCGGCGAGCAGCGTCTTGGCGGTTTCCACGGCGATGGCCGCGTCGCGGCAGTACGCATCCGCGCCCACGGCCTTGCCGAACTCCTCGTTGAGCGGCGCGCCGCCCACCAGCACGATGTAGTCCTTGCGAATGCCCGTTTCCTTCATCCGGTCGATCACGACTTTCATGTAGGGCATGGTGGTAGTGAGCAGCGCCGACATGCCGAGAATGTCAGGCTTGTGCTGTTCGAGCGCGGCGAGGTATTTCTCCACCGGGTTGTTGATACCGAGATCGATGACCTCGAAGCCGGCGCCCTCGAGCATCATGGAAACCAGGTTCTTGCCGATGTCGTGAATGTCGCCCTTCACGGTGCCGATGACGATCTTGCCGATCGGCGGCACGCCGGTCTCGGCGAGCAGCGGCCGCAGGATCTCCATGCCGCCCTTCATGGAGTTGGCGGCGAGCAGCACTTCCGGCACGAACAGGATGCCGTCGCGAAAGTCGATGCCGACGATGCGCATGCCTTCGACCAGCGCATCGTTCAGGACTCTCTCCGCGTTCCAGCCACGCTCGAGGAAAATGCGCGTCGCTTGCTCGACCTCGGCCTTCAGCCCGTTGTACAGGTCGTCGTGCACCTGCTCGGTGAGCTCCTGGTCGTTGAGATCGCTTAGATTGAATTCGGCGTCGGCGGACTCGGCCATGGTCGAAATCTCCATGCGCGACCTTGGGTTAGCAGCTCGCGGTCGCTTGGCAGCATGGTAAGGGGCGCCTGTGGGCGCTACTGATTACTTCGCGACCGCGGCGTGTCCGCAAGCGACAGTGTGCGAATTAAGGCAAGTGGCTCAACCAACGGGCGTCACGTTTTGGGCCGCTGCCAACTCCGCCTTTCCCTGGCGGGCCTGACGCTCGGCGCTCGGCGGGCAGCCGAACTGCGCGCGATAACAGCGCGAGAAGTGCGGCGGCGACTGGAAGCCGCACGCAGTGGTGATGTCGATGATGGGCATCGAGGTCTGCAGCAGCAGCTCGCGGGCGCGCCGCAGGCGCATCTGCAGGTAATAGCGCTTGGGAACGCAGTTCAGGTGGCGCTTGAACAGGCGCTCGATCTGGCGGCGCGACAGCCCGGTGGCGGCGGCGATCTCGTCGAGCGACAGCGGTTTCTCGATGTTCTCTTCCATCAGCTGCGCGACGCGGATGAGGCTCTCGTGACTGACGCCGATCTGGGCGCGCAGCGGCACGTACTGCCGGTCGCGGTCGCTGCGCACGCGATCGACGATGAACTGCTCGGAGATGAGCTGCGAGACCTGTGCGCCGAGTTTCGTCTCGACCAGATGCAGCATCAGGTCGAGCGGCGCCACCCCGCCCGAGCAGGTGAAGCGATCGCGGTCGATGCTGAACAGCTGGTCGCTCAGCTGGATGCGCGGGAACTCTTCGCGCAGCGCCGAGAGGTTCTCCCAGTGGATGGTCGCGCGGTACTTGTCCAGCAGCCCCGCCTTCGCCAGGGCGTAGCCCCCGGTGCACAGGGCGCCGAGCGGGATGCGCCGCTCCGCCAGGCGGCGCAGCGCCGCCAGCATGCGCGGGGAGACCGCCTCCTGCACATCGACGCCCCCGCACACGAACAGGATATCGACCGTACCCAGCTGCTCGATTGCGACGGTGGGCGAGAGTTGCAGTCCGTTGCTGGCCGGGGTGGGCTGGCCATCGAGGCTCACGATCGACCATTCGTAGACGGTCTGGCCGGTGACGCTGTTCGCCATCCGCAGCGGCTCGACCGCGCTCGACAGCGCGATCATCGAGTAGCGCGGCAGTGTCAGAAAGGCGTAGCTGGTGCGGGGGAGGATCACATGCCGGATTTTACGCCTTTCTTGCCTGAATGCGACCTGCCCGGGACCGCGCCGCCGGGCAAGGCGGGCAGAGTGTGCCGCGGCAGGTCAATTCTGAAGACGCATCCCGAACCGGGTACGTCGCGCACGCTCAAAACTCCATGGTTTGCCTGGACGCTGTGCTGGCAGATAGACAGTCCGCCGTTCGCTGCATCCGCGCCCTTCAGCGTCGACGGCAGAAGCATGCTTTCCGCCCCGCCCGGGCGAAGGCCACCGCAGCGATCTTCAACCTCAATAAATATGCGCTCGCCGGCTGCGTAGGCTTTCAACGAAACTTCGGTCTTGCGCCGCGTAAACTTGAACGCGTTATCCAGCAAGTTGCCCACCGCCGCGAACAGCATGGCTTGGTCGGCGTCAATCGCTAGTTTGGGATCAACAGCGGAAACGGCTAATGTGCACTCCCGGTTTTGCGCCTCGAGGGATGCGCAGATTTGGCTTTCACCGACAAAGTCGGCAACGGAGATGAGCTTGTGTTGTGTGGGCGCTGCAGATCGCCCACGCAGGTCGCCCAGGGAGCGATCCAATAGATTACGCAGTTCTATCAAGCTGCGGTCCAGTACAGCCCCTGTCGCCCCGCCTATCCCGACATTGCCAGTTTTGAGCGCAATAGCGGCAAGTGTCGCGGTATGAATAAGCTTACGCAGTTCGTAGATAAAGAAATCCACCCGCGCAATGTTCTGGTCTGCTTTGGCGAGATTGTGATGGTAGGCCCATTCCGTCACCGAATCCGCGATGGCGTTGTCCAGGCAGCGGTTAAGTGTGCGGAATTCGGCAACCTCGATCGTGGCGTTGTGTTCGAGAGCCGAGTCCGTTATCGCCTGGCACAGATCACCGTAGTCACGAATGACTTGCTCAACCGTGTATCCCTGCCGGGACAGCTCGCGCCCGTGCCGCGTCGCCGAAACGCCCATTTCTGACAAGGCCGATTTGCTGCTGTTGTCCTGTGCTCCGGAGAGCTTTTTGCTTCGCTCCGGGTCCGCCTGAAGGGTCTCAATAAGCTGGTCCAGGAAGTCCGGTATTCCGTTTTTTTCCCCCGGCGAAATTTCTCCAGGTGCAGTTCTTTGAGCGACCTTAACCTTACACCGCCCGATCAGGTCGGCTCGTTGGGCGGTAAGGAATTCGTGTAGCATTCGACTAGCCTGAATTGGCCCCTGGGGCGCCATCCGTGCGCTCGCGTACCTAGCCGCGGTGCGATGCCGGATGTGTGACGCGATCGACAGTTCCGCGAAGCTGCCCCAGCGGGGCCTCTTATGGCCGCGCGACAAACCCAGCGTGCCGTGCGCGCCGCAGGCTGGGCCACGCGCGCGCGGACGATGGCCCGTCAGGCCTTGAGCCCGAGGTTCTCCGGGTCGTAGGGCGATTCGTGCACCACAGTGGCCGGCTTGCGCTCGCCGAGGATCTCGATGCCGAGCGGCGTGCCGACTTCAGCGTAGTCGGCCTTGACGTAGCCGATCGCCAGGCTCTTGCTGAGATGATGGCCGTAGTAGCCGGAAGTGGCGCGCCCGATCATGCGGCCGCTCTTGTCGGACAGCGGCTCGTTGCCGAGCGGGTCGGCATCGGTCACTCCGTGTACCTCGAGCGTGACGAAGCGGTTCGGTACGCCGGCGGCCAGCTGCCGCTCGAGCGCCTGCTTGCCAATGAAGGCAGCCTTGTTCATGCGTACGAAGCGGTCGAGGCTCGCCTCGAAGGGTGTGTAGTCGGGCGTCATGTCGCTGCCCCACATGCGGTAGGACTTCTCCATGCGCAGCGACTCCATGGCGCGCATGCCGACCATGCCGATGCCGTGCGTGGCACCCGCCTCGAACAGCGCATCGAACAGGCCGTGCGCGTACTCGATGGGGAAGTGCAGCTCCCAGCCGAGTGAGCCCACGAAGTTGACGCGCAGCGCGTAGACATCGACCGCGAGCGCCGCCTCGATGGTCTGCGCCGTGAGCCATGGAAAGGCGTCGTTGTCGAGCGCGGTGTCGGTGAGCTGCGTGAGCACCGCGCGGGACTCAGGTCCCGCGACCACGAAGCAGCCGCGCGTGTTGCTGATATTGCGCAGGCTCACCGAGCCGTCCGGCGGCAGCGCCTTCAAGAGGTAATCGCCGTCGTAGCGCTCGGCGGCGCCGGCGCTCACCACGTAGAAGTGCTGCTCGGCGATCTTGGTGATGGTGAACTCGGAGCGGATGCCGCCCCGGGCGGTGAGCGCGTGCGAGAGCGCCAGGCGTCCAATTCTGGTGGGCACCTTGTTGGCGACCAGTTGATCGAGCCAGGCTTCCGCGCCGGGACCTGTGACCTCGTGCTTGGTGAAGGGCGTCAGATCGATGACGCCGACCTGCTCGCGCATCAAGCGCACCTCGTTGCCGACGTGCGCGAAGTAGTTGCTGCGCCTGAAGCTCCAGTGATCGCGACGCTCGACGCCTGGGGGTGCGAACCAGTTGGCACGCTCCCAGCCATAGCGCTGACCCCACACCGCACCGCGCGCGCTGAGCTTGTCGTATACCGGGCTCGTCTTGGCCGGGCGGCCGGCGGGGCGCTCCTCGTCGGGGAAGTGGATGGTGAAGACGTCGCGATAGGTCTCCTCGTTCTTCTTCACGACGTAACGCTTCGAGGTGTAGGCGCCGAAGCGGCGCGGATCCACCGCCAGCATGTCGATGCCCGGCTCACCCTCGACGATCCACTCGGCGAGCTGCCACCCCGCGCCGCCGGCCGCCGTGATGCCGAAGCTGTGACCCTCGTTGAGCCAGACGTTGCGCACGCCCCAGGCCGGTCCGATGAGCGGGCTGCCGTCGGGCGTGTAGGAAATGGGGCCGTTGACGATGTCCTTGAGGCCGCAGTGCTCGAGC
>DATHRC010000025.1:0-28482 GCA_035481975.1 Steroidobacteraceae bacterium
AGCGGGCGGGTGGCAGGAAAAGAAACGGTCTCAGAGGCGGCGCGAGGTGATCTGGGAGCGTGAGCACGATGAAGAAAAGGTTGCCATCCATGGCAAGGTACCCGTCCTGGAATCGTCTCACTCGTGCTCGCACCTCATATCACACCGCACCGCCTCGAGACCGTTAACAAAGCGTCACCCCGGATTGGGGGGCAAACCCGGATGACGCAATTCGAGCCACATTGTCAGGCAGGCTCACGGCCTGCGCGGCGCTCGCCAGCAGCTCATCGATAGCTACCGGGCGCGCCGGATTAAAGTGGGCGACTCCCACACGCACTGGCAGCGGCGGCGCGTCGCCATTGCGGGGCGCGCGGGCGCGCAGCAGCACCGCACCGCGCGAGGCATGCTGTGGGCTGAGAGTCAGGGCGGCGAACTCGTGGGCGCTCAATCGGCCCAGCACGTCGTATACCCCGTAGCAGGGGAACAGGTCGCGCAGGAAGTTGGCCAGCTGCCGCAACAGCACGTCGGCGGCGGACGGACCCACTTCGTCCGTGAGCCGTTTCAGCTGTCCGAGGCGCACGTATACCAGGTGGGCGCCCTTCTGGTCGCGTGCGGCCACATCGAGTAGCCGGGTGGCGGTCTGCACAAAGCCGCGGTGGTTATGCAGCCCGGTGATCTCATCGCTGAGCGCCGCACAGCGCAGCGCATGCACCAGGTTCACCAGCGCGCGCAGCTGCAGCGCGACGCGCTGGCCGCGGGTCAGTCCCTTGACCCGCAGCAGATCCGCGAGCAGGCGCGCGATGCGGGCTTCGTCGCCCTCGAGCGCCGCTCTGCGCAGCTGGCTTGCCAGTTCAAGTCCACGCACCGAGGACAAACCGTCCTGCCGGGGCCTTGAGACCGTTGCCAGTTCCATCCGCGCTCCTCCCGCAACCAACGTGGCGCAGGATAATCACCCGCCGGGCGCAAACCGCGCCGGTGCGGAACCCGGTTCGGCGTCGGCTGACAGCGGTGCGTAATGTCAGGAAGCGCCTACAGTCCGCCTCCTGCGGCGCAGCAGCAGGGCCGCCACTGCGGCTCCGGGAGCCAAGTTCCGTAGCCCAACGCCTACAGCCGTCTCAGGAGCTACCGATCGATGAGGGCCGATACGTGGCGTAGGTTCCGCAGTGCGGAATCCGCGAGTCCTGAACCGCTGCAACCTGAGGAGGCTTCGATGGAAAGCACCAAGAACGGACCGAGTCGCACGCCCGACCATGACGCCCGCAGCCTGCGTGAGGCTGCGCGTGATGCGGCGCGCCGCGCCGCGGGTAATCCCGAAATAGAGAGGCTGATCGCCGACGTCGAGGCGCTCATCAACCGCATCGGCGAGTCGCGCGACCCCGCCATGGCCGGCCTGTGCGCGCGCGTGGTGGAAGCCGTCGACAATGCCCGCCGCGCTCTCAATGAGCGGGCGACTCAGGTGCAGCAGCGCGCGCGCGATGCGTTCGCGGCCAGCGACAGCTACGTGCGCGAGCAGCCATGGGAGGCGATCGGTGCGGCCGCGGTCGCCGGCCTGGTGGTCGGCCTGCTGCTGTTTCGACGCTGACCTACGGGTCGTGGAGGACCTCCCATGACATGCCGGGGGCCCGTGGTCCGCGAACGGTCACGCTATCATCCGGCCCGCCCGACATCGGACGGCTGACCATGGGACAGATCGAGGCACACGCGCGCGAGGTGCAGACATACGAGACCAACAGCCTCCTGGAGGCGAGCCGCACGTGGCGGCTCAGCCGCTGGGTGACGCTGGCGACCACCGCTACGGCACTCGTCGCGAGCTCCGCCCTGATGATCCTGCTGATGCGGCAGGCGCTGCGCCAGCGGCGCTCGCGGAAGGTGGCGGCGGCTGAGCCGGGACAGCGGCAATCCGACCTCGAGCGGCTGGTGGCGCGCCGCACCGAGGAGTTTTCCGAGCTGTCGACGCATCTGCAATCGATGGCCGAGAAGGAGAAGTCGTTGCTGTCACGCGAGCTGCACGACGAGCTCGGTGGGCTGCTGATCGCCGCGCGCATGGACGTGTCGTGGATCGAAGACCGCGTCGCCAGCGGCGACCCGGAGGTGCAGCAGCACTTCCGCCGCGTGCACGAGGCGTTGCAGGCGGGCGTGGATCTGAAGCGGCGCGTGGTGGAAAATCTGCGGCCGTCGCTGCTCGACAATCTCGGGTTGTTCGCGGCGCTGCGCTGGCAGGTCGCCGACAGCTGCGGCCGGGCGGGAATGCGCTGCCTCGAGCACTACCCTCAGGAGGATCTGCCGCTGTCGCCGGAAGCGGCGATCACCGTGTTTCGCATCGTGCAGGAGGCCCTCAACAATATCCTCAGGCACGCGCGCGCCAGGACGGTGGAGATCACCGTCGAGACGCGCGATGCCTGGCTGCTGGTGCATATCCGCGATGACGGCGTCGGATTGGCGCCCGAGCGGTTGCAGGCGCTGGGTTCGCACGGCCTGGCCGCCATGCGCCATCGGGCGCGCGGATTGGGCGGGCATTGGCAGATGCGGCAGCGGCCCGAAGGCGGCACGGAAATCGAAGTGCGTCTGCCGCTCGAGCGGATAGTGGTGGCCGCCCCCGGGGCTGCCCGCAGCGCCGACGCTCAGTGATTAGTGAGTAGTGTCGCGCCCGGTGTGCTTGCGGGCAAAGCCGCTGAGCAGCGAGGGCAGCTGGAAGTAGTCGCGCGACTTGTCGAGGAACGCTTCCACACCGAATGATTCGGCTTCGCGGCGGTACTCGGGCAGGCCGAAGTTGGTGAGGATGATGACCTTGGGACGCGGCTGGCTGCCGCGGGACAGCACGCGCAGCACGTTGAAGCCGGAGCCCTCGCGCAGATGCAGATCGAGGATCAGCACGTCGGGGGTCGCCGCGGCGATGCGGTTGAGGGCCTGTGACTCACTGTCCACCGTGCCGATCAGGTCGATCTCCGGCAGCCGCTGAAGCAGCTCGCTGAGCCGGGCCGCCAGTAACGACGAGTCCTCCACCAGCAGCACGCGCAGGGATGGACAATTCGACATGACGCTGCAGCGCACACCGATGGGTGAAGGGGGCAGTACGGGCACCCCGCCGTGGCCTTCGAGTGTAGTGCCATGCGGCAGCGGTAAATGCCAGCAGTTTCCGGCACTGATTGTCGGCGCGTGCTGACTGAGGCTGTAGCCTTACTGCACCAGGCCGTTGCGCAGCGCGTAAGTGGTGAGGTCGGCGTTGGTGTCGAGCTTCATCTTCTCGAGCACGCGCGCGCGATAGGTGCTCACGGTCTTCACGCTGATGCAAAGCTCCTGGGCGATCTCCGACACGCTGCGCCCCACCGCCAGCTTGCACAGAATCTGGAACTCGCGCTGTGACAGGGCCGCGTGCAGCGGCCGATCGGCGGGCTCGTCGAGCGCACTCACCAGCAATTCGGTCAATGCGGCGCTCACGAAGCGCCGCCCGGCGAGCACCGTGTGCACCGCACGCATGAACTCCTCGGGCGCCTGGTCCTTGGCGAGATAGCCCGCCGCCCCGGCCCGCAGCGCATAGATCGCGTACTGTTTCTCCGCGTAGGCGCTGATGACCAGCACCCGCGTGTTCGGGTGCCCCGAGCGGATGTGACGCAGAATATCGATGCCGCTGCGGTCGGGCATGTTGATGTCCAGAACCACCAGGTCCCAGCTTCCCTCGCGCAGCTGCTGCAGCGTTTCCGCGCCGGTGGCCGCTTCGGCGATCGCCTCTATCGAGCGGTCCTGCTCGAGCCAGCGCCGCAGCCCCGCCCGGATCATGGCGTGATCATCCGCAATGAGTACCCTGGCCATGGTTTCCTCCAGTCGGACTCGTCGTTATCAGCGTCCGCATCTGCCCTTCCCGAGGGCGGACCTTACCCGGATTGCCGCAAGGGTAGAGTACGTCATCCGGCTGACTATGTGTAGGCCTCTTCCTACAGTCATCGGCGGAATCCCACACGGGGCCAGAGCGGGAAGTTCCAGGGCGAGGGGCCGCGGCGGCGCCGCTCACGTGGCGCCGAAGTCCGACGCGCTCACTTCCACCAGTGTCGGTCCGGGGCGCACGAGTGCGGCCGCGAGCGCCTCGCTCAGCGCGGGGCCGGTGCGCACCCGTACCCCGGTAGCGCCGCAGGCGTGCGCCAACGCCACGAAATCCGGATTGCGGCCCACCACGCCGATCGGCGTGATGCCCGCGGCGCGCATGTCGTCGCGGATCTGTCCGAGGACGCCGTTGTTCCACACCACGACCGGCAGAGTGAGATCCAGCTCGACCGCGGTCATCAGCTCCTGCAGCGTGAACTGCACGCCAAAGTCTCCGGCGAGCGCCACGATGGCGCGTTGCGGCTGCGCGATGCGCGCGCCGATCGCGGCCGGCAGCGCGTAGCCGAGGGTGCCGTAGCCACATGGGTGGAACCACAGACCGGGGCGCTCGGCGATGAATGCCCAGTTGCCGAGGTATGCGATCTGCGTCATGTCGCTGAACACCACGGCGTCGGCGGGCAGTGCGGCGCGCAGCGCGCGTACCGCGATGAGCGCGGCGCGGGCGTTGGCATCGAGTTGTGCCTCGATGCGTGCGCGGTGCGCCGCGCCGTCGCCGGCGAGGCCGCGCCAGCCGCTGCGCGTCGGCAGTGTCTGCGCCAGCACCGCCAGGCTCGCCGCCGCATCCGCGTGCACCCGCACCGCGGCGCCGTAATGGTCGTCAAGCTTGCCCGGGTCGACATCGATGCGTATCAGGCGCCCGCGTACCTCGAGGCGGGTAGTGGTGTAGATGTCGGTCTCGGACAGCTCGGTGCCGGCCGCGAGCACTACGTCGGCGGCGGCGACGCGCTCCTGGGTCGGCGCGTAGGGCAGGCTGGCGCCGAGACTGGCCGGATGGGTCTCCGCCACCACACCCTTGCCCGCCACCGTGGTGACGAGGTAGGCATCGAGCGCCTCGGCCATGCGCCGCAGGGCGGCGCCGGCGCCACGGGCGCCGCCGCCGGCAATGATGATGGGCCGCTGCGCGGCCGCGAGCAGCGTACGTGCCGTCTCGAGCATCGCGGGCGCCGCCGCGGGCGGCGCGCCCGCGGGCGCAAAGGTCTCCGGCCGCAGCGCGGTCGGTGCCGCCAGCAGATCGAGCGGGATGTCGAGGTAGGCGGGGCGCGGCCGTGCGGCGCGCAGCGCGGCGAACGCGCCGCGCAGCTGCTCGCGCAATTCGCCGTCCGAGCGCGCGCTGCCGGCAAAGCCGCTGACACTCGCAGCCAGCGCGCGCTGGTCGGCGAGCTCGTGCAGCACGCCCCAGCCGCGGCCGAGCGAGGCGCGCACCGGCGCGCTGGCGATCAGCAGCACGGGCACCGAATCGGAGAAGGCCTGCGCGAGCGCAGTGAGCGCGTTGGTGAGGCCCGGGCCGGAGATGACGAACGCCGCGGCCGGATGGCGCGTGGCGCGCGCGTAACCGTCAGCCGCGAAGCCGGCGTTCTGCTCGTGCCGCGCGAGCACGTGCCGCAGCCGCGCGAGCTCGAGTCCGCGATACAGTTCGAGGTTGTGCACCCCGGGGATGCCGAACACGGTGTCGATGCCGTTGGCGGCGAGCGTCTCGACAACATAGCGTCCGACGGTCCAGGGAGCCGCATTCATGCGCTTGAAATGTTAACACCGGACACGCAGAGTAAGTACGTGAAGTTCTCACCACTGGTCGACCGCATCGGCGGTGATGGCGCCGCTGCATGGCTCACACACTACGAGGCGGTCGCCGCGCGCGAGCGCGGCGAGGATGTGATCATTCTCAGCGTCGGCGATCCCGATCTGGAAACGCCGGCACCAGTGATCGAGCGCGCCATCGCGCAACTTCGCAGTGGCGACACGCATTACGTGCCCGCCGCCGGGCGGCCGGCGTTGCGCGCAGCGATTGCGCGCGCGCACACCGCACGCTGCGGCCAGCCGGTCAGCGCCGACAACGTGGTGTACTTCGCCGGCGCGCAGAACGCGCTGTTCGTCGCTTCGCTGTGCCTGGCAGGGCCGGGTGACGAGGTGGTGACGTTCGAGCCGCTCTATCCGACGTACCCGGCAACCATCGAGGTGTCGGGCGCGCGCCTGGTGCGTGTGCCAGCGAACCGCGCCTGGCGACCGGATCTGCAGGCGCTCGCGGCGCTGGTCAGCGCGCGCACCCGCGCGATCCTGTGGGCGAGTCCCAACAATCCCAGTGGCATCGTGCTGAATGAGCGCGAGCTGTCGCTCATCGCCGAGCTGGCGCGTCGCCACGATCTGTGGCTGATCGCCGATGAGGTGTACGCGGGGCTGGCCCCCGGCGGTCGGGTGCCGAGTCTGGCGGCACAGCTGCCCGAGCGGCTGGTGACGCTCGGCAGCCTGTCGAAATCACATGCCATGACCGGCTGGCGTGCCGGCTGGCTGGTCGGTCCGCGCGAGGTCGCGGTACACGCCGAGCATCTCGCCATGTGCATGCTGTTCGGCCTGCCGGGCTTCATTCAGGAGGCGGCCATTACCGCGCTGGCGGTGGCGCCCGACGCCGAGGCGCGCATCCGCGCCTACTGCGCGGCGCGTCAGCGGCGCTTCACGGAGGGTATCCGCGACGTCGCCGGGTTGCGGGCACTCGCACCCGAGGCCGGCATGTTCATGCTGATCGATGTCACCGCCACCGGCTTAAGCGGCGCGCAGTTCGTGCGCGCCCTGTACAGCGCGCAGCGGGTCTCCGTCATGGATGGAGCGGCGTTCGGGCAGAGCGCAGCCGGTTGCGTGCGGGTGTGCTTCGCCACCGACGAAGCGACGCTCAGCGACGCATGCAGCCGCCTGCGGCGCTTCTGCGAGGTCGATCTGCGCCGTGCAGGCGCCGCCCGCAGCGCCGTTTAGTACGCAGGCGCGGCGCTGCGGCGCACGCAAAGCAGGGCCAGCGCGCGACCACGCCAGCCAACAACTACGGCGTGCCTCATGACGTGCACCGGCACCCCGCGGCGTCGGTGCATGGCGCGCGGTTTTATTATATTATTACGACGACATTAAAAAGACGCATGGCCGCAACGCCGCGCGGCCGGCGAGCGCGCGCTGCGGCGGGGACGCGAGTCATGAGACAGGTGCGAACGCTGGGCCTTCTCGGTACCGGAGTCATCGGCGGCGGCTGGGCGGCGCGGGCGCTGCACTTCGGCATCGACGTGGTGGCCGCGGACGTGAAGCCCGAGATGGAAGAGTGGATTCACGGCGCGGTGGCGAACGCGGAAGGCGCGCTGGCGCGTCTCACGCTCGCGCCGCTGCCGCCGAAGGGCAGGCTCACCTTCACGACCGACCTCGAAGCCATGGCGGCGCAGGTGGACTTCATCCAGGAGAACATTCCCGAACAGCTCGAGCTCAAGCAGCGCATCCTCGCGCAGGTCAGCCGTCACGCAGCCGCGGATGTGGTCATGGCGTCGAGCACCTCCGGGTTGACGCCCACGGATCTGCAGCAGGACATGCAGTACCCGGAACGCTTCCTGGTCGCGCATCCGTTCAACCCCGTATACCTGCTGCCGCTGGTCGAGCTGGTCGGCGGACAACGGACCGCGCCGGCGGCGCTCGCGGCGGCGGGCCGCTTCTTCACCTATATCGGCATGCATCCGCTCACGGTGCGTCGCGAGGTGCCGGGGCATCTCACCGACCGCCTGCAGGAGGCGTTGTGGCGCGAGATCCTGCACCTGGTGAACGAGGACGTCGCCACCACCGGAGAGCTCGATGATTCCATCGTGTATGGACCGGGACTGCGCTGGGCGGCGATGGGTACCAATCTCATCTATCACCTGGCCGGCGGCGAAGCCGGCATGCGGCACATGCTGCGGCAGTTTGGCCCCGCGCTGAAGTGGCCCTGGACCAAGCTCGAGGCTCCCGAGCTGACCGAGGCGCTGATCGACAAGATGGTCGCCGGCACCCGGGAGCAGGCGGCCGGGCGTTCGATTCGCCAGCTGGAACGGCTGCGCGACGGCTATCTGGTCGCCATCCAGCAGCTCCTCAAGGAATACAACATCGGCGCCGGCGCCACGCTGCGTGCCCTCGAGACGCGCCTCTACGAGGATGCCGCCACCGCAGCCCGCGGCCACATCAGGCAGTCCGTGCTGCAGGGCGCGGAGCTGCGCCTGGTGGAGGTGGAAGTGCGCCCGGAGTGGATCGACTACAACGGCCACATGACCGATTCGCGCTATCTGCAGGTGTTCGGTGACGCGACCGACGCGCTGCTGCGCTACGCCGGGGTGGACGATGCCTACCGCAACTCGGGGCGCGCGCTGTTCACGGTCGAAACCCACCTCACGCACCTGGCCGAGGCGCATGCGCTGGAGGCGCTGTACGTAAGCTCGCGCGTGCTGGAACTGGACGACAAGCGCGTGCGGCTGTTCCACCGCCTGCAGCGGCGGCGTGACGACGCGTTGCTGGCCACCGCCGAGCAGGTGTACCTGCACGTGAGCGGCGGCAAGGCGGCGGCGATGGACGCCGGCGTGCGCGAAAGTCTCGCGCGCCTGCACGCGGCGCAGGCGCACCTGCCGCCGCCGCCGCAGGCGGGCCGCGTCGGCGGCCGCGCAGGCCGCTGAGCTCGCGAGCGGCTCGCGGCGCACCCATGCCCAAGATCGTCGACCACGACCGCCGTCGGGAGGAGATCGCGCTGGTGGCGTGCCGCGTGGTGGCCGCCTGCGGCTTCGACCAGGCGACCATCGTGCGCATCGCGCGCGAGACGGGCTACACCACCGGCATGGTGGCGCACTACTTCGACACCAAGCAGGACATCATCGTGGCCGCCCTGCGGCTCATCCTGCGGCGTATCGAGGAGCGCCTCACGCCGGGCGGTGCGCCGGGACGGCAGGAGCTGCTGGCGTTGCTCACCGAGGCGCTGCCGCTCGACGAGACGCGCTACATCGAATGCGCCTTCTGGATCGCTTTCTGGGGACAGGTGCCGGCGGATCGGCGCCTCAAGCGCATCAATGGCTGGCTGCATCGCGAGTATCTGCGGCTGTTCGAGCGCTGCCTGGCGCACGGCTGGCCCGGCTGGCGGCACTGGCCGGCGGGGACCCGTGAGCAGGTGCTGCGCTCGGTGATCACCTTCATCAACGGCCTGACCGCCAGCATCGTCGCCAGCCGCAACGAATGGCCGCCCGCGCGGCAGATCGCGCAGCTGCGCCTGCAGCTCGAGCTGCTGCATGCCTGGGCCAGCGGCGCCGCCGCTGCCGGCACGCAGCGGAAATCACGCAAGGCCTCCGCCTGAGGAGTTTGCCGTGGACTTTGCCCTCACCGAAGAACAGCAGCTGATCATCGCCACCACGCGCGCCTTCGTGCGCGAGCAGCTGGTGCCGCATGAGCGCGAGATCGAGGACAGCGGCGTACTGCGCGCAGACCTGCTGCAGCAGCTGAAGCAGAAGGCGATCGCCGCCGGACTGTACGCCGCGAACATGCCCGTCGAGGTGGGCGGCGCCGGCCTCGATACCCTTACCTGGGTGTTGTACGAGAAGGAGCTCGGCTACACCGGCTACGCGCTGCACTACTCCTGCGTGGCGCGGCCTTCCAACATCCTGCTGGCGTGCAGCGGTGAGCAGCGCAGCCGCTACCTGTTACCGGCGGTGCGCGGCGAACGCGTCGAGTGCCTGGCGATGAGCGAGCCGCAGGCGGGCTCGGACCTGCGCAGCATGCGAACCACCGCGGTGCAGCAGGACGGGGACTTCGTCATCAACGGCACCAAGCACTTCATCAGTCATGCCGACCACGCCGACTTCGTGATCCTGTTTGCCGCCAGCGGCGAGGAGAGCACCCCGGCGGGCAAGCGTCGGCTGATCACCGCGTTCCTGGTGGACAAGGGCACACCGGGCTTCGAGGTGCTGCCGGGCTACCGCAATGTCTCGCACCGCGGCTACAACAACAGCATCCTGCAGTTCAGCGACTGCCGGGTGCCGCAGACCGCGGTGCTGGGGGAGGTGCACCGCGGTTTCGAGGTCGCCAACACCTGGCTGGGCGCCACGCGCCTGCAGGTGGCAGCGAACTGCCTGGGGCGCGCCGAGCGCGCGCTCGACGCCGCCAAGCAATGGGCGGTCGATCGCGTGCAGTTCGGCCAGCCGATCGGCAAATTCCAGGGGGTGTCCTTCAAGCTGGCCGACATGGCGGTGGAGCTGCGCGCCGCCGAGCTGCTGACGCTCGCAGCCGCCTGGAAGCTCGATCACCAGTGCGCCAGCGACGCCGACATGGCGATGGCGAAACTCAAGGCGACCGAAATGCTGGCGATGGTCGCCGACGAGGCGCTGCAGATCCACGGCGGCATGGGGCTGATGACGGAAATGCCGCTCGAGCGCATCTGGCGCGATGCGCGCATCGAGCGGATCTGGGACGGCACCAGCGAGGTGCAGCGTCACATCATCTCGCGCTCGCTGCTGCGGCCGCTGGGAGGCTAGCCGCGCGCGGCGGTTCGCGCTTACTTACCCTTCCACACGGGCGGGCGCTTCTCCGCGAACGCCCGGGTGCCCTCGCGCAGATCCTCCGAGCGGATCACCTGCTGCACGGCGCTCAGGCTGTCGTGCAGCTCGAAGGCCGGGTGCTCCGCGACCATCTCGGTATGCCGCAACAGCTGCTTGATGGCCGGGAACAGCAGCGGCGGGCCGGCCGCGAGCTGCTGCGCGATCTCGCGCGCCTTGGCCAGCGCCTGTCCCTTCGGCACCACGTGGTTGGCGAGCCCCCAGTGCCTGGCTTCCGCCGCATCCATCCAGCGACCGGTCATCAGGAACTCCACCGCCACGTGGTAAGGAATGCGCCGCCGCAGCTTGATGGTGCCGGCATCCGCGAGCACGCCGACATTGATCTCCGGCAGGGCGAAGCGCGCGTGCTCCGCCATCACGATAATGTCGGTGCCGAGTACCATCTCGAAGCCGCCGCCGCAGGCGATGCCGTTGACGGCGGCGATCAGCGGCTTGTCGAGGTTGCGCGGGTAGTTGAGGCCGCCGAAGCCGCCCGTGCCCCAATCCTCGTCCGATTGCTCCCCGGCGGCGGCGGCTTTCAGGTCCCAGCCGGGGGAGAAGAAGCGCTCGCCGGCGCCGGTGACGATCGCCACCCGCAGCGCCGGGTCGTCGCGAAAAGCGCTGAACACGGCGTTCAGGCGCCGGCTGGCGGCCAGATCGATGGCATTCGCCTTCGGTCGATCGATGGTCACTTCGAGCACCGCGCCGCTGGTCACCGTCCTGATCCCATCGGCCAGCGTTGAGCCGGCGGACAGGGTTGCACCTTCGGACATCTGCCACTCCTTATACGAGACGGATCAGTGCGTCCACGGCGACCGCGCCCTTGCCGCGCGGGCGCACGATGACGGGATTCAGGTCGAGCTCCGCGAGCTGCTCGAGATGGGCCGCAGCGTAGCGGCTGCACGCCAGCGCCGCCTGCACCAGCGCCGCGCTGTCACCCGGCGGGCGGCCGCGGTAACCGGCGAGCAGGCGCGCCACCCGCAACCGCCCGAGAGCGGCGGCGATAGCGGCCGCGGTAAACGGCGGCAGCAGCGTCACGCTGTCGTGCAGCAGCTCGGTCAGCACGCCGCCCGCTCCGAGCACCAGCAGCTGGCCGAACTGCGGGTCGACGCTGATGCCCACCAGTATCTCGGCGACGCCGTCGGTCACCATTTCCTCGACCAGCAGCGTCGCTGAGATCTGCGCCAGCCGCCGCGCCGCGCTGTCAGCTTCGGCGGCGCTGCGCACGCTCAGCACTACGCCGCCCACATCGGACTTGTGCTCGAGCGACGCGGCCGCGGCCTTGATGACGACTGGAAAGCCGAGCGCCGTTGCGGCGGCGGCTGCTTCCTCAGGAGGCACCAGACGTGAGTGCGGCACCGGCACCCCGTAAGCCGCCAGCGCCTGCTTGGCCTCGAGCTCGCCGAGCGCGCGGGCGCCGGCCTGCGGCCGGCGCGGCCGGCGCAGCTCCACCGCAGCCCCGCGCCCCCAGCTCTCGCCGACCGCTGCGGCGAGGTCGAGCGCCTCGAGCGCCTCGCGCTGTCCCTGCAGCGGCACGATTCCCGCCGCGAGGCACTTCTCGCGCGTGGCCGCCGACAGCGACTCGGGCAGCGAGCAGATGACCGCGGCGCGACTGGCGGCCCCGGGCAGGGCGGCGGCGAATTCGTCGATGACCCGCACGTAGCTGGAGTCGTCGGCGCAGCTCTCCGGCGGGCAGTCCACCAGGAAACCGACGGCATCGAATCCGGCGCGCAACGCGACCTCGAACATGGCGCGCTGGCGCGGATAGTCGAACCACACGTGCGTATGAAAATCGAACGGGTTCGCCACCTGCACGCGCTCCGACAGCAGCTCGCGCAGCCGCCCGGCGGCGTCTGCGGGGATCGGGGCGAAGTCCAGCCCCAGGTGGCGCGCGGCATCGGCGGTCATCGCCATGTCGCCGCCGGAGGCGCCCATGGTGAGCACGCGCCGGCCCGGCAGCGGACCGCCGGCATGGAAGATCTTCAGCGTTTCGCACAAGGTGGCGAGTGACTCGCAGCGCGCGACGCCCGCCTGGCGGCAGAAGGCGTCGAAGGTCGCGTCGGCACCGGCGAGCGCGCCGGTGTGGGTGCGAACCGTGCGGCTCGCCGCGGCGGTGCGCCCGGCCTTGATGAGCGCGATCGGCTTGCCGGCAGCGCGGGCCTGCGCCACGGCGTGCGCGAAGCGCGTGCTGTCCTGGATGCCCTCCAGATACAATCCGAAGGCAGTGACACGCTCATCGGCGCACAACAGCTCGATGAGATCCTCGGCGGCAAGGCGGGTCTGGTTGCCCACCGTGAGCGCATAGCCGATCGGCAGCGAGCGGTCGTTGAACAGCAGGTTCAGCGCCAGCGTGCCGCTCTGGCAGATGAGCGCCACGCCGCGCTCGCGGCGCCGGCCGACGACCTGGTCGGGCCACAGCGCCGCGCCGTCGAAGAAATTGATGAAGCCATAGCAGTTGGGACCGAAGAACGGCAGCTCGCCGGCGCTCTCGAGCAACTGCTGCGTCAGGCGCCGGCCCTCTTCGGTCGCGGTCTCGGAGAACCCGGCGGCGAAGCACACGAAGCCGCCGGCGCCGCGCCGCGCGAGCGCCGCCGCGATGGCCGGCACCTCGCGATTGGGGGCGGCGATGAAGGCCGCGTCCGGCGCCGCCGGCAGCTCCTCGACCGAGCGGAAGTAGCGCTGCGCGTCGCTCGAGGCGCGCGTGGGGTGGATGCGCCATACCTCGCCCTGGTAGCCGATCACCCGGCTCGCCGCCTGGGCCGCGTCCGCCCAGGCGCCACCGATCAGCGCCACGGTACGCGGTGCCAGCAGGCGCCGCAGCGCGGGCGCGCTCATGCGGCGCTCGGCGCTCACGGGCGGCCGTGCCCGCGCAGCTCCATGCGCCGCGATCCGGGCGCCGCGGCCGGCAGCTGGGCGCTCGCCGCCTGCAGTGCGGTGAGCGCCGCCGCCACCGCCGCCGGGAACGGCGCCGTGCGCGCCGCCTCACCCTGCTGGCGCACGTGCAGCAGCATCACCTCCGCGGCGGCCGCCGGGGCGTCCTGCCCGGGGCGCAGGATCTCGAAAGCGGCATGGATGCGCTTGTGGTCGGCCCCGGCGATGCGCATCACGACGCGCAACGGGTCGGACTGGCGGACCTCGTGCAGGTAATGGATGTGCATCTCCACCGTGTACAGCGTGCAGTGGGTGCGCGCCCGGTAGTCGGCGTCGAGGCCGATGCGGTCCATGAGCGCATCGGTCGCGAGGCTCACGATCAGCGCATAGTAGGCATCGCGCAGGTGGCCGTTATAGTCGATCCACTCCGGCAGAACCGCGGTGGCGTAGACCGGGATGCCCGCCACGTTCAGTGCAGCCGCAGCCGCTCGCGTACCTGCGGCGGCGAGAGGATGCGCGCGCCCATGGCTTCGATGATGGTGCGCGCTTTTTCCACCAGCTGCGCGTTGCTGGCGTACACCCCGCGCGACAGGTACAGGTTGTCCTCTAGCCCGACGCGCACGTTGCCGCCGAGCAGTATCGACTGCGCCACCCACGGCATCTGCATGCGGCTCACCGCAAACGAGCTCCACACGCAATCGGCGGGCAGGCTGCCCACCATGGCGAGCAGGTGCGCGGTGTCCGCGGGCACCCCGTAGGCGATGCCGGTACACAGCTGGATCATGGCCGGCGCCGGGATCAGCTCCTCCTTGATCATCTGCTTCACGAACCAGAGGTTGCCGGTGTCGAAGATCTCCAGCTCCACCTTCACGCCCAGGTCGCGCAGGATGGTGGCCCCCTGGCGGCAGTAGTCGGGGGTGGAGATATACGCGCGGTTACCGTCCCCGAAATTGAGCGTACCGCAATCGAGGGTGGCGATATCCGGGCGGTACCGCCCCTCGCCGCACAGCTCGATCACGTGCCGCATGCGCTCTTCCTGGCTGACGAAGTCGGTGCCGGCGGCCGGGGTATCCTTCAGCCCCTGCTTGCCGACGCAGATGTACCCGCCCATGCCGCAGGTGAGGTTCACCAGCACGTCGACCTGGCTCTCGCGGATGCGCTTCACGACCTCGCGATAGTGGCGCGTCGCCATGCTGAACTCGCCGGTTTCCGGGTCGCGCACGTGGATGTGCACGATGGCGGCCCCGGCGCGCGCCGCCTCGACCGCGGAGTTCGCGATCTGTTCCGGCGTGATGGGGCAGTGGGGGCTCTTCTTGACCTTGGTATCGTCGCCGGTGATGGCGCAGGTGATGATGACGTCGGAGTTCATCGGGCCCTCCCGCTGGGACCGCGCGCGGCCCATAATATTATGGCTATAATAATATAAGGTAGCGGCCGTGCGCGTCCAGCCGGCGTGGCGGACGCCCGCGGCGCAGCGGCGCTTCAGGAGACGCACATGCAGACGCAATTATTGATCGGCGGCCGCCTGGTCGCCGGCGAGGCCGAGCCGGAGGCGGTGTTGGACGCGGCCAGCGGCACGCGCATCGCCGCGGTGCCGGCGGCCTCTGTGGCCCAGGTCGATGCGGCGGTGGCGGCGGCGGAGCGCGCCTTCGGTTCCTGGGCGCGCACCGCGCCGCGGGAGCGCGCGGCGCTGCTGCTGCGCATCGCCGAGCACATCGAGGCGGAAGCGGAGGGCTACGCCGCGCTCGAGTCGCGCAACACCGGCAAACCGCTCGCCGCGGTGCGCGCCGACGAGCTGCCGGCCATCGCGGACGTATTCCGCTTCTTTGCCGGCGCGTGCCGCAGTCCCCAGGGGCTCGCGGCGGGGGAGTACCTCCCCGGCCATACCAGCTTCATCCGCCGCGACCCGGTGGGGGTGGTCGGCTCGATTGCGCCGTGGAACTACCCGCTGATGATGGCCGCCTGGAAGATCGCGCCCGCGATCGCCGCCGGTAATACCATGGTGCTGAAGCCTTCCGAGCTGACGCCGCTCACGCTGCTGAAACTCGCGGCGGCGCTCGCCGAGCTGCTGCCGCCGGGGGTGGTCAACGTCGTGTGCGGCCGCGGCGAGCCGGTGGGCAGCGCGATCATCCATCACGAGCGGGTGCGCATGGTGTCGCTGACCGGGTCGGTGGCGACCGGACAGAAGGTGCTGGCGGCTGCGGCCGGTAACCTCAAGCGCACCCATCTGGAACTCGGCGGCAAGGCGCCGGTGATCGTCTTCGATGACGCCGACATCGAAGCGGTAGTGGCCGGCGTGCGCACCTTCGGCTACTACAACGCCGGCCAGGACTGCACCGCTGCCTGCCGCATGTATGCGGGCAGGCAGGTGTACGAGCGGTTGGTGGCGGACCTGACCAGCGCGGTGCGTAGCATCAGGGTCGGCACCCAGGAAGAGACCGGCGTAGAGATGGGCCCGCTGATCTCCGCGACGCAACGCGAGCGCGTCGCGGCCATGGTGGAGCGTGCCGCAGCCAATCCGCACGTGACGCTCACCACCGGCGGCAAGGCGCGTGGCGGCGGCGGTTTCTTCTACGAGCCCACGGTCGTAGCCGGCGCCCGCCAGCAGGATGAGATCGTGCAGCGCGAGGTGTTCGGCCCGGTCGTGTCGGTGACCCCCTTCAGCGATACCGAGGAAGCCATCCGCTGGGCCAACGATTCCGAGTACGGGCTCGCCTCCTCGGTGTGGACGCGCGACGTCGGGCGCGCCATGCAGGTGGCGGCGCAACTGCAGTACGGCGCCACCTGGATCAACACGCACTTCGCCACCGCGAGCGAGATGCCCCACGGCGGCTTCAAGCGTTCCGGCTACGGCAAGGACCTGTCGGTGTACGCACTCGAGGACTACACCGTGGTGCGCCACCTGATGGTGAAGCTATAGCCGCCGCGCTGCCAGCCTCCGGCCGCTGTGCCCGGCGGCGCACGGCGCATCGCGTGACGGCGCTGGCGCTCGCGGCGGTGCTGCTCGGTGGCTGCGGCGGCGTGCCGCACGGCGCCGCCGCGGCGCGCGCCGAGGAGCCGGAGCTGCACATCTACAACTGGGCGGATTACATCGGCAAGGACACCATCGCCAACTTCGAAGCTGCAACCGGCATTCGTGTGGTCTACGACACCTACGACGCCGACGAGACGCTCGAAGCGAAGATGATGGCCGGCGACTCGGGCTACGATGTGGTCAGCACCTCGACCGACTACTTCAGCCGCCAGATCAAGGCCGGCATCTATCAGCCGCTCGACCGCTCGCTGTTGCCGAACTGGAAGTATCTCGACCCGCACGTCCTCGCCATCGAGGCCCAGGCCGATCCCGGCAACCGCTATGCCATGCCGTACCTGCGCCACGTCAACGGCTTTGCCTACAACGTCGACATGATCCGCGCACGCATGCCCGATGCGCCCGTTGACAGTCTCGAGCTGATCTTCAAGCCCGAGATCATCCGCCGCTTCGCCGATTGCGGCGTCACCTTCCTCGATTCAGCCGAGGACGTGCTGCAGCTCGCGCTCAACTATCTGCACCTGGATCCCAACACGCAGCGGCCCGAGGACTACCAGCGCGCAGAGCAGCTGCTGCTCGCCGTACGTCCCTATATCAAGGCGTTTGATTCGAGCGAGTACCTGAACGGCCTCGCCAACGGCGATTTCTGCATCTCCATGTCCTGGTCGGGCGACTACGCCACTTCGCACGCGCGCGTCAAGGCCGCCGGTGTCGACGTGCACCTGGCATTCACCGTGCCGAGGGAGGGCGCCAACGGCTCGTTCGATGCGCTGCTGATTCCCGCCGATGCGCCGCACCCGCTGGCAGCGCACAAGTTCCTCAACTACATCCTCGAGCCGCGAGTGATCGCCGCCATCACCAACTACACCCACTACGCCAACGATAACTGGGCAGCCAGGGCCTACGTCGATCCGCAGATTCTCAGCGATCCGGCGGTCTATCTGCCGCCCGGAACCGAGGCACGCCTCTACCGCGCCAACGAGGCGGGCCCGGCACTCGAGCGGCTGCGCACCCGCACCTGGACGCGCATCAAGACCAACCTGTGAGGCGGCGCGCGGCGCGGACGGCGGCCGCAACCGCCGCGCGCAGCTAGCGCCCGGCGAGCTGCATTTCCAGCGCCCGCCGGCGGTCGCTGCGCGTCATGAGCCAGCCGGCGCCGAGAATGCACACCCCGACCCCACAGACGATCAGGCTGGCGAGCGCATTGATATCGGGACTCACGCCGAGTTTCACTTTCGAGTAGATCACCATCGGCAAGGTGCTGGCGCCGGGCCCGGCGACGAAGCTCGAGATCACCAGGTCATCGAGCGACAGCGTGAAGCACAGCAGCCAGCTGGAAATCAGCGCCGGTGCGATGATCGGCAGGGTGATCTCGATGAAGGCGCGCGCCGGGCTCGCCCCCAGATCCATGGCGGCCTCCTCGAGCGCGCGGTCGGCGCTCTGCAGGCGCGATTGCACCGTGATGGTGACGTACGCGGTGCAGAAGGTGATGTGCGACAGCACGATGGTGGTGAAGCCGCGGTGTGGCCAGGAGAGCAGCTGCACCATCGACACGAACAGCAGCAGCTGGGTGATGCCGGTGATGATCTCCGGCATCACCAGCGGCGCGTTGACCATGCCGGTGAGCAGCAGCCGCCCCGGAAAGCGCGCAAAGCGCACCAGCGCGATCGCCGCCAGCGTGCCGAGCACCACCGCGCCGCTAGAGGCGCTCACCGCCACCTCCAGTGACAGCCACGCCGCCTGCAGCAGCTGGCGATTGTGCAGCAGCTGCCCGTACCAGGCGGTGGAAAAGCCGCCCCACACGTTGACCAGCGGCGAGGCGTTGAAGGAGTAGCCGATCAGCACCAGGATCGGCAGGTAGAGCACGGCAATGCCGAAGAACAGCACCGACAGCAGCGCCGCCGAGGAGGGTCGTTCGCCCCGTGCGCTCATGCCTCGAGCTGGCGCACGTTGTAGTACTGGTAAATGGCGATCGGCCCGACCAGCAGCAGCAGGAAGGCGATCGCCACCGCGGAGGCCACCGGCCAGTCATGGTTGCCGAAGAACTCATCCCACAGCACGCGGCCGATCATGAGAGTGTTGGGGCCGCCGAGCAGCGACGGGATCACGAACTCCCCGACCGCCGGGATGAACACCAGCATGGAACCGGCGATCACCCCCGGCAGCGACAGCGGCACGGTGATGTCGAAGAACGCCCGTCGTGGCGTGCTGCCGAGATCCGCCGCCGCCTCGAGCAGGGTGTGGTCGAGCTTCTCCAGCGTGGCGAACAGCGGCAGCACCATGAAGGGCAGGTAGGAATAGATGATGCCCAGGTATACCGCGAGGCTGGTGCGCATGATGCGCAGTGGGTGGCTGATGAGACCCAGGTGCAGCAGCGCGGTGTTGAGGAAGCCGTTGTCGCGGATGATGCCTTCGAGCGCATATACCCGCAGCAGGAAACTCGTCCAGAACGGCAGCATGATGATGAGCAGCAGCAGCCCCTGCGCCGATTTCGGGGCCCGCGCGATGGCATAGGCCATCGGGTAGCCGAGCAGCAGGCAGATCAGCGTCGAGAAGAACGCGGTACGCAGCGAGTACAGGTACGCCACGCCATATACCTGGTCGGTGACCAGGTAGCGGTAGTTGCCCAGGGTCAGCGACAGGCGCAGGTGGTGATCGGGGGTGAAGGAGATGATGTCGGTGAACGGCGGCACGCGCGGCGCCGCTTCCGCGAAGCTGATCTTGAAAGCGAACGCGAACGGGATGAGGAAGAATACAACCAGGAAAATCAGCGGCGGCAGGATGATGAGCCAGCGGCCCGGACGCCAGGTTGTCTTCATGATGGGCGCATCGCCTGTGACCGCGGGCTATTGTGCGGGATAAACTTGCCGCCAGTACAGCGCCGCTCGTAACCGCCGTGCGGTCGAAGGAACTGCAGCGCCGATGAATGAAGTGCCGGACCGGGGAGCAACGGGCAGCGTCGCGACCGCGGCGGCGGCCGCCGGCGGTTCGCGCATCCGCCAGCGCCAGCGGCAGCGCCTGATCGACGCCTGCATCTCGGCGCTGCACATCTACGGCCCCTCGCGCACCACCGTGGAAAAGGTGGTGGCGCTGGCGGATCTGTCGCCGGGGATCGTGCGCTTCTACTTCGATTCCAAGGCCGCGATGCTGGTCGCATCGCTGGCGCACCTGGCGGCGGAGTTCGAGGAGCGCGTGCTGGCACCGGTGGCGGCTCTCAAGGAGTCGCCGCTGCAGGCGCTGCGGCTGCTGGTGGAGCTGTACCTCGATGCCGACATCGCCAGCCCGCGCAAGGTCTCGGTCTGGTATTCCTTCTGGGGCGAGGCGAGCTCGCGCCAGGAGTACCTGGACATCTGCGGCAAGAAGGACGATGCCTTCGCCGCGCTGGTGCGCGAGCTGATCGAGCGGCTGATCGCCGCCCGCGGTGCCGCGCACCTCGACGCGGATGCGGTGGCACTCGGGCTGATCGGCGTGCTCGAGGTGCTGTGGCAGGGATTCGCCTTTCAGAGCGAGGCCAACATCGACCGCGCCGCCGCCGTGCAGCGCTCGCTGCGCTATCTGCGCTCGGTGTTTCCCGGCGAATTCGCCGACAGCGCCCCGGCCGCAACCGCACGGCCGGCGCTCAGCGCGGCGCGGCTGCCGCACGGCGCCTACGCGGACGCCGCGCTGCTCGCGGCCGAGCGCGAGCGGCTGCTGCGGCCGGCATGGCAGCTGCTCGGCCACGAGGCGGAGCTGCGCGCGGCGGGGGATTTTCTCAGCGGCGATCTGGCCGGCGAGCGCGCCATGGTGGTGCGTGGCGAGCGCGGCCGCATGCAGGTGTTCCGCAATACCTGCCGGCGTCGTCCGCACGCGCTGCTCACGCTGCGCAAGGGCCACCTGCGCAGCGCCATTCACTGTGCTTCGCACTCACTGACCTACGGATTCGACGGCCGGCTGGTCGCCGGCACCACACCGGGCGACCTGGTGCCGCTCGAGATGCTGCGTCTCGGCCCGCTGATCTTCGCGCGTGCCGGCGCTCACGCGGACGCCGGCGCACCGCGGGCGCCGTGGGAGGCCTTCGCGAAGCTGGCGCCGCGCAGCGTCGCCGACCTGGACGCCGCCGCCGACTGGAAGATCGTGGTCGAGCAGTGGCTCGAGAGTCCGCAGCCGCAGCAGCATTTCGTGGCGCCGAACCTGCTGCTCGAGCTGCGGCCCGAAGGGGCGCTGGTGCTGCAGGTGACCCCGCTCGGGCCCGGCAGCAGCCGCATCCGCCGCTTTGATTTCGCCGCCCGGCAAACGGGCAGGGAGGCGGGGCGCGCTGCGCACACGGCCTGGCACCGCCGCGTCGGTTCGTGGCTGAAGCAGCAGATCGAGCTGGCCGAGTCGACGCAGGCCGGGCTCGCCACCGCCGCCGAGGAGCTCACCGACAGCGGCCCCGTCGCACCGGCGCTGGCGCAGTTTCGCGCCGCGGTGGCCGCGCTGCTGTAAGAAACTATATGGATATATAGACGCGCGTTATAGCCAATGGTATCCTGCCGGATCTAAAGCGCTTTTTTGCATCACGCCGCGGGAGGTCGTCATGTCCAGAACCATGACCCGGAATCACGAGCACTTCCGGCGCGCGCTCGGGCGGCTGCCCCTCGGGGTCGCCTCGAACTTCCGCTTCTGGGGCGAGGAACGCACCATCTACGTGAAAGAAGGGCGCGGCGCGCGCGTCACCGATCTCGACGGCAACGTCTACGTCGACTACCGCATGGGCTACGGGCCGGCGATCCTCGGCTACGCGGACCCGCGTGTCGATGCGGCGGCGCGCGAAGGCATGGAGGTGGGCGGTGTGTTCGCACTGTCCACCGAGCGCGAATACCGCGTGGCCGAGCGCATCGCGCGCATGGTGCCGGCGGCGGAGCTGGTTCGCTTCTCGAATTCCGGCACCGAGGCGGTAATGGCGGCGCTGCGCCTGGCGCGCGCCTACACCAGGAAGGACAACTACGTCATTCTCGAAGGCAGCTACCACGGGCTGTTCGATGCGGCCATGTGGTACACGCCCATGGAGAAGTGGTCGCAGGTCGGCGACCCGCAGGTGCTGCCCTACAGCGAGGGCGTGCCGCTGGCGACGCGCAACTTCGCGCACTTCGTGCAGGCGAACGATGCCAACCAGCTCGAGGACGTCTTCCGCCGTCACGGGCACGGCATCGCCTGCCTGCTGATCGAGCCCATTATGGGCAACTGTCTGGGCATCGCGGCCGAGCCGGCGTACGTGCGCGCGGCGCGCGAGCTGTGCGACCGCTACGGTGTGGTGATGATCATCGACGAGGTGAAGACCGGCTTTCGCGTCGCGCGCGGCGGCGTGCAGGAGCTCTACGGCGTGCGTGCCGACCTGTGCACCTTCGCCAAGGCGATCGCCAACGGCTACCCGATCTCGGTACTCGCCGGGCGCGAGGAGATCATGCGCAAGCTCGGCAAGGGCGTGGCGCACGGCGGCACCTACACCGCGCACCCGGTGTCGCTCGCGGCGGCGGAGAAGACCCTGGAGATTCTCGCCGACACCGATGCGCTCGAGCGCGTCGCCGCCTACGGCACGCGGCTGCGCAACGGCAAGAGCGCCATTCTCAAGGCGCGCGGCATCGCTCACAGCTTTGTCGGCCACCCCTCCATGAGCGGCCTGTACTTCGCGCACGACCCGCCGCGCACCTATCGTGACTGGAAGGGCAGCGACTACACCTTCTACGACGCCGTCGCCAGGGTGCTGCACGATGAGTGCATCCTGTGCGAACCGGATTCACGCGAGCCGTGGTTCATGTCCGCGGCACACGACGACGGGTGCCTGAAGGACACGTTGCGGGCGTTCGAGGTGGCCGTCGACCGCACGCTCGACGGTCTCGGAACCACGCGCCGCGTACCTGCCTGACCTGCCGCTGAAGGAGCGGCCACCGGCATGAGCATGGGCGCCAGCAACCGCTACGATGCGCTCGTCGTGGGAGCGGGGCACAACGGGCTGGTGAACGCCTGCTACCTGGCGCGCGCCGGGCTCAAGGTGCTGGTGCTCGAGCGCAATGCGTTCGTCGGCGGCGCGGCGGTGAGCCGCCGCCTGTACGACGGCTTCACCTACTCGAACTGCTCCTACGTGTGCAGCCTGCTGCGCACCGAAATCATCCGCGCGCTCGAGCTGCCGGCGCACGGCCTGCAGATCATCCCCTACGAGGGCGGCTGCACCATGATGCGCGACGGCGGGCACCTGGCGGTGTACGACAACCACGACGCCATGCGCCGCGAGATCGCGCGCCACTCGCGCCACGACGCCGAAGGTTACGATCGCTACGTACGCGACATGCTGCGGCATTGCCGCTTCATCAAGCCGCTGCTGCTGCGCGAGCCGCCGGATCCGACTTCGTTCAAGCCGCGCGACCTCAAGGAGCTGCTGTTCCTCGGCAAGCACTTTCACAAGCTCGGCGAGGCGCGCATGTACGATACGCTGCGCTTCTTCACCATGAGCTGCGCCGACATGCTCGAGGAGTACTTCGAGAGCGAGATCGTCAAGGCGCACCTGTGCGGCAGCTCCATCATCGGTACCGCGCTCGGGCCGCGCTCGCCCGGCTCCGCCTACGTGCTGCTGCATCACTACATGGGCAGCATCGACGGCGCCGTGGGCGCCTGGGGATTCGCGCGCGGCGGCATGGGCGCCATCACCCAGGCGCTCGCCGCCTCCTTGCAGGCGAGTGGCGGCATGGTGCGCACCGCGGCGCCGGTCGCGCAGATCGTGGTGCGTAACGGCCGCGCCACCGGCGTGGTGCTCGAGGGGGGCGAGGAGATCAGCGCCGCGGTCGTGGTCTCGAACCTCGACGTCAAGCGCACCTTTCTCGAGACCATGGCGCCGGCGCATCTGCCGGCGGAGTTCCTCGCGCAGGTGCGCCGTTTCAAGATCCGCGGCTCCTCGGGAAAACTCAACATCGCCCTCGACGGACTGCCGCACTTCCCCGCCATCCCGCAGGGTTCCCCGGCGACGCGCGGCGACATGCACATCACCGACACCCTCGAGATGGTCGAGCGCGCCTACGACGACTGGAAGGAGGGGCGCTGGTCGCGCGCCCCCTACGTCGACATGCTGATCCCCACGCAGATCGATCCGACCATGGCGCCCGACGGCAAGCACTACATGTCGGTGTTCGTGCAGTACTGCCCGTACCGGCTCGCCGACGGGGAGTGGACCGCGGAGAAACGCCAGGCGTTCGGCAATACCGTGATCGATGCGATTGCGCGTCACAGCCCGGACTTCAAGCAGCTGATTCTGCATGCGGAAGTTCGCACGCCTCGCGATATCGAGAACGAGGTGGGCCTCACCGAGGGCAACATCTTCCAGGGCGAGCTCACCTTCGACCAGCTGCTGTTCAACCGCCCCGTGCCCGGCTATGCGCAGTACCGCGCACCGGTACGCGGGCTCTACATGTGCGGCTCCAGCACGCACCCCGGCGGCGGCGTCATGGGCGCCCCCGGCGCCAACTCGGCGAACGCCATCCTGCGCGACCTGAGGCGGCTGCAGTGAACGGCGGCGCCGGCGCGCAGTACGACAGCATCGTGGTCGGCGGCGGCCACAACGGACTGGTGTGCGCGGCGTACCTGGCGCGCGGCGGACGCAAGGTACTGGTGCTCGAGGCCGCCGAGCGGCTGGGGGGGGCGGCCGTCACGCGCGAGTTTGCGCCCGGGTTCAGGACTTCCGCCTGCGCCCATCTGCTGCACCTGATGCCCGCGGCGCTGATGCAGGATCTCGCTCTGGAGGCACACGGCCTGAGGCTTGCCGCCCGCAACCTGCCGACGGTCGCGCTCGCCGAGGACACGCGTCACTTGAGTTTCGGGCCGGGCAACCTGGCGGCGCTGGCCGAGCGTTCGGCTGGCGAAGCGGTCGCGCTGGCGGACTGGCAGACGCTGCTGAAGCGCTTTGCGCGCGCGTTGCATCCGCTGCTCACGCAGACGCCGCCGCGGCTCGGCACGGATGCCTGGCGCGATGCCTACGCGCTCCTCGGCCTCGGCTGGCGCATCCGGCGCCTCGGGCGTCGCGACATGCGCGAGCTGCTGCGCATCGGTGGGATGTGCGTGTACGACCTGCTCGAGGATCGCTTCAGCCTGCCGCTGCTGAAAGGTGCGCTGGCGCTGGATGCGGTGCTCGGCACCAATTACGGTCCGCGCTCTCCGGGCACCGTGGTATCACTTCTGTACCGCTGCGCCGCATCGCAGGGTGCCGATGCCCTGGCACAGCCCGAGGGCGGCCTCGGGGCCGTGTCGGAGGCGTTGGCGCGCGCCGCGCGCGCCGCCGGCGCCGAGATTCGCACCGGCGCGCTGGTCGAACGTATTCTGGTGCGCGAGGATCGCGTGGTGGGGGTCGCACTGGCCTGCGGCGCGCAGATCACCGCGACCACCGTGGTGTCGAGCGCGGATCCCAAGAGCACGTTCCTCAAGCTGCTGGGGACGGAACACCTGGACGCGGGCTTCGCGCGGCGCGTGGCCCAGGTGCGCGCGCGCGGGCTTACGGCCAAACTGCACCTGGCCCTCGAGCGGCTGCCGCAGTTCCCCGGGCTCAGCACCGAGGCGCTGCGCGCGCGCCTGCTGGTGGCACCCTCGGCGGACTACATCGAGCGCGCTTACAACCATGCCAAGTACGACGAATTCTCCAGTCGGCCGATGCTCGAGGTCACCATCCCAACCCTCGCCGACGCAACTCTTGCGCCGCCCGGCAAGCACGTGATGTCGGTGATCGTGCAGTACGCCCCTTATGCGCTCGCCGGTGGCTGGGATAGCCAGCGCCCGGCCTTCACGGCGCGCGTCATCGATACTCTGGGGGCCTACGCACCGCAGCTGCGCGACTGCATCAGCGCCAGCGAACTGTTGGCGCCCCCGGATATCGAGCGCGAGTTCCGTATCAGCGGCGGCCACTGGCATCACGCGGAACTGGCGCTCGATCAGTTTCTGATGGTGCGACCGGTGCCAGGCGCCGCCCGATATCGCACGCCGCTGCCGGGCCTGTTCCTGTGCGGCGCCGGCTGCCACCCCGGCGGCGGTGTCATGGGACTCGCCGGGCGCAACGCGGCGCGGCAGCTCATCCGCGAGGCCGCTTAAGCCATGCTCACCGAAAGCGAGCCGCACTATCGCCAGCCGCTGCTGAAGACGCCGTTCCACGAGCGTGCGCGCGCGCTCAGCCAGCTCGACAGCTTCGTGCCGTGGGCCGGCTACACGACGGTCGATGTCTTCACCAGCGTGGAGCAGGAGTACTTCGCGATCCGCAACGCGAGCTCGCTCTACGATCTGACCCCCATGGTCAAGTACCGCATCTCGGGCGCGGACGCGCTGCGCTTCCTCAATCGTCTGGTGACGCGGGACATCCGTAAGGTCGGGCCCGGGAAGGTGGCCTACACCGTGTGGTGCAACGACGAGGGTCATCTGATCGATGACGGCACGGTATTCTGCATCGCGCCCAATGAATATCGCATCTGCACGGCCGAGCGGCAGCTCGACTGGTTCCGCGCCTCCGCCATCGGCTTTGAGGTCGAGATCCGCGAGGTTACCGAGGAGGTGGCGGCGCTGGCGGTCCAGGGCCCGACGTCGTGCAAGCTCCTGAAGGCCGTGGGACTTGCCGGGGTCGAGCGGTTGAAGCCGTTCGAGCACGCCGGGTTCAGCATGCCCCGCAGCGGCGGCGCCGGACAGATCACGATGATGGTGTCGCGCACCGGCTTCACCGGCGATCTTGGCTACGAGCTGTGGATGCAGCCCGCGGACGCCGAAGCGCTGTGGGATGCCCTGACGGCGGTGGGCAGCAGCCGTGCGGTGCGACCGATCGGCTCCAGGGCCCTCAACGTGGCGCGCATCGAGGCGGGCTTCGTGCTGCCGAACCTGGATTTCGTCTCGGCGGAGCACACCCTGTACCTGGGCACCGAGCGCTCGCCGCTGGAGCTCGGACTTGCCTGGCTGGTGGACTTCAACAAGGGACACTTCACCGGCCGCCGCGCGCTGCTGGCGGAGCAGGCGCGCGGCCCGCGCCGGCAGCTGGTGGGACTGGACGTCGAGGGCACGAAGCCTGCCCACAACGCGCTGCTGTATCGCGATTCTTCCGCGAGAAGAGAGGTGGGCAGCGTGACCTCGGCGATCTGGTCGCCGACCTGCAAGCGCAACCTGGCGCTCGCCATCGTGGAGGCGGCGTACATCGCCACCGGATCGCGCGTCTGGGCGGAGATCTATCTGAATCGCGAGCTCGTGTGGGAGCGGCGCATGGTGCGCGCCCGCGTGGTCGAGCGGCCGTTCTTCGCACCGGCGCGGCGGCGGGCGACGCCGCCGGCGGATTTTTGAAGGAGCGGCCGTGATCGCCACCCAGTCGAAGCAGCTCGCCGGCCGCCCGTGGCTCGACCCGCAGGCGACGCCGCAGGTGCTCATCGACGGGGTCAGCAAGACCTTCGGCGCGACCACCGCCGTCGATAACGTCACCCTCAACATCTACAAGGGCGAGATGTTCGCGCTGGTGGGTGCTTCCGGCTGCGGCAAGACCACGCTGCTGCGGATGCTGGCCGGATTCGCCCAGCCCAGCGGCGGCCGCATCAGCATCGACGGCGTCGACATGAGCAGCGTGGCGCCGCACCAGCGGCCGGTGAACATGATGTTCCAGTCGTACGCGCTGTTCCCGCACATGACGGTGGAAAAAAACGTCGGCTACGGACTGCGGCGCCTGCCGCTCGATGCCGCCACGCGCCGCCAGCGCGTGCAGGAGGGGCTCGACATGGTGCAGCTCGGGGCGCTCGCGCAGCGCAAGCCGCACCAGCTCTCGGGCGGCCAGCGCCAGCGCGTGGCCCTGGCGCGGGCGCTGATCCGTCGTCCCAAGGTGCTGCTGCTCGATGAGCCGCTGTCCGCGCTCGACAAGAAGCTGCGCGAGCAGACGCAGTTCGAGCTGATGGACCTGCAGGACAAGGTCGGGATCACCTTCATCGTCGTCACCCACGATCAGGACGAGGCCATGGCGCTCGCCACGCGCATCGCGGTCATGGACCGCGGACAAGTGGTGCAGGTCGGCACGCCCGCGGAGATCTACGAGTTCCCGCGCAGCCGCTTCGTGGCGGACTTCGTCGGCACCACCAATCTGTTCGAGGGTACGGTGAGCGGCTGCGCCGACGGCCTGATCAGCGTGCACTGCGCCGAGATCGACAGCGAGCTGCTGGTCGACGACCAGGGGCGCTTCAGCGTCGGGCAGCGCGTGTGGGTGGCGCTGCGACCCGAAAAAATGCGCCTCGCCAAGCAGCCGGCGAGCGGCGCGCGCCTCAACCAGCTGCGCGGCCTGGTCTGGGAGCTCGGCTATCTCGGCAACCGCTCGACGTACCAGATCAAGACCACCAGCGGCAAGGTGATCACGGTGTTCGCGCAGAACGAGCGGCGCACGTCGGAAGCCGCCATCGACTGGAGTGATGAGGTGTTCGTAAGCTGGAGCGCAGATGCAGCGGTAGTGCTGCAGATCTGAACTGCACGAGCGCGACAGGGGGAAGCCCGTACCGGGCGGGGGAGGATAAGCACATGAAGAACTCGACTCGCACCATTCGCGCCATGATCGGCCTGCCGCTCGCCACCGGCGCCGTGCTGCTCGCCCATCACCCGCTGGCACGCGCCGACGCTGCCGCGGTGCTCGCCACCGCCGGTCCCGCGCCGGCCGCCACGGAGACCGCTACGGAGCCGTCGGCGCTGCAGGAGGTGGTGGTAACGGCGACCCGGCACGAGGAGTCGCTCAGCAAGGTGCCGATCAGCGTCACGGCGCTCACCCAAGCCGACATGGATCAGAAGGGCATCAAGGACTTCATCGACATTGCGCGCTACACCCCCGGCGTGTCGATCGACAACTCCGCGACCAATGCCATCTCCATCCGCGGAATCTCCTCCTCGGCCGGACCCGGCACGACGGGCATCTATATCGATGACACGCCGATTCAGATGCGTTCAGTGGGCTTCAATCCGGATGATGCGCTGCCGAAGACCTTCGACCTTGAGCGCGTGGAGATCCTGCGCGGGCCGCAGGGCACGTTGTTCGGCGCCGGCGCCGAAGGCGGCGCGGTGCGCTATATCCTGACGCAGCCGAGTGTCAGCACTGAGAGCTCCTATCTGCGGAGCGAAGTGTCGTACACCCAGTATGGGCAGCCCAACTATGAGTTCGGGGTGGCT
>DATHRC010000026.1:0-61561 GCA_035481975.1 Steroidobacteraceae bacterium
CTCCTCATCGCGGTGATGCCGGTGCTCGCGGGCGCCGTAACGATGCTCCTCACCGACCACTTCTTCGGCACCACCTTCTTCACCGCCGCCGGCGGCGGTGACCCGGTGATGTTCCAGCACATCTTCTGGTTCTTCGGGCACCCGGAGGTTTACATCCTGATCCTGCCGGCCTTCGGCATCGTCTCGGAGATCATCCCGACCTTCTCGAGAAAACCGCTGTTCGGCTACGAGACGATGGTGTACGCCGTGGCCTCCATCGCCTTCCTGTCGTTCATCGTGTGGGCGCACCACATGTTCACCGTCGGCATGCCGCTCGCGGCGCAGCTGTTCTTCATGCTCTCGACCATGCTGATCGCGATCCCGACCGGCGTTAAGGTGTTCAACTGGACCGCCACCATGTGGCGGGGCTCGCTGTCGTTCGAGCCGCCGATGCTGTTCGCGCTGGCGTTCCTGTTCCTGTTCACCATCGGCGGCTTCTCGGGGCTCATGCTCGCGATGGTGCCGGCCGACTACCAGTACCAGGACACCTACTTCGTGGTGGCGCACTTCCACTACGTGCTGGTGCCGGGCGCGATCTTCGGCATCATGGCCGGCGTGTACTACTGGCTGCCGAAGTGGACCGGCAACATGTATGACCTGAAGCTCGCCACGTGGCACTTCTGGCTGTCCACGATCTTCGTCAACGTGCTGTTCTTCCCGCAGCACTTCCTCGGGTTGGCCGGCATGCCGCGCCGCATCCCCGACTACGCGGTGCAGTTCACCGACTGGAACATGGTGTCCTCGATCGGCGGCTTCGGCTTCGGGCTGTCGCAGCTGCTGTTCCCGTACATCATCTGGAAGTGCGTGCGCGGCGGTGAGCCGGTCGGCAACCGCGCCTGGGAAGGCGCGCACGGCCTGGAGTGGGAGCTGCCCTCGCCGCCACCGTTCCACTCGTGGACCACGCCGCCCTCGGAGGCGGTGATCGCGCGCGGCGCGGAGCACTGATGGCCAACGTGCCGGTGGCCAGTGACGACGGCGATCGCCGGCGGCGCGTGCGGCGCAGCGCGCTGCTGTGGTCGCTGGTGGCGATCGCCTTCTACGTCGGCTTCATCATTCTGACTCTGGTGCGCGGCTCCCGATGAGCGACCTCAGGCGCGAGAATCGCAACATGACCTGGAAGCTGCTGGCGATCGCCGCCGGCAGCTTCGGCTTTGGTTTCGCGCTGGTGCCGCTCTACAACGTGCTGTGCTCGGTGACCGGCTACGGCGACCAGAGCAAGCTGTTGCAGCGCGTGCAGGCCATCGAGCACCCCGACCTCAGCCGCACCGTGACCGTGGAGTTCCTCGCCGACGTGGCGAGCTCCGGCACCTTCGAGTTCCGCCCGGTGGTGCGCACCGTCGAGGTGCACCCCGGGCAGCTGTTCACGGCGCGCTTCTACGCGCACAACCTGACCGGCCGCGACACCGTGGCGCAGGCGGTGCCCAACATCGCGCCCTCCGAGGTCGCGGCCTACTTCCACAAGACCGAGTGCTTCTGCTTCTCGCCGCAGCATTTCAACCTCGACGAGGCGCGCGATATGCCGGTGCGCTTCATCATCGACCCGGCACTGCCGGCGCATATCGAGCTGATTACGCTGGCATACACCTTCTACGACGAGTCCGCGCGCGTCAGCCCGCGCCGCCCCGCGGGCTAAAGCCTCCCGAGCAGGAAAGACCGACATGGCCAACGCATCGCCTACCGAAGCCCACGCGCCCCCCGGCAACGCCTATTACATCCCGCACGGCAGCCCGTGGCCGATCCGCGGCTCGATCGCGCTGTTCGCCATGATGCTGGGGGCCATCGCCTACCTGAACGACTGGAGCGGCGCGTGGTCGTTCGTGCCCGGCGCGGTGCTGCTCGCCTACTTGTTCTTCGGCTGGTTCTCCACCGTCATCGGCGAGAACCAGCACGGCATCTTCAACCTGCAGGTCGACCGCAGCTTTCGCATGGGGATGATGTGGTTCATCTTCTCCGAGGTCATGTTCTTCGGCGCCTTCTTCGGCGCGCTGTTCTATGCGCGGGTGCTGTCGGTGCCGTGGCTCGGCGGCGAGGGCGTGAAGGTGTTCAGCAACTTCGTCCTCTGGCCGAATTTCGAGGCCGTCTGGCCGACCAACGGCCCGGGACACGTCGGCGGGCTCGCCGACGGCAGCTTCAGCCCCATGCCGGCGGTGCCGATTCCGGCGATCAACACCGCGATCCTGCTCACCAGCGGCCTCACCGTGACCATCGCGCACCACGCACTGCTCGCCGGCCGGCGCGGCCGCCTGACGCTGTTCCTGGCGCTCACCTTCCTGCTGGGCTTCACCTTCGTCGGCCTGCAGGCCCACGAATACGGCGAAGCCTATCGCGAGATGGGCCTGCGTCTGTCCACCGGCATCTACGGCTCGACGTTCTTCATGCTGACCGGCTTCCACGGGCTGCACGTCACCATCGGCGCGATCATGCTCACGGTCATCTGGCTGCGCGTGCTGCGGGGACACTTCACTCCGGGACGGCACTTCGCCTTCGAGGCGGTGGCCTGGTACTGGCACTTCGTCGACGTGGTGTGGCTCGGCCTGTTCATCTTTGTGTACTGGCTGTGAGGACGCCGCTGCCAGGCTGCGCCTAGCGAGCCTGCGGACGCGCGCCGCCGGCGGGCGCGCAGCGCCGCTCTAGTGCGGTGCGGGCGCCGCCAGCAACGGGTGCGGCGCGATCAGCCCGAAGTACCAGGCCAGCATCAATAGCGCAAACAGCAGCAGTGACAGAGCGATGCGCACCGTGAGCGCACGCGCGAGCTTGCGCGAATCCTCGGGCGTGTTGCGCGACAGGTGGTACAGCGCCGAGCCGAGGCTCGCGACGATCACGATGAGACACACCAGCACCGCGAGCCACAGGAGATGTTCCATATCCGCTTGTGAGTGTAGCGGCTGCGGGCCGTGGAGCAATCGCCCATGCCGCCGCTGAGTCCGGGTAAGCGCCGCTTTGCGCCCACGTGGGGCTTCACCGTGCTGGCGCTGCTCGCCGCCGCGGTGTGCGTGCGGCTCGGCGTGTGGCAGTGGCACAAGGGCGTGCTGCGCGAGGCGGAAGTGGCGCGCTTCGCGCGCGGCGCCGAGCGCACGCTCACTCCCGGCTCGACCCCGCTCACCGAGCTGCCGCTGTTCCAGCGGGTGAGCGTCAGCGGCGAGCTCGACGGGGCGCACCAGTTCCTGCTCGAGAACCGCAGCTACCAGGGGCGCCCCGGCTACGAAGTGCTGACACCGCTCGTGCGTCCGGGTAAGCCGACACTGCTGGTCGATCGCGGCTGGGTGCCGTTCACCGGATCGCGCGCGCGGCTGCCGCAGGTGAGCCTGGCGGACGCGCCGGGCGTCACGCTCACCGGGCGGATCGGCACCCTGCCGAGCCCCGGGCTTGCCCTGGGGCGCGCCGCCCCGGGGCCGCGGGCACCGTGGCCCAAGGTCACGAGCTATCCCGACATCGAGCAGTTGTCGGCGGCGCTCGCTACGCCGCTCAGTCCGCGCATCCTGCTGCTCGACCCCGGCGCACCGTTCGGCTACGTGCGCGACTGGCAGGCCCCGGGCCTGTCGCCGCTGCGGCATTTCTCCTACGCGATCCAGTGGTGGAGCTTCGCGCTGCTCGCGCTCATCTTCTGGGGCGTGACGAGCTGGCGCACGGCGGAGCGCGCGCCGTGAGCACCGACAGCGCGCGGCGGCTGCGGACCCGTAACCTGCGCACGCTGGCGCTGCTCGCGGCGCTGTTCTTCCTGCCGCTGCTGCTCGCCTTCCTCACCTACTACGGCACCCCCTGGCGTCCGGCGCACCACGTGAATCACGGCGTGCTCATGACGCCACCGCGGGCCCTGCCGCCGACCTCGCTGCCGCAGCTGCTGCCCGCCGCGGCCAGCGCCGCGGCCAGCGCGCCGGCGAGCGCCGCGGCGTCGGCTCCCTGGCACGGGCACTGGTCGCTCGTCTATATCGGCGCCGGCGCCTGCAGCGCCGCGTGCCGCGAGATGCTCTACGTGATGCGCCAGACGCGCCTGGCGCTCGATACCGACATGACCCGCGTGCGCCGGGTGTTTCTCGCCACCGCTCCCTGCTGCGACCGCGCATACCTCGGCACCGAGCACCCCGGCCTCACGGTGCTCGACGCGGGGGGTACGGCGGGGCGGGCGCTGCTCGCGGCTTTTCCGCCGCAGGGGCGCGAGCACACGCTGTTCATCGTCGATCCGCTCGGCAACCTCATGATGAGCTACGATGCCCGGCAGAATCCTCACGGGTTGCTCCTCGACCTGAAAAAGCTCCTGAGGCTGTCACAGATCGGCTGACCATGTCCGTTGCCCGCTGGATCCGCCGCCTGTGCGTGGCAGGCCTGGTGCTGTGCTTCACCGTGGTCGTGCTCGGCGCCTACGTGCGCCTGAGCGCCGCCGGGCTCGGCTGTCCCGACTGGCCGGGCTGCTACGGCCACCTCTCGCCGCTCGGTGCCCAACACAGCGCCGCGACGCTGCCGGCCTACGCCGGCCGCCCGCTCGAGGCCGGCAAGGCCTGGCGCGAGATGATTCACCGCTACGCGGCCGGCACCCTCGCGGCGATCATCGCGCTCATCAGCGGGCTCGCCCTGCGTGCACGGCGGGGGGCGGGGGTGAGCCTGCCGGTAGTCATCGCGCTGTTGGCGACCGTGCTGGTGCAGGCACTGCTCGGCATGCTCACGGTCACCTGGCAGTTGCAGCCGCCGATCGTGACCGCGCACCTGCTGCTCGGCATGACGACACTCGCGCTGCTGGGGTGGCTGACGCTGTCGCTGCCGCGCAGCTCGTGGGGCAGCACCGCGCTGCACAGCGCCGGCCGCAGCATCAGCGGCGGCGGCGCGGCGCCGCTCGCGCACGCGCGGCTGCTGGCGCTCATCGGGCTCATCGCGCTCGCGGTGCAGATCGCCCTCGGCGGCTGGACCAGCAGCAACTACGCCGCCATCGCCTGCCCGGACTTCCCCACCTGCCAGGGTGCCTGGTGGCCGCACGCAGACTTCCGCCAGGGGTTCGTGCTCTGGCACGCACCCAACGTCAACTACGAGGGCGGTGTACTGACGAGCTCCGCGCGGGTGGCCATCCACCTGACGCACCGCCTGAGCGCGCTGCTCGCCGCCACGGCGCTCGCGCTGGCGGCGCTCTACGTGCTGCGCCGGCGCGGCTTCGTCAGTGCGCGCGGCTGGGCCGCTGCGGTGCTGGCGGCGCTCGTGCTGCAGCTTGCCCTCGGCGTCTCCATGGTGGTGAAAGGCTTTCCCCTGTGGCTGGCGACGCTGCACACTGCCGGGGCAGCCCTCCTGCTGCTCGCCACCCTCGGGCTGCTGCGATCACTGAGCGCACGATGAGCACGCTCGCCCCCAACGCGCCGGCGCTGTGGCGCCGCTATCTCGAGCTCACCAAGCCGAAGGTGGTGGCGCTCATCACCTTCACGGCGATCGTCGGCACGCTGCTGGCAAGTCCGGGCGCACCGCCGCTCGACGCGCTGCTGTGGGGAAACTGCGGTATTGCGCTCGCGGCCGCGTGCGCCGCCACGCTCAATCACGTGCTCGACCGCCGCATCGACGAGCAGATGGCGCGCACGCGCGGCCGGCCGCTGCCGAGCGGCACGCTCAGTGAGCGCCGCGCGCTCGCCTTCGCCGCGGTGCTCGGCGTCGCCGCGATGGCGATCCTCGCTTTCCTCGTCAACCTGCTCACCGCGCTGCTCACTTTCCTGTCGCTCATCGGCTACGCGGTGATCTATACCGTGTGGCTGAAGCGCGCGACCTCGCAGAACATCGTCATCGGCGGGGCGGCCGGCGCCGCTCCGCCGGTGCTCGGGTGGGCGGCGGTCACCCACAGCGTCGACCCGAACGCGCTGCTCCTGTTCCTCATCATCTTCGTGTGGACCCCGCCGCACTTCTGGGCGCTGGCGATCGCACGGCGCGACGAGTACGCGAAGGCCGGCATCCCCATGCTGCCGGTGACCCACGGGCTCGAGTACACGCGCCTGCAGGTGCTGTTGTACACGGTGCTGCTCACCGTGGTGACGCTGATGCCGTTCCTCACCGGCATGAGCGGCCTGCTGTACCTGGCGGCGGCGCTGGTGCTGAACGCGCGCTTCCTCTACCACGCGCTGGCACTCAAGATCAGCGCGCGCGCCGAGCTGCCGATGCGGGTGTTCCGCTTCTCGGTGACCTATCTCATGTGGCTGTTCGCCGCGCTGCTCATCGATCATTACCTGCCCGGCCTGCGCGGCACGGCGTAGCGCCGGGCCGGAAGGTGGGCGCGGCCGTCAGGCGGCCCCGGCGGCGAGGCGCTTCAGCAGAATGTGCCAGGAGTAGGTGATCCTGTCCTTCAGCAGCAGCACGCCGGTCGAGCGGTAGTTGTCGTCATCGAGCTGACCCAGGTGCTCCGCGCCGTGGTAGCCGGAAGCTTCGCAGCCGTACACCGACAGGATGGAGGGTCCGGCGACGGCAAAGCGCCCCTCGAGCTTGCCGAACATCTCGTTCTCGAACGTCCACTTCAGGCTGCCCCCGCCCGGCGCGGGCGGCTCGATCCAGTAGGCGTGCTTGAACTCCGCCGCCGGCGTCCCCAGGACCTTGAGCGTGCCCGACAGCAGCCAGCATTCGGGGCGATGCGCGATCTCGGTGCGTCCCACCGCCTGCAGCGCCTCGCCGTCGGCGCGCCAGAACGTTCCGCTCGCGGTCCACACCGCCGGCTGAAACAGAAACGTATGAGCCATGCAGTCATTATGGCGCCTGCCGCCGTTTAGCGGTACGTTGCGGGAAAACCCCAGGCGGGCCGCATTGTTATGCTGATCGAGCGCATCTGGTCGGGAAATTCCCTGCGCAATTTCCATTATCTCATCGCCTGTCCGCAAAGCGGCGAGGCCCTCGCCGTCGACCCGCTGGAGTGGCGGCTGTGCCTCGACGCCGCGCGCCGCCGCGGCTGGCAGATCACGCAGATACTCAACACCCACGAGCACCACGACCATACCGCCGGCAACGCGCCGCTCAAGGCCGCCACCGGAGCGCGGCTGTTGGCGCACGCGGGCGCGGCGGCGCGCATCGGCGGGGTGGACGTGGGCTTGAGCGCCGGCGACGTGATCCGCGTGGGCCGCACGGTGGAGCTGGAGTCCCTGGACACGCCCGGCCACACCATGACGCACGTGTGCCTGCTGGCGCATACCGGGGAGCCGGCGCTGTTCTGCGGCGATACGCTGTTCAACGCAGGTGCGGGCAACTGCCACAACGGCGGCGAGCCGCACGCGCTCTACCGCACGTTCGCGAGCCAGCTCGCACGGCTGCCGGACGCGACGCGCGTCTATCCCGGCCACGAGTACCTCGCGCGCAACCTGGAGTTCACCCTCGACCGCGAACCGGGCAACACGGACGCGCCGGCGCTGCTCGAGAGCGCGCGCCGCCACGATCCGGCCGCGGCGCCGGTCACCACGCTCGGGCAGGAGAAACACATCAACACCTTCTTCCGACTGCAGAGCCCGCAGGTCATTGCGCGGCTGCGCGAGCGGTTTCCCGACCTGGGCGAGCGCCCCGACGCGGAAACGGTGTTCGTGAGACTGCGCGAGCTGCGCAACCAGTGGTAACCGTGCGCCCACGCGCAGTCCTCGTGCTGCTGGCGGCGCTCGCGAGCGCGGCCGCGGCGGGCGAGCCCGGCGAGGAGCTCGGTCCCGCCAGGCGCGCCGCGGTCGCGGCCAGCGTGCGCCGCTTTGCGCTCGAGGTCGCGGCGCAGGTGAGCGCGCGCGGACCGACGGCGTGGCGGCAGTACTTCTCCGCCACCCCCGAGTTTTTCATGGCGGTCAACGGGCAGCTGCAGTTCGCCGACAGCGACGCGGCCACGCGGGCGATCGCGGCGCTGCCCGGGGTGATCCGGCGGCTGCAGCTCAGCTGGGGGAAGGATCTGCGCGTCGATCCGCTGACCGCGCAGTTCGCGGTGGTGGCGAGCTCCTACACGGAGATCCAGGCGAGCCCGCAGGGACAGGAGCATACCGAGCGCGGGTATTTCACGGCGCTGGCCGAGCGGCACCACGGCGCCTGGACTTTCCGCGACGCCCACTGGTCGTCGCGGCCGGCGGGAAACTAGCGACGGGAACGGCAGCGGCGGGCCGCCGGGGGGCGGGGTGTTGCCACCGCGGGCGGCGACGTTGCAGGATGGCGGCCCCGAGCGCCGTGGGCTTTGGGCTTCCGAAGGAGACTCCATGCGTACCCCTGTGCAAGTGCCGGTCGCAATCGTGCTCATGAGCCTGGTGCCACTCGTCTGGGCGAGCGGGGGCGGGATGACCCGGCCCCCGATGCCCAGCGTGCCGCGCATCGATACCCCGCAGCAGAAGGCGCAAGCGGCGTACAACGACGGCGTGCGCGACGTGAAGAAGGCCGACAAGGCGCAGGCAGCCGCGGACGCCGCCAGCGACGCCGGCCGAAAGGACAAGGCCGCGCGCGAAGCGCATGACGCCTACGCGGCCGCGAACGCCAGGTTCAAAGCGGCACTCGAGCTCGACGCGACGCTGCCGGAGGCGTGGAACTACCTCGGCTACACCAACCGCAAACTCGGCAGCTATGACGAGGCGCTCAGCGCCTACGGGAAAGCGCTCGAGCTCAAGCCGGGCTATGCGGATGCGCTCGAGTACCGCGGCGAGGCCTACCTCGGCCTCCGCCGTATCGCCGACGCCCAGCAGGCGTATCTCGAGCTCTACGCCGGCAGCCGCAACCTGGCCCAGAAGCTTCTCGACGCCATGAAGGGCTGGGTGGCGGGGCAGCGAGCCGACGGCGCCGACGCGGCCGCGCAAGGCACGGTGAGCCTGGAGGATCTCGACAAGTGGATCCAGGAGCGTGCGCAGATCGCCGCGCAGACGGCAGCGCTCACGCGCGCGGGCACGGCGGCCAGCTGGCGTTAGCGGTGCGGGCGCGGCGCCGCGCCGCGCTCCTCGCCGCGGCCTGGTGCTTCAGCGGCTGCGGCGCCGTGGCGAGCGGCGCGGCGGCGAGCTGGAGCTGGCAGCTGCCGCGCGGCTTTCCGACTCCCGCGGTGCCGGCCGACAACCCCATGTCGGAGGCGAAGGTCGCGCTCGGCCGGCGATTGTTCTTCGAGCCGCTGCTTGCGGTAAGCGGCCGCTATAGCTGCGCGAGCTGCCACGATCCGGCGCGCGCCTTCTCCGACGGCCGCGCGCGGGCGCTCGGCGCCACCGGGGCGATGCTGACGCACAACGCCATGGCGCTGGTCAACGTCGCTTATAACCTGAGCTTCGGATGGACCACCCCGCAGCTGCGCTCGCTGGAGGCGCAGATGCGCGTGCCGCTCTTCAACACGCACCCGATCGAGCTCGGCGTGCGCGGCCGCGAGCGCGCGCTGTGCGCACAGCTGGCGGCGGATCCCGGCTACGCTGCGGCGTTCGCGGCCGCCTTCCCCGGCGAAGCCACCGGCACCGACGGCAGCGGCGCGGTGAGCTTCGATCGGCTGGTGAAGGCGATCGCCGCCTTCGAGCGCACACTGATCTCCGGCGGTTCGCCCTTCGACCGCTATGTCTTCGGCGGCGAGCACTCGGCGCTGTCCGCCGAGGCGAAACGCGGCATGGCGCTGTTCTTCTCCGCCCGCATCGGCTGCGCCGGCTGCCACGGCGGATTCAACTTTGCGGGCAACTGGCGCGATGCCCAGGGCGCCACCGGCAAGGCGAGCTTCGCCACCAACGGCACCAGCAGCCAACCGGTGCGCGTGCCGACCCTGCGCAACATCGCGCTCACCGGCCCCTACATGCATGACGGACGTTTCGCGACGCTGGCGCAGGTGCTCGGCCATTACTCGCGCCTGGGCGCGCGCACCGCCGCCGCCCCGGGGACGGCACCCGACCCGCGCCTGCCGCGCAGCGCGCTGAGCCCCAGCGAGCAGGCGGCGCTGCTCGCCTTTCTCGGCAGCCTGACGGATGAGTCGTTCATCGCCCGCTTCGCCGGCAGCCGTTAATCGCCAGCACGCTGCGCACCGCCACGGCGGCGCCGCCCCGCTGCGACAACAGCGCCGGCGTCGCGTCGCTGCGCGCTTCCGGCTAGGCTTGGCGCCTCATGCACTCCACCTTCTACCGCCGCTGCTTCATGATCGCGATCACCGCGGTCCTCGCCTACGCGCTCTACGAGCTGCTCATACCGCTGCGCAGCGTCATCGGCTGGGCGGCGGTGCTGGCGTTCATTCTCTATCCGCTGCACGCGCGCCTCACGCGGCGCCTGCGGGGCCGCGGCGCCTGGTCGGCGGGCATACTGACGCTGCTCACGCCGTTCGTGGTGCTCGGGCCGCTGTCAGTGCTCGGAGTGGCGTTCGCCGGACAGGTGGCGCGGCTCATCAACTACCTGCGCAGCGCCTCGTTCCCCTCCTACACGGATCTGCTCAACCACCTCGCGCAGTATCGCTCGCTCAGCGCCCTGGTGGCCTGGGTGCGCGACAACACGGCGGTGACGGTCTCGCAGGTGGAGAGCTGGATGACCGAGAGCGCGCAGTCGCTGCTGAAGGCGGCGGCCGCCACCGGCGGCAACGTGGCGCTGGGTGTCTTCGGCACGGTGGTCGGCTTCTTCATGATGCTGTTCATGCTGTTCTTCTTCCTGCAGGACGGACCCGCCATGATCGCGGGCGCGGTGCGGCTCATCCCGGTGGAGCCCAAGCGCCGCGCGCAGCTGCTGCAGTATCTCGGCGACGTGACGCGCGCGGTGGTATTCGGCTCGACGGTCACCGCCCTCGTCGAGGGCATCATCGTCGGCATCGGTTTCGCGCTGGTGTCGCTGCCCTCGCCGGTGGTCTTCGGCGTGCTCGCCATCATCGCCGCCTTCCTGCCGGCGGGGGCCGCGGTGGTGCTGGTCCCCGCGGTGATCTATCTCGTCGGCGTCGGGCGCTGGGGCGCGGCGATCTTCCTCGCCTGCTGGACGGCCGGGATGTGGATTCTCGAGAACATCCTGCGGCCGCTGCTGACTGCGCATCACGCGCAGGTGTCGACGCTCGCGATTTTCGTCGGCGCCATCGGCGGAGTGGCGGCCTTCGGCATCCTGGGACTGGTGCTCGGTCCGGTGCTGCTGAGCTTCATCGTGGCGCTGGTGCGCTTCGCGCAGGAGAACCCGTCCGCGGACGCCTGAAGCGGGTGCGTTCCCGTAGAATGCGCCCCCCATGGATCTGTCGCCCGTCCTCGACCCGCTGAACGATGCGCAGCGCGCCGCGGTCACCGCGCCGGTAGGTCCGGTGCTGGTGCTCGCCGGCGCCGGCAGCGGCAAGACGCGCGTGCTGACACACCGCATCGCCTGGGTGATCGAGGCGCTCGGTGCCTCCCCGCACGGCATCCTCGCCGTGACCTTCACCAACAAGGCGGCCGGGGAGATGCGCGCGCGCGTCGAGCAGCTGCTCGGCGTGCCCTCCGGCGCGCTGTGGATCGGCACCTTTCACGGTATCGCGCACCGGCTGCTGCGACTGCACTGGCGCGAGGCGCAACTCGCGGCGGGCTTCCAGATCCTCGACTCCGAGGATCAGCAGCGTCTCATCCGCAAGGTGATCAAGGCGGCCGACCTCGACGAGGCGCGCTGGGTGCCGCGCGAGGTGCAGTGGTTCATCAATTCCAACAAGGACGAGGGACGCCGGCCGGCAGACCTCAAGGACAGCAACGACCCGACCCGCAGCCAGCTGCTGCGGCTGTACGCGGCCTACGAGGCAGCCTGCGCGCGCAGCGGGGTGGTGGACTTCGCCGAGCTGCTGCTGCGCGCCTACGAGCTGTGGCGCGACCATGCGGCGCTGCTGGCGCATTACCAGCGGCGCTTCCAGCACGTGCTGGTGGATGAGTTCCAGGACACCAACGCCATCCAGTACGCGTGGATGCGGCTGCTCGCCCCGCCGCAGATCGCGGCCGAGGCAGCCGCGGGTGAGGCGCGCGGCGTGCGCGCCGGCCATGCGTTCGTGGTGGGGGACGACGATCAATCGATTTACCGCTTCCGCGGGGCGCGCGCGGAGAACCTGCAGCAGTTCCGGCGCGACTACCCGCGCGCCGCGCTGTTTCGTCTCGAGCAGAACTACCGCTCCACCGCGATCATCCTGGAAGCGGCCAACGGGCTCATTGCCCACAACGCCAGCCGCCTCGGCAAGAAACTCTGGACCAGCGGGGCGCGCGGCGAGCCGATCCGCCTCTACGACGCCTACAACGAGCGCGACGAGGCGGAGTTCGTGACGCACCGCATCCGCGAGCACGTGGCGCAGGGCGGGTTGCGGCGCGAGATCGCGATCCTCTACCGCTCGAACGCCCAGTCGCGCGTGTTCGAGGAGGCGTTCCTGTCGGCGCGCGTGCCGTACCGGGTGTACGGCGGACTGCGCTTCTTCGAGCGTGCGGAGATCAAGGACGCGCTCGCGTATCTGCGCCTGATCGCCAACCGCCAGGACGACGCCTCGTTCGAACGCGTGGTCAACCTGCCGCCGCGCGGCATCGGCGCGAAGAGCCTCGACGTGCTGCGCGAGCGAGCGCGCGCGGCCGGCTGCTCGCTGTGGCAAGCGGCGCGCGCGGCGCTCGAGGCCGGTGCGCTCGGCGCGCGCGCCGGCACGGCGCTGGCGGACTTCCTGGCGCTCATCGAGCGGCTCGCCGCCGCGACTGCGACGCTCGCGCTGCACGAGCAGGTCGATCAGCTGCTCAAGGCGAGCGGGCTCATCGAGCATTACCGCCGCGACAAGGCCGACAGGGGCGAGGCGCGCGTCGAGAACCTCGACGAGCTGGTGAGCGCAGCGCGCGGCTTCACGCCGGAGGCTTCCGAGCTGCCGCCGCTCGAGGCGTTCCTCGCGCACGCGGCGCTCGAATCGGGCGAAGGCCAGGCGGAAGCCTGGGAGGACTGCGTGCAGATGATGACGCTGCACAGCGCCAAGGGGCTCGAGTTCCCGGTGGTGTTCCTCGCCGGCATGGAGGAGGGGCTGTTTCCGCACCAGCGCTCGCTCACCGATCTCGACGGCCTCGAGGAGGAGCGGCGGCTGTGCTACGTCGGCATGACGCGCGCCCGGGCGCGGCTGTACCTGAGCTACGCCGAGCAGCGGCGGCTGCACGGCGTGGACAGCTACGGGCAGGTGTCGCGCTTCGTGCGCGAGATCCCCGAGGAGCTCATCGAGGAGGTGCGCCCGAAGGTGCAGGTGTCGCGCCCGGTGGCGGTGGGGCGATTCCGCCCCGAGGAGCCGGCGGTCGGCGGCGTGCGGCTGGGGGCGCGCGTGCGCCACGGCAAGTTCGGCGAGGGCGTGGTGCTCAACGTCGAAGGCGCGGGCGCGCACGCGCGCGTGCAGGTGAGCTTCGAGCGCCAGGGCACCAAGTGGCTGATGGTGCAGTATGCGAATCTCGAGCCGCTGTAGTTCATTGGAAGCCCAGCCGTGAAGATCCTGATCCTCGGCGCCGGCCAGGTCGGGCGCACCGCCGCGCAGCACCTGTCGCGCGAGGAAGCGAACGAAGTCACGGTGGTGGACATCAACGAGGAGCTGCTGCGCGACCTGCAGGACCGGCTCGACGTGCGCACCGTCGCCGGCAACGCCGCTCACCCGAGCGTGCTCGAGTCCGCCGGCGCCGCCGAAGCGGAAGTTCTGGTCGCGCTCACCTCGAGCGACGAGGTCAACATGATGGCGTGCGAAGTGGCGTTCACGCTGTTTCGCACGCCCACCAAGATCGCCCGCATCCGCGCCGCCGAGTACACCAGCCGCGCCGCGCTGTTTGGCGGCGACGGGCTGTCGGTGGACGTGTTCATCAGCCCGGAGCAGCTGGTGACCGAGTACGTCGAGCGCCTCATTCACCACCCCGGCACGCTGCAGGTGCTCGACTTCGCCGACGGCCGGGTGCGTCTCGTCGGCGTGCGGGCGCGCCGCGGCGGCCTGCTGGTCGGGCAGAGCCTGCGCGAGCTGGCGCGCCACCTGCCGAAGGTCGAGGTGCGGGTGGTGGCCATCTTCCGCGACGGGCGCAGCGTCGCGCCTGAGGGCGACACGCTGATCGCCGAGGGCGACGAGGTGTTTTTCCTCGCCGCGCGCGCGGACATCCGCCGCGTGATGGCGGAGCTGCGCCACGGCGACGACCCGGCGCGGCGCATCGTGATCGCCGGCGGCGGCAACATCGGCTTCCGCCTGGCGAAGACGCTCGAGCCGCACAACCAGGTGAAGCTGATCGAGCGCGACGCGCGCCGCGCGCGCCAGGTGTCCGAGCTGCTGGAGAAGGCGATCGTGCTGCACGGCGACGCGGCGGACGAAGAGCTGCTCATCGAGGAGAACGTCGACAGCGCCGACGTGTTCGCGGCACTCACCAACTCGGAAGAAGCCAACATCCTCGCGGCGATGCTGGCGAAGCGCCTCGGCGCCCACAAGGTGATGGCGCTCATCAACCGCCCGGCGTACACCGAGCTGGTGGAATCGAGCAGCATCGACGTCGCCATCTCGCCACAGACCATCACCATCGGCTCGCTGCTCGCCTACGTGCGCCGCGGCGACGTGGTGCGCGTGCACGCACTGCGGCGCGGCGTCGCCGAGGCGCTGGAGGCGGTGGTGCACGGCGACGAGCGCAGCTCGCGCATCGTCGGCCGCACGGTGGCGGAGATCGCGCTGCCCGAGGGCGCCTCGATCGGCGCGGTGGTGCGCAGCGACCAGGTCATCATGGCGCACCACGACACGCGCATCCTCGCCGACGATCACGTCATCCTGTTCCTGGCCGACCGGCGTCACCTCGAGGCGGTCGAGCGGCTGTTCCTGCGGGTGCCGCGCTAGGAGGGCACGCTTGCTCGCCGTTACGCACGTGCTGGGGCTGCTGCTCGCGACCTTCGCGCTCACCTACGCGCTGCCGGTGGTGTGCTCGCTGCTGCTCGGTGATCACATGACGCGGCAGTTTCTCAGCGCGGCGGCGATCACCGCCGGCGTGGGACTCGCGCTGGCGGGAGCGAGCTGGCGGTTCCGCCGCGAGTTGAAGCCGCGCGACGGCTTCCTGCTGGTGACGCTCGCCTGGCTGCTGCTGTCGTGCGCCGCGGCGCTGCCGCTGCTGCTGGTGCTGCCAGACTTAAACTTCACCGCGGCGTTCTTCGAGGCGATGTCCGGGCTCACCACCACCGGCTCCACCGTGCTGGTCGGCCTCGACGCGCTGCCGCCGTCGGTGAACCTGTGGCGCCACGCGCTCGAGTGGTTCGGCGGCCTCTCCATCATCGTCATGGGCCTCGCGGTGCTGCCGCTGCTCGGCGTCGGCGGCATGCAGCTCTACAAGGGCCATGCGCCCGGCACGGTCAAGGAGGAGCGCCTCGCGCCGCGCATCACCGAGACCGCCAAGCAGCTGTGGCTGGTGTACGCGCTCATCACCGCGGCGGGCATCGTGGCGCTGAAGCTCTGCGGCATGTCGTGGTTCGATGCGGTCTGCCACGCGTTCTCGGCGGTGGGGCTCGGCGGCTTCTCCACCCACGACCGCAGCATCGCCTGGTTCGACTCGGCGGCGATCGAGGCGGTGCTGATGGTGCTGATGGTGATCGCCGCACTCAACTTCGCGCGCCACTTCAGCGCGCTGCGGCGGCTGTCGCTCGCCACTTACCGCCAGGATCCGGAGGCGCGCGCGATCTTCGCGGTGCTGGCGCTGTCGGTGGTGGGGATCGCGGTGCTGCTCGATGCGCACGCCGTCTACCCGCGCTTCGCCGAATCGCTGCGGCACGCCGCTTTCAACGTCATCTCGCAGGCGACCACCAGCGGGCTCACCAGCCAGGATTACCAGCTGTGGCCGGTGTTCGCGCCCTACTGGATGCTGTTCCTGTCGTGCATCGTCTGCAGCACCGGCTCGACCGGCGGCGGCATCAAGATGTTCCGCACGCTGCTGCTCGCGCGTCAGGCGGGCCGCGAGATGAAGCTCCTCATCCACCCGGCCGCCGTGGCGCCGCTGCGCATCGGCGGGCGGCCGATCCCCGACAGCGTCGGCCGCGCGGTGCTGGCGTTCATCTTCCTGTACTTCATGACGGTGGCAGCGCTCACCTTCGCGATGCTGCTCACCGGCATGGACTTCGATTCCTCGTTCGGCGCGGTGGTGGCCGCCATCAACAACACTGCCCACGGTTTCGGGCCGCCGGGCGGCGTGCACAACCTGCATGCGCTGTCACCCTCGCAGATCTGGATCTGCACCGCGGCGATGCTCACCGGCCGGCTGGAGATCTTCAGCGTGCTGGTGCTGTTCCGGCCGGCGTACTGGCGCAAGTGAGACTGCCCGCCGCGGTGAGCGGCAGCGGCGCCGGCTGCAGTGCGCGCCGTGGCGCGCGCTGCGCTTACAGCTCCCGGTCGAAGCGCAGCAGCGACAGCAGGTGGACCTCCAGGCGCTGCCAGGCGCTGCGTGCCGGCTCGGTATGGGTGCTGACCGGCCGGCCGTCGACCTGCGTCGTCCAGGTGAGCCGCGGCCGCTTGCCGGGACCCGCGTCCTGCAGCGTGACCGCATAGGCGCTCTGCGGCTGCGTCATGGCCTCAAAGCGCCGCGCGGTCTCGGCGGCGAGCTCCGCGCTGTGGATGATCAGGCCAACTTCGGTGTTGAGCCGGCGTGAGCGCTGGTCGTAGTTCATCGATCCGACGAGCACGCCGCTGTGGTCGAACACCAGCAGCTTGGCGTGCAGGCTGTAGTTACCCGAGCGCGTCAGCCGCGTCGACTCCCCGCTGCCGCGGCGGCTGTCCGGGCGCGCGCGTATTTCGAACAGCTCCACTCCGGACTCGAGCAGCGCCACGCGGTAGTGCATGTAGCCGGCCTGCGCCAGCGGGTCCTTGTTGGCCTCGAGCGAGGTGGTCAGTATGCGCACGCGTCGCTGCTGCGCGCGGCGCTCCTCGAGCAGCCTGAGCTCCTCGGCCGTCGGTACCAGATACGGCGTCACCATCGTCAGCTCGGAGCGGGTCGCGCGGATCTCGCGCGCCACCGGCGCAAACAGCAACCCGCCGACGCGCTCGCCCGCGGCGATCCTCCTGCCCTTGTCGGGATCGTCGCAGGCCACCTCGGCGCCGGCCCACTCGAGCGGCGTGCGCTCAGCGAGCAGGCCGGCGAGCGGCTCGCCCGCGGCGAGCCTTTCCTGGTAGTTGAAGCCGGCGCTGGCGGCTTTCTGCGGCAGGGTGCGGCGCCGGGCGAGCTGCGCCGCCGCCGCGCGGCGGGCGGAGAGCAGCGCCTGCGCGGGAACCGCCAGCGGGCTGTCCCAGAACTGCCCGAAGGTGGCGGCAAGCGCCGCCACCACCGGCCCGGTGGCGAACACGTCCTCGTCCGCGAACTGCGACTGCGGATCCACCTGGAAATACTGGTCGCCGATGTTGCGTCCGCCGATCAGCGCGATCGCACCGTCGGCGACGAACAGCTTGTTGTGCATGCGGTAGTCGAGCCGGCCGCGACTGAAGGCGAACTCGAGCCCGCGCAGCACCACGTTGTGGCCGCGGTAGCGCCACGGATTGAAAACACGGATGGCGACATTCTCCTGCCCGGCAAGCGCGAACAGCTGCTCATCGCCCGCGACGCTCTCGCCGTCATCGACCAGGATGCGCACGCGCACCCCGCGCGCGGCGGCCTTGCTGAGCGCCTCGGTGATCAGGCGGCCCGATTCGTCACCGTGGAAGATGTAGTACTGCAGGTCGAGCGAGCGGCGCGCCTGCGCGATCAGCTCCAGGCGCAGCAGCAGCGCGTCGACACCGACCGACAACAGCCGGAACCCCGATACGTCCGGATGGCTGCGCGCGGCCGCGGCGAACGGCTGCACCAACGCGGGATTGGCGGGCTGGGTGACGGGCGGCGCGGCAGTGCGCGGGAAGTCGCGCCCCGGCAGCGTGCTGCAGGCCGCGAGCAGCAGCGCGCAACCCGCAGGAAGCCGGCGCAGCAGCAGCGTTGCGCGAGGAGCTTCGATGAGTGGCGCTCAGCTGTGGATGTAGTTCTCGAGCTGCTCGATCTGCTGGCGCTGCTCGGCGATCACCGCCTTCACCAGGTCGCCGATCGATACCATGCCCACCACGCGGCCGGCGTCGGTGACCGGCAGGTGGCGCACGTGACGGTCGGTCATGAGCTGCATGCACTTGTCGACGGTGGTGTCCGGCTGCACGGTGAGCACCGGGCTCGACATGATGTCGCGCACCGGCGTGTCGGCGGAGGAGCGGCCGCGCAGGATCACCTTACGCGCATAGTCACGCTCGGACACGATGCCGGTGAGCGCCTCGCCCTGCATCACGAGCAGCGCGCCGACCTGGTGGTCGGCCATGGCGCGGATCGCCTCCAGCACCGGAGCGTCCGGGTCGACCGAGAAGATCGACCGGCCCTTTCTATCGAGCAGTTGTCGCACGGTGGTCATGGCTCATCCTCCCAGGGCCCAAGGCTAGCGCGCGGCGGGGCTCACTTCCACGGTAAGCGTGACGTCGGCGGTCAAGTCCAGGGTGCCGGCCTCGACCGGGGTGGGTACGGCGCTGGCCGACAGGCCGGTGGCGCGCGGCGCCGGCCGGGAGTAGAGCGGCACGAGGCGCGCACTGCTCTCCTCGACGCTCAGCACCCGCACCACCTTCAGGCCGAGCGCCGCGGCCAGTACCTCGGCTGCGGCGCGCGCCCGGATCGCCGCCTCGCGCAGCGCCTGCGCGCGCACCGCGTCCTGGTCGCGCAGGGTGAACTGGATGCCCTGCACGTGGTTGGCGCCGGCACGCGCGGCGGCGTCGATGACGCTGCCGATCTTGTCGAGGTCATCGAGCGTCACCTGCACCACGTTCGCGGCGCTGTAGCCGTTGACGGTCGGCTCGCCGCTCGAGTGGTAGTCGTAGTTGGGACTGAGCGAGTAGCTGATGGTCTTCAACACCGCCGCCGGGCCGGTGGCCTTGCGCACCGCGTCAAGCACCGCCTGCACCTGCCGCGCGTTCTGTGCCGCCGCCTCCTGCGATGAGGGCGCGCGCGTGCTGACGCCGATGTCGACCTGCACGCGATCGGGCTGCGCGGTGACTTTCGCCTCGCCGCTGACGCGAATCGACGACAGCGGCGGCGGTTGCTGGGCGAAGGCCGTCGCCACTACGGCACAGGCGAGAAACGCAAGCGCCTGTTTCCTGGTGCCGACGCCTGGGGAACGCATTCGGCATATTGTACGCGTGGCGCGTGCGTCAGTTCATAGTTTGGCCAGTGAAGCGCGCGAGGCCGCGCAACGGCGGGTATACAACATGCATGGAAAGCCGGGAAATCCACGTGGCCCCCGATCGCTTCGAGGTCACCTCGGGCGAAGCGCTGCTGGTGACAGAGCTGCAATCGGCGATCGCGGTGTGCATCTACGATGCCGCCGAGGAAGCCGGCGCGCTGCTGCACCTGCGCTGCATCGTGCGCAGCTCGCGGCCCGTGGACGTTACCGACACGACGCTCGCCACCGAGCTGCTGCTGCTCGATCGCTGTCTCGAGGCGTTGCGGGCCGCGGCGCCCGCGGCCCGCCACCTGCAGGCGCGCATCGTGGTGCATCTGGCGCACGAGCCGCACGCGCGCCCGGCCTGCGAGACGGTGGTGACGCTGGTGAAGCACTATCTGCAGGATGCGGGCGTGGAGGTGCTGCCGGAGGATGTCGCGGCGGGACCGGTGCGCACGCTGCGCTTCCGGCCGAGCATGGGCTGGGTGCACACACGCGGCTGAAGAGCAGCGCGGCATGAGGGGTCGCCAAGCCGCGCTGCCGGCGCCCGTGCGAGCGGCGCTCGAGCAGCTGCTCGGTGAGCCGCTCGGCCACGTCAGGATCATCGAGTACTCGTGGTTTTGCCGCCTGCACGGGCGCGCCGTGGCCACCACGCGCCGGCGGCACATCTATCTGCGCGGCAGCGCGAGCGGATTCTTCGCCGATCCCTGGCTGATGCTGCACGAGTACTGCCACGTCATCCGCCAGTGGCAGCCGGGCTCGCTCACCGTGGCGCGCTACCTCGCCGAGTGTCTGCGACGCGGCTACTGGGACAACCGTTTCGAGGTCGAGGCGCGCGCGTTCGCCGACCTGAACGTCGCCAGCCTGCACGCGTTGCTCGCAGCCGGGGCGCGTGCGGCGGCTGTGCCGCCGGCGCCCGCGGCGCACACCGCGGATTCTCAGCCGAGCAGCGCCTCGCGCCGGTAGAGCCCGCCGGCCACGGCAATGAGCAGCGCGCCGAGGGCGAGCGTGCCGCCGACCGACATGGCGAGGAACGCCGCCGGCAGCGGCTCATCGCGCAGCAGGCTCATGATGAGAAAGTGCTGGCTGAGCGAAGGCACGGCCATCAGCGCCAGGTGCGCTCTCAGGCCCAGCACGCCGGCAAAGGCGAGCGGCAGCGTCGGCACCAGCAGCACCAGTCCGAGCCAGGTCTGCGCCTCGCGGTAGCTGCGGGTGTAGGCGGCCACGATGGTCATGAGCGCCGCCCCCAGCGGCACCAGCGGCAGGCAGCACAGGATCAGCGTGAGCGCCACGCGCGGGCCGAAATTGACGCTCATGCCGAAGCGCTCGAGCCCGGCGAACCGCAGCATCACGGCGAAGGCGGTGACGGTGAGGGTGAGCGACAGCGCCATGTAGGCACAGGTGGCGAGGATCTTGCCGTAGATGAGGTACTCGCGCCGCACCGGCACCGTCAGCAGCGGCTCGAGCGAGCCGCGCTCGCGCTCGCCGGCGGTGGCGTCGATCGCAAGATACATGCCGCCCATCAGCGTGGTGAGCAGCACCAGATAGCTCAGCGTACCGAGGATGAGCACCGAGCGGGTCGCCGGCGTCGAGACGTCGATCTGCTGCACGGCGAGCGGCGACAGCACGAGCGGATCGATGCCGCGCGCCGCGATGCGCAGCCGCGCCAGCAGGCCGGCGTATTGGCCGAACAGTGCGTGTAGCCGCGCGGCGTCGCCGGCGGCCGCGATCTCCGACGAGTCGGCATACAGCTCGAGCGGGGCCGGGCCCCCGGCGGCGAGGTGGCTGGCGAAGTCCGCCGGCACCAGCAGCACCCGCGAGTAACGTTGTGCGCGCACCGCGGCACGCGCCTGGCGCGCGTCGTAATCGACCGGCGTGACCGCGACGCCGTACTGGCGCAGGAACGCCAGCAGTTCCGGCGCGCGCTCGGCGTGCGCCACCGCGAGCGCGAGCGGCCGCTCGCCTTCCTCCGCTCCGCGCTCGAGCCGCAGCGACAGCCCGCCCGCGAACAGCAGCGGCCCGAGCAGCGGGCCCAGCAGCAGCGCGGTGAACAGCGTGCGCCGCTCGCGCAGGTTCTCGCGAAACTCCTTGGCGAAGACGGTGAGGATGGCGCGCACGACGCGCTCTAGGGGTGGCCGCTGAGGCGCACGAAGGCCTCCTCGAGGCTCGCCGCGCCGGTGCGCTCGCGGATCTCCGCGGGCGTGCCACTGGCGCGCACCGTGCCGGCGGCGATCACCACCACCTGGTCGCACAGCGCGCTCACCTCCTGCATCACGTGGCTGGAGAGCAGCACGCAGTGCCCGGCGTCGCGCAACTGGCGCAGCAGCCGCCGCAGGCTGCGCACCGCCATGACGTCGAGCCCGTTGGTCGGCTCATCGAGCAGCAGGTTGCGCGGTCCATGCACCAGCGCGCGCGCCAGCGCGGTCTTGACCCGCTCCCCCTGGGAGAAGCCGCGCGCGCGGCGGTCGGCGAACTCCTGCATCTCGAGCATCTGCAGCAGCTCGGCGGTGCGGGCGCGGGCGGTGGCGCGATCGAGGCCGTGCAGCGCCGCAAAATACCGCACGTTCTCGCGCGCGGTGAGGTTCGGATAGATGCCGCCGCCGTGCGGCAGCACGCCGAGGCGCGCGGCGGCGCCCCGCGGATCGTGCACCACGCTGCGGCCGTCGATGAGCGCATCGCCGCTGTCGGGCCGCAGCACCGTGTAGAGCATGCGCAGCGTGGTGGACTTGCCGGCACCGTTGGGACCCAACAACCCGGTGATGCTGCCGTCCGCCGCGGCCAGGCTCAGCTCGCGCACCGCGGCGAGCGCGCCGAAGTGCTTGCACAGCCCCAGTGCCTCGATCACGGCGGCGGTCCGTTGAGCGAGGTGAAGAAGGGCGTCGGGTGCGCGAGGCGCGTGCAGCCGACATCGAGCCCCTGCGCCGAGGCGCGCGCCAGGAACCACGCCATCAGGCGATCCACGCATGGTGCGGTGAGCTGCCCGTGACCGAAGCCCTGCAGCACCAGAGCGACGCCCTGGGGGAAGGAGCGCAGGCCTTCCGCCCCGTAGGCGGCCGGGGTCACGGGATCGTCGCTTCCCGACAGCAGCAGCGCCGGCACCTGCGTTACCAGCGTGGCGTGCAGATCGGCATCCACCGGGCCGTGCGGCCAGAGGCCGCACACGGTTCGCAGGCCGTCGAGTTGCGCCGTGCCGAGATAGGTCGCGGCGAGGCGCGCGCGGTCGATGCTGCGCTCATCGAAGTACGGCACGTCCTCGGCGCACACCACGCTGTTGTGCATGCCGGCGGCCAGCTCGTGCATGACGGTGCGCTCGAACAGCAGCGACTGTGCGGCGAGCGGCGCGTAGTCGCTGCGGGCCGCGGCGGCGTGCAGCCACAGCGGCAACAGCGCCGCGTACTCGGGCGCGTAGGAGGCCAGCCGCAGCACGGTCGCCAGCGAATCGCGGCCGAAGTCGAGCTGCGTGGCGGCCCCGGTGGCGGGGTCGGCGAGGCGCAGCGGCACCGCATGCTGCTGCAGCGCGGCCCGCACCCTGCGGTAGTCACCGACGGGGTCGCCGAACGCCTGGCGGCACGCGGCCTGCCGTGCGCAGCGCGCCAGGATGTCCTGCAGCGCGCTTTCCGCATCGAGCGCGGCGGTGGCGCCGAACGCGCGCCCGACCGGCACGACCCCGTCGAGTATCACCGCGCGGGTGTGCTGCGGATAACGGCGCAGGTACTGCTGCGCGACGCGCGTGCCGTAGGAGGCGCCGTAGAGGTTGATGCGCACGGTACCGAGCGCGGCGCGCACGCGCTCCAGGTCCTGCACCGCGAGGCTGGTGGTGTACCAGGCGACGTCGGCGCGGCCCGCAAGCCTCGCAAGGCAGGCACGGGTGCTCGCGGCGATCGCCGCCGCTGTGGCCGAACGCTCGAGATTCGCCTCTTCTTCCGGGCAGTCGAGGCGGTTGGAGGCGCCGGTGCCGCGCTGGTCGACGAGCACGATGTCGCGCTCGCGCAGAATGCGCTCGAAGGCTCCGGCCACCGAGGCATAGAAGCTGCCCGCCGCCTGGCCGGGACCGCCGGCGAGCACGAACAGCGGGTCCGGCTGCTTGCGGCGGCTGATGGCCGGGACCCGCACCACCGAGAGCGCGATGCGCCGGCCGTCGGGCTGATGAGGATTCTCCGGCACCCACAGCTGGGCGCACTCGGCCGCAAACACCGTCAGGCGCAGCGGATGCTCGAGCTCGCAGGCGCTGAAGGCCAGCGGCGGCGCGGACGCAGCGCGGCAGGCGCTCGCCGTGAGCGCCGCGACGACGAGCAGGCCGACAGCGCACGCGAGACCAAAGAACGGCACGCGCGGCTTGCGGGGCACATGGGGCATTGGCCGCGCAGCATAAGGCAAAGCGTGCCTTGTTCGTGCGGTGCGACCCCCTACAATACGCGTCCCGCGCGTACCGAAGCCGCCATGTCCGTGAACCCACCGCAGCGCACCGCCAACCTCTACGACGTCATCGTCGTCGGTGGCGGCCATGCCGGCACGGAAGCCGCGCTGGCCGCCGCGCGCATGGGCGCGCGCACGCTGCTGCTCACGCAAAGCATCGAGACGCTCGGGCAGATGAGCTGCAATCCCGCGATCGGCGGCATCGGCAAGGGGCATCTGGTGCGCGAGATCGATGCGCTCGGGGGCGCGATGGCGCGCGCCACGGACGAGGCCGGCATCCAGTTCCGCACGCTGAACGCCAGCAAGGGTCCGGCGGTGCGCGCGACCCGCGCGCAGGCGGACCGGGTGCTGTACCGGCAGGCCATCCGCCGCCGCCTGGAGAACGCGCCGCGCCTCGCCCTGTTCCAGCAGGAAGCCGCGGACCTCATCGTGACCGGCGGGCGGGTGCAGGGAGTCGTGACGGTCGCCGGCATCCGCTTCGAGGCGCCGGCGGTGGTGCTCACGGTGGGCACCTTCCTCGGCGGGCGCATCCACGTGGGCCTCGACAACTACGCCGGCGGTCGCGCAGGCGATGCGCCGTCCAACCGCCTGGCGGCGCGCCTGCGCGAGCTGCCACTGTCGGTGGCGCGGCTCAAGACCGGCACGCCGCCCCGGCTCGACGGCCGCACTCTTGACTGGTCCGTCATGGCCGTCCAGCCCGGGGACGAGCCGACACCGGTATTCTCGTTCCTGGGACGAGCTAATGAGCATCCCACGCAGGTTGATTGTTTCATTACAAGTACAAACGAGCGCACCCACGACATCATTCGCGCGGCCACCGATCGCTCGCCGATGTTCACCGGCGCGATCGAGGGCATCGGCCCGCGCTACTGCCCTTCGGTGGAGGACAAGGTCGTGCGCTTCGCCGACAGGACCTCTCACCATGTGTTCGTCGAGCCCGAGGGACTCGCAACCCACGAGGTCTACCCGAACGGCATCTCGACCAGCCTGCCCTTCGACGTGCAGTGCGAGCTGGTGCATTCGATCCGCGGCTTCGAGCATGCGCACCTCACCCGCCCGGGCTACGCCATCGAGTACGACTTCTTCGATCCGCGCGACCTTTCGCCCTCGCTCGAGACGCGCTTCATCGAGGGCCTCTACTTCGCCGGCCAGATCAACGGCACCACCGGCTACGAGGAGGCCGCCGCCCAGGGACTGATCGGCGGCCTCAATGCGGCGCGGCGCGTGCAGGGCCTCGCCCCCTGGACGCCGAAGCGCAGCGAGGCGTACCTCGGGGTGCTGATCGATGACCTGGTCACGCGCGGCACGCGCGAGCCCTATCGCATGTTCACCAGCCGCGCCGAGCACCGGCTGCTGCTGCGCGAGGACAATGCGGATCTGCGCCTCACGCCCACGGGCCGCTCGCTCGGGCTGGTGGAGGAGGAGCGCTGGGCGCTCTTCGAAGCCAAGCAGGAGGCCGCCGCGCTCGAGCTCACGCGCCTTACCGGGTTGCGCCTGAAGGCTTCCGAGGTGCCGGCCTCCTGGGCGCAGCGGGTGCTGGGCAGCCCGCTCACCCGTGATGCGACGGCCTTCGAGCTGCTGCGGCGTCCGGAGGTCGGCTACGAGGCGCTGCTCGAGATCGCAGGGCCTGCGGCCTGGCTCGACCGCGCCGGTCTTGGCGACGAGCGCATCCCCGCACAGGTGCGCACGCAGATTGAGGTCCACGCCCGCTACGCGGGCTACATCGAGCGGCAGCAGGCGGAGATCGAGCGCGCCGCGGCGCACGAGGAGACCGCGCTCCCGGACGATCTCGACTACGCCGCAGTTCACGGCCTCTCGCACGAGGTGCGCCAGAAGCTCCTCGAAGTGCGCCCCGCCACGCTCGGACAGGCCGCGCGCATCCCCGGGGTGACGCCGGCGGCGGTGTCGATCCTGCTGGTGCACCTGAAGAAGCGTGCGGGCCGTGCCGCGCCGAAGGTTGCATGAGCGCCTTCATCGCGAAGCTCCGCCACGCCTGGGAGAAGAACGACTCGCTGCTGTGCATCGGGCTCGACCCCGAGATCGAGCGCTTCCCGCGGCACATCGCCGCCGAGGCCTCGCCCATCTTCCAGTTCAACAAAGCCATCGTCGATGCCACCGGCGATCTGGTGTGCGCCTACAAGCCGCAGTTCGCGCACTACGCCGCCTACGAGGCCGAAGACCAGCTCGAGCGCACCATCGAGTACATCCACCGCACCCGCCCGGACGTCGCGGTGATCCTCGATGCCAAACGCGGCGATGTCGGCAATACCGCCGAGCGCTACGCCATCGAGGCTTTCGAGCGTTACGCGGCGGATGCGGTCACGGTGAACCCGTATCTCGGCGGCGATGCGCTCGAGCCTTTCCTGCGCCATGCCGACAAGGGCGTGGTGATCCTCTGCCGCACCTCCAATCCCGGCGCCGGCGAGGTGCAGGATCTGGTGGTGGGCGGCCACAAGCTCTACCAGGTCGTGGCGCAGCTCGCCGCGCAGCGCTGGAACGCGCGCGGCAACTGCCTGCTGGTGGTCGGCGCGACCTGTCCGCGCGAGCTCGCCGAGGTGCGCGCGCTGGTCGGCGACATGCCGCTGCTGGTGCCGGGCGTGGGCGCGCAGGGCGGGGATGCGCGCGAGGTGGTGCGGCACGGACAGACGCCCGCCGGCACCGGGCTCATCATCAGCTCGTCGCGGGCGCTGCTGTACGGCTCCGCCGCCAGCGACTTCGCGCAGGCCTGCCGCAAGGCGGCGGAGACACTGCGCGCGCAGATCAACGCCGCCCGCAACCGGCCGGACGGATGAGGATCTCAGCTCCGGCCGCGCGCTTCGGCGCGCGCGCGGCGCTCATCCTGGCGGCGCTTGTGTTAAGCGCCTGCGGCTCTCACTCCCCCACGAGCGGACAGGCGATCCTGGTGCGCGGCGGCGGCCCGGATCCTGACTCGCTCGATCCGCAGAAGGCGCGCGGCTTCGAGGCGCAGAGCATCGTGCGCGACCTGTGCGAGGGACTCACCACGCTCGATGCGCACGCCGCGGTCGCCCCCGGAGTCGCCTCGCGGTGGAGCGTGAGCGGCAACGGGCTCACCTACACCTTCGACCTGCGCGCGGATGCGCGCTGGTCCAATGGCGACAAGGTGCTCGCGCAGGACTTCGTGATCGGCCTCGAGCGGCTGGTGGATCCGGCCACCGGCTCCGCATATGCGCAGTACATCGACGTCGTCGCCAATGCGGGCGATATCGTCGCCGGGCGCAAGCCGCCGCAGATGCTCGGGGTCAGCGCGCCCGACGAGGCGACGGTGGTCATTCGCCTCGACACGCCGGCCCCCTACCTGCCGACGCTGCTGTCGCACCCGAGTACCTGTCCGGTGCATCGCCCGACGCTGCAGAGCCACCCTGACGGCTTCGCCCGTCCGGGCATCATGGTGTCGAACGGTGCTTTCGTGCTGAAGGAGTGGGTGCAGGGCGCGTACGTGCTGGCGCTGCGCAACCACTACTACTGGAACGATGCGGCCACGCGGCTCGACGGGGTCAAGTACCTGCTGATCCCGGACGAGAACGCCGAGCTCGCCCGCTACCGCGGCGGCGAGCTGCAGGTGACCTTCGTGGTGCCGCGCGGGCAGTACGACTGGATCCGCGCGCACCTCGGCGATGAGCTGCACGTGTCGCCGCAGCTCACCACCTACTACTACGGCTTCAACCTGCGCCGTGCGCCCTTCAGGGATCAGCCGAAGCTGCGCCGGGCGCTGTCGCTGGTCATCGACCGCGAGAAGCTCGCACGGCTGGTGCTGCGCGTGGGCGAGCTGCCGGCCTACGGCTGGGTGCCTCCCGGGGTGGAGGGCTACAGCTCGCAGTCCTTCGATTACCGCGAGCTGCCGATGGAGACGCGCATCGCCGAAGCGCAGCGGCTGTACCGCGAGTCCGGCTACTCGCGCGACAAGCCGCTCGCCTTCGAGCTGCGCTACAACGCCGGCGAAGTGCACACCAAGCTCGCGGTCGCGATCGCCTCGATGTGGAAGGAGGCGCTCGGCGCCGACGTGCGCCTCACGCAGGTGGAATTCAAATCGCTCCTGCAGGACATCGATCGCGGCGACGTGGAGATGTTCCGCTCGAGCTGGGTGGGCGACTACAACGACGCCTACACCTTCGCGCAATACCTGAAGAGCGACTTCGGCGTGAACCTGCCGCACTACAGCAGCCCGACCTACGACGCGCTGCTGCACAGCGCCGCGCGGCAGCGGGATGCGCTGGCGCGCAGCGCGCTGCTGGAGGAAGCCGAGCGCGTGATGCTGAACGATCACCCGCTGCTGCCGCTCTACTTCTACGTGAACAAGCACCTGGTGAAGCCTCAGGTTCTCGGCTGGTACGACAACGTCATGAACGTGGTCTACAGCAAGGACCTGGCGCTCGCGCCCTGAAGTCGCGGCGCCCGCGGTCCGCCCGTGCCCGCCCCCTGCAACCGCCGGCAGCTGCTCCTTGGCGGCGGTGCATTCGGTGCCGCGCTCTGGCTCGGCGGCTGCCGCACCGGCAACAACCTCACCCGCGCGCCCGCATCGCCGCCGCTCGTCAACCCGCAGCCGACGCCATCGGCAGCGGTGATCGCGGCAGGCCTCTCAGTCTCGCAGAGCGCGGCCGGCCGCATCGGCCCGGCCTTCGCCGGGCTCTCCTACGAGAAGAGCGCGCTCGCCGTGCCCTGCTTCGTGCCGGGCAACACCCCGCTGATCGGCTTGTTCCGCCGCCTCGGGCCGAGCCTGCTGCGCATCGGCGGCAACACCGTCGACCGGACCCAGTGGCGGGCGGGCGGTGCCGGCCACACCGCAGGTGAGGTGGCGCCCACCGACATCGATGCGCTCGCCGCTTTCCTGCACGGCTGCGGCTGGCAGGTGCTCTACGGGGTGAACCTCGCCACCTCGACGCCGGCAGCGGCGGCGGCGGAAGCGGCCTACGCCGCACGGGCGCTCGGCGAGAGCCTCTACGGCCTCGAGATCGGCAATGAGCCGGACCTCTACGGCGACAACTACTTTGCGCCCTGGACACTTGCCGACTGCGAGGAGCGCTGGGAGGCGTTCCGCCGCGCGATCCTCGCGCGCGCTCCGGCGGTGGTGCTGACCGGGCCCGGCGATTCCTACAATGTCGGCCGCTGGACGATCCCGTTTGGCACCTGGGCGGGCGGCGGGCGGATCGCGCTGCTGACGCAGCACCACTACCGCGGCAACGGTCGCAGCCCGCTGGCGACGGCGCAGCGCCTGGTCAGTGCCGATGACGGCCTCGTCGCGCAGCTCGCCGAGCTGCGCGCCGGCGCGGCGCGCATCGGCGTGCCGTTTCGCCTCGCGGAGACCAACTCGTTCTTCAACGGCGGCGCTCCCGGAGTGAGCAACAGCTACGCGTCCGCGCTGTGGGTGATCGACCACCTGTTCGACATCGCCCGCGGCGGTGGCGCAGGCGCGAACCTGCACGGCGGCGGCTACGGCGCCGGCTACACGCCGATCGCCGACCGGTACGGCGTGGTGATCGGGGCGCGCCCGCTGTACTACGGAATGCTGCTGTTCACGCTCGCCGGCACCGGCACGCTCCTCGGCGCGCAGCTCTCCGCCGGCAGCCTCGACGTCAGTGCCTACGCGCTGCGCCTCGCGGACGGCTCGCTGAGCCTGGTGGTCGTCAACAAGGAGGCGGCGCGCAGTATCGCACTCGCCATCGAGTGTCCCGAGGCTGCCGGCGCGGCGACGCTCATGGCGCTGACCGGCCCGGCGCTCACGGCCACCGCGGGCGTCGAGATCCAGGGCGCGACGGTGGGCGTCGACGGCAGCTTCGCGCCGCTCGCCCCTTACACGCTCGGCAGCGCCGGCCGCGAGGTGCGCTGTTATGTCGGGGCGTTGAGCGCGGCGCTGATCCGCGTGAGCCCAGGCAGCGCCTAGAGGACCGCGTGCGAGATCTCGCACTCGTTGCTGTCGTTCGACCATATGCTCTGCATCGCGTACGCACCGTTCCCCATGGTCACGTTGGCGGATGCCCCCTGGCCGGTGCTGATCCAGGCGCATTCATCCCCCACTTCCGCGCCCGAGGAATTGGTCCAGCCGCCGGGCGGATTCTGATCGGTGAGCGTCTCGGCGTACTCATGGCCGCTGACGATGGAGAAGCCATCGAGCTGACCGAGTGAGCCGCTGTTGACGAAGCTCGCCCCGCAGCTGCTGCCAGCGTCACTGACATAGGGCATGTTGGCGTAGGCAATATCGCCGTAAGAAGAGCTGGTGTAGTCGTGCCAGCCGCAGAAATCCGAGCCACTGGTGTTGAATCCGTCCGGGTGGGCGCCGGACGGCGAGACGATCATGTATTGCGCGTAGCGGTTGGCCGCCGCCGTGGTGTTGCCGAAGTGTGCCGCGGCGTTGACCGCTTCCTGCGCCAGTTGCGTGGCGCTCGCATTGGCGGGGGAGGCAGCGCCGTTGTCGAACCAGACTCCCGCCAAAGCGCCCGCGCTAGGATAACCCACGTGCGGCGTCGTGCCGGGATTGCAGGTGCTCGCGCCTTTGGGCACGGTCGGTCCGTCGCAGTACTGGGTCATGGTGCCGGACCACAGCTCACCGCCGGTGCCGATCCCCGCGAACAGGTTCTGCAGGTAAGAGGCGGCACCCTGCGGATCACCGCTGCTCGTCCACTGGCTGCCATAGAACACCAGATAGACCCGCGGAGTACCGCTGGTCACACCGATGCCATCGATGCCGCCGCCGAAGACGAGAGTGGTCGGGCTCACGGCCGGGGCGCCGCGAACGCCCATGGAGGTTTCCCACGTCCGCATCCTCTGCGCGGCCTCACGCGTCGGCACGGCGCCGTGGCGGTACGCGTGGCCATGCCAGGGCGCGTAGGGGTTTTCCCCCGGACCGGCCTTGGCCGGACCGGCCGGATGCGAGCTGCAGCCCACGAGACAGCCGGCAACCAAGGCCAGCACCCAAACCCAACTCCTTGAGATGCTCATTGCGTGTCCTCCCGATCGTGTTGCTTGCGTGCGGCCGATCGGCGTGCGTGCCCTCACTTGCCGATACAGAAGCCCGCGAAAATCCGCGCCAGCAGATCCTCGCTGGTGAACTCCCCGGTGATCCCGTTGAGATGCTGCTGCGCGGCGCGCAGCTCTTCGGCGACCAGCTCGCCGGCGCGCCGCTCGCGCAGCTGTCGCGCAGCCTCCTCGATGCCCTCCCGGGCGCGCGCCAGCGCTTCCAGGTGGCGGCGGCGGGCACTGACCGCGCCGCCGGCGCCGCTCTGGTAACCCATGCAGAACTTGAGATGCGCGCGCAGCTCCGGCAGACCCTCGCCGGTGAGCGCCGACAGGGTGAGGCGCGGCGGCACGCCTGTGCCATCGCCGCTGGTAAGCCCGGGGGCGAGATCGCACTTGTTGAAGACCCGCGTCACCGGCACGTTCGCGGGCAGCCGCGCGCACTCCTCCCGGTAAGCCGCACCGCCCGGGTCCGACGCGGCATCGATCACGAACAGCACGCGATCGGCGCGCTGCATCTCGGCGTGCGCACGCCGCACCCCCTCTGCCTCCACCAGGTCGCCGCCGACGCGCAGCCCTGCGGTGTCCAGCACGTGCAGCGGCATGCCGTCGATATGGATGTGCTCGCGCAGCACGTCGCGCGTGGTGCCGGCGATGGGCGTGACGATGGCCGCCTCGTAGCCGGCGAGGCGGTTCAGCAGACTCGACTTGCCGGCGTTCGGCCGTCCGCAGATCACGACCGTCATGCCCTCGTGCAGCAGCCGGCCCTGCCGGGCGCAATCGAGCACCGCCGCGAAATGCTCGCGCAGCGCCGCAAAGCGCGCGGCCAGCTCGCGGTCGGCGAGGAAATCGATCTCTTCCTCCGGAAAATCGATCGCCGCCTCCACGTAGGTGCGCAGCTCGATCACGCTCTCGGTGAGCCCGCGCACCATGGCGGAGAACTCCCCCTGCAGCGAGCGCATGGCCGCCCGCACCGCCTCCTGCGAGCCCGCATCGATCAGGTCCGCGACCGCCTCGGCCTGCGCAAGATCGAGCTTGTCGTTGAGGAACGCGCGCTGGGTGAACTCCCCGGGCGCCGCGCGCCGCGCCCCGAGCTCGAGCGCGCGGGCGATCAGCGCCTCGAGCACCAGCGGGCCGCCGTGACCGTGCAGCTCCAGCACGTGCTCGCCGGTATAGGAGTGGGGTGCCGGAAAGAACAGCGCCAGGCCCGCATCGAGCGGTACGCCCTGGCCGTCGAGGAAGTGCGTCAGGGTTGCGCGGCGCGCCTCGGGCAGCTCCCCGAGCATGATCGCCGCCAGCTCCGGAGTCTTCGGACCCGAGATCCGCACGATACCGATGCCGCCTCGTCCGGGAGGCGTGGCAGCGGCCACGATGGTATCGGTGTGTGTCATGAGTCGGCCGTTGCCGTGGGAACAAGGCTAACGCCGCGCGCGCTGTCGCGTCACGTCGGGCCTTGGGTATGCTGCGCCAGCCGCCACGCCTGCGTCAGGGAGACACTATGTCCGCTTACGAGCTCGCGCAACTCAACATCGGCATCATCCGCGGGCCGATGGACTCGCCGGTGATGGCGGAGTTCGTCGCCAATCTCGAGCGCATCAACGCGCTGGCCGACGCCGCGCCCGGGTTCCTATGGCGGCTGCAGACCGAGGACGGCAACGCCACCGCGATCCGCCCGTTCGCGAACGAGAAGCAGCTGCTCAACATGTCGGTATGGCGGGACGTGGAGTCGCTGCGCCATTATGTCTACGCCTCGCCGCACCTCGAGATCATGCGCCGCCGGCGCGAGTGGTTCGAGCGCATGACGGAGGCGTACCTGGTGCTGTGGTGGGTGCCGCGCGGGCACCGCCCGGACATCGCCGAAGCCATCACCCGCCTCGAGCAGCTGCGCAGCCGCGGTGCCAGCCCCGCGGCCTTCACCTTCCGCGAGACCTTCCCGCCGCCCGACGCGCCGCCGGGGCAGGCGCCAGGCTCCCATGCGGACGAGTGCCCGGCCACCTGAAGGCGCGCCGCGAGCGGCAGGCTGAAGCCGCGCGCGCCGTTGTGCGCGACCGAACGCGCGGTCAGGATTTCTTCGGGCCGGCCGTGCCGAGGCGGCGGTTGATGTTCCACTGCTGCGCGATCGACAGAACAGTGTTGGTCACCCAGTAGAGCACCAGACCCGCCGGGAAGAACGCGAAGGTCGCCGACATGACGAGCGGCATGATCATGAATACCTTCGCCTGCACCGGGTCGGGCGGGGCGGGATTCAGCTTGTACTGCACGAACATCGCGCCCGCCATGATGATCGGCAGGATGAAGAGCGGATCGCGTGCCGACAGGTCGTGGATCCAGAACGCGAACGGCGCCTGGCGCATCTCCACGCTCTCGAGCAGCACCCAGTAGAAGGCGATGAACACCGGGATCTGGATGACGACCGGCAGGCAGCTCGCCAGCGGGTTGATCTTCTCGCGCTTGTACAGCTCCATCATCGCGCGGCCGAGCTTCTCGCGATCGTCGGCGTAGGTCTCCTGCAGGTTCTTGATGCGCGGCTGCAGCGTTTTCATCTTGGCCATCGAGCGCCCGCTCGCTTCCGAGAGCGGATAGAACACCAGCTTCAGCAGCAAGGTGACCAGGATGATCGCCACGCCCCAGTTGCCCGTGAGGCCGTGCACCCAGCTGAGCGCGAGGAACAGCGGCCGCGCGAGGAACCATAGGTGCCCGTAGTCCGCGACGTGCCCGAGCTCCGGAGCGGTGGCATCCAGCTGCGCCTGCAGCTTCGGCCCGACGAACAGCGTGGTGTGGAACTGCGCGTGACCGCCGGGCGCCACCGTCTGCTCCGGCCCGGTGGCCGAGAGCAGGTACTGCGGCCCCTGCACCCCGAGGCCGAAGTGCCACGGCGCACCGCGCGGCGGGACGACGGCGCTCAGGAAGTGGTGCTGCACCGCTGCCAGCCAGCCATCGCGTACATCGAGTGACAGGCGGCTGTCGTCCGCGTTGGCGGAGTCGAGCTTGCGGTACTTGGTGCCGTCCCAGAGCGCCGGCCCGTGGAACGCGTAGCTCTCGACGTTGAAATAGGAGCGCTTGGTGGGTGGATCGTTGCGCAGGATCTGCAGGTAGGGGCGCGCGCTCCAGGGGGCGCTGCCGTCATTCCTGACGTCGTAGTCGAGGCCGATCTGGTACTGCCCGCGCCGGAACACAAACGTCTTGGTCACCGTAACGCCGTCCGCGCGCCAGGTGAGTGGCACCTTGAGCTCGTTGCCGCCAGCGAGCGCGTAGTCGCTGCGCTCGCTGGTGTAAGTGGCAAGATGCGTCGGATATTCGGCGCCGGCAGGGCCGGTGAGACCCGACTGCAACTCGTAGAGCGCCTGCGGATCGTCGTGATTCTCGAGGCGCACCGGCGCCGCCTCCCCTTTCACCTTCGGGTAGGCCGGCAGATCCACCTGCTCGAGCGTGCCGCCGAGCGGGCTGATCTGGACGTCGAGCACGTCGGTGCGCACGTGCACCGGCGGCGCGGCATTGTCCTGCGGTGCCGCGGTGGTGCCCGCGGCGCTGTCACTGGCGGTCGTCGCCGGCGGCGCCGAGGCACTCCCCTCGGCCGGCCCGCTCGCCGCTGTGCCGGCGGGCGCCGCCTGCGGGATGCGATTGCCAAGGTCGCTGGCGGGAGTGGCGGGGGCGGCGTGCTCCGCCGTGGCGCTCGCCAGGGTGGGCGACGGCGCATAGTCGCGCATCCACAGCTGGTAGTCGTAGAACAGGACGAGCGCGAGCGCCCCCCACAGGTACAGGCGCAGATTATTCTTCATGAGCGTGCCGGGCGCAGACCGGTGAGCGTGGCGGCTGCGCCGCGGGCACCGGATCGAAGCCGCCGTCCTGCCAGGGGTGGCAACGCAGCAGCCGCTTTGCGCCCAGCCAGCCGCCCCTGAGCACGCCGAAGCGCTGCACGGCCTCCAGGGCGTACTGCGAGCAGCTCGGGTAGAAGCGGCAGCGTGGCCCGAGAAGCGGGCTCACGATCCATTGGTAAAGGCGGATCAGGAAGACTGCGAGGTGGCGCATTGTTCGCCCACTTTCCTCCACAGGGCCTCGAGGCTCGCGCGCAGCGCCGCGCCGCTCGCGGTGCGCGCCGCCGCACGCGCACTCACCACCAGGTCGACCGCCGGCAGCTCGCGCTGATGCAGGCGGAAGGATTCGCGGATGATGCGGCGCAGGCGGTTGCGGCCAACGGCGCCGCCGGCGGCGCGCACCGCCACCGCCAGCCCCAGGCGCGGGGCGCCTGCTTGGTTCGAACTCGCCGTCACTGCGAAAAATCCGTCACTCATGCGCCGCCCACGCGCGTACGCGGCATCGAAATCGCGCTTGCGCCGCAGGCGAAGTCGCGCCGGCAGTGTGAGCCGCCCAGGCATCGCGCGCAGATTAAGGTTTTCAGGATGTACGCTGCGCCGCCGGGCGGAGCGCATCGGTCACAACGCTAGGGTATCAGCTTGCGCCGGCCCTTGGCGCGCCGGCGCGCCAGCACTCTGCGGCCGCTCTTGGTGGCCATGCGCGCACGGAACCCGTGAGTGCGCTTGCGGCGCACCTTGCTCGGCTGATAGGTACGCTTCATACCGTGGGCTCCGTGGACGATCCGCTGCTGTCAAAAAAAGGGCGGCAAGGCTAAGCCGTTGAGCCTCAAGGTGTCAATACAAAGACTGCACGCTCACCGCGCGCTCGCGCTTCAGCGCGCCGCGCGATCGGTATAGACTGCGCGGCCCATTTCCTTAACGTTCACCAGAAACGTCGCGGAGGCAACGCGCGTGGAAGCGTCCCTTTGGACTCGCTGCATGGGCGCGTTGGAGGCGGAGCTTCCCGAGCAGCAGTTCAACACCTGGGTGCGGCCGTTGCAGGCCATGGAGGGTAACGGCGCGCTCAAGCTGCTGGCGCCCAACCGCTTCGTGGTCGACTGGATCAACGCCAATCTGCTGCCGCGCATCGGCGAGCTGCTGCGCGACGAGAGCACCGGCGATGCGCCCATCGTGACGGTCGAGGTCGGCTCGCGCAGCCCACCGCTACGCGGCTCCGTCCCCGCCCCCGCGCCGCTGCCGCGGCGCGCGGAAGGCCTGGTGGTCGGCGCGCGGCTCAATGCCGATTTCACCTTCACCTCGTTCGTCGAAGGCAAGAGCAACCAGCTGGCGAAAGCGGCGGCCGCGCAGGTGGCGGAGAATCCCGGCAGCGCCTACAACCCGCTGTTCATCTATGGCGGCGTCGGGCTCGGCAAGACGCACCTGATGCACGCCATCGCCCATCACATCAAGCAGCGCGACGGCGAGGCACGCATCGCCTACGTGCACTCCGAGCGTTTCGTCGGCGACATGGTGCGCGCCCTGCAGCACAACTCCATGAACGAGTTCAAGACCGCGTACCGCTCGCTCGATGCGCTGATGATCGACGACATCCAGTTCTTTGCCGGCAAGGAGCGCTCGCAGGAGGAGTTCTTCCATACCTTCAACGAGCTGCTCGAAGGGCAGCACCAGGTGATTCTCACTTGCGACCGCTATCCGAAGGAGGTTGAGGGCCTGGAAGAGCGGCTCAAATCGCGCTTCGGCTGGGGACTCACGGTGGCGATCGAACCACCGGAGCTCGAGACCTGTGTGGCGATCCTCATGACGAAAGCGCGCGCGGTCGGTGTCGGCCTGCCGGAGGAAGTGGCGTTCTTCATCGCCAAGCGCATCCGCTCGAATGTGCGCGAGCTCGAGGGCGCGTTGCGCCGCGTGATCGCCAACTCACGCTTCACCGGGCGCACGATCACGCTGGAATTCACCAAAGAGGCCCTCAAGGACCTGCTGTCACTGCAGGCGAAGCTGGTTACCATCGACAACATCCAGAAGACCGTGGCGGACTACTACAAGGTGCGCATGGCGGATCTGTTGTCCAAGCGGCGCAGCCGCTCGGTGGCGCGGCCGCGTCAGGTAGCCATGGCGCTGGCGAAGGAGCTCACCACCCACAGCCTGCCGGAGATCGGCGATGCCTTCGGCGGGCGCGATCACACCACCGTGCTGCACGCCTGCAAGCGCATCAGGGATCTGCGCGACAGCGAGCAGCGCATCAAGGAAGACTACTCAAATCTGTTGAGAACCCTGGCGGGTTGATGTGCACCGGCACGGGCATTTGCTGTGCATGAGGTTGTGGATAAAGTTACACACAGGGCGTACACAGCAGTTGGTCAGCTCATTCGCGAGCTTGTGCTGTGCCAAATGACGTGCAGCCGACTGATCGGGTACGGAAAGTTTATTTATCCCCGCTAAGTTCACGCTCTATAGTCTTAACAATAAGAGAAGCTCTTTTACCTGCTAAAGATTTTTCCTGAAGCGAGTCAAATTTCATGAAGCTCACCGCGACGCGCGAAGACCTCCTCGCTCCCCTGCAAAGTGTCATCGGCGTGGTGGAACGCCGCCAGACGATGCCGGTGCTTGCCAACGTGCTGCTGGCAGCACGTGACGACAAGCTGAACGTGACGGGCACGGATCTCGAAGTGGAGCTGGTGGCGACGAGCACGGCGAGCGTGCAGCAGCCGGGCGACATCACGGTACCGGGCCGCAAGCTGCTCGATATTTTCCGTTCGCTGCCCGAGAAGACGAGCGTGACCATGAGCACCGACGGTGAGCGCGTGACCGTGCGCGCCGGGCGCAGCCGCTTCACGCTCTCGAGCCTGCCGGCGGCGGAGTTTCCGGTCGTCGAGGAGATCAATGCGCAGCAGACTTTGACGCTCGCGCAGGGAGAGTTCCGCCGTCTCATCGACAAGACGCATTTTTCGATGGCGCAGCAGGACGTGCGCTATTACCTGAACGGGCTGCTGCTCGAGACCGACGGCAAGGCGCTGCGCGCGGTGGCGACCGACGGCCATCGCCTGGCGCTTTGTGAGATGGAGCTCGCGGGGAAGGCCGGCTCGACGCACCAGGTGATCGTGCCGCGCAAAGGCGTCCTCGAGCTGCAGCGGATCCTGGGGACCGAAGGGGAAATCGAACTCGCGGTAGGAACAAATCACGTTCGTGCCAAGATCGGCGATATTCGCTTCACTTCGAAGCTGATCGATGGACGTTTCCCGGAGTACGCGCGAGTCATTCCCTCGAGTCCCCCCCGCAGGGTCGAAGCCGACCGCGAGACGCTGCGCCAGGCGCTGCAACGCACGGCGATCCTTTCCAACGAAAAATACCGGGGGATTCGCCTCACCGCCCGGCCGGATCTGCTCATGTTGCAGGCGCATAACCCCGAGCAGGAAGAAGCCGAAGATCAGGTCGAGGTCTCCTACAAGGGTGAGGAAGTCGAGATCGGCTTCAACGTCAATTACCTGCTCGACGCCCTCGGCGCCATCGAGGGCGACAGGGTCGAGATCGGCCTCACTGATTCCAACAGCAGCTGCCTGATCCACGCGCCCGGCACGGCGCATACGCGCTACGTCGTGATGCCGATGCGGCTGTAGCCGCAGCCTTCGCGCAACTCCTTAGTTCCTGGCATCGTCGTCAATGACGAGGGTGGCCCGCGTCGTTCCGCCGGGAAGCAGAAGGCACTCCCCAGCCATGCTGGCGGGGCCATCCCGTACGCGGGGAAGGACGCTGCGGATCGCCCTGCCGGGTGAAGCGTTGACGGCGATAGCGCGGCAGAGGTGACCCCGGGCGCCGGGAGCCGGTGGCACCGGAGGTACGGGTGCGGCGACGTTCCCTCGCGGCGTGTATGCAGAAGCGGGACGCTATCTGCGAGCGGGTCGAAGGAAATCGGTTGCCCGGCACGGTCTCCTTGAGGCAGCGGGTGCGCTTCGATGCGCTCGCGGACCACCGGTCGCGGCCTTGGTCGAGCGGGGTGTTCCACGTGAAACCAACCTCTGGCGAACTCAGCTTCCTGGCGCAACCCCAGCGCCGCTTCCACGGACCGCTTTGGGCAGCGCGGTCGCAATCCCCGGCCGCCGTTCACCACCTCGCTGCAGCAGGCACCATGTTCCACGTGGAACGCTCCTCCCGTTCAGCGTCGCACTGTTCCACGTGGAACCCGGGCTCGTGAGTTCCACGGACAGCTCCGACAGCGGGCTGCCGCCGAAGTCGGCGGTGATGTCGGTCCAGCGCGCAGACGGTCAGCGGGACTCGCGCGCCCGCCAGCGCGCTTGCAGCCGAGTGGCACGAATCCGGAGCTTCCGGCGTACCAGGAGGACGTCTTGCGCGGCGGAGTGGTCCAGAGTTTCGGTGCTCGACCCGCCCCACGACCAACCGCTTAGGACGCGGCGATGTCAGGCAGAATGACTGGACCGAGGTGCGCGGGTACAGCGGGCACACGGGGATGCTGTGCCGCGCCATTTGCGGGCGGCGGAGCAAAGGGGTCCTGAGGGTGGACGAGCCGGGCACCAGTGGGCCGATCTGGCGAGGCGTGTGCCGCCGCGCAGCCGGATTGCCCGTGCACCAGGCGCCATGAGTCTCAGTCATCTCACGCTCAGCAACGTGCGCTGCATCGAGCACGCCGCGCTCGAGATCCCGCCGGGGCTGACGCTGATCTCCGGTCCCAACGGCTCCGGCAAGACCTCTGTCCTCGAGGGCGCATTCATGCTCGGGCGCGGCCGTTCGTTTCGCACAAGAAACAGTGAGCGCCTGATCCGCTATGAACAGGATCACTTGAGAGTCATTGGGCGCGTGCAGCGCCCGGAGAGCGTCGTCGAGACCATCGGCTTCGAAGTCACGCGCTCAGGAACCACGGCCCGGATTGGAGGCCGGACCGCCGAATCCCTCGCGCAGCTCTCACAGGCGTTCGCGGTGCAGGTGATCGACCCGGGCGTACACCGGCTGGTCGAGGAGGCAGGATACCGGCGTCGTCGTTGGCTCGACTGGGCGGTGTTCCACGTGGAACCTCGGTTCGTCGAGACCTGGGTTCGCTACACGAGAACCCTGAAGCAGCGTAACGCCGCGCTGCGCTCGGGGGCCGATCCGCACCTGTGGGAGAGCGAGCTGGCCCGGCTCGGCGAATCGATCTCGCACTACCGGCACGACCTGGTCGATCGCCTCCAGCCGTACTGGCGGGAGGAGCTGGCGTCTCTGGTGGGTCTGCCCGTGGAACTCAGCTACCAGCGCGGGTGGTCTCAGGAGCACACGCTTGCCGAGGCGCTCGCGGCGTCCCGGGTCCGTGACCGCGCCCGCGCAGTGACGCACCCGGGGCCGCACCGCGCGGACATCACGGTGCGTCTGCACGGGCGGGCTGCCCGCGAAGTGCTCTCGCGGGGACAGCAGAAGCTGGTCGCCGTTGCGATGACCGTGGCGCAGCTGCGCCTGCTCCAGGAGCTCACTCAGATCCGCCCGACGCTGCTACTGGACGACCCAGCGGCGGAGCTCGATGGCGATTTTCTGCAGCGATTCATCGGCCAGGTCGCCCGTCTTCGATGTCAGCTCGTTGTGACATCGTTGCATGCCGAATCCCGACTTTTCGGCACACCAGACCGCCAGTTCCGCATGGAAGAGGGGAGGCTCCAACCGCTATAATGTCACGTCACAAAACCGAGTGTGTTCATGGCCGCTGACGACGTCTACGATTCCAGTAAAATCAAAGTCTTAAGGGGTCTTGATGCGGTGCGGAAACGTCCCGGAATGTACATCGGCGACACCGATGACGGGACGGGCCTGCACCATATGGTTTTCGAGGTCGTCGACAACTCGATAGACGAGAGCTTAGCCGGCCACTGCGATCGCATCGTCGTCACTATTCACGCCGACGAATCGATGACGGTTTCGGACAATGGCCGCGGGATTCCTGTGGATATCCACCCCGAAGAGGGGCGCTCGGCGGCCGAGGTGATCATGACCGTCCTGCATTCGGGCGGTAAGTTCGACGACAGCTCCTACAAGGTTTCCGGCGGCCTGCACGGGGTCGGGGTCTCGGTCGTGAACGCGCTCTCGGACTACCTGCAGCTCACGATTGCCCGCGACGGCAGGCTGCACCGCCAGGAATACCACCTCGGCGAGCCCGTGGCGCCGCTTGCGGTGGTGGGCGAGACGCACGACCGCGGCACGATCATCCGCTTTCGGCCGAGCTCAAAGATCTTCACCAACATCCAGTTCGACTACGAGATCCTCGCCAAGCGGCTGCGCGAGCTGTCGTTCCTGAACTCGGGCGTGCGCATCGAGCTCATCGATGAGCGCGAGAATAAATCCGACGTGTTCGCGCACGCCGGGGGACTTAAGGCGTTCGTGAAATACCTGAATCGCACGCGCACGCCGATCCACGAGACCGTGGTGTGGTTCCGCAGCCAGGACGGAGCGGTGTCAGTCGAAGTGGCGATGCAGTGGAACGACTCTTACCTCGAGAGCATGTTCTGCTACACCAACAACATCCCGCAGAAGGACGGCGGCACGCACCTGGCGGGATTTCGCAGTGCGCTGACGCGCACGCTCAACGATTACGTCGAAAAGGAGCTGTCGGGCAAGAAGGACCGCATTCCCATGACCGGCGACGACGCGCGCGAGGGACTCACGGCGATCCTGTCGGTGAAACTGCCGGATCCGAAATTTTCCTCGCAGACCAAGGACAAGCTCGTGTCCTCCGAGGTGAAGGGCATCGTCGAGAACGCGGTGGGCACCAAGCTGCAGGAATTCCTGCTGGAGCATCCGCAGGAGGCGCGGCAGATCGTGGCGAAGATGGTCGAGGCGGCGCGCGCGCGCGAAGCGGCGCGCAAGGCGCGCGAGATGACGCGCCGCAAAGGTGCGCTCGATGTCGCGGGACTGCCGGGCAAGCTCGCCGACTGCCAGGAGAAAGATCCGGCGCTCTCCGAGATCTTCATCGTCGAGGGTGACTCCGCCGGCGGCTCGGCCAAACAGGGGCGCGACCGCCGCACGCAGGCAATCCTGCCGCTCAAGGGCAAGATCCTCAACGTCGAAAAAGCGCGCTTCGACAAGATGCTCTCCTCGGCGGAGGTCGGCACCCTCATCACCGCGCTCGGCTGCGGTATCGGTAAGGACGACTTCGACATCACCAAGCTGCGTTACCACCGCGTGGTGCTGTTGTGCGATGCCGACGTCGACGGCAGCCACATCCGCACGCTGCTCCTCACCTTCTTTTACCGGCAGATCCCCGAGCTCATCGAGCGCGGGCACATATACATCGCGCAGCCGCCGCTCTACAAGATCAAGCGCGGCAAGCAGGAGACGTACGTCAAGGACGAGGCGGGCCTCTCGCAGCTGCTGCTCAACGACGCGCTCGAGGGCGCGGCGCTGCACGTGAACAGCAGCGCACCGCCGCTGTCGGGGACGAGCCTGGAACTGCTGGCGCGCAAGTACATGGAGGTGCAGGCGATCATCACGCGCTGGTCGCGCCGCTACGACGACCGTCTGCTCGAGCAGTTGATCTACATGCCGGAGGTGACGCCGGCGAGCTTCGATCGTCCCGAGTGGCTGCGCGGCTGGGCGCAGGATCTCAATCAGCGCCTCAACGCGCTCGCCGACGGCACGCGCACCTACCGCGTCGAGACGCGCGAGCCGGGCGATGGCCACGCCGCACGGGTCATCGTGCACAAGACCGAGCACGGCACGCCGAGCCAGAAGTACCTGCCGCGCGAGTTCTTCGAGTCCGCCGAGTATCAGCGGATCGCCGAGCTCGCACGCACGCTCGCCGGGCTCATCGGCGAGGGCGCCTACGTGACGCGCGGCGGCGAGCGTCACGAGATCGGCTCGTTCAAGGAGGCGATGCGCTGGCTGTTCGAGCAGGCGAAGAAGGGTCAGACCATCCAGCGCTACAAGGGCCTCGGCGAGATGAATCCCGAGCAGCTGTGGGAGACCACCATCAACCCGGAGACGCGCCGGCTGCTGCAGGTGAGGATCGACGATGCGGTCGCGGCGGATGACATCTTCACCACCCTCATGGGGGATCAGGTCGAGCCGCGGCGCGAGTTCATCGAGAAGAACGCGCTGTCGGTGACCAACCTCGATATCTAAGCTTTCCGCGCCAAAGTGGGGTACCTGAAGGCTAATTGACTCAATAGAGTGTCAATCAAGGCACCCGGGTCAGGGAGCGGTACCCGGGTGCCCAGGGCGGCGGATTGTTATCCGGCGTCGAGACGATGCGCCCGTTGCTGTCGTCCAGCCACTTTCCCGGGTTGGTGTTGCTGAGCTTGTAGACGTTGCCGGTGCGCTCATCGCGGTAGTTGCTGTAGCCGGAGACGATGTCGTCCATCGCGGAGAAGTTCTCATCGGTCGCGTTGAGCTTCTGGATGATGCCCTGCTCCTGTCGCAGCGATGCGTGCACGCGCTGATTGATGGCCGCAGCGGCCTGCTGGCTCAGCTGGTTCTGCTGCTGGACCCAGGCGGGCTCAAATCTGAACGTGAGTGTCATGTGCCTCAGCGCCTCGAATGCCGCATCTGACTGACTCGCCGGTGCGATGAGCGCGCGCAGAAAAATCACGTTCCACAGCACCTGATCGCGCGTGGTGCGGGTGACGGCATCCACCCGCGCCTGCATCGGCTGCCCGCCGTGGCGGCAGCTGAAGGTGGCCTCGCCACCGCTGGAGACCGACGGGATGACTGTCGGGATCAGCTGATCCGCGGCGGCCGCCAGGTCGCTGCGCGCTGCTACGCCCTGGAAATGCAGCTGCGGACAAAGTCCGGCGAGCGCGTGCTCGCCGTAGAGCTGCGCGAACTGCGCTCCGGGAATGTAGTGCAGGATCATGCTGACCCCGCCGAGGCCGGCGTCGTGCAGCGAGCCCTCCCGCCACCCGAAGCGCAGCGTCATCGCACTGGGAGGCGTGTACGAAAGCAGCGTCGGCTCGCCGACCATCAGATAGCTCATGCGATCCGGCGACAAGGCACGCACGAACGGACTGATCTCGAGCGCGCCGCGTCGGGTGAGCGCGCCCACGGTCTGCCAGCCGGAAGGCACCTCCACGCTGAAGGCATGCTCCTCGGGATCCTCGAAGGTCGAGTAGCCGGAGACTTTGAGCGGCGCCACCGGTACTGAGGGCGTGCGTGCCGACTGCGCCGCAGGATCATCGCACGCCGGCGGCAAGCGCGGGCGCGCTCAGAAAAGTCCGCGCACCGTGGTCTCGATCCAGCTCTGCACCTCCTCGTTGAGCTCGCGTACCTCGCGGCCGGCCGCGTGGATCGCGGGTCCGATGACCACGCGCACCGTGCCGGGCTTCTTCAGCAAGCCGCGCCGCGGCCAGTAGCGCCCGGCGTTGTGCGCGATCGGCACGATGAGCCGGTCGGCCGCGGCCGCGAGCAGCGTGCCGCTCACGCCGTAACGGCGCGTCTCGCCGACCGGCATGCGCGTGCCTTCGGGAAAAATCACCACCCAGTCGCCCTCGGCCAGACGCTGCTTGCCCTGCTCGAGCACCTGCGCGACGGCGGAGTGCCCGGCCTGCCGATCGATGGCGATGGCGTGCAGCTGCCGCAGTCCGAGTCCGACCACCGGGATCCACAACAGCTCGCGCTTGAGCACCCACACCTGGCGGGGGCATACCACCATCATGGCGATGGTTTCCCACGAGGAGGAGTGCTTCCAGAACGCGACGTGGCAGCCTTCCGGCAGCGGCTCACCTTCGATGCGGTAGTCGAGCGCGCAGCTCCATCTGAGCACCGCGAGCACGCTCACCGCGTAGACGCGCACGAGCGCGAAGCGGCGCGGAAAGGGCAACACGCAGCAGGCGAGCACGAACCAGATTGCGTAGAGAAAGGTCCACAGGAACAGGAACGCGGTGAAGAACAGCGAGCCGGCGAGCTGCAGCAGCGGCCCGCGCCGGCTGCCGCCGGCACTTGCGTCGCTCGCGCTCAACCCGGCAGTCGCGACAGGTCCGCGACCCCCGCGAACAGCCCCTGCAGCTGCGCGAGCAGGCTCAGTCGATTGGCGCGCAGCTCGAGGTTCTCGTCCATGACCATCACCTGGTCGAAGAACGCATCGACCACCGGGCGCAGCTGCGCGAGCCTCCCCAGGGCGCCGGCGTACTCGCGCTGCGCGGTGGCGGCGGCCACCGCCTCGCGCAGTCCGCGCATGGCATCGAACAGCCGCACCTCGGCGTCCTCGCGCAGCTGTCCGACTTCGACTTCCGGCGGTGGCGTGGTGTTCGCCTTGCGCAGGATGTTGGCGATGCGCTTGTTGGCGGCGGTGAGGCTGCCGGCTTCCGGCAACGCCAGGAACATGCTGAGCGCCTTGAGGCGTGCATCGAAATCGAGCGGCGAGGCCGGGCGCGCCGCCAGCACCGCGTCGAACATCTCCGTGGTCACCGCCGCGCGTCCCGGGGCTGCGGCGGCGGCGCCTTCCAGGTAGTAGGCGCGCAGGCGCTCCATGAGGAAGTCGTAGATCTCGTCCGCAACCGTGGGCGCAACCACCGGCGCCGCGGTGTGCGTGGCGTCTGGCGCAGCGGCGGCATCCGCCGGCGGCGCTGCGGGCGTGCGCAGCCGCTCGATGTCGGCGCGCACCCCTGCCAACGCGTGCGCAATGTGCGCGTGCAGGTCGATGTCGAGCCCCTTCTCGATGAGGATACGCTGCACGCCGAGCGCGGCGCGGCGCAGCCCGAACGGATCCTTCGCGCCGCTCGGCTTGCCGCCGATCGCGAAGATCCCGGCAATGGTGTCGAGCTTGTCGGCGATCGCGAGTGCAATGCCGCTGGCGGTGTCGGGCAGCGCATCGCGCGCCGCGCGCGGCAGGTAGTGCTCGCGGATGGCGCTCGCGACCTCGTGCGGCTCGCCGTCGGCGAGCGCGTAGTAGCAGCCCATGATGCCCTGCAACTCGGGGAACTCGCCCACCATGGCGGTGAGCAGATCGCACTTGGCCAGCTGCGCGGCCCGCTGGATCGCATCCGGGGCGGCACCGGCGGCGGGGCCGATGCCGGCGGCGAGCGCCGCCACGCGGCGGGTCTTGTCGCCGAGCGAGCCGAGCCGCGCCTGGAAGGTCACCGCATCGAGCGCCGGACGGCGCGCGATCAACGACTGCCGCCGGTCCTGCTCCCAGAAGAAGGCCGCATCGGCAAGCCGCGCGCGCACCACGCGCTCGTTGCCGGCGCGCACCGTGTCCGGCTCGCGGCTCTCGATGTTGCACACGGTGATGAAGGCCGGCAGCAGCCCGCCGTTCGCGCCCTCGACCGGAAAGTAGCGCTGGTGGGTCTCGAGCGTGGAGATCAGCACCTCGCGCGGCAGCGACAGGAAGCGCTCCTCGAAGAACCCGGCGAGCGCCACCGGCCACTCGGTGAGCGCGGTCACCTCATCGAGCAGCGCCTCCCCGAGGAGCGCGCGCCCGTTGATCGCGGCGGCCGCCTGCGTGACTGCATCGCGGATGCGCGCCCGACGCAGCGCAAAGTCCGCGAGCACGTAACCGCGCTCGCGCAGCGTGCGCTCGTAGGCCCCGGGGCTGCTCAACGCGAGCGGCTTCGGCGCATGGAAGCGGTGGCCACGCGTGTGGCGCCCCGCGGCCACCTCGAGCAGCGTCGCCGCCACCACTTCCCGGCCGAACAGCAGCACCACCCAGTGCACCGGACGCACGAACATCGCCTGGCCCTCGCCCCAGTGCATGCGGCGCGGGATGGGCAGCTGCTCGAGCGCTTCCTGCACCAGCGCCGGCAGCAGCCGCACGGCCTCTTCGCCCTTGCGGGTGCCGACGAAATACAGGAACGTGCCCTTGCTTTCCTCCAGCCGCTCGAGCGCTGCCACGTTCGTGCCGCAACTTTGCGCAAAGGCGAGCGCGGCGCGCGTCGGCGCGCCGCTGGCATCGAACGCTGCGCCGAGCGGCGGTCCGCGCCGCCGCACCTGCTGATCGGGCGCGCGGGCTGCGAGCCGTCGCACCAGCACCGCGAGGCGCCGCGGGGTGGCAAAGCCTGCAACCTCACCGTGCGACAGCTGCCCCCGCAGCAGTCCCGCGGTCAGCCCTGACACCAGGGCTTCCCCGAGCGGCCGCAGCGCTTTCGGCGGCAGCTCCTCGGTGCCGATCTCGAGGAGGAAGTCGCGCGCCCCGCTGCTCACGCGCTCGCCCCCGACGGCGACGGCGCCGCGCTGACCGGCGTGCGCTTCTTGAGCAGCGGAAAGCCGAGCGCTTCGCGGCTGGCGAGGTAGGTGCGCGCCACCGCGCTGGCAAGTGTGCGCACCCGCAACAGGTAGCGCTGCCGCTCGGTCACCGAGATGGCGCGCCGGGCATCGAGCAGGTTGAAGGTATGCGAGGCCTTCAGCACCTGCTCATAGGCGGGCAGTGCGAGCTTCGCCTCGAGCAGCTGCCGGCAGGCCTGCTCGTGATCCTCGAAGTGCCGCAGCAGCATCGGCACATCGGCGTGCTCGAAGTTGTAGGCCGACTGCTCGACCTCGTTCTGATGGAACACATCGCCGTAAGTGATCGGACCGTCCGGCGTGTCGCTCCAGAGAATGTCGTACAGGCTCTCGACGCCCTGCAGGTACATCGCGAGCCGCTCGAGCCCGTAGGTGATCTCGCCGGTCACCGGGCGGCAGTCGAGCCCGCCGACCTGCTGGAAGTAGGTGAACTGCGTGATCTCCATGCCGTTCAGCCATACCTCCCATCCGAGCCCCCAGGCACCGAGCGTCGGCGACTCCCAGTTATCCTCGACGAAGCGTACGTCGTGCACCAGCGGGTCGAGTCCGAGCGCGGCGAGGCTTCCGAGGTAGAGATCGAGGATCGGCAGCGGCGAGGGTTTGAGCGTCACCTGGTACTGGTAATAGTGCTGCAGCCGGAACGGATTCTCCCCGTAGCGGCCGTCGGCCGGGCGGCGCGAAGGCTGCACGTAGGCGGCACGCCAGGGCTCCGGCCCCACGGCCGCAAGAAAAGTGGCCGTATGGAACGTGCCGGCGCCGACTTCCATGTCGTACGGCTCGAGCACCATGCAGCCGGCCGCCGACCAGTAGCGCTGCAGCGCGAAGATCAGCTCCTGGAAGGTGCGCGGCGCGCGGCCGAGTTTCATGCGTGTTGTTCTCAAGCCCTAAAGAGCGCGCGAGTATACGGCGGCTCGAACGGTCCGGTTTCACGCCGAGCCGGGGCGTGGCCGAGCGCGCGAGCGTAAGCCCGTGCACCAAAAACGCGCGGCGATCCCCTGGCGCCGAGCGCGCAGGGACCCCGTTGGAGACATCAGCACCTAAACGGTGCAATAATTTCCTCCCCATGCACCGCAGTGGTGCAAAACGCCTCGCCCTTTGACCATAAGCGCTTGATTCTTCGTGGCGAGGACTCTGGCACAGGCCCTGCAATATCAGACCACTTCGCCGTCCCGCGGCGCATTTGGGACCCGCGGATTTAGCGGCGAGCTCTACCCCTTCCCGGAGGCGACATGACACCCAGTGACGTACTGAAGCTCATAAAAGAAAAGCAGGTGAAGTTCGCGGACCTGCGCTTCACGGACACGCGCGGCAAGGAACAGCACGTGACGATCCCCGCGCGGCTCGTGGACGAGGACCTGTTCCGCGACGGCAAGATGTTCGACGGCTCCTCCATCGCCGGATGGAAGGGCATCAACGAGTCGGACATGATCCTCATGCCCGAAGCCGGCACCGCCATCCTCGATCCGTTCTTCGAGGAGACGACGGTCAACCTGCGCTGCGACGTGGTCGAGCCGACGACCATGCAGGGCTACGAGCGCGATCCGCGCTCGCTTGCCAAGCGCGCGGAGGCGCACCTGAAATCCACCGGGATCGCCGACAGCGCGCTGTTCGGACCCGAGAACGAGTTCTTCATCTTCGACAGCGTCCGCTACGGCAACGAGATGCATGGCTCCTTCTATGCCATCGATTCGGTGCAGGGCGCGTGGAACTCCACCAAGGAATACAGCGACGGCAACAAGGGCCACCGCCCGGGCGTCAAGGGCGGCTACTTCCCGGTGCCGCCGGTGGACGCCTTCCAGGACATCCGCTCGGCGATGTGCCTGGCATGCGAGGAGATGGGACTGAAGGTCGAGGTGCACCACCACGAGGTGGCCACCGCCGGGCAGTCCGAGATCGGCATCGGGGCCGGCACGCTGGTCACCAAGGCCGACCAGGTGCAGATCCTGAAATACGCGGTGCAGAACGTGGCGCACGGCTACGGCAAGACCGCCACCTTCATGCCGAAACCGCTGGTGGGCGACAACGGCAGCGGCATGCACGTACACCAGTCGCTGCAGAAGGAAGGCCGGGCACTGTTCGCCGGCGACAAGTACGGCGGACTTTCGGATCTCGCGCTCTACTACATCGGCGGCATCGTCCGCCATGCCAAGGCGCTGAACGCCTTCACCAACGCCGGCACCAACAGCTACAAGCGCCTGGTGCCCGGCTTCGAAGCCCCGGTGATGCTCGCCTACTCGGCGCGCAACCGCTCCGCCTCGATCCGCATCCCGTGGGTGTCCAATCCCAAGGCGCGGCGCATCGAGGTGCGCTTCCCGGACTCGAGCGCCAATCCCTACTTCGCGTTCGCGGCGATGATGCTCGCCGGACTCGACGGCATCCAGAACAAGATCCATCCCGGGGATCCGGCCGACAAGGACCTGTACGACCTCGAGCCCGAGGAGGCGAAGCACATCCCGACCGTGTGCCACTCGCTCGACATGGCGCTCGAGCACCTCGACAAGGATCGTGAGTTTCTGACCCGCGGCGGGGTGTTCACCAATGACGTCATCGATGCGTACATGGGACTGAAGCTGCAGGAGATCACCCGTTTCCGCATGTCGACCCACCCGGTGGAGCTGGAGCTGTATTACAGCTGCTGATCACGATGCACCGGAAGAGCTCCTCGCTGAACGCCGCGGTGCCCGATGTGCAGCATCGCCCGCGCGCGTGGGTGGCGGAGCCAGGAGGGTGGGCGGCGGCGCCGAGTGCGCGCCGCTGCCCGCTTTTGTCGCCGCCGCCTGGCGGCGCTATGCTGCAGTGGCATGGGCAAGCTCGCGTTTACCTTAATGTCGCTCATCTGCTCACTGGCCCTCGCCGCGACGGTCTACAAGTGGGTCGACGAGAACGGCGTGGTGCATTACAGCGACCAGCCGCATGCGAACGCACAGAAGCTGCAGGTGAAGGACGTGCAGACCTTCCCGCACTCCGAGCTCGGCAGCGCGCCGTCGGGCGGGGCTACGCCGCCGCCGGCGCCGCCGGGAAAGCTGACCGTCTACCAGGGCTGCGCGGTGGTGCAACCGACCGACCAGCAGGACTTCGCCAACACCGATGCGATCACCATCGCCGTGCAGAGCGACCCGGTCTTGAGGCCTGGCGATCAGGTCTATGTGACCCTCGACGGCCAGCCGCTCAACAACGGCCAGCCGACCGGCGCGCAGTTCACACTCTCGCCGGTGGATCGTGGCACGCACACGCTGCAGGCACAGGTGCGCGGCGCCGACGGCACGGTGCTCTGCCAGACGCCCGCCGTCACTTACAACGTCCACCAGCCCTCGCTCCTCAGCCCGACGAATCCGATCCGTCCGCACTGACGCGCCCGCGCAGGGCGTGGCAGGCCGCGCTGCGGGCCGTCGCGGTGCACGCCGCCGCACCCGGGAGGCGTCATGGCCGCGGCTGAGCACAGCGCCCCGTCGGCGCTCGCGCACTTCGATCCAGCGGACCTGCTCGATGCGCTCTCGACCGGCATCGTCATGCTGGACGCGCAGCTGTGTCCCATGTACGCGAACGTCGCGGCGCAGGATCTGCTCGCGTTCAGCCTGAAGAAGGCGCGCGGCCGCCCGTTCACCGATCTGCTGCACGAGCCGGAGTCGCTGCGCGGCATCCTGCGCCGCGTGCTGACGAGCGGCGAGAGCATCGCCGACCGCGAGCTGTCGGTGCGTCCGGCGGCGGCGCCGCGCGAGGTGCGCACCCTCGACGTGACCATCACCCCGCTCCCCGGGGTCACCGGGCGGCACCTGCTGCTCGAGCTCGCCGACACCACCCAGCGCCAGCGCATCACGCGCGACAATGACCTGCTGGCGCGCCTGGACGGCAGCCGCCTGATGGTCCGCCAGCTCGCCCACGAGATCAAAAACCCCCTCGGCGGGCTGCGCGGCGCCGCGCAACTGCTGGAGCGCGAGCTGCCGGGGGCGGCGCTCAGGGAATATACGCAGGTGATCATCGGCGAAGCCGACCGGCTCACCGCGCTGGTCGACTCCATGGCAGGTCCCAGCCGCGCCCCGAGCAAGGTCGCGCTCAACATCCACGAGATCTGCGAGCACGTCTATCACCTGCTGCGCGCCGAAGCGCCCGTGACGCTGCTGATCGAGCGTGATTACGACCCGAGCCTGCCGAACGCCATGCTCGACCGCCATCAGCTCATCCAGGCGCTGCTCAACGTGGCGCGCAACGCGCTGCAGGCGCAGGGCGACCGCGGGCGCATCGTGCTGCGCACCCGCGCGCGCTCGAGCGTCAGTATCGGATCTGCGATCCATCGGCTGGTGGCGAGCGTGCAGGTCGAGGACAACGGTCCGGGCGTGCCGCCGCACCTGCGCTCCTCGATCTTCTATCCGCTGGTCACCGGACGTGCCAATGGCACGGGACTCGGGCTCGCCGTGGCCCAGGACCTGGTGACGCGCAACGGCGGCATCATTGAATTCGACAGTGAAGTGGGGCGCACCGTGTTCACGCTGCTGTTACCCCTGGGAGAAGAGACATGAATGGACTGCGAGTCTGGCTGGTCGATGACGACGCTTCCATCCGCTGGGTGCTCGAGCGCGCGCTGCGCAACGACGGCATGTCGGCGCGCGCCTTCGACGCCGCGGAGCCGGCGCTCGATGCGCTGCGGCGCGACACCCCCGACGTGCTGATCACCGACATCCGCATGCCGGGTGCCTCGGGACTGGAGCTGCTGCGCCGCATCCGCGATGCCCGCCCGGCGCTGCCGGTGATCGTCATGACGGCGCACTCGGACCTGGGCAGCGCGGTGTCGGCCTACGAGGGCGGGGCGTTCGAGTACCTGCCGAAGCCCTTCGACATCGACCAGGCGGTGGCGTTGGTGCGCCGGGCGGCGATCGGCTCGCTCGCCGGCGCCAACGGCGAGTCCGGCACGCCGCGCATCCCGGAGCTGCTGGGGCGCGCGCCCGCCATGCAGCAGGTGTTTCGCGCCATCGGGCGCCTGGCGCGCTCCTCGGTGACCGTGCTCATCAACGGCGAGTCGGGCACCGGCAAGGAGCTGGTGGCGCGCGCCCTGCATCAGCACAGCCCGCGCACCGGGCGCACCTTCATCGCGCTCAACACCGCGGCGATCCCCGCGGATCTGCTCGAGTCGGAGCTGTTCGGCCACGAGCGCGGCGCCTTCACCGGCGCCGACTCGCTGCGGCGCGGGCGCTTCGAGCAGGCCGACGGCGGCTCGCTGTTCCTCGATGAGATCGGCGACATGTCGATGCCGCTGCAGACCCGGCTGCTGCGGGTGCTCGCGGAGGGCGAGTTCTACCGCGTCGGCGGCCAGACCCCGATCCACGTCGACGTGCGCGTGATCGCCGCCACGCATCAGAATCTCGAGGAGCGCGTGGCCAAGGGCCTGTTCCGCGAGGACCTGTATCACCGCCTGAACGTGATCCGCATCGAGCTACCGCCGCTGCGCGCCCGCCCCGAGGACATTCCCGACCTGCTGACGCATTACATGCGCATCGCCGCGCAGGAGCTCGGCGTCGAGCCGAAGGTGCTCGCAGCGGAGGCGCTCGAGCGGCTCGCGGCACACGAGTGGCCGGGCAACGTGCGCGAGCTGGTGAACCTGTGCCGGCGGCTGTCGGTGCTCGCCCCGGGGAGCGAAGTGCACCTGGCCGATCTGCCGGCGGAGCTCGCCGGCCCCGTCGCCACCCGCCGCGATGCCGACTGGGCGGTCGCGCTCGCCGGCTGGGCGGAGCGTCACGTGCTCAGCGGCACGCCGCCGCTGCTCGATGCGGCGCAACCGCAGTTCGAGCGCGTGCTGATCCGCGTAGCGCTCAAGCGCACCCAGGGTCATCGCCAGGAGGCGGCGAAGCTGCTCGGCTGGGGGCGCAACACCCTCACCCGCAAGCTGAAGGAGCACGGCATGAACGACGGCATCGGGCACGACGAATAGTCGCCCCGCCGCGAAGGCGGTAAGGTTCGTTCCCGTTGAGGCGCGCCCAACGGGGAGCGCGCAGGAGCCTTAGCCGATGTCCGACTGGCGCGCGGTTCTTCAGATGCCCTTTCTCGGCAACGAGCTGCAGGCGTGGGCGTTCGCGCTGGCGGTGTTCCTCGTCACCATCACGCTGCTGCCGCTCGCCAAGGGCTTCATCAGCGCGCAGCGCCGGCGCCTGTCGCGGCACCACCTGCCCCAGGTACAGGCCATCGAGCTCGCCGCCCTGCTGGTCGAACGCACCAGCCGGATGTTCCTGCTCGGGGTCGCCGTGTGGCTCGCTTCGCGCGACCTCACTTTCCCGCCGCGCCTCGAGCACGCCCTCACGGTCGCGCTGGTGCTGCTCTTCTGGATGCAGGCGGCGCTATGGGCGATGACGGCCGTGCGCTTCGGCGTCGACGTGCGGCGGACGCGCTCCTCATCTTCCGACACGCTCCTCAAGAGCTCGATGCAGGTGATCCTGTTCGCCGCCGGGCTGCTGGTGTGGGGAGTGGCGGTGCTGCTGGCGCTCGACAACCTCGGGGTCGAGATCAAGCCGCTGCTCGCCGGCTTGGGCATCGGCGGCATCGCGCTGGCGCTCGCGGTGCAGACGGTGCTCGCGGACCTGCTGGCGTCGCTTTCCATCGCGCTCGACAAGCCCTTCGCCATCGGCGATGCGCTCACGGTAGACGACTGCCAGGGGACGGTGGAGCACATCGGCGTGAAGAGCACGCGGCTGCGCAGCATCAACGGCGAGCAGATCATCATTTCCAACGGCGACCTGCTGAAGTCGCGGCTGCGCAACTACGGCCGCCTGCAGGAACGGCGCGCGCTATTCCTGCTGGACGTGCACTACGAGACACCGGTGGCGACGCTCGCCGCCGTGCCGCGCACGCTGCGCGAGATCATCGAGGCGACTCCCGACACGCGCTTCGACCGCTGTCACCTCCTGCGCTGCACGGATGCCGCGCTGCAGTTCGAGACGGTCTACTACGTCACGCGCGCCGACTACCAGAGCTACGCCGACGCGCAGCAGAGCATCAACCTGCGCATCCTCGAGCGCTTCCGCGCCATGGAGGTGAGCTTCACCGCGGTCGCCCCGCGCGCGGTGCGGCTGCAGCCGCCGCCCGCACCGGCCGCGGACGCCGGCGGACAGCAACGGCTGCTGTAGATCCGGGCAGGCACTTCGCGTGGAAGCTTCAGCGGGCCGCCAGCAATTCACGCAGCACGGCGTCGAAGTCCTCGTAGGGCAGCGCACCCATCAGCACCCACCCCTGCAGGACGCCATCGTGCACCCGGCCCACGATGAAGGCGGGCGTACCGGAAAGGCCCAGCGAGTGCGCCAGCGCCGCATTGGCGGCGATCGCGCCCGAGTACTTGCGCGTGGCGGTGCAGGCGCTGAAGCGCTCGACGTCCAGACCCAGCGCGCGTGCCTGTTGCCGGAGAGCTTCCGCAGTGAGCTGCGTGCCGCTCGCCAGCAGCCCGGCGTGCATCGGCCAGAACTTCCCCTGCTCGGCCGCGCAGTGCGCCGCTTCGGCGGCAGGCAGTGCGGCGGCATGAAACTCGAGCGGCAGGTCGCGCACGATGAAGCGCAGCTTGCCGGTATCGAGGTAGTCGCGCTTCAGCAGCGGCCAGGTCTGCGCCTCGAAGCGGCGGCAGTAGGGGCACTGGTAGTCGGTGAATTCCACCAGGGTGAGCGGCGCATCGGCGCGCCCCTGCGACTGCTCGTCGCTTGCGAGCCGCATCTGCACGGCGCGCCCGCTGGCGGCGGGCTCGTCGTCGGCCGGGCCAGCGGCGGCTGCACCGCCCAGCGCGCCGGCCCCGCTCGCCACCAGGGAGAGCAGCGCTAGCCTGAAACCGCGCAATCCGTGACGTCCTTCACCGTGCGCAGGCTGCCGACCAGCGCGCTCACGCTCGCCAGGCCGTGCGCGTGCAGATAGGCGGCGATGCCTTCATTAATGGTCTTGCACACCAGCGGGTCGTAGAAGAGCGCCGTGCCGACCCCGACGGCGCTGGCACCGGCAATGATGAATTCCAGCGCGTCGGTGGCGCTGAGGATGCCGCCCTGGCCGATGATGGGGATGCGGTGCGGTCCGGCGACTTCATAGACCTGGTGCACCTTCAGCAGCGCGATCGGCTTGATCGCAGGCCCCGACAGTCCGCCCTGTACGTTGCCGATCACCGGGCGGCGCTCGTCGACGTCGATCGCCATGCCCATGATGGTGTTGATCACCGCGAGCGCATCGGTGCCCGCCTCGATGCAGCGGCGCGCGTTCTCGCGGATGTCGGTCTGGTTGGGCGACAGCTTGGTGATGAGGGGCTTGCGCGTGACGCGCCGGCAGGCCGCCACCACCTGTGCCGACATGTCGGGATAGTTGCCGAAGGCGACGCCGCCTTCCTTGACGTTCGGACAGGAGATGTTGATCTCGATGGCGTCAATCGGCGAGGCATCGAAGCGCCGCGTGACCTCGACGTACTCCTCGAGGGTCGAGCCGCAGACGTTGGCGATGAAGCGCGTCTCGCTGAAGTCGAGCTGCGGCAGGATGTTGCGCACCACCGCATCGACTCCCGGGTTCTGCAGCCCGATGGCGTTCAGCATCCCGGCGGGCGTCTCGAACACCCGGTGCGGCGGATTGCCGAGCCGCGGCTGTGCCGTCGTGCCCTTGAGCACGATGGCGCCGGCGTCGCGGTTGGAGAAGCCCTCGATACGGGTGTACTCCTCGCCGAAGCCGACACAGCCCGAGAGCAGCACGATCGGCGAGGCGAAGTCCAGGCCGCAGAACTGCAGGCGCAGCGGGCTTGCGGCCGGCGCCGCCGTTCCGCTCGCGGAGGCGTGTGGTGTGACCGTCGCCATACGAGAGCATTATCGCAGAGCCATGTTCCACATTGTGCTGTTTCAGCCGGAGATTCCGCCCAACACCGGCAACGTCATCCGCCTCGCGGCCAACTGCGGCAGCACGCTGCACCTGGTGCGGCCGCTTGGCTTCGAGCTGACGCGCAAAGCCGTGCGCCGCGCCGGCCTCGATTACGACGAGCTCGCCGAGGTGCGCGTCCATGCGAGCCTTGCGGCCTGCTTCGCCGCGCTCGCCGGCGCGCGCCTCTTCAGCATCGAGACCGGCGGAACGCGCCCCTACAGCGCGCCGCGCTACCGCCCGGGCGATGCGCTGCTCTTCGGCCCCGAGACGCGCGGCCTGCCGCCGCCGGTGCTCGCGGCAGTGCCGCGCACGCGGCAGCTCGCCATTCCGATGCGCCCGGACAATCGCAGCCTGAATCTTGCGAATGCGGTCGCGCTCGTGGTCTACGAGGCCTGGCGGCAGAACGGCTTTTCAGGCGCCACCGCGCGGCGGCGCTGATTCGGGCGCTGACTCGGACCCGGAGCGCGGCGCCGGCGCCGACAGCGTCTGCCGGTCGAGCGGGCTGCGAACCCCGTTCGCGCCCTTGGTCATGACGTGGGTGTAGATCATGGTGGTCTTCAGGTCCGCGTGCCCGAGCAGCTGCTGCACGGTGCGGATGTCATAGCCGTCCTCGAGCAGGTGCGTCGCGAAGCAATGGCGCAGCGTGTGGCAGCTCGCCGGCTGCGTGAGGGCTGCCTTGCGCACCGCGCCCGCGACGGCGCGCTGTACGGCCTTCTCGTGCAGATGATGCCGCACGGCAAACCCCGTGCAGGGATCGCGGCACAGCGAACCGGAGGGGAAGAGGTACTGCCAGCCCCATAGCGTGCTCGCCTGCGGATATTTCCGCTCGAGCGCGCGCGGCAGCGAGACTCCCGGTTGCTGCCGCCGCCGCTCCTCTTCGTACCAGGCGCGCAGCCGCGCAAGATGCGCACGCACGGCGAGCTCGAGCGATGCGGGCAGCATGGTGATGCGATCCTTGCCGCCTTTGGCCTCGCGCACGATGAGCTCGCCGCGCTCGAGGGCCAGATCCTTCACCCGCAGCCGCAGCGCTTCCATCAGTCGCAGCCCGCTGCCGTAAAGGAGACTCGCGACCAGCCACGGCGTGCCCTGCAGCTGCACCAGGAGCGCCGCCACTTCCACGCGCGTCAGCACCACCGGCAGCCGCTTGGCAGTCGTGGCACGCGTGATGTTGTCCAGCCACGGCACCTCGATCGCGAGCACCTGGCGGTAGAGGAACAGCAGCGCCTGCAGCGCTTGGTTCTGCGTGGCGGCACTCACCTTGCGGCGCACCGCGAGGTAGGTCAGGAATTGCTCGATCCCGGGCGCACCCAGCTCACGCGGGTGCCGTCCCTCGTGAAACGCGAGGTAACGCCGCATCCATTGCAGGTAGGCCTGCTCGGTGCGCAACGCCAGGTGCCGCGTGCGCATCCGCTCGCGCGCGACCGCGAGCAGCCCGGGGGCTCTGGCCACCGGCCCATCGCGTTTGGCCCAACTCGCCACGGCACCCACCTCGTGCGGCGATGGAAGCAGATCCTGATGCCGGGAGCGAGCGGCAAATGCGGCGTGTTTGCCACGTTTCGTCAGACGTAGCGTTCGTGCCGCTGCCCGCTCGGAACTGCACGCCTCCGCACCCGAAGCAGATCGTGGCTCGGATGAATCGGGCAGGCGGCACGATCGTATATAATTTGTCCTCGGCACGTGGCGCATCCGCCAACAACCCAATGGGGCGCCCAGATGAGCTGGTGGGGCTGGATAATCGCCGGCGCGATACTTCTCGGCGCGGAGCTCGCCTTCGTGAACGCGCAGTTCTATCTCGTGTTCATCGGCAGCGCGGCCATCCTGGTGGGCCTCGTAACCGCGACCCTCGAGCCCGCCGCGTGGCTGCAGTGGGCGCTGTTCGCGGTGCTGGCGATCGTCTCGATGGTGACGTTTCGCAGCCGCATCTACCATCGGTTCCGCGGCGCCTTGCCCACCGTGAACACCGGACCCGCCGGAGGCGTGCTCACGCTGCACGTCCCCCTGGCGGCCGGCGAAAGCTGCCAGGCGGAGTACGGCGGCACCTTCTGGACCGTGCGTAACGACAGCGATACCGCACTGCCCACCGGTGCCCGTGCACGCATCACCGCCGTGCGCGATCTCACCCTCCTCGTCAGGCCCGACGTCTAGGCCGCTGCGGAAAAACCCATGTACACCTCCTACGTTTTCATTGCCCTGGCCGTGATCGCCGTGATCGTGGTCTGGCGCACGGCAACCGTCGTGCCGCAGCAAAGCGCCTACGTCATCGAGAACCTCGGCAAGTACAGCCGCACGATCCAGGCCGGTTTCCACATCCTCATTCCGTTCGTCGAGCGCGTCGCCTACCGGCACAGCCTGAAAGAGCAGGCGCTCGACGTGCCGGAGCAGATCTGCATCACACGCGACAACGTCCAGGTGGGGGTCGACGCGGTCCTGTACATGCAGGTGCTGGATCCACACCTGGCCTCCTACGGCATCACCAACTACGGCTTCGCCATCGCGCAGCTCGCGCAGACCACGCTGCGCAGCGAGATCGGCAAGATCGAGCTCGACCGGACCTTCGAGGCCCGCGGCATCATCAACGCCAATGTGGTCGCGGAGCTCGACAAGGCGTCGGTCGCGTGGGGCGTGAAGGTGATGCGCTACGAGATCAAGAACATCACCCCGCCCAAGGATGTGCTGTCGGCCATGGAGAAACAGATGCGCGCCGAGCGTGAGAAGCGCGCCGTGGTGCTGACCTCCGAGGGCGAAAGGGACGCGAAGATCAATCAGGCGGAAGGCGACAAGCAGCGCGTCATCAAGGCGTCCGAGGCCAACAAGCAGCAGCAGATCAACGAGGCGGACGGGCAGGCGGCGGCCATTCTCGCGGTCGCGACCGCCACTGCCGAGGGCCTGCGCCGGGTCGGCGGCGCGCTCAGCGAGCGTGGCGGCATCGAAGCCATGCAGCTGCGCATCGGCGAAGAGTACGTGCGCCAGTTCGGCAAGATGGCCAAGGAGAGCACGACGCTCGTCGTGCCTGGTCATCTCTCCGATCTGGCGGCGGTGGTCACGATGGCGACGAGCATCATCCGCCGGCCGCCAACTACGCCACCCGGCGTTCCCACGCGCCCCGGAGAGGCGAGTCGCTAGCGCTCCGGGCCAGAGGCGTGGTCCTCATGAGCAACCGTCGACATTGCGTCGCGCAAGCGCCGAACGGCGCGGACACGCGCTCCTGCCCCAGGGACCGCTGAGAGCGCATGACACGCGGCAGCTGGTTCAGACGCGGGTATGTCGCGGAGGCGCTGAGCAGACGGCATTGTATGGCCGCTCAACTTCACCGTCAGACGTCGGCGGTTGTGAGGTCACCGGACTTGAATCAATGCAGTTAGGGGCAGGCGTGGATGCCTTCGCTTGGGCGTTGCTGTGACGCACGGCTTCTCTATTCAATTCTGTGGAAACCTCGAGGCCTGTCGAACTGAGGCAAGAATCTTGCGACCGTCGGCTCAACCTGACGACGCCCTTGTCGCTCTTATGTATGAGACGTCGGGCGGATTTGTCGTCAGCTACTTTGGTCCCGCCCTGGCGAATCCCACATTGCCGGGGCTGGATGCCGCGATTGCGGAGGCTCGAGCGGAACTGCTTCACTACATAAATCGCAGGGGCGAGAATCGGCCGGCGGGCATTACGCGCCCAGGTCTTTCGTTGTGGCTCACGGAAAGGGACGATGAAACGGTCATGGGAATACCTCTCAAATGAGGCCGACGTCTAACAATCGTTGGAGGGCTCCGTGAACGGCTGGTGGTTACTCGCCGCGGGCGCGGGAAGACGGTGTGCGCCCGAGGCGCTTGATTGGCGCTTCTGCGGGGCCCCTCAACTTCGCCGTTAGAGGGACTGTTCGGGGAAACTCTGAAGCAGGCGCCTGCACTTCGCTTGACCTCGAAGACCCTTCGTTGCCGCGGCGCGTGGGCAAGGCCATCCGCGTCCTAGACCTAACTCAGTGCCGGGTACTTGGCGGGATATGCAGCGGTGGCGCGCCGCTACGGAAGCGGTAGGATCAGCCTCGGCAGCTTCGGTAAGCGCCCTTCGTTGGGCGCTGGAGCTGCGCGCAGGCGCGCGGTGGGGCAGTGCCAAGTGACTTGGGTGGCTTCGTTTGGCGGTGACGGCAGTCCCTCTAACCACTGCTTGGAGCGGACCGTGATGCGCTTGTGGTGGTGCACCGCGAGCGCAGGAAGAAAGTATGCGCTCGCGTCGCACTGGACACGCTTCTGGGCGGCCGCTCAAGCGCGGCGTTAGACGTCATGGGATCTGACGCCTCAGTGTTGGTTATGCAGCAGGAAATTCCACGCGACTGGTGGACCTTTTGCGAGATGGATGACTTCAAGCCGCTGAGTCCTTACTACCCGTACGCGATCCCGCGCGACCAGACGGTCGAGGTTGTGCCGCTCGTCGAGCTGGAGCCTCCTCAGCGCTCGGCCGGAACGCCCGCCTTCCGCAAATACAAGCTCGTTCCCATCCTTCTCGCATTTCGCTCGCCGGAATGCAGGCTGCCGCCAGTCCAGGTCGAGGCAGCAAGCACCGGCCCCTATCGCTTCAAGCTCGTCAATGGATTCCATCGCTTTTATGCATCGGTCGCGGTCGGATACAGCCACCTGGCTGTCTGTGAACGTCAGAGCTCGCCACCATGACGTCTAACAATCGTTGGAGGGGGCCGTGATGCGCGGGTGGTTACGCGCCGCGGGCGCCTGGGGACAGTTTGCGCCCGCGTCGCCTCGCCGGCGTGGTCGCGCGGCCCCTCAACTTCACCGTTAGGAGTCACGGAATTGCCGACATTGGTCACCGTCGAGGTTGCGCAGGAGCCGACGTTCTCCCGCCCATCAAAGTTCTTCGGGCTTGCGGTTCTGGTCTGCCTGTTAACGGCTGCCCCGATGGGTTTCACCCAGACTTTGACCGGTGCTCAGGCGTTGCGAGCTATCGACTGGAATACCGTCAAGACCAGCGATCCGATACCGGCTTCGATGCCGACGTCCCCCTCTGACGATCCGGTTGAGGCAGGTTTTGCTCCTGAATGGATTCAGCGTGCTTTGGCGCCGCCCGACCCCCCCTCGTGTAGCTCGGGCGGCCACGGCACCGCGCCTGACGCAGCTTGCGCACGCACCTTGGCTTGGGTAATTGCGTCAAAGCCCCGATCAGGGGATGACCGCTGGTCGTACGAGTTCGAACGCGAGTTGCGCCACCTGATCCACAACAGGTATGCAGAAAGGCCTACGATCTCTCGCGTGTTCTGCAACTCTGTCGGCTGTCTCTGCTACGTGGAGAGACACGGCCCGCCCTTTGATCCACCCCCCTTGGACCAGCAGATCATTTATCACGAGCTGCTCGGTGAGCCTGGACGCCGATTCGGCATTGGAGTGAAGGACCTCAACCTTGTACGGGCGGACGCATACGATCACCACTTCGCGTGGGAACTCACACTCGTGAGGCGGCCCTCTTCGGGCCAACCCTCGCGGAATTCCACCGCGGCGACATCACCGTGACTCCTAACAATCGTTGGAGGGGGCCGTGATGCGCATGTGGTTCCGCGCCGCCGGCGCCTGGAGAGAGTATGCGCCGGCGGCGCGCATCAGACGCCTGCGTGCGGCCCCTCAACTTCACCGTTAGATGTCGATCCCTGACATAGTTGGCGATCCCTCGGCGCAGATGCGCTTTATGACCCAGGCGTCGTATTGGTCGACACTTTTGTGGCCTCCGGCTCTCACAATCTCCATCGCGATTATCAAGCGCAAGCGCCTACTGAGACCGCGTCTGTTCGTTGGCCTTGGTTGCCTGATCTGCTACGGCGTAATCTTCTTGGTAGGTCAGCTTCACGTTTACTGGTTTATCCCGCTCGCCGCCAGAACCCCAGCTGATGAACTTCCCCGCGTCATCGCGGGGTCCCTACTTGGTATGTTGCTGTCGGCCGTCCCTCTTTCGTTTTTCCCGCTTTACCGGCTGTACCGTGCGTGCGCAATGCCTGGATCGACATCTAACAATCGTTGGAGGGGACCGTGAAGCGCGGTAGTGTCGCCGCGGGCGCGGGAAGGCAGTATGCGCCCGCGGCTCCAATCGGCCGCATACGCGCGGCCCCTCAACTTCACCGTTAGACGCCATGCGCACCAGGCCATGCATCGTCGCTAGGTTTGCTGCCGTAGCCACGCTGGTACTTGCAGGCGCTCTCGTCGGCTGCACACAGGGCAAGCGCCCGTTCTTGATAGTTCAGT
>DATHRC010000027.1:0-125790 GCA_035481975.1 Steroidobacteraceae bacterium
TGAAGAGACCGCCGTTGTTCCAGAGGTAGTCGGCCACCGCACCGCCGCGCGTCCAGATCTGGTCGATCGTCGCAACCGGGTCCTGGGCACCTACGACCGCGGCCGCCAGCTGTGCGGGTGCCTGATAGAACGTGTCGACGAGCAGCGAGTTATACAGCCACAGGTGCAGCGCGGCGCCGAGCACGATTGCAAGGGTGATCAGCCGCTTGAGGCCGGCGAAGAACGGATCATCGATACGTCCGGTCAGCTGCAGGTAACCCCATGCCATCACGTACACGGTTGCCACAGTGACGATTGCCGGCTCCAATGCTTCGGCCACACGGGCGGTATTGGTTCCGATGTAGCTCGCCAGCTGCCCGTTCAGCCACGTCCAGAATGTCTCGAAAAATCCCACCTTGGTTCCTCGCGCTCACGGATGCGGCTGGAATCGGCCCGCGAACTGACCGTGTCCCGCCACGGTCAGCTCGCGTACGGTCTGCGCGTTCGCCCACTGCTGCGCCTGCAGTCCGCGGTACAGAACCTGCAGCTTCGTATTTTCGTTCTGCAGCATTCCCTGTTCCGCGGCGATGCGCGCCTGCAGCTCGAGGATGGATTTCTGGTCATCGGCACGGCCGATGGCATCAATCAGCTGCTGCATGGCCGCGAAGCGGCCGCTGGAATTGGCAAGCGCCTCGTGGGATACGCTCTGCAGCAATGCGGCTGACTGCCGTCCATTCTGCAACTGAGTGCCGGCCGCGGGCGGGAGGGCCGCGAGCTGCGTCGCCGACAGGACCACTGTCGCGCGGAGCGCTCCTTGCACGTCTCCCGCCAGGGTGGGATATCCGCCCGGGCCGTGGAGCGCACTTTGGAGTGTTCCCCAATCGGGTGGCAGATAGTTGCGCGACGTGCCGGCCAGTAGCTGCTGCATGCCGCGAGCGCCGGTGATCGACTGGTATTCGGATTGCGCCTGCGAAAGCTGACTGTGCGCCGTGGCCAGCTGCTGCTCGAGCGTCTGTACCTCGGAGATAAGCTGCGTCAGCGACGCCACGTCGATAACGGCGAACTGCGCATGTGCAGCCGGCGAGCCGGTAAGCAAGGTCGCGAGCGCGAGGATACCGAACGTGTTGCGGTTTGACATGGGATCTCTCCGTTCAAATGGTTGACAACGATCACTCCCCGCTGCATTCGCTGAGGAATGCAGGCAACCAATGCAGCGGCTCCGGACCGCGTGCCGCGACCAGTCGCCGCATGCGTTCGAGGTGACGGGCGCGGCCGGAAATTACTGCAAGCTCGGCTTCGCAGCCCCTGAGATCCAGCCGACAGACGACGCTGTGATGCCCCTGCTTCACCAGGAAAGTGCGTGAACCGGGTTCGAGCTGTTCCTTGATCAGCTTGAACTCGCGCTCGCTAAGACCGAAGCCCTGGGTGTACTCCTCGGCGTTGGCATCAACGTTCGGAAAGAACACCTTGGTCGGGGTCTGCTCGATGATGGTGCGGCTGATGGAGCTCTGCAGCACGTCGCTGGCACTCTGTGTCGCGAGGCACATGACGCCGTTGAGCTTGCGCCACGTCTTGGGGCCGTCCTTGGCAAAGCCTTCGAAGGCCGGATCGGCCAACAGTCGCCAGAACTCGTCCATCCAGCAGACCAGCCGACGCCCGTCGAGCAGCTGACGTACCAGGTGAAATACATAGAAGGTGATTGGCGCACGGATCAGCGGATGCCCGAGAAATTCCGTTACGTCAAAGCCGATGAGGTGGTGATCGCCGAGCCTCGCTGCCACGGAATCCGCGGGATTGTCGAACACCCATGCATAGTCGCCCTGTGCGCACTCGCACCAGCGGGCCAGCCGCGCATACACTCCTTCCGGGTCTGTCGCATCCAGAAACTCCAGCAGCCGCGACAGGCGCCGCGCCGCAGGATCGAGTGCCAGCGTGCCCCGCAAAGCATGATCGAGGTCGGCGCTCTCGCGAGCTGAGGGCGCTTTGCTGCCCGGAGGTCTCACCAGCATCCGCAACCAGGATTTCTGAAACTCCAGGTGCACCGCGTCCTGCGGCAGCTGCAGCGGGTTGAATCCCGTGGGTATCCCGTGCCGCAGCTCGAAGTACTCACCGCCGAGCGCGCGCACCAGGATCTCGAGGCCGTGGTCCTTGTCGAAGATCACCTGCGTTGCACCATGGCGCTGCAGGGCGGTAATCAGGAACCCGATGAAGACGGTTTTTCCGGAACCGGTGGGTCCGCAGATGAACGTATGCCCGGTATCCTTGCGACTGCCCCCGTCGGGATCCGCGGGATCACTCGCATGCAGCGAGAAGTAATAGGGTGAGCGCGCGTTGGTGCACAGCAGGGCGAGCGCTTCCCCCCAGTGATTGCCCGTCGCACGGCCGACCGGATAGTTATGAAACGGCGCCATGGCTGCAAAGTTGCGCGAGGTGATGGGGGCCTTGCGCGGCCGCAGTGCGAAATTGCCCGGCAGCTGCGCCCAAAAGGCCGCTTCGATCGCCAGGTCCTCGCGGGCCACCGTCATGCCGGTGTCGCCGAGGAGATTGCGCGCCAGCGCCACGTGATCGTTGAGCACTTTCAGGCGCCAGCTGTCCCCCTCCGGGCCGTGTTCACTATCGAGATCCGCGAAGACCTGTAGTGAGAGGTGGTGATCGCCCATGGCGAAATCGTTGCTCGTCAAACCGTCGAGCGCTTCCTTCAATTGCGCCGCCTGTGAGACGGCGAAGTCGCCGGCGTTGATGAGACGGCAATATTGTCGTTGCAGCAGTCCCTGACCTGCGGCGCGTGACAGAAATGCAAACGATTGCGTAAGCACCAGCGGAAAGGGCGCCGACAACAGACGGTTGTACATGCCCACGCTACTGGGGGTCGGGTACTCCTTGATGCCGAGCATCGCAGCGACACGGGTTGCGGCAGGCATGCGGTACTCGATAGCTTCCGTGCCGAACAGCATCCGGCTGGTCGCCAGCGCTGTGTTGACCGGTCCGACCGGCAGCGGCACGCGCCGCCACTCACCGTTCACCAACAGTGCCAGGTATTCGAGCAGTGATGAGCACCATGTATCGCTGCAGGCGTACGTACCCAACGGCTCCGGTTCGTAACGGGCCAGTGCGGCGCGCACCGTCTGTCCGAGCTTGGCACAGTTATCCAGTGCATCGGCGAGCTCGATAGCCGGTGCGGCCTTGGTGTGCGCCAACACTCGCGATAGCACTCCGGCTGCCAGACCCGCCGCCGGCCTGTAGCACACGGCGATGTAGAGCTCGTTGAGCATCAAGGTCTCGCCGGCGAGGCGTTGGCGATATTTCGCCGTAAGGATGTCGGCAAAGCCGCTGCCGCTGGCGCCGCCAACGGCAGCGCGTTCCGGCCGGCGGATCAAATGGGTCCACAGCGCGATGTTCGGGCTCGCCAGATTGCGCCACAGGACATTGAGCCGCTCGTGCCAGGCGTTGAGCTGTTCATCGTCCGCGCTCTCGAAGCTCGCGCCCGCCAGGCGAAACGCCAACAGGTAGTCCCCGAATACCGTCTTCACGACGTTGCCCGCGACATGTGCGGTGTACGGAATATGCTCCGCAGCAAGCCGCTCGCGACGGAGTGCCAGCAAGCGCTTGCCATTCAGCATCGCGCTACTCCACACCGCAGCGCAGGTGTAACCGCGACTGCCACCGGTTTGCGCCGTCCACGGAAGTTTGGAAGATCGAGCAGCAGTGGGCTGTAGCTGCTCGCCTGCCAGACTCTCAGCGTGCCAAGCATGGCCGGCAAGCGTGTACGTCCCCACAACAGCACCAGATCGAAGAAACGCGCATCGCGCGCACACAGCAGTGCGCAGACACCGTGAATCGGCGCGCAAAGCAGTAGCGTGACGAGATTGCGGGTCAGGAGGAACGCCTCCATCGTAAACACCATGTTGAACAACAGCGCCGCATAGGTGACGCCCCAGCGCATGGGCGGCCGCGTCGCCCCGACGAACAGCGGGTCCGCGGTCAAGCCTGCGTTGCGTGTACCCATGGACCTTCAGACTCCAAACATGCTCCGCACCCACGCGACGATCTGCGGCGCCCCGAAGGCAATGGCGATGCCGAGAATCGCGCCGATACACCAACCCCAGGACATACGGTTTGCCATCGCCATGGCTCCGAGCACCATCACCAGAATGATGGCGATCGGAGTCAACCAGGCGAGGATGTTCGTTTGCAGCGCTGTGGCGCCCGTCATGAACGGCGAACTCTGCGCGAACGCCAGGGTCGGGGTTCCCCATATGAGCGCGGCGCGCATCAGCAGTTGCGAGCGGTGTCGGAGGTAATGAGTATTCACGGCATGCTCCCTCCTCCACTAGACGCCGCCGGCGGCGCTTACGCGCGCAGCCTCCTGTTCGCGCCGCGCGTCGCGCTCTTCGCGTTTGACTTTGCCGGGGGCGCCGAAGCGAAAACCCTCGACGATGAAAGAGTGGTCATACTGTTTCTCGCCCTGTTTGTCCGTCCAGTTATTCGACCGCACACGCGCTTCGATGAAGAGCTGATCTCCCTTGCGTGCATTGCTTGCCAATGCCTCGCCCATTGCGCCGAAGGCGACGAACCACAGGGTGGTCACGACCTCACGTGCTGCGCCCTCCTCGTCCTTGCCGGCGTAGTCATTGCCGACCAGGCAGAACTTTGCGTAACTCGTTTCGTTCTTGGCGACGAGCTCGGGGTTGCGTGCGAGGTTCCCTATCGCAATGAGCTTGAAACTGTTCATCTGCACTGCTCCTCGAAGTGATGTGTTGGTTACGCAAGGCGGGCATCAGTCTATGCACGCGGCAGTCGATTGGAATCGTCATTGACCACCTGTTTGTGCAGAAACACCGCACATCACTGGCCGCCGCTCCGCAGGTACGCAGCCACTGGTGTATGGTTGCAGCGTCCCTGCCGCGGAGGACGCACATGACATTTACCGAAGCAGCGCGCAACGACAGTGCCGTCGAGCAGTGTCTCGACGAACTCAACGATCTGATGGCGGGATTACAGCGCTATTCGCCGACAGTGCTTGCCGTGGCTTTGCGCGTGCATCTGGAAACGCTGCTGCAGGCGCTGCTCGACGGCAAGGTTTGCTCGCCGGAAGAGGTGCGCGATTTCGTCAGGGAACTGGAGCGCGACGCTCTGCAGTACAGTGAGGACTAAAGCAGTCCGCAACTGGCGGCGTGAAAATCACACCGCATCAGGCGTCGGTGATCCTCACCGCTCCACCCTCTCCCTCGACTCCCGATCCCCATGCGCTGCCGAATCGCGCGCTCCGCGCGCTGACGATGCCGGCGGCTGCCCCGGTGGCGGCGGCGGCAGACGCTGCGTTGCGGGTGCTGCGGCACGCGGCGTCGCAGCAGGAGCGCGGTAGGTCGGTGCGCTGGCGTGGGGCTCGTTCTCCGGCTGACCCACGTCCGGGGTGACCGGAGGCGCGTACACCGGCAGCGTCGCGGGGCTGCCGGGCGCATGCGTCGCACCGTCGGCGTTGAAGGCGCGCGGCTGAGCGGTGGGTGCGGCCGGAGGCGGCTCGCGCCGCTCGCTGCCCGGCTCCGGCACATACGGGACCGCCCGCGGAAGCTCAGGCGGGACGAAGGCATTCGCGCGCGGCCTGGCGGAGCTCGCGTCCGGCGGGGCCGGGATCTGCGGGTGCTGCAGGATCCTCTCGCGCTCGGCGAACGTTGACGCTGCACTCGCCGCCGGCGGAGGCGCCACCGCAGCACGCCCGCCTGCCACCGCAGGTTGCGCCGCGCCGGCGTGCACCACCGGGCCGGCAATCGCCACCGCGCGCACGGACGCATCGGCAGTTGCAGGCTGCAGCCGCGCAAGCTCCCCGCGCGCCAGCGGCCGGCCGCCGTTGGCCTCGATGGCCGCGAGCTGATCATCGAAGGGCACGGGCGCGCGCGGCGGCGGCCGGTGTGCGACGACGCTCCGCTGCAGCAGTGCGGCCGGCGGACGACTGATGCCGCGGCTCTCGCTCGGACCCAGCACGCTCTGGCGGCTCGGAGGCACGGCGGGCGCTGCGGCCGTGACCAGCGAGGCGGTGAGCAGCGCCGGTGCCAGGCGCACCGCGTGCGCGCCCACCGGCTGTGCGGACGTGAAGACGCTCTGCGGCACGCTGGTCACCGCGTCCACGCGATTGTTGGTGTAGTGCGGCGGCGGCCCGGTCTGTTCGTAGATGTGGGTGATGTAGGTGTTGCTGACGAGACGCGTGTTGCTGACGTTCACGATGCGCGCGTAGCCCCGGCTCACGCGGTAGGGCGGCACGTACACCTCGTTGGGACCGAGCGGAAACCAGCCGACGTTGCTGCCGAAGGCACCCGGCGCGCCCGCGGTCGGTGCGCCCACCCAGGCGACGAGGGCCGGTGCGTACACCGGGCGCATCCGCCGCGGGCCCGGCACCCAGCACCAGCTGTCGTGGCACGGGAACCAGCGGCCGTAGTGGAAAGGGGCATATCCCCAGGGCGCAGCGTCCACCCAGGTCCAGCCCCAGGGCGTGACCCACATCCAGCGGCCGTAGCGGTAAGGCGCCCACCCCACGCTCACCGTGGTCGGCGTCCACACGTAGCCGTACTCGGGCGTCTCCTGCCAGGTGCCGTTGTTGTCGAGGTCCTGTGTGCCGGGCACATCGCTCGGCATGTACTGCGCGGAAGCCGCATCCTCCACCTGCTGCTCGCGAGTCGTGGACCAGCCGTCGAGGTCATCGGGCGGCCCGAGATTGCGGGCATCGTAGGCAAGCTGCGTGGTGCCCGAGAACACCACCTGCTGTTGGTCGCCGATCGCCACGGTCTGGCCGCCGCCCACCGCCTGGACCGCACCATCACTGACCTTCACGACGGTCGCATCGCCGCGCGGGTTCACCTCGACGCGGTAGTCGCCCGGCTGCTGCAGCGACAGCGCCAGGTTCGGGGTATCGATCTCGTAGACCTGCCCGGCGTCCATGTTCCGCACGCGCACGATGAGCGTGCCGCCCGTGAGCTGCATCTGCGCCACGGCGTCATCGAGGCCGAGGAAGGCGAACCCGGTCGTGCTGCCGAGGCGGATCACGGCCCCACCGAGATCGAGCTCCGCCCGCGAGCTCTGATCGGTCCACATCCGGTCCCCGCTGGTGAGGGGCCGGTTGAGTGTGGCGGCGGTCCAGTCCGCTACGCCGGCAGGCTGTAGCGACACCGATCCCTCGACAGCGCTCAGGCGCGCGGCGCGCCCGGGCGGATCGGTGTCATCGCCGTACGCGGCAGCGTGCGTGCCGCAGGCGAGCAGGATCAGCCAGGCGAGTCTGCGCACTGCACTCGACGGGCGCCTCTGTACTGGCCTTCGCTCCACTAAGAGCGCTGCAACACCCATTTCGCTGACCTGCAACCATCCTTTCGCTCGCCAGCTCGAGCTTACGCCACACCCGCCGCGTTCATGCATTTTTGGGTGTTCATGCATTCTGTACGCCATCATGCCTGCACTGGCGCCCGGTGTGGTCGTTCCCTCGGGGCCGGTGCGGGAACGGCAAGCGTGCCGGGCATGCGCTGCGTGCGCTTTACAGCATCCCCGGCAGCCTCTGCGCCAGAAAATCGATGAAGGCACGCACGGCGGGCAGCATGCCCCGCCGACTCGGGAACACCACGTGCAGGACGCCCTGCGGGCTGTTCCATCCGGGCAGCACGCGCTTGAGCGCGCCGCCGCGCAGGTCTTCGCGCACCACCGACTCGGGCAGCCGCGCGATCCCCAGACCGGCGAGCGCTGCGGCGCGCAGCACCACGAAGTCGTGGCAGACGACGCGCGGGGCCTGCTCGGCGCGCACACTCTGTCCTTCGGGCCCCGCGAGCTCCCAGGGGCGGCGGTCGAACTCGCCCGCGTAGTCGAGCGTGTCGCGCGCGGCGAGCTGCGTCGGATCGCCCGGCTCGCCGGCGCGCTGCAGGTACGCGGGGCTCGCGACCAGGAATTCGTCCACCTGGGAAAAGACCCGCATGACCAGCCCGTCCTCGCCAGAAGGCTGTGAGCGCACGCGCAGCGCCACATCGAAGCCCTCGCTCACGACGTCCACGCGGCGGTTACTCACGTGCAGCTGCAGGCGCACCGCGGGAAATTTCGCCAGAAACTCAGGCAGGATCGTCGCCAGCGCCGACTGCGCCACCGCGATGGGGCAGCTCACCTTGAGCGTGCCGCGCGGCTCCGCGCGCGCGAACTCGACGACCTCGACCGCAGCGTCGGCTTCCGCCAGCATGGCGGTCGCGTGCCGGTAGACCTCCTGCCCGACGTCGGTGACGGCGAAGCGCCGTGTGGAGCGATTCACCAGGCGCACGTTGAGCGTGGATTCGAGCGCCATCACGTGGCGTGACAGGCGCGACTTCGGGATCGAGAGCGCCCGTGCCGCACGCGCAAAGCCGCCGTGCTCGAGCACCTGGGTGAAGTAGTAGAGCCCTTCCAGGGGCTGCATACCGGCCTCCATTGGTGACGAATATGGAACAATGAGTTCCATTTTACCCGGATACCGCTGATTCGTCCCATGTATTAACCTTATCAAAGTCCTCAGGACGGCTACCGGGACATCTCATGAAGCTGCTGCACATCGATTCGAGTATCCAGGGCGAGGCGTCCGCGAGCCGCGCGCTCACTCGGGAAATCGTGGCCCGCCGGACGGCCGCGCGGCCCGACGCGAAGGTGACCTACCGCGATCTGGCCGCGCAGGAGCTGCCGCATCTGTCGTTGCGAGGCCTCACCCGGACCGAAGCGCTCGAGACTTCGGCCAACGCGGCAGTGCTCGAGGAATTCCTGGGCGCCGATGTCGTCGTGATCGGAGCGCCGCTCTATAACTTCACGATCCCCTCGCAACTGAAGGCGTGGATCGATCGCATCACGGTTGCGGGCAAGACCTTTCGCTATACCGCGAGCGGTCCGCAGGGGCTGGCGGCGGGCAAGGAAGTGATCGTCGCCGCGACGCGCGGCGGTATATATGCACCGGGCGCTCCCGGAGAGTTCGCCGAGTCGTACCTGAAGTTCCTGTTCGGATTCCTCGGCATCAGCGAGGTGACGTTCGTGCGCGCCGAGGGACTGGCGATCTCCCCGCAGCATCGCGAAGCGGCCTTGAGCGCGGCGCGAGCGGCCATCCTCGCCCCGAGCGCCCGCGCGGCCTGAAGCCGCTGCAGTTGATTGCGGCCGACAATGTCCCCATGTCCTGGAGATCTTCGCAACCCTTTGCCAAGGTGGAATCCATGAGCGGCACCAGCGTTTCAACGCGCAAGGTTCAGCGCGTCGTCACCGGCATACCGACCTCCGACGGCGCAGGCGTGAAGCTGCGCCGCGTCATCGGGCAGCCGCAACTGCCCGACCTCGACCCATTCCTGTTGCTCGATGAGTTCGGCACCGACAAGGCCGAGGATTACATCGCCGGCTTTCCCGATCATCCCCATCGCGGCTTCGAGACGGTCACCTACATGCTCGACGGCCGCATGCGTCACCGCGACAATCACGGCAACGAGGGCGTTCTGGTCCCGGGAAGCGTGCAGTGGATGACCGCCGGGCGCGGCCTGGTGCACTCGGAAATGCCCGAGCAGCAGGCAGGGCGCATGCGCGGCTTTCAGCTGTGGCTGAACCTGCCGGCGCGCGACAAGATGACCGCGCCGAAGTACCAGGAATTCGGTCCGGCGCTCATTCCCACGGCGACGCCGGCTGCGGGTGTGAGCGTGCGGGTGATCGCCGGTCGCGTCGCGGACGTCGCCGGCCCGATCTCCCAGCCGGCGACCGAGCCGACTTACCTCGACATTGCGCTCGAGCCGGGCGCAACGTTCGTGCAGGCACTGCCGCCGGATCATGCGGCGTTCCTCTACGTGTTCGAAGGATCGATAGGGGTGGGCGCGGAAGCCGATGCGCAGCCGCTGCGTACGCAGGAGCTTGCGGTCCTCAGCGAGGGATCACAGGTGCGCCTCACCGGTGTCAGCGCGGGCAGCGACGGTCGGACCGCGCGGGCGATCCTGGTGGCCGGGCGGCCGCTGCGTGAGCCGGTCGCGAAGTACGGACCGTTCGTCATGAACACGCCGCAGGAGCTGCAGCAGGCATTCGTCGACTTTCAGAACGGCAGATTCTGAAGACGGCGTCCACGTCAAGCCGCGCGCGCCCTCACGGCTCGCGCGGCGACTGCCGCACCCGCAAGCCGCGGCGCACAATCACCGCGCTCGCCGCAGCACTGCTCAGAAACGCCTCGTCGCGCGCCGCGAGCTCGCGGCGAACGAAGCCTGCACCGGGATGCCGGTCGGGGCGGTGAAGGCGGCATCGACCTCCTCCGGCGCATCATTCATAAGATGCCGCCGCAAACACCAACAGCGACGCGTGTCGACCGCTGCCAGCTGCGGCTTGGCCGGCGGGGTCCACCGAGGCCGATGCACCCGGCGCTGCCGGCGAACCTCACACGGCCAGTAGGACGGCCGCCACCCCTGCCTTCCTACGGAGTTTTAGTCCAAACACCCTTGCCCGACCGCCGTGCTTCGGTAAGAAAATGGGGTCGCTTGTCAAGCCAGACTCTTTCGGGCTTGCTGTCTGTCACGGCAGGCACCCCCGACCGTCGAACTGCGATCTGTCGCAGCGGTCCCCATGTAGGATGGCGCGCACAATGCAGCGATGCAGAGGTTGCGACAGCGGCCGCCCAAGGCCTTGATCGGCATGGCGCTGCCGTCGTCCCGCAGGGTGCAAGGTGTTGCGGTTTGCGCACTGCTGCTCCTCCCGGGCCTTACGCGCGCGGCCGACGATTCAGAGCAGGCGGGCGCTGCCGGGAGTTTAGGCACCGTCGACTACGCCGCCGCGCCTTCGGGCGCTGACTCCGAGGCAAGCGACGCTGCGGCTCCGACCGGTGCCGGCAGCGGTGGCTACAACGCTCATCCCTATCCATCCTACGGGCCGCCCCGGCAGATCCCCGGCGTCCCTTCGGACGAGGAGCTCGAAGCCTCCGGCGCCCTCATCGGCAAGGTCCTGGTCGATAACCAGAACATCTTCAACCTCGATGACCCCAAGGACAACACCTGGCTGTTCCGTCTCGCCGACCGGCTGCATTACCGAACCCGCTCCTGGGTCATACGCCAGCAGCTGTTGTTCAAGCCGGGGCAGCGCTACTCGCGCCGCCTGCTCGATGAGTCCGAGCGCATTCTGCGGGCCGACGGTTATTTCTACGACGCCTGGATCCGCGCGGTGAGCTTTCACGACGGCGTGGTCGACGTGCGGGTGACGACCAAGGACGTGTGGACACTGAATCCGGGTTTCAACTTCCACCGCAGCGGCGGCAGCAACTCCACCGGCGTACAGCTCGAGGACATCAGTTTTCTCGGTACCGGCGCCGACGTGTCCGTGTCGCACACAAACAGCATCGATCGCAGCACCTCGTCGGTGAGCGTGGGCGACCAGCATGCCTTTGGCACCTGGGTCTCGGCCGGCGCGACCTGGGGGCAGCAAAGCGATGGCTACCAGCGCGAATTCACCGTGCAGCAACCCTTCTACTCGCTCGACACACGCTGGGCCGCCGGCGTTTACGGCATTCATGACATGCAGACCGATTCGCTCTGGGATCGCGGCCAGATCATCGACCAGTTCCAGGACCGGCACCAGGGCGCGCAGATCTTCGGCGGCTTGTCGGAGGGGCTGCAGAACGGCTGGGTACGCCGCTGGAGCACCGGCGTCACCTACGACGAGCATGCCTTCGCGCCGGTGAGCAGCTGGACCGGTCCCACGCTCATTCCCGAGGATCGCAAGTTCGCCTGGCCGTGGGTGCAGTTCGATCTGGTGCAGGACGATTTTCTCAAGCTGTGGAATCACGACGAGATCGCGCGCACCGAGGACTTCTACATCGGCACCGCCGCCAGTGTGCGCGCCGGCTATGCGGATACCGCCTTCGGCTCGAGCCAGAGCGCGCTCATCTTTCAGAGCAGCGCCTCGAAGGGCTTTCGCGAGGGCGGCTCCACCCTGCTGCTGTTCGGGGATTTCTCCGGACGGGTGACGGGCGAGCAGCTGCGCAACGGCCTGCTGGACGCATCGCTGCGCTACTACGTGGAGCAGAGCAAGAACTGGCTGTTCTTCACCACGTTCCTTGGCACCAAGGGCTGGCGGCTGGATGTGGACGATCAGATTCTGCTCGGCGGCGACAACGGCCTGCGCGGCTATCCGCTGCGGTACCAGGACGGCACCGCGCGGGCGATCTGGACGGTGGAGCAGCGCTATTTCACGGACTGGTATCCGTTTCGGTTGGTGCGCGTCGGTGCCGCGGTGTTCTTCGATGCGGGACGGGTGTGGGGGACCGGGCCGCTCGCGCCGCCAAACCTTGGACTGCTCAAGGATGCCGGCTTCGGGCTGCGCTTTGGCAATTCCCGGTCAGGCTTTGGCAGCGTCGTGCACGTCGACGTCGCCTTCCCCTTCGAGGCGATGAGCGGCATCGCCCGTGTGCAGTTCCTGGTGACGACCCAGAAGAGCTTCTGAGCCCGCCGCGGCGCGCCCGCAGGCGGCCGCTCAGCGTTTGGGTGCCGTGGCCGGGGGCGGCGTGCCGGGGCTCCGGCCGCCGTTGGCAGCGCCCGCACCCTGCGGCGGCATCACGTCGACCGAAAGGGTGAAGGTGCGCTTCTCGGTGCTTTGCAGCGCGCCGACGTTCACCACCTGGCGTGTCACTTCCTCACCGCGATCGTTGCGGACCGAGATGACCACGAAATACTCCCAGGGCTCTTCCAGCGGCGGGTGACGGATCACCCCCTCGACGCGCAGCGCCGAAGTGGCGGCCACCTGACGCTTCGCGGCTTCCTGATCGAAGCGCAGGTGGTGCAGGCACCCCGGGCAGATGCTCAGGCTTTCGAGAATCGTCGCCTTGCAGTGCGGACACGTGCGCGTCTTGCCCGCCGGGACCGGGCGAGAGGCGACGTTCATGCGTTCCCGAAGCCCTTGGTCTCACTCTTGGCGCGCGTCTCGCCCTCGTAACCGAACTCGACCTGGCCGCGCATGCGCGAGCCGGCCGCGACGGTGAGCGAGCCCGCCTTCACGTCGCCGTTGATGACGCCGGTCTCCAGCAGCTCGACCCTTTTCGCGTTCTCGATGTTGCCGATGAGCTCCCCGCCCACGCAGACGACGCTCGCCTTGACGTGCCCCTCGAGGCGCGCGCCGGCATCGAGACTCACATTTCCGTCCACCTGCACATCGCCCTTGAACTTCCCGGCGATGCGGACGTGTCCCGAGCCGCTGATCTTGCCCTCGATCATGAGGTCCGAGGAAATATGGGATTCCTTCATTTCCGTGCGCTGCACGGGGGCGGCGCGGCGGGAGGTCTCCGGGCTCAACGGCGCCACATTGGTCTTTTCCGGCTCCCGCGGGTGCGCTGGCGAGGGGGAAATTCCCGGTGTCGTCGGGGTGGGGCCGGTTCCGGTGTTCGAGTCTTTCCAAAGCGCCATGGCTGTTCCCTGTAGTGATTGAACGGTGGAACTTAACTGCCGATCCTATACCGGACCAGTGTCTCCGTGTGCAGACATGAGTCCGCCGCGGTAGAGTTGCCCGCCGCCAGACCGGTCGGTCGGGAAGTTTAGCCCTATGTATACGTCGGCAGCATGTCGGGCCTCTCAGTCCGGCCAGTCCGCGGGCGTTACCCGCTGAGGAGCGCGCCCTCTTGAGGCCGAAAATCATCCACCTGGTCGCCGCCGCGCGTCCCAATTTCATGAAAGTGGCCCCGCTCTACCATGCCCTGGTGCGCGAGGACTGGTGCAACCCGGGAATCGTGCATACCGGGCAGCACTACGACGCGAGCATGTCCGAGGCCTTCTTCCGCGATCTGGGCCTGCCCGAGCCCAGCCACCATCTGGGAATCGGCAGCGGCACGCATGCCGAGCAGACCGGCCGCACCATGATCGCATACGAGCAGGTATGCCAGCGCGAGCGCCCGGACGCCATCGTCGTGGTCGGCGACGTGAATGCGACCGCCGCGTGCGCCCTGGTCGGGGCGAAGGCATGGATCCCGGTCGTGCACCTGGAAGCGGGGCTGCGCAGCCGCGACCGCCGGATGCCCGAGGAGATCAACCGCCTGGTGACCGATGCGATCAGCGACCTCCTGTGGACGCCCTCGCAGGACGCGGACGCGAACCTGCTCGCCGAAGGGATCCCGGCGAAGAGGATCGAGTGCATCGGCAACATCATGATCGACTCGTTCGAGATGCTGAGGCCGCGCATCGCGGCGGCAGATACGCCCAGGCGCCTCGGGCTCGCCGGGCCCTTCGCCGTCGTAACCTTGCACCGGCCCTCGAATGTCGATGAGCGCGAGCAGCTCGCCGGGCTGGTGCAGGCGCTGGTCGAGCTGTCGCGCGAGCTCAGGGTGGTATTTGCGGTGCACCCACGCACGCGCAGGCGTCTGGAGGAGTTCGCGCTGCTCGAGCCGATTGCGGGCGCACCCGCCATCATCGTCAGCGAGCCTCTGAGCTACATCGAATTCATGAGGCTGGTGATGGACTGCACCATCGCCATCACCGATTCCGGCGGTGTGCAGGAGGAGACCACCTATCTCGGGATTCCCTGCGTGACGCTGCGCGAGAATACCGAGCGCCCGATTACCCTCTCCGAGGGCACCAATCGTCTCGGCAAACCGCAGGATTTGCCCGCGGCGGCCCGCGAGGCGCTCGCCGGGAAGTGGCCCAAAGGACGCCCGCCGGCCCTATGGGATGGGCATACCGCGGGGCGCGCCGCGCAGAGCCTGCGGACACGCCTCTTCCCAGACGCGATCTGAGGCAACGCACACCCGCCAGGGCAGGTGCCCGCCGCCACGGCAGGTGCCCTCACCCGTCGACGAGCTTCAGCACCTCGGCGGTCTTCTCGCGCATGAGCGGCTCGCTGCCGCGGGACTCGACGTTCAGCCGCACCAGCGGCTCGGTATTGGAGCCGCGCAGGTTGAAGCGCCACTGCTCGAACTCCATCGACAGCCCGTCGGTGAGATCGATCGCCCGGGCATGCGGCTCGTAGTGCCCGCGCACCCGTGCCAGGATCGATGTCGTATCCCCTGAGAGGCGCCGGTTGATCTCGCCGCTCGCCGGAAACAGCCGCATGCGCGCCCCCACCAGCGCCGACAGCGGCTGGCCGCGCGCGCTGATCACCGCCAGCACCAGCAGCCAGGGGATCATGCCGCTGTCGCAGTAGGCGAACCGGCGGAAGTAGTGGTGGGCGCTCATCTCCCCGCCGTAGACGGCGTCCACCTCGCGCATCTTCTGCTTGATGAAGGCGTGCCCCGACTTGCACAGCACCGGCGTGCCGCCGCAGCGCTGCACGATGTCAAGCGTGTTCCAGGTGAGGCGCGGATCGTGCACGATGCGCCCGCCGGGCTCCTGCTGCAGGAAGCTCTCGGCCAGCAGGCCCACCAGGTAGTAGCCCTCGATGAACCGCCCGCCTTCGTCGAAGAAGAAGCAGCGGTCGTAGTCGCCATCCCACGCCAGTCCCACATCCGCACCGCTGCGACGCACGACGTCCGCGGTGGCGGCGCGGTTCTCCTCGAGCATCGGGTTGGGGACTCCATTGGGGAATTTGCCGTCGGGAACGGCGTTGACCTTGATGAACTCGAACGGCAGGTGCGATTCCAGCGCATTGATGATGAGGCCCGCACCGCCGTTGCCCGGGTTCACCACCACTTTCAGCTTGGCGAGGCGGGCATCCTTCACGTAGCCGAGCAGGTGCTCGAGGTACTTCGGCCGGATGTCCAGCGTTCGCTCGCTGCCGGTGATTGCGGCCCTGCCCGGCAGCCGGCCCTGCTCGATCGCCGCGCGCATATCCATCAGGCCGGTGTCGCCGCTGATCGGCCGCGCCTCCTCGCGCACGAACTTCATGCCGTTGTAGTCGGGAGGATTGTGGCTCGCGGTCACCATGATGCCGCCGTCGAGCTTCTCGGCGAAGGTCGCGAAGTACGCGCCTTCCGTCCCCCACAGCCCGATGTCGAGCACGTTGACGCCGCAGTCCATCAGGCCGCGCTTGAGGGCTGCGGCCAGCTGCGGGCTCGAGAGGCGGATGTCGTAACCGACCGCCACCTGGCGCGGCTTGACGAAGGCGCTGTAGGCACGGCCGATGTCATAGGCGAGCGCCTCGTTGATCTCGTCGGGAATGCGCCCGCGTACGTCGTAGGCCTTGAAGCAATCGAGATTACGCATGGCCTTCAGCTCGTCGTCCCTTTGCGTCCGTAGGCGTCCTCGAAGCGCACGATGTCATCCTCGCCCAGGTACGACCCGGACTGCACCTCGATGATCTCGAGCGGAATCATGCCCGGATTCTCGATGCGATGCTTGACGCCGATGGGGATATAGGTCGACTGGTTCTCCTCGAGCAGGAACACCTCCTCGCCGCGCGTGATGCGCGCGGTACCGGCGACCACCACCCAGTGCTCGGCGCGGTGGTGATGCATCTGCAGCGACAGCGTAGCGCCGGGCTTGACCTTGAGGCGTTTCACCTGGAAGCGCGCACCGTTCTCGATGCTGTCGTAGCTGCCCCAGGGGCGGAACACCTCGCGATGCAGCGAGTGCTCGTAGCGGCCGCGTTCCTTGAGCTGCAGCACCAGCTTCTTCACGTCCTGCACGCGGCTCTTCGGCGCGACCAGCACGGCGTCCTTGGTCTCGACCACCACGTGGTCCTCGAGCCCGACCGCGGCCACCAGCCGGCTCTCGGCGTGCAGGTAGCTGCCGCGGGTATCCTCGCTCAGCACGTCGCCGTGCGTGACGTTGCCGTGGGCGTCAGCTTCGCTCGCCGCGTGCAGCGACGACCACGAGCCGACGTCGCTCCACCCGGCCGCGAGCGGCACCACCACCGCGTCCGCGGTCTTCTCCATGACGGCGTAGTCGATCGAGTCCGCCGGGCACTTCTCGAAGCTCGCCGCCTCGATGCGGGTGAAATCCAGATCCGCGCGCGCGGCCCGAAACGCCGCCTCGCAGATGCGCGCCATCTCCGGGGCGAAGCGGGCGAGCTCCTGCAGGTAGCGGCGCGCGCGGAACACGAACATGCCGCTGTTCCAGTAGTAGTCGCCCGAGCTGACGAACTCGCGCGCCGCGGCGGCGTCCGGCTTCTCCACGAAGCGCGCGATCGTAAAGGCGCCGCCGCTCGGTGCGCCGCGCTGAATGTAGCCGTAGCCGCTCTCGGGCTCGCTGGCGACAATGCCAAAGGTCGCGAGCTTGCCTGCCTCCGCCGCACCGAGCGCCACGCGCACCGCGCGCTGAAACGCCGGCACGTCGTGAATCACGTGATCAGCCGGCAGCACCAGCAGCACCGGGTCGGCGGCGGCGGCATCCGCGCTGAGCCCGACGAGCGCGGCGTGGGCGGCAAGGGCGATCGCCGGCGCGGTGTTGCGGCCGAACGGCTCGAGGATAGTGGCGCGCGGCGTGACCTTGAGCTGCCGCAGTTGCTCGGCCACCAGGAAGCGGTGCGCCTCGTTGCACACGATCACCGGCGGGGTGGCGCCCAGGCCCTCCAGGCGCAGCACCGTCTGCTGCAGCATGGTGCGCGGACCGGTGAGCGCCAGCAGCTGCTTGGGATACAGCTCGCGCGACAGCGGCCACAGCCGCGTGCCGGCGCCGCCGGAAAGAATGACTGGAGTGAGCATCGTGGCGACCTTGCGCGGCGCTTTCAGGCCGCGGCCAGCAGCTTGCCGCGGCCGACGGCGTAGTAGGTGAGGCCGAAGCGGCTCACCATGGCCGGATCGTAGAGATTGCGGCCGTCGAATATCACCGGTGTTTTGAGCAGCTCGCGCAGCCGCTCGAAGTCCGGGCTGCGGAATTCCTGCCACTCGGTGACAATGGCGAGGGCATCCGCGCCCTGCACCGCCTCGTAGGCGTTGCGTGTCAGGGTGAGTCCGGCGACGCCGGCGTACAGGCGCTGCGCCTCGGGCTCCGCCACCGGGTCGTAGGCCCGCACCGCGGCGCCGGCCTTCAGCAGCAGATCGATGAGCGTGCGCGCCGGGGCCTCGCGCATGTCGTCGGTGTTCGGCTTGAACGCCAGGCCCCACACCGCCAGCGTGCGGCCCGCCAGACCCGCGGTGAAGTGCCGTTGCATCTTGCGGAACAGCACCTCCTTCTGCCGCGTGTTGACCGACTCGACCGCGTTCAGCAGCTGCGGCTCGTGGCCGGCCTCGTGCGCCGAGCGGATCAGCGCCTGCACGTCCTTCGGGAAGCAGGAGCCGCCGTAGCCGGTGCCGGGGTAGATGAAGCTGTAGCCGATGCGCGGATCCGAGCCGATGCCGATGCGCACCTTCTCGATGTCGGCGCCGAGGCGCTCGGCGATGTTCGCCAGCTCGTTCATGAAGCTGATCTTGGTGGCGAGCATCGCGTTGGCGGCGTACTTGGTGAGCTCCGAGGAGCGGATGTCCATGACGATGAGCCGGTCGTGATTGCGGATGAACGGCTCATAGAGCGCGCGCATCAGCTCGGTGGTGCGCGGATTGTCGGTGCCGATGACCACCCGGTCGGGCTTCATGAAGTCGCCGATGGCCGCGCCCTCCTTCAGGAACTCGGGGTTCGACACCACGTCGAACTCGACCTTCGCGCCGCGCTCCTCGAGGGTGCGCGCGAGCTGCGCGCGCACCTTGTCGGCGGTGCCCACCGGCACGGTCGACTTGGTGATGACGATGCAGTAGCGGCTCATGTGGGTCGCGATGCTGCGTGCCACGGCGAGCACGTACTTCAGATCCGCCGAGCCGTCCTGCCCGGGGGGAGTGCCGACCGCGATGAGCTGGAACAGCCCGTGCTCGACGGCCCTCGCGGCCTCGGTGGTGAACTCCAGTCTGCCGGCCTCGGCGTTGCGCCGGATCAGTGCCTCGAGCCCCGGCTCGTGGATCGGCACGTCGCCGCGTTTCAGCCGCTCGATCTTGGCGGCGTTCACGTCCACGCAGATCACGTGATTGCCGGCATCGGCGAGGCAGGCGCCTGTCACGAGGCCTACATAGCCCGAGCCGAATATGGTGACGCGCATGAGTTAAGTTCTTGAGTGATAAGGGAGAAAGTGACAAAGCCTAAAGGAAGCCCGCGCACGGCTCAAGCACCGAAGGTGCAGTCTGCAGACGCGGCCTCGATTAGGCGAGCGGGTTCTGCCCCTGCGTGGGTTTAGCCGCTTCCGAGAGGCGCCGCTTGGCCGCGAAGTCGGCGACCTTGGCGGCCGGCGCGTGCGGCAGCACGGCCTTGCGCGTCCAGACGTAATCGCGAATTTCCGCGTCCGCCTGGTACTCGGCGACGGCCTCGGTGAGCAGCGCGAGCGCGCGGTGACAATCGAAGCTCGCCAGCGCCACGAGCAGTTCGTTGAGGATCTGCTGCATCTTGAGCCACGACAGCCGGTGCTCCATGGCGCGCATGATCATCGGGTGGTCGGTGCCGGTCACGTTCGAGCCGATCAGCAGTTCCTCGAACAGCTTCTCCGCCGTGCGCAGGCCGGTGTACTCGATCTCGATGTCCCCGTCGGGATTGTGGACGTCGCGCACTGTGAGTCCCATGAGATTCACCAGGCGCCGCGCGAGGTCATCGATACGCACCGGTCGGCCCATGTCGAGCACGAATACATCCCCGCCCTTCGCCATGGAACCGGCCTGCACCACCAGCTGTGCCGCCTCCGGTATCGTCATGAAGTAGCGGATGACGTCGGGGTGGGTCACCGTAATCGGTCCACCACGCCGGATCTGCTCCTGGAAGAGCGGCACCACGGAGCCGGAGGATGCCAGCACGTTACCGAAGCGCACCATGCAGAAGCGGGTGTGCGTGGTGCGCTCCTGCAGAGCCTGCAGCACCAGCTCGGCCAGGCGCTTGGTGGCGCCCATGACATTCGCCGGGTTCACCGCCTTGTCGGTCGAGATCAGCACAAAGGTCTCGACCCCTGTCTCGAGCGCGGCTTCCGCCGTGTACCAGGTGCTGATGACGTTGTTGTGGATGCCCTCGACCACGTTGTGCTCGACGATCGGCACGTGCTTGTAGGCGGCCGCGTGGTAGACCGTCTGCACGCCGAAGGTCGCGAGCACCTCGCGCACGCGATGGCGGTGGTGCGCGTTGCCAAGCAGCGGCACGATCTCCGCGTCGAGCTTCTCGTGGACTGAGACCTCTTCGAGCTCGCGCTGGATGTTGTAGAGCGCGAGCTCGGACATCTCGAACAGCACCAGGCGGCTCGGCCCGAGCCGTATGATCTGGCGGCACAGCTCCGAGCCGATCGACCCGCCCGCCCCGGTCACCAGCACGCACTTGCGGCGGATGCAGGAGCCGAACAACTTAGGCCGTGGCGGCACCGGGTCGCGGCCGAGCAGGTCGCTCACGTCGACGTCGCACAGATCGTTGAATTGCGCCTTCCCGGAGATGAGGTCCGAAAGGTTGGGCAATGACTGAACGTGGACGCCGAGCGGCTCGAGCTGGACCAGGATCTCGCGCCGCCGGCGGCGCGAAACCGAGGGCAACGCCAGCAGGATGCGGTCGATGCGCCGCTGCCTCACCAGGTCTTTCAGCGACTCAGGACTGTAAACGGCGAGGCCGTTGATGCTGCTGCCTTGCAGCGACTTCTTGTCGTCAATGAACGCCACCGGCTCGAAGTCCGGACCGCCGAGGAGTGCCGAGCACACGCGCGCGCCGGCGTTCCCAGCCCCGTAGATTGCCACACGCGCGGCGGTGCCCCTGGCCCCGGAGCGGCGCAGGAACAGGTAACGCGCCACGAAGCGGCTGCCTCCCACGTAGGGCAGCGCCAGCGCCCAATAGATCCCGAGCGCCGACAGCGGAATCTGGTGATGCGCGACCAGGCGGTCGAATGCAGCCAGCACCAGCACCGAGAGACTCACGCCGGCAATGACCGTGGTCATCGCCTTGAGTCCCATGAAGCGGATGACCGCACGATACAGCCCGAAGACCCAGAAGAAGAACAGCGCCGATACTATCGCCACCGCGAAATGGGCAAAGGTCCGGTCCAACAGTGGGTCGAGGCGGTCGAACTTCAGTGCCAGCGCGGCCCACAGGGCCGTCGGAATCGCGATGGCGTCCGCCGTCGCCATGACGAGACGTTTGGTTTCACGGGGGAGCGCGAGGATCGCGGCGGCAGCCGAGTTGCCCCAGGACGCAGGCCTTCTGGCTGCGCTTTTTTCCCTCATGCCACCTCCACCCTTGGACCCGTTTCGTCACCTTCCCTATGGACGCTGTCAGCGGGTCGGTCGCAAATTGGCCGTTATTGTAAAGCAATCAGCAGGGTAAGAGACAACGGCCGTGGTAATCGACGGCGCGTTACATTGCTTTACTGCAACGTCTCCAGCCCCAACGCCATACGCCGACCTCGGTTGACGCACCACGGGCACTCGCTGGTGTCAGCAGACCGCGTTCACGCTGGGTTCATGAACCCACGGATTGCGCCTCCTGGCGGCCTGCGCCCACGGCAAGGGCGAGGATGGCGAGCGGCGCAAATGCCACGATCACCGCCATGACCGCGTAGCTTGGCCGGTGGGCCGCGATGAGCGCGGCGGGCAGCAGCCACAGGAGATCCACGGTCAGGAACGCAACGGTGACCTTGCCGTGGCTACGCCAGCGCCGCGCGAGCCACTGATACGCATGGCTGCGGTGGGCCTGATGAACGCGCTCATTTCTCAGGGTCCGGCGCACCAGCGTCACTGTGGCGTCGACGAAGAATGCGCCGCCGAGGATCAGCCAAACCCAAAGGGCCGCCGGATTGTCCCGCGTGGCCGCTACGGCCAGCACCACGATCACGTAGCCGAGGTAGCCCGAGCCGACATCCCCGAGAAAGATGCGGGCGGGCGACCAGTTCCACACCAGGAATCCGCCGCAGGCGGCAGCGAAGGTCAGCGCCGCCGCGCCGATCCCCGCGTTGACCGAAAGCGCCAGACTTGCGGCAACCGCGACGAATATCGCCTCCGAGGCGGCGATCCCGTCAATGCCGTCCATGAAGTTGAACAGGTTGATCGCCCATACGATACCGAGGGCTCCAAACAGGTATCCCAGCCACCCGGACGTGAGCAGGTGAGTCCCAACACGCAGCGGCGGCAAGCCGCCCAGCCACCACAGTGCCCAGAGCGCGGCGGCGAAGTGCACGCTCAGGCGCACGGGGGCGGACGACGAGCGACGGTCGTCGATCAACCCAACAAGGGCTACCGCGATGCCGCCGCCGGCGAGCGCGTACAGCAGGTCCGGGCGGAGGATTCCGCGCAGCGCCAGTACCGTCAGACCCGCGGTGGTCACGAGCACGATCGCCACTCCCCCGCCGCGCGGCGTGGGCACGCCGTGGGAGCTGCGGGGATTCGGTACGTCGAGGACACCGCTGCCCACGGCGATCCGCCGCATGAGCTCGGTGAGCAGCGCCGCCGCAGCAAGGGCCGAGACGGGCAGCATCATCTCCAGCGACCATGCGGGCACCGTCATCGTGAGGTGCGCCCCTCGGACCGGTACCAGCCGACCGTTTGCGCCAGCGCCGCATCCATTGACAGCGGCGGCGTCCAGTCGAGCCGCTCGCGAGTCGACGCGATGTCGACAGTGAGGGAAGCGCACAGCCTGCGCATCTCGGCTCCCTTGCCGGCCAGTGCGCCCGCTAGTCGCAGCAGCGACGGCGGAGCCGACAGCAGCCGCGCACGCCGGCCCATGAGGTGCGCGAGACGCCGCACCAGCTCGGGCGTGGAGATATCCTCGCCGTCGGCGACCATCCACGTGCCGTTGACCGCCGCGGGATGATCCAGCAGACGCGTCAACAGATCGCACAGCGTCCACAGGCTCACCAGGCTGCGCCGGTTCCTGACGGCGCCCAGCGGCAATATGCGCTCGTGATCGATCCAGCGAAGCAGCCGCAGGAAGTTCGCGCCTACTCCCGCACCGTAGACCAGCGGCGCCCGTACCACGGCGGCTTGTAGCGAGGTGCGGGCCACGGTCTCCCACAAGCGTTGCTCGGCGAGCCATTTGGAGCTGCCATAGGCGTCGAGCGGCTGCGGCTCATCGGCTGCGGTGTAGGGGCGCTCGCCGCGCCCTTCGCCGTTGACCTTTACGCTACTCAGGTAGATGAAACGGCGGATGCTGCGTCGCGCCGCCTCCGCCACGAGCGCCTGCGTCCCCTCCGTGTTGGTTTCCATGTAGAGCCTCGAGTTCGCCGGACTATCGTAGAGTACATGCGTCCGGGCAGCGGCATGAATCACCAGCTCCACGTTCTCGAGTGCCGCCCCCCAGCGGGTTGCGCCGCAGATGTCTCCGGTTACCGCTTTTTCTGTGATACAGGCCGGCACGGCGCGATCGCTGCGCAGCGCCGCCCGCACCCGATATCCCGCCGCGGCGAGATTCTCGCACAGCTGCCGTCCGATGAAGCCGGTGGCGCCGGTGACCAGCACGCGTGTCATGTCGCCACCGTCAGGTGCCGCGGCGCGCCAGCGCGAGCACGTCGTCCGCCAGGGCTGCGCTGATCTGCGCGCGCGCGTACTTGGCCACGAATCCGGGACGCGGACGCTCTGCCAGGTCGAGCAACTCGAAGGCCCGCACGGCCGCCGCCGTGTCACACGGTGCGAACACGGCCGCATTGTCGATCTGCTCGCGGATGAAGTGCGCTGCGTAGCCGGCGACGCCGGCCAGCAGGGGCTTGCCGAGAGCCGCGTATTCGAACACTTTCGAGGGCAGGACTCTCTCGAACGCCGCTTGCCGCCCGAGATGCAGCAGCAACACGTCCGCCTGGCGATACGCACCGATGAGCTCCGCGCGCGGCACCGGCAGGCGCAGCTCCACGTTGTCCACCCCTGCCCGCTCGAGGGCCGCTGCCAGCGCCCGGCGCCGCCCGCCGTCGCCGATCACCACGAAGCGCGCGCGGCCCCGCAGCGCAGCCGCGAGCGGCGGCAGTATCTGATGCAGCCCCTGGCCTGCGCCGATGTTGCCGGCGTATACCACCGTGGCCACGCCCCCACGCGCCGGGCGCGCCGCAGCCGGCGCAGCCGTCATGAACTCCTCGTCGATGCCGTTGGTGAATGCGGCGAACGAGCGCTCGCCGTAGCGGCTGCGAAAATACTGCTCGAAACCTGGCGAAACGAGATTGACCCGATCCGCGCGCCCGATCGTCCACGACTCGAGCGGTGCGAACAGCGAGCGTGCGATGCGCGCCGCCACCGGCGGCAGCACCTGCGCAATCGTGTCCACGAAGATGTCACGGATGTCCAGGTAGAGCCGCGCGTGCTTGCGGCGCGCGATCCACGCGCCCAGCGCAGCGGTCATCAGGCGCGACGATGTCGCATACACCAGGTCGTATTCCTGCCCGGCGACCGCCGCGATCGCGCCGCGTGCAAAGGCGGCGAAGGCGCGCGACTGGCCGCGAATGTCGCTGTGGTGCGCCGGCAGCGCGATGCGGCGTATCGCGACTCCGGCAGTCGTCTCGGTGTGCGCCGCCTCGCGGGAGAAACTCGCGTAGCGATTGGGCGCCGTCGTCACCACATCGATCGCGGTGCCGGAGGGCGCGCGCTCGCACAGCGCCTTCACCAGCGCGACCGTACGGAACGAGCCGGCGCTGAGGTCGGGACTGTAGTAGAAGCTGAGAACCAGGAGCCGCACCGTCTTCAACCCCACTGCAGGTGCGTGGCGAGCGTGTTCCCGGCGAACCGCGCCACGACACAGCGGTGCGCCACCGCGAGGCCGAACTCCGGGTACCAGTGACAGGGGCGCGCCTCGACGGCAGCGGCGCCCGCGAAGGTCATCCGCGTGCACGTGCCGTCCGTGCCGGTCAGCTCGAGCTCGCGCTCGCTCACAACCCGCACGCCGACGTCCGGATGAAGATGAAAGTGCGCCGCGGCGGTACGGAAGTGGCCGCTGACGCGATCTCCGATGTGCAGCGAATGCTCCTCCAGGTGCCACCGCCGCCAGTGCTCGTTGCGTCCCGGCAGCCGCCGGTAGCCATCGTGACTGCCGGCGATCAGCGCCCCGGAGGGTGTCGCGTGCGCAGCCCGCAGGCGCGCCCGGGCGCGACGCGCGACGCGAAATCCCCCCCAGACTTCGCTCGAATCCTGGTCGTCCACGATCACCGTGTTGTGTGCGGCGGTACCCCGCTGTCGTTGCCGCTCCAGGTCCGTCCCATACCGCGAAGTGCCTGAATTGACTAACACGCGTCGTCCCGCGAGGCTCAGCTCGAAACTCAGCGTATCCGCGTGCGCATGACCAGGCTGGTAGTCCGGTCCCAGCGGTGCGCAGTCGCACACCAGGTACGCCGGGCCGGCGAGCGCGCGTACATAGCCGCTCGGCTCGAGCGCCGTCAGGCGCTCGCGTGGATCGGCAACCGCCTCGAGACCGAGACGCGCGGCGAACGCCTCGAGCGCCGCGGATGAGGGTGCGATCTGGAAAGCGGCATCGTTGAAGAAAGCGAGCTGGCCATCCGGGTGAGTCATCACCTTGAGCCAGTGCCGCATGCGCCCGATTACCGCGAGCCAATCGGCAGGCGGCGCCCGCCCGTAGGCACGCAGCAGATTGACGAGATCAAGCAGGTCCTCGAGTACGAAGGCGTGGTACATCGTACTGCGCTCGAAGTGCCCGCCGTCGGACAACACCTGCTCGCGCAATTCGCGCTCGATGATATGCATGCCGCGGGAATACCAACGTTCGGCCTCGGGTCCGGCGAAATACAGCCCAGCGTGCGCCAGCGCCTTGGCGTTGGCGAGCAGGTGATTACCCAGCAGGTGATATTCCAGCCGGCCGCGGAGCCAGCGGGCCTGGACGGCCAGGCTCGAGCGGCACGCTGCGGGCAGCTCCTCGCCGCGCAGCGTCCACTTCACCCAGTTGACGACGCGGCGCGAGAGCGGAAAGGGCTCCCAGGCGTCGCCGTGTCCCGCTGGGTTCTCGGCCACCCAGCGCTCGAGCAGCTGGCGGTGCCAGAGACGACGCGCCGTCGCCTCGCGGGCATTCAGGTCATCGAAGTAATGCAGGTTGTAGATCCACAACTTGTCGACGCCGCGTGGTTGCCAGTCGCCGGCCGCGCAGCAGTCGCGCTCAACGTTGAGGAAGCGAAACCGCCCGGCGGCCACGAGCGCAGGCGTGCCGGCCACCGGCGCCTGGTAGGCGCCCGCCACCGCCCGTGTCGCCGGCGCCGGGCGCGTGTCGGCCCGCGGGCGATGCAACCCGAACCAGGCGCGCGCGATCACCTGAGTGGGCCGCAGATACTGCAGCGTACGTAGGTAGCGCAGCACGGTGCTCAACCGCGCGCTACCTCGGTCCGCGCATCCGTCGCGGCCATCACTCGATCCCCAGCTCGAGCGCCAGCAGTCCCTCGTACTCGTGCAGAGCCGTCTCGCTCTTGCGCAGGGACGTGCCGGACGGTAGCGCCAGCCAGAACTCCCCCGGGCCGCCCGCGCGCGTGAGGTTGCCGGTGGGCGCCGCGATGGCGTGCAGTCCCTCCTGGCGGGACAGTGCCATCGCCCGCGGCATGTGCGCCGCGGAGGTTACCAACAGCACCGTGGCATCACCCACCTGCGCGCGCAGGGCGCGAATCTCCTCGCCGGTGTTGCCCGCGCTATCGCTGAGAATCACGGCCGCCGCCGGCACGCCCAGCGCAGCCGCCGCAAGCGCGTAGCCGCGCGCGACCGGCGGCTGGTCCCGAACCGGACCACCCGACAGAATGAGTCGCGCGCCCGGCAGCTGGCGGAAAAGTCGGATGCCCTCGGCCAGGCGGACGACGCCAATTCCGTCCAACGCAGCCGTCACTGGCAGGGCCTCCCGCGGAGAGTAACCGCTGCCGAGGACGGCAACGTACCGCGGGGCGGATGACAGGGCCGACGCGTCGAGGACCGCGGAATAGCGCGTCTCCAGAGGCCGGAGCAGACCGTTGGCGATCGGACCAACGGTTGCAGCCAGGGTAACAATGATGCCGCCGCCGATCAGCGCGCCAGCAACTCGCCGGCGCCCGGTCAATTTAAGCAGCAGCCCCGTGCAGACCAGGATCAGGCTGATTGGCAGCGGCATGAGCCAGATGCCCAGCGCCAGTTTCAAGGTCGACATTTCGTGCCACCGGTCAGAGGCGGAGTGTCCGTCGCGCTTCGAGCCTCGGCGTCAGCTGACCGGCAACTCCGCAGCTCTCGCGCGTGAAAGGATTTTCAGCAAAGCCGCGAGGCTCATGCGCTCCCTGAGTCTGGCCCGATAAAACGGGCGAGCAGCAGGAGATCCTCCGTCCGACCGTCCAGCATGAAGTGCGCCTTGCGACAGCCTTCGACCGCGAAGCCCGCCTTGCAGAATGCACGCACACTCCCGACATTCGAAGCATAGCAGCCCGCCGTAAGCTTGCGCAGACCCAACTCCTCGCAGGCAATGTTCGCCATCAGGCCGATCGCTTCGGTCGCAATACCCCGGCCCCAGGCGGCACGATCTCCCACCATGATGCCGATCTCGCCGAGACCGTGATGGCGATCGACGGGCCCGAGTTTGATGTTGCCGACATGTAGGTCGAGCAACAGACTTCGGATGCCGAGGAACAGGGTCACGGCACTGGCCAGGGCGGTCGCTACAAACTGCCGCGTCGAGTCCAGATCCGCCACCGCAAAGCGGCTCTCCAGGTAACGGTTGACCTGGCCATCGTTCAGCCACCGAACGTATGCATCGGTCACCTGCCCGGGCTCGAGCAGAAACAGCTCGACGCCGGCGCCGCGCCATCGGGGCGTAGACTCACGGTGCATCAGGTTTCCATCCGTATGGGTACGCCGGCATTGCGGATGTGCGCGCGCGTCTGCATGGGATTCTGGTCACGAAAACAGAAGAACGTGCCGGCAGCGACCGCCTCGGCTCCGCCCTGCTGGAACCCTTCCACGAAATGCTCGGCGCGCCCGCAGCCTCCAGAGAGGATGATCGGAATTGGCACGGCGTCGGCGACTGCCCGACCCACCGCGCAGTTGAGCCCCTCCCCAGTGCCATCGCGGTCCGCGTCGGTCAGAAGGATCTCCCCGGCTCCGGCCCGTGCGGCCCGAACCGCAGATTCGACCACACCGAGCTCCAATCGCTCGCTCGCGCCACGCAGATAAATCATCGCACTACCGCCCGGATCGGTGCGGAAATCCATGGAAACGACGACGCACTGCGTGCCGAACCGGCTTGCCGCCTCACTGATGAGCTGCGGCTGCAGGAACGCCGCCGTGTTGATGCAAACCTTGTCCGCGCCGCGCTCGAGGAGGCGTGCGAAATCCTCGAGCTTACGAACACCGCCGCCGACCGTCAGCGGCATGAAGGTCTCGGTCGCGAGCCGCTCGATCAGTACAAGCAGCGTGTCGTCGTCGCCGCTGACCATTGGATCAATATTCAGCACCGCCAGCTCGTCGGCGAGCTGAGCTTCGTAAATCTTCGCCTGCGAGACCGGATCGCCGATATCGAGCGCCTCGCGGTAGTGCCGCGTGGTGACGAGCAGCGGCCGCGTCGTTGCCCCGACGCGCCGTCGCTTGATCAGCAGCTTGGGCACCAGGCGTTTCTTGAGACGTGTCGAGCTCACTGGCAAAGGAATGCGCGCAGAAACCGCAACCCCGCAGACTGGCTTTTTTCCGGATGAAACTGCACCGCGGTGATGTTGTCGCGCCGGATCACTGCGCTGAACCGTGAACCGTGGATGCAGTGGCCCACGATCATTCCATGGCGCGGTACTTGATAGGCATATGAATGGTCGAAGTAGAAATCGCCCGGACTTCCGCCGGCAAACTCGCCATATGGGAATTCGAAGTCGACCGTATTCCACCCCACATGAGGCACATGGATCCCGGCGCCGCCCGGGATCAATTGCACCGCACCCCCAAGCCAACCGAGACCCTGGGCGCCAGGCGACTCGTCGCTCCCGTCCGCCAGCAGCTGCATGCCCACGCAAATACCCAGCAAGGGACGCCTCTGCTCGAGCGCCCAGCGGCGCAAGCAACCTTCAAGTCCGCTGGCGCGCAGACGTTGCGCACAGAAGCCGAAACTGCCCACCCCTGGGAGCACGACGTGCGAGCAGCCGGCGAGGTCGTTATCCGCGCGAATACGGCTGGTGCGGGCACTGAGGTGAGCGAACGCGTTTTCGATCGACTGAATGTTGCCCGCCTGATAGTCCACGATACCCACCATCTGGGCACTGCCGGAATTGGTCATCGATCGACTTCCCTTCCGGCCTTGCGCGCACGCCACCGGGCAATGACCTCCTGTGCGTCGACTCGCGCCATAGCGCCATCCCGGCTCCAGCGATCGAGATCCGGGACCGGCTCGCCCGGTCGCGTCTGCCGCGGATCGTGGACGTACGGAGTTATCTGGTGGCTCATGGCGATCTCGAGAAATTCCTGCTCGGTCATGCCAACGAACTCCAGGAACAGATCGAGACTCGGCGGCCGGCGTCCCTCGAATTCGACGATCAGCTGGTCGCCCTGCTCGCGGGTCATACGTCCATTGCGGATGTCCATGGCCACCAGATGAGAAGGTCGCGAGTACCCGCGCTTGATGTACTTGATGTAGTCCCGTACCCCCTGCATGTAGCACTCGATTTTCTCGTACTGGTAGGCTGGCGGCACGTTTTCGACCAGGTCGCCACGCCAGCCGAGCTCCTTCTCGATGATCTGCGACTGTTGCCGTACGTTCCACGCGATATAAGAGCCGAGGCAGACCGAGCGGTAATTGAGAGCGCGCAGTTCCTTGAGCGGCGGATACGAATAAGGCTTCAGCTCGCGCGCATCGAGACTGCCGCCAAGTCGTACAAACATGTCGTCGGCGCTGATTCCCAGATTGACGTAGCGATTGAAGCGCTTATCGTCGACCTCCTCGGCCTGTTCGTAGCTGAAATAGGCCGTGTACTCGGCGGAAGGCTCACCCCACAGGATGAGTGGCACCTTCTTCTCGAGCGCGATCCACATGGGATAGGAGAAAATTCCCGTGTGGCAGTGCCAGCAGAAGTCGCCTTTCTCCAGAAAGGACTGAAGCATCAGCCTCTGAACGATACGCCAGTTCGGCGTGAAGGTCAGAAAATCCACGCCGAGCCGCCGCATGGTCCGCTTCACGTTTTCTTCCAGATTCGGCCGCAGGAACCCGTGGTCGAAGCGGACGACCAGAGGTTTGATTCCGTATTCCTTCACGAGATAGTACAACGTCCAGGTGCTGTCCTTGCCGCCGCTGAAAGGCACGATGCAGTCGTAGTCGTGCTTGCCGCGATACTCCTCGATGAGTCCGTCAAGCGTCTTCTTGTTGGCCGCCCAGTCGATTCGCTCGTGCTTGAACTCATGCTGGCGGCAGATGTTGCAAACGCCCTCGGGATCGAACGCAATGGTTTCATGCGTTTCGGGCAACCCGCACCGGACACAGCGTTTCATTCTCTCGCTCCAGACATTCGAGGTGGCGAGCACCGCCGCCGGGCGCATTCACAGCAGAGATAACGCGACGCACCCGTCCCGGCAGCCCCACGCGGATGCGTCGACCCTGATGACGCAGGGCAGCCGTGCAATAGTAACCGGGAGCTGCTGACATACCGCCGCCTCGTGCGGACAGCAGCGCGCGCGGAATTCTGTGGTGGCGACAGCGTCGCGTCAAGCCATCAGCGGATACCCGCTAGCGGGGCAGCACAGCCTGCGCAAGTAATTGTTTTATTTGTTCATTACCCGTCTTTGTACCTGGACCTGCAGGCACCCCCGTGGTCGCAACGCGCCTCATTCCAGACCATCTGAGCGGGCGGCTCGTGCCCGTGCGCGGCGACGAGAACTCCTGCCTGCTGCGATCATCTCACTGAATCGGCAGCATCAGGAGGCGCGTCATGGATACGGAAAAGACGACGGCAACTTCCCCGGGTGAAGGCTCGCGCCGCAAGTTCCTCGGCGACGTCGCCGCAGCGCTCGCGGGCTCATTCCTGCCGCTGGGTCCGGCACTCGCGGCAGGCTATGAGCAGACAGGTGCGACCGAGGGCACGCCCGGCGCGGCCGGGGCTTCGTACCCGCCGGGCGACGTGCGTCACTACGGCATTGTTCCCAATGTCACCGCAGCGGCGTCAGCGAATACCGCAGCGCTCAAGGCACTAGTCGATCCGGCAGGCACCTTCACCGGGGCGCTGTTCTTTCCGAACACCACCGGCTCGGACGTCTACTACTTCAACGATCTCATCGCGTTTCATGACGGGATTCACCTCGATCTGCAGAACTCGACCCTTAGCTTCACCAAGAACGGAGTCAAGCGCGATTCGGCCAGCGGTTTCATTCACGCCATTCGCGATTTTGTCATCGAAAACGGCGCAATCGTTACGAATTATGTGTTCAACGGTGGCTACAACACCGGCAACGCGCTGGCGTTCGGTGGCCGCGGCAGTGATACCGCCCTGTTTCCGAATCTCTACGACCGGATGCTCTCGGCACCGCTGGGCAGCATTGTTGTTCGCAATCTGCGCATCAGCGGGGGAACGACCGGTGCGAATGCCCGTGGAATCTTCATGCTCGGCGGCTTCGATGGCGTGACCATAGATAACCTCTGGATCGACGGGCGGAATCAGCTGGAACAGGGGATTTACTACGAGTTCGGCTGGGCCACCAACGAAGCAAGGGAACAGGAGCGATACACGGCGCACGCGACGAATTTCCGCGTCACCAATCTGACTGTCACGAATGTGACTAACGAGGCCTTCGGCGCGATGGGTGCTTTCGACATCGTCATTGACGGTCTGCGTGTCAGCGAAGTCGGGGATGTCTGCCTGGTCGGCAGCGGCGAGTCCCTGTATTTCAGGCCGTGGATACCCTCGGGGGACCGTGGCAAGCGCCCGAGCTTCACCGTGCGCAATGTCGTCGGGGAGTCGATCCGCAACCTCGGCATCCAACTCACCGGCGCCAGCAGCATCTCGGGTTCCTACCTGGACAATCCGCCGGCGCATGACAATCCGTCCGGCATTGGTCCGGATCGGCAGTCCGACCTGATCGATTTCGTTCTCGACCGGTTCACGCTTACCGGTTCGTCCAAAAACTACGGGATCGCGACCTCGGCCGCACGCGCACAGATCAGCAACGGGACCCTGACGGGCTTCCAGCGCGGGATTGTCACGACCCAGGAATGCACCCAGTTCGTCATCGAAGCGGTCAAGGTTTTTGATAGCGCAAGCTTCGGAATCCAGGTCGGCCAGGGCATCACGCTCCATACACCGCCGCGGCGCGCCGCCGGCACTATCCGCAACTGCGTCATCGCAGGCAGCGGTGCTGCCGGCAACTGCCCCGGGCTCTTTGTGAGCACTACACAAAGCTGCCTGATAGAGGGCTGTCGCTTCGGCTACGTCACGGCCGTTGATAGCAGGAGCGAGACGACGCAGACGCAGGCGGTGTCAGTGGCTGCCGATGCGTCAGGGGTCGTGTGTCGCAACAACTACGTGGCCGCCACCGCCGCAGGGGCCGTTGCCTATGTTCTCGCAGGCAGCGGCGGACGCGACTGCCACATACAAACTCCGCGCGGCTATCAGACCAGGAGCGGAGCGTGGCTGCCGTAGCCAGCGCCCGCGCTGCCATTGTGTTTCTAGCGTCGCGCCGCCTCACCCAAAGCGATGGTGATCCGGCTGACTTCCAGGAGTTCGTCGATGGGAATGGGTGAGTCGCGCCCCTCGCGGATCGCCGTGAGGAACGCCGCCAGGCAGGCGCGCTGCCCCTTGTCCTGACGCCACAGGTTCATCGTCGTGAATCCGCTCCAGCCATAGGCGCGAAGCCTGCGGAAGTTGTCCAGCTGTAGAACGCGGCCCGAACAGAACGCCTCGATGCGCTCCTTCGGGAAAGACGCATGCCCATTCGAGAAATAGTGCAGGGTCCCCGTCGAGCCGTCCGTGAACTTGAGCGTAATGCTGACTTGATCCTCGCGCGCGCCGGCGGCGGCAGTTCCGGCGGTCGCAAGGTCCCAATGCCCGATCGGCGCCCCCGCGAGGAACCTCAGCAGATCGACGAAATGGCAGCCCTCGCCGATAATTCGCCCGCCACCGACCGCTGCCGCCTGTGTCCAGTGATCCGCGGGCACCGCACCGGCGTTGACCGTCACAATGAAGGACTTGGGCCCGGGTGCCGCCTGCAGCAGCGCCTTCATGCGCACGATCTGCGGCGCAAAACGACGATTGAATCCCACCATCAGCAACGGGCGCTGCGGCCCTGGTGCGGCCTGCAACGCCGCCTCGATCGATTCGATCTCGCCGGCCGTTAAACCTAAGGGTTTCTCGACGAACACATGCTTGCCCGCCGCCAGTGCCTGCTGCACGAACGCTGCGTGCGTGTCGTGGCGGGTCGCAACCACCACGGTGTTGACTCGCGGATCGCTGAGCAGCGCCGCGGTATCGGTGGTCGCCGTGGAAAATCCGTACTTGTGCCCGAGACGCGCCGCGCTCACCCCGCCGTAACTTGCGATACCGAGGAGCCGGACGCCGCTGCGCGCCAGCGCCGGGATCAGCACGCGTGCGGCGTAGTTGCCCGCGCCCACTACTGCGACGCTCGGTTCGCCGGGGGCGCTCGCCGGCTCGGGTGCCAGCCGCACGGTGCGCGCCCCGGGTGCACCGAGCGAACGGGGCGGGTATTCGAGCAGGACTCCGAGGCTCGGCTCCTGCCCTGCGGCCAGCAGGTCGTAGGCGCGCGGCGCGTCCGCCAGGGCGAAGCGGTGCGTGATGAGCGGCAGCACGTCGAGCTGGCGCGACGCCAGCAACTCCAGGACTGCCGCGAAATTGCGCTGCTCGGTCCAGCGCACCAGCCCGAGCGGGTAGTCGCGGCCGCCCTGCTCGTAGTCGGGGTCGTGGCGGCCCGGTCCATAGGAGCAGGAAACCTGGAACGTCAGCTCCTTTTCATAGAAGTCGGCACGGTTGAGCTGCAGACCGGCGACACCGACCAGCACGATCCGCCCGCGTTTGCGGCACATACGGGCCGCCTGTGACACCGGCTCATCACTGCGGGTTGCAGCCGTGATCAGCACCCCGTCGGCGCCGCGGCCGCTGGTGAACGCGGCCGCGGCGGTTAGCGGGTCTTCGCCCTGACCCAGCTCGACGGTCGTCGCGCCAAAGCCGCGTGCCAGGGCGGTGCGCGCCGGGTCCGGGTCGATACCGAGCACACGGCAGCCGTTGGCCCGCAGCAGCTGCACCGTCATCAGGCCGATGAGACCAAGACCGGTCACGACAAACGATTCACCGAGGGTGGGCGCGGCGAGCCGCATGCCCTGCAAGCCGATGGCGCCGATCACGGTGAAAGCGGCGGCATCATCCGACACGGCCGCCGGGATGCGCGCACACAGATTGACCGGTACCGCAACCACCTCCGCATGCGGTCCGTTGGAGACCACGCGGTCGCCGGCCGCGAAGCCCGGCGCGTCCAGCGCGTCGTTCACCTCGCCCACGTTGCAGTAGCCCAGCGGCAGCATCTGATCCAGCTTGCTGCGCACGGCTGCCACCGTGGCGACGAGGCCGTCCGTGCGTACCTTGTCCATCACCTGCCGCACCCGCTCGGGCTGTCGCCGGATGCGCTCCACCCAGCCGGCGCGCCCGAATTCGATCAGCATCCGCTCGGTACCCGCCGAAATGAGCGAGCGCCGGGTCAGAATCCGCAGGCTGCCCGCAGACGCACCGGGCTCGGGAACCTCCGCCAGTACCGTCTTGCCGCTACCCAACTCCTGCAGGACCTGCCTCATACACTCTCTCGCGTCAGCGATCCACGAATCTGCGGCACCATAGCTCGAAGCACATCAGGGCGAAGATCGTATAACTGCCGTCTATGGTACCGGCCCGGTCGGCAGCGATGAGGCGCTGAACCGCCGCCGGATCGAAAAATCCGCGCCGCCGGAGCGCCGCGGCGTCCAGCGTGTCATCAACCGTGGGCCGCAGCTCCCGGCGCAGCCAGCGCCGCAGCGGCGCCCCGAAGCCCATCTTCGGCCGATAGATCACTTCGCGCGGCAGATACGGCTCCATGGCGTGCTTGAAGATGGCTTTGCCCACCCGGCCTTGCTGCTTCATGTTCGCAGGTACCTGCGTAGCAAACTGCACGACCTCCACGTCCAGCAGTGGCACCCGGACTTCGACCCCGACCGCCATGCCGGCGCGATCGGTGTAGTTCAGGTTGTGATCCGCGAGAAAATGCCGCGTCTCCAGAAACAGCATCCGCTGCAGTGGATCCCGTTCAGCTTCGATCTGCCGCAAGCTCTCGAGCAGCGGTGCAGCAGTGTCAACCGCCTGCACCTCGCGCGCAAATTCCGGGGAATACAACGCGCGGCGCACCGCTTCGGTACTCCACCAGAAGTACGATATCAGCCGCCGGTCCGGCTGCTCGCCGGCATATGCCAGCGCCCTGGCGGCGCGCCGCAGCGTTGGCCGGGACTGACCACGGGTCTGCCCGCCGGCGAGCGCGGCGGCGACCGATTGCACGGCGGCACGCATCGGGCGCGGCAGCCACGCCCAGCGTCGTTCGAGCGACAGCGCCCGGTGCCGCCGGTAGCCCCCGAACAGATCGTCCCCCCCGGCGCCCGACAACAGCACGGGGATGCCCATCGCGCGGGCACGCTCGGCGATCATCAGCGCGTTGATCGGCGCCGGGTCCGCCTGCGGCTCGTCCAGCAGTTCCACCATCTCGCCGAGCCGACTGATGGCCTCAGGCTCGATCACGACCTCCTCGAGCGCGACGCCCAGGTGCGCCGCCACCCGCCGCGCGTACGGCAGGTCGGCGCCCATGTCGTCGTTGTCGGCAGCCTCACCGTTCGCACCGCCGCGAAAGGCGACGGTGAAGCAGGTGATCGGCCGATCCGGCAGGGCGCGCCGCATCATCGCGACGACGGCGCTCGAGTCCAGGCCGCCGGAAAGGAAGGCGCCCACCGGTACATCCGCCACCAGTTGCCTGCGCACCGCCGCGGAGACGTGGTCCGCCAGCTCACGCGCCAGCACCGGCGCGCCGCAGGAGCGAGTCGTGCCATTGTAGGGAATGTCGTAGTACGACCACTGGCGCTGCACCCTGGCGGAGTGCACCAGCAGTGCCGTGCCCGGTTCCAGCTTGCGCACCGCCGCCAGCATGGTGCGGGGTGCCGGGGTCCACAGGTAAGCGAGCGTGTAGTGCAGCGCCTGCGCATCGATGTCGCGCGACATACCCGCATCGCACACCAGCGCCTTGATTTCGGAACCGAACAGGAAACCCTGCGTGGTATGCGCGTAGTAGAGCGGCTTCACGCCGAGCTGGTCGCGGGCGAGGAACAGACCGCCGCAGGGCATACCATCCGGCCGCCCGGCCGGGCGCGCATCGTGTATCGCGAACGCGAATATTCCGTTCAGACGCGCGAGCATCCCGAAGCCGTCGCGCTCGTACAGATGCAGCAGCACTTCCGAATCCGTCAGGGTACGGAATCGATGTCCCGCCGCGACCAGCTCCGCGCGCAGCTCGCGGTAGTTGTAGATCTCGCCGTTGAAGATGAGCGTGAGGCCGGTCTGCATCCCGCCGCCCGCGTCCGGCTCGACCGTCATCGGCTGCAGGCCGGCCGCCGACAAGTCGATGATCGCAAGTCGCCGGTGTCCCAGACCCGTGGGAGGCTGGCCGGCGGTCTGCCGCATCACGGTACCTGACCCGTCGGGCCCGCGATGGGCGACCGCCAGCGTCATGCGACCCAGCAGCTCGGAGCTGAAATCTCCCTGGAATCCGACAATGCCGCACATCGGCTTCAGTCAGCGGGCGGCGCTGCGCCCGCGGCCGCGCCTGTCGGCGGCACTGTCCCGCGCAGGACGATGCCGTGCGCGGTGTACTCGGTAGTCACCGCCTGAAGATTCGCCCGCCGCGCCCAGCGCCTGACCGTGCCGATGCGTACCGGGCGATCGTAGCGCGGCGCGAGCATGTCGAAGGTATCCAGATACGACCATTCCTTCAGCATGTCGCCCCCGAGGCCCAGTGGGCTGTAGTCCGCGACCAGCAGGCGCCAGTTGACGGCGTAGCCTTTGGGCAATCGGCGGATCAGCGACGCCAGCGGCCACATGAAGTTCACCCAGGCGCACACCCGTTGGTACAGCCGCTCGGGGTTCATGCGCCGGGTAAACGGCCGCACGTAGTACTTGGTGTGCAGGAATGCGCGAAACAGCGTGGCCTTGTAGATGTCAGCGCACAGCATACCGCCGCTGCGCAGTACCCGCGGCAGGGCCGCAAAGGCCGCGGCCGGATCGGGCGTGTGCTGCAGCATGCCGAAGCAGAATACCCGGTCAAAGGTTCCGGAGCGGAACGGCATGGCGAAGACATCGGCCTGAACGATCAGGACGTTGGCGCGCTCGCCGTTGGCCGCATAGTTCGCCTCCACCGCGTAGCTGTAATCGAGCGAGACCACCATCGCGCCGGTGTTGGCGGCCTGTTCCGTGAACCTCCCCGACCCGCTGCCCACTTCCAGGATCAGCTCGCCTCTCAGGTCCCGCGGCCAGCGGGTCTGGGAGACGAATCTCTGTTCCGACAGCGGCAGGCCGCAATAGCTGTCGTATTGGGTGCGGGCATGCCGCGTCCATTCCAGGCCGAAACCAGATGCATAGTTCTCGCGCGGCACGAAGCGGGGAATGCCACCGATGATCGGATACTCTCTGCCGCAGGCGGTGCAGATGAGCGTGCCTTCGGTCACCACTGCAGGCGTACCCGGCGCGGATTGCCGGCAGCGCAGATCTGCGTGGCAGTGCGGGCAGGCTAACAACGTCAAATGGTCGAGGTTCATCGTCGCTTTCACGACAGAAAGCGTCCGGACCACAGCGCCAGCTGCAGCAGCTTCCACAGCAGAAAGCCGCGATCGCGTGTGCCACTGCGATGCTCGTCCAGGGCCGTTACCAGCCGCGTACGGTCCAGGCGAAATCGGTCTACGAAGGTGCGATCGAGAATGTTAGCGCGGGCAAATGCGTGCAGCACGCCCCGCAGCCAGTGTTCGTACGGCACGCCGAAGCCGGTCTTCGGCCCATCGAGGGTCTGCGCCGGAAGCCGCCCGCGCATCGCGTCGCGCAGCGCGATTTTTCTTTGCGCGCCGCGAACCTTGAACTCCACGGGCAACCCGACTGCGAGAGCCGCCACACGCTCATCGAGCAGCGGCACGCGCGCTTCCAGCCCGTGCGCCATGGTCGCGCGATCGACCTTGGCAAGGAACTGCGACGGCAGCTGCAGCGAAATGTCGGTCAACAGCATCCTCTGAACCGGATCGGCGGCCGCGAAGCGTTGCGCGCTGCGGCGGAACGCCAGGAAGGGATCGGTGGCAGCCTCGAAAACCTGGCGCGCTTCGCGCGTCAGCATCGCCGTGGGTGGATCCTGCAGCGTCGCGGTGGTCAGCAGCAGCGCCATGCGCATTGCCGGATCAGGATGCCCCGCGGCGGCAACCATGCGCGCCAGGCGCGACGCCGCGCTTCCCGGCAGCGCGCGCAGCAGTCCTGGCAGGCGCTGCGGCCACAGCCGCCAGAATCTGGCGTGACGCAGAATGCCGTAGCGGCGATAGCCGGCGAACATTTCGTCGCCGCCATCTCCCTGCAGGGCGACCTTGACGGTGCCTTTGAGCCTCTGCGCCAGCAGGTACAGCGGGATATTCGCAGCGTCGGCGAACGGTTCATCGTGTGCGGCGACCAGTGCGACGATCACCTCGTCCAGCGCACCGCCACGCACGTGCAGCTCGTGGTGATCGAGGCCGAGTGCCGCGGCGACGCGCCGCGCCTTGGGCAGTTCCTGCACTCCACCCTGGTAATCGAAGCCGACCGCGTAACTGGCCAGTTGCTGTTCGCTGGCCATGGCAGCTGCTGCCGCGATACTGGACGAGTCGACGCCGCCGCTGAGAAATATCGCGACCGGCACGTCGCTGACCAACTGCCGGGCGACCGCGGCGTCGACGGCATCGCGCACGGCAGCGGCGGCCGTCTGGCGGTTGTCGAAGTGCGCCGGGCTCTGCAGCCACTCCTCGATCCGCCACCATGCTTCGATTCGCTCGACCCCCTGCTCGATGATGATGCGGTGGCCGGGCGCTAGTGAGCGCACTGCCCGATAGAGCGTGCGGTCCTCGAAGGCGTTGCCGTACCACAGGTATTCGGCCAGAGCCTGGTCATCGAGCCCGCGGTCGGGATCGATGCCGGCGAGCACCGCCTTGATCTCGGAGCCGAATGCCAGCTGCCCGCCCCGCCAGGCATAAAACAGCGGCTTGATCCCGAGACGGTCGCGCATCAACACCAACCGCTTGCGCGCGCCGTCCCAGAGCGCGAAGGCAAACAATCCCTCCAGGCGCGTGAGCCCTTCGAGTCCCCAGGCGTCGTACGCGTGCAGCAGTACTTCAGTATCCGAGTGACCGCGAAACCGTCGCCCCGAGTTTTCGAGCTCCTGCCGCAACTGCTGAAAGTTATAGGACTCGCCGTTGTAGACCACAGTGGTCGCGCCGAGAGTCATCGGCTGGGCGCCGCTCGCAGACAGATCGATGATGCTCAGCCGGCGATGCCCGAGACCTACCCCGTCTGCCACGAACCGGCCGCTGGAGTCCGGTCCGCGATGGGCGATGGTGTCCATCATGCGCTGCACGCGGCTCTCGAGCCCGGCGAGCGAATCCTCAACCCCGTACAGTCCGCAGATGCCGCACATCGGCGCACTCACTCCGCAGGTAGTGCAAGCGGCGCCAGGCGATGCGGATAAAGCGGATGGCGCTTGAGTCCGAGCGCCGGCTTTTCGATCACGCGCCAGGACACATATGCCAGAGCCACCGCCGCCGCGACCGCCAGCAGCACCGCCTTAAGCCCGGTGCTCCAGCCGTTCGCCAGCAGGAAGTTACTGACGGGCTGATGATAGAGATAGACACCGTACGACAGGTCGTTGCGCCGCAGTAAGCGCTCGCTCAGGGTGATCCCCGAGAACGCGGCTGCGAACGTCACGATGCTCAGTGCCGTGAACAGCGGGGGATTCAGTGAGTTTCCGAACCCCCACCCGGCCGCTTTCGTGCACACGAGTCCCAGCGCGCAATAGACGATCAGCACCGGGATGAACCGGCCGCCGAAGCAGCGTTGCATGAGAGTGAAGTTGCGCTGAAAAAAGACCCCCACCAGGAACATGTAGAACCACGGCGCGAAGGAGACGCCGGCCACGCGGTACCATAGTGGCCGCGAGTGTGCCGCGGTGATGTGCAGGTAGGCCTGGTTGGCGATCACGAACAGCGCTATCAGGGTGAGCAGCACGGCGTTAGCATGCCGCGCACTGAGCTGCCGCAGACCTGTCGCGGCGTACAGCAGGGGTACGAGCAGATAGAACTGCAGTTCGACGCAGATCGTCCATACGCTGCCGTTCAGAACGCCGACCCCGTAGTGGCGCATGAACGCCGGGTTGAAGAACTGACCGATGGATAGCTGCGCCGCGGCCCACAGCGCCAACGTCGTCGGCGGGACGCTGACGGTACGAAAGTATCCGCTCCACCACACCGAGGCGAGGGACACCAGGAAGCACACCGCCAGCCCCGGGTAGATCCGCAGCCCGCGGTTCAGCGCGAATTCCCTCACCACCGGGTTCTTTTCGAACGACTTGCTGATCAGGAACCCGCTGATGAAGAAAAAGACCGGCACTCCGGGAAACATATCGGTGACGATGCGCACCGGCCAGGCGCGATCTGCCATGCCGAGATCGAGCAGCGTGTGCGTGAACGCGACCTGCAGCGCCGCGGCCAGCCTGATCAGGTCGAAATTGTTGGTCTTCGGCATGGTGCGCTGGCGCCGCCTCGGGTGATGGCGCGGCGTATCCCTGGCCCCCGTGCGACGGGATTCACTTCACGGCCTGGATGAGCAGGAACAGTCCCTGAGAGCCCGCGAATCTTCGCAGCAACGAGCGCGGCCAGATTGCGCGCGCCATCGACAGCACGGCGCCACCGTGACCCTGGCCGGCCGCCGATTCGAGCAGGTCGGCGTGCGTCAGATGGACGCGTATATGCACCGTGCTGAACGCAGCGAACAGACGCTCGGCCTCGCGCAGCGAATAGGCCTTGGTCCCCGGGCTCTCGAGATACCGCGCGTAGATCTGCCGCAGAGTCAGCCACGGTCGCAAGCGCAACAGTGCGTAACGCGTCCACAGCATGTACCCGACCAGACTCCACTTGTGATAGATCATGATTTTCGCGACGCCGCCGGGGCGCAGCACCCGGTGCACTTCGGCAATCGCAGCCGCAGGGTCGGGCGAATGATGCAGCACCCCCCAGGAGTACACCAGATCGAATGCATCGGACGGCAATTGCAGATTCTCGGCATCGCCGGTCGCTAGCGTCGAATTCAAACCGAACAACTCGAGTCTGCGACGCGTGTGCGCCACCGCGCGCGCAGTCAGATCGATGCCCGACAGTCGCGCACCCGCTGCGGCGAATCGGAGGTGATCGGCACCGAGCCCGACTCCGATCTCCAGAACTTTCTGCCCGGCTGCCGCCGCGAACTGCGCAAATTCCTCGATGATGGGCTCCAGCTGGTAGCGCCGCCGTGCATGCTCGGCGTAGCCGTCCCGCCGCTGGTTCTGCAGATAGAGGTCTTCGCCGCACGCGGCTCGTTCCCAGAATTCCTCCACCTGTTTCTTGTCCGTTTCCATCGTGCCGTCGCCTACAGAATGCGCCCCGAAAGCCGGCGTTCGCGCCCGGCGGCCACGGCCCTGGCAATCTCCCGCACCAGGCGCCCCACAGCCGTTTCGATCTCGAAATCGCGCGCGGCGATGCCGTAGGCTTCACGCGCCATGCTCTCACGAAGCTCGCGATCGTCGATCGCCTCCGCCAGAGCGTGCACCAGCGATGCAGCATTTCGCGGCTCCACCAGCATGCCGCTGCGGCGATCGACGATCAGCTCGGGGATGGCTCCGACGGCCGCCGCCACGACCGGCAACCCCGCGGCCATGGCCTCCACCATGGCGTTGGGAAGCCCTTCGGCCCACGAGGGCAGCACCAGAATGTCGGCCTCGGTCAGCGCCTCATGGACTTGCGGCCCGCGCAACCAGCCGCGGAAGCGGACCCGCCCGCTCAGATCATGGCGTGCCACGAACGCGGTGGCTTCCGCCTGGGCGTTACCTGCGCCTGCCACGTCGAGCGTAAAGCAGCGACTGCCGGCGAGCTGCCGGCAGGCCTCGAGCAGCTCGAAGATGCCTTTGTCGCGCTCGAGCCAGCCGAGAAACAGCAGCCGCACCGGCGGCTCCCCGCGGGTGGTGCGGTGCGCGCCGATTTCCAGCAGCTCGCGCGTGGCTGTCCAGTTCCGTATCACGCAGACGTTGCCCGGCGCGAAGCCGAGCACCCCGGTGGCAAATCGGCGCCACGCTTCACTCTGGCACACGATCGTGCGCGCGCCCTGGAAGGCCCATCTGACCCAGGCCCGCGTGACGGCCGATTCACGGCAGTCGTCCACCACGGATCCGCCGCGCGGGAACATCAGCACCGGCACACCACGCAGACGCGCATACCAGGCCATGGCGCCCTTCTCCACGAGACTCGCGCCGACTGCAACGAACAACAGTACCGCATCGGGGCGGCGCCGCTCGAATCTTGCGATGAAGCGCGCGCAGCGGCCCGCTGCGCGCAGCAGGCGCCGTGCGAAGGGCGGCGGCGGATTGCTGATCTGGGTGCTGTCCAGCAGCTCCAGATCGACGCATGTCGGGAAACTCGATTGCAGCAGGATGCCACACGAGGTCACCATCCCGCCCAGAATCATGGCCCCGGGGGGCGGAAATGCTCCCACGAACAGAACGCGCGGTCGGCCGGTCGTCACCGCGCTCGCCGGCTGCAGCACGCGCGCACCGGCCTCATTGTCCGACGTTCTCGAGAGCACTGCAGGCGGCGTGCGGGTCAACTGCGCTTGACGCCAATGCGCGCGGTCGGATCAATATATTGCAGAAACGGCCGTTCCCTGGCCGCGAAGTATTCGTCCACCGCCTTGCGCGCACCACCCCAGTGACCGTAGTCATCGATGATCAGCACCCCACCGGGGACGAGCCTGGGGTAAAGGGCCTCCAGCTCCGTTTTGGTTGACTCGTACCAGTCCGTGTCGAGCCTGAGAACGGCTATGGTCTGCGGCAACTCCCCCGCTGCCGACAGAGTCTGGGCGACATCGCCCTTGATGAACCTGACCTGCTCGGTGAGCAGGCCGGCGTTGGCAAAGTGCGTCCTGACTTCCTCAAGCGGTGCATAGCACCAGTCGTTGTGATCAGTCCGTCTGCTCAGGCGAAAGTTCACGTCCGCTGCCTCGCCGCGGAAATTGACGTCAGCCGCAGTGGGTTCAGTCATTCCCGCAAAGGTGTCGTACAGCCATACGCGCCTCCCGGAGGCGAGGCTGCGGAAAACATCGGCTGCCAGGAGCGAATTGCCGCCCCGCCACACTCCGCACTCCACGAAGTCGCCGGCGATTGTCCGCTCCACAACGTATCGACATGCCATGATCGTGGCAAACAGGCGCTCATCGGAAGAGGTCGATAGCTTATTCTCACGGACGTACCGGAACATCCTCTGGTCCGAATCCTGCAACTCCACCGGAAATCGCTGCTGACTCGGGTTGGCGGCGACGATCTTGAGATCAATAGCGGCGAGCAAGCTGTTCACGAACCTGCCGGGATTCATTGTGACCCTCTCACGACCGCGCGCACCTCCGCGGCAGCACGATGATGCTCAGCCACCGCTGGCGGGTGCCACGCCGGCATCTAAAAAACGCTAGCCCGTACCGACCACATACGCCGCACATTTGACCTAGAATGATACCGGGACCACCGCACTCATGCGGCGGAATCCGCGCATGTCACCACCGCTGCCCGACACCGAGCTGATGCATCGCTTCCTGGATCGTGCCATCCGGCTCGGTGTCTATTCGAACCGCAGGAATCTGCAACGACATCTGCACTATCTGTTCGACGGGATCGAGCTGCGAAACAAGCGTGTCCTGGACGTGGGCGGCGGTGCGGGCCTGCTCACCGTGTACGCGGCTGTGCGCGGCGCCGAGGCAGTTTGCGTCGAGCCCGAAACAGCCGGCGCCACCACGGATATAACGGCAAAATTCCGCCAGCTGAAGGACGCGGTCGACCCTCAGCTGCACGCCACGCTCGTGATGAGCTCGATCCAGAGCTACCTGGGCGCACCACGCAGCTTCGACGTCGTGATCATCGCCAACGCAATCAACCATCTCAATGAGAACGCCTGCATCCACCTGCTGGATGACCCGGCAGCTCAGGCCGAATATGCCGGTGTTTTTCGCGCGTTGTTCGGCTCGTTGCGGCCGGGCGGCTGGCTGGTTGCGACCGACTGCAGCCGCGCGAACTTCTTCAACGATGTGGGCACCACGAGCCCCTTCATGCCCGACATCGAGTGGCACAAGCATCAGTCGCCCGGTACCTGGGATCGGCTGCTGCGGCAGGTGGGATTCGCAGCCGCGCGCGTACAGTGGTCCTCACCCAATACGCTCGGTGCTCTTGGGCGATTGCTGCTGGGAAACCGCCTCGCGGCGTATTTCCTGTTGAGTCATTTTCGGCTCGCAGCCAGAAAGCCACTGACCGCGGCCTCATGACCGCTGCGGGCCACTCACCTGATACCCCAAGGCATGGCATGCTAGCGACAGCGCGGCACCGCAGGATGAACCGATGGGACTGCTCAAGGAGACTTTCAGGCGAGCCCTGTATCGCTTCGGCTATCAGGTTGTGCAGGCACCCGGGTGGGTAAACCACCGCAAGGTGCTCGAGCACCACGGCTACCGGCTGGTGAGCTGGAGGAAATCCGACGGCGAGTACGACCTGGACGGATACCGCCGCGAGCAGGAGAAAGGCAACCGGGCCAAGCTCGGGCAGGTGTGGACGAGTGACAGCAATCTGCAGTTCATCTCGCGGTGGCTGCAGGACCATGGCTTCGCTCCACGGTTCATCCTCTGTCACGGCACGCGCAATGGCTTCGAGCAGCAGGTGTTCAGCAGTCTGTTCGGTTGCCAGGTGGTCGGCACCGAGATCTCCTCCACCGCCGGACAGTTCCCCATGACGGTGCGCGCCGATTTTCATGAGCCGCTGGCCGGATGGGAGCGCAAGGCGGACATCCTTTACAGCAACTCGCTCGATCATGCCTACGACCCGGCCAAGGCATTGCGCGCCTGGGCAGGATCGGTGAGGGACGGCGGGGTCATGGTGCTCGAGAAGGCCTCGGACTCCGATCCGCGCGGTGCCTCCGATCTCGACCCCTTCGGAATTACGCTGCCGAACCTGGTGGTTTTCGTGCTGGAGACACTCGGCGATATCGCCTGCATCCGCGGACTGCTCGATGTACCGCAGCCGCGCCCGGGCGCTACCTATCACAAGATGATCGTGGTGCAGATCAACCGCGATGCGTCCTGGACGCAGCATGCACTGCCGGCGCAAGCGCCGAACGGCTACTAGAGTCTGACTGTCAGTCCTGCGGCGCGCTGCCAACATCCGGGGCACTGCCGAGCAGGCTCAGCAGCAACTCCTCGTACCTGCCCACCATTCGGTCTATGCCCAATTCGGCTTCGGCGTAGCGGCGGGCATTGTGCCCGAAGGCGCGCCAGGCGTCAGCCTCCAGAGCGCTCAGCCTGGCAATCGTGGCGACGATGCTCTCGGGCGATCCGGGATCGAAAAGAAAGCCGCGCATGCCTTCCGCGACCAGCCGCGGGTGATCGCAGACGTTTGAGGCGAGCACCGGCCTTCCCGCCGCCAGCGCCTCGCAGATCGCATTGGGCGCGCCTTCATAGAAGGATGGATGCACCAGCGCATGACACTCACGCAACAGCGCGGGCACGTCCCGTTGCAGTCCGAGCCACCGCCAATGCCGTTGCACCGCCGGGTGCCTGGCGAGCATGGCATCGAGTTGCTCACCATAGCGGCGACCGGCGGGACTCTCGTCGCGCGGCCCCGCCCAGGCGACCTCGGGCAGATAGCCAAATTTCTCCTCGAAGCGCGTGAGCGCGGCGATCAGGCCGAGCAGGTTCTTCTCCGGCCCGATACGGCCAACTCCGAGCAGTCGCAGGGAGCGCGCGGACGGCGGCAGCGTCTCGTGCGGCCGGAACGCCTGCAGGTCCACGCCATTGTAGATGCACGCTACCTTGCCTCTGAGCCAGGCCCTGCCTCGCAGCCACGCGGCCTGGGTCTCGCTGTTCGCCACCACCCGATCGGCGAGCAGATGCAGCAGCCTGCGCAGCAACGCGCCCGGCGCGGATTTGTCGTCGTGGTAACTGGTGCGCTCCGAGACGACCAGACGCGTACCTAGTGCCGCGACCCGCGCGAGCTCCGCGTAAATGTTGGCGGTGCTGAGAAAAGACAGCACCACATCGAACCTTCCGCGGCGCATCACCGTGGCCAGCTTTGCCAGCACGCCGGCGGGGCCGGTCGCGCCCTTGGGGTGCTCATGCACGGTGATGTGCTGTTGATCGAGGCGCCCGCGGAAGAAATCGAGGTGTGGGAAGTAGACGAACATCTCTACCGCGTGACCGCGACGTCCGAGCCCGCACGCCAGTTCCACCATCTGCCGCTGGGCACCTCCGGAGCCGAAGTGATCGATGACGAGGAGCACCTTCATCACTGCTCAGTGCGGGCGCTGCGTGCGCCTCCAGCGCCACCAGAAGTACGTGTCGTAGAGACGGCCGAGGGGCGTCTTGCCGCCCTGGCGCAGCTTGACATCACCCACGCGGATCACGCGACCGCGGAACCTGCCGCCCAGCGTCCGCTCGAGACGCTCGATCGCCGCGTCGTCCATCCTGTTGGGATGCAGGCACACCGTCCACAGTCCCGAGGGGCGCTCGGCAAGCCGCCATAGCTGTTGCGGAATCCAGTCAAAGCCGTGCTCGTGGTAGGTGTCCCAGGCGATGCCGTCGCTGACGACGCGGATCGATGTCTCGCGGCGCACGGCCTCCAGCGTCAGCAGATCGAAACTGTGGGCGGGCGCAACCCAGACTTTGGGCTCGACCCCCTGCGCCTGGAACAGGCTCCAGCCCGTGCGGATTCTCGCCTGTTGTGCCTCGAGAGTCAGGCCGGCAAATTCGCTGCGTTGGTAGAATGGCAGGAGCAGCCTGTGCTGCGTCGGGTGCATCCGATGGGTGCAGCCGTGCATCCCCACCGTCCAGCCCTTGCTGACCCAGCCGCGTACCCGCGTCCAGAATGCCGCGTCGCGCGGCTCGAGCCGCAACGCGCTGTCGCCGTTGTCCGGTATCACGGCGACGATCGGCTTGACCCCATGCTTGTCAAGGATCTGTTCGACGCGTTGCCACCTGCGGCGATCCATGGTCTCACAGGCGTCATCGAGCCGAATGAGATAGCGGGCGCTCATGGCAGCGTCTCGAACACCCTGAAAGTGCGCCCCTCGCCCGGCACGCGTACCACCGACGCCTGGCGCACCCTGCCCGCCAGAAAAGCGAAGTCGTGCTTGTAGCGGTAGGACGGCGTCCCTTCGGCGTCCAGCCCGTCCACGATCAGGTAACGCGTGCTGGCAAGCAGCGGCAACACGAGCCCTGCGAGCTCCTCCGGACTCAGACTATGGATCCAGTTGACCATGATCAGGCAATCGATGCGTCGCGGCCCCGGGAGCAAATCCCGGGTCTGACTGGCGTCGCCGTGAATCCAGTGCCCATGGGGATGCAGAAACCGGGCCGCGCGAATGACGCGCAGGTCGGTGTCGACGCCGATCGTTTCGGCAGCGCCGACCCGGCTGATGATGTCGCCCAGACCACAGCCGACCTCCACTGCGACGTCCGGCCGTAACGCGTTGGCAAGCTCGACGACTGCCCGCTTGTACGGGCGGCACGCGTACGGAGCCGCCGCGTGCCAGGCATCGAAGCCGAATACCAGACGCAGCGCGCTCAACCATAGTCGCGCACCGCGACAGCGGATTCGCGCCCACATGCCGGTCTCGTATGGGCCGGCAAACGGCTCGCTGGCGGACGGCGTCATTGTCGCCGGATTCAACCGGGCATGCCGGCGTCTGGCAGCGGTTTACCCGCCGGCAGCACGCACGCCCGCCACCTTTCCATGATCGTGTCCTGGCAGTAGTACTGCACAACCCGACGCGCCTCGCGACCGAGGGCTTCGCGAGCTGCCGGCTTTGCCATGAGTTCGGACATGACACGCGCCAGCGCCGCCACGTCATCAACGGGAACCAGCCGACCGTTGACTCCGTCGCGGATCAGTTCCGACGGACCGGCACGGCAGTCCGCGCAGATCACTGCCGTGCCCATGCCCATTGCTTCCAACACCACGTTAGGGAATCCCTCCCGCCGCGAGGGGTGCACCAGCAGAGCCGCGCGCGCCAGCCACGCTTCCACGCCGCGCACCTCGCCAACGAATTCAACCCGCTCGCCAAGCTGCAGCTCCTCACTCAGCCGCAGCAGCGCGCCGCGCTCACTGCCATTGCCCAGGATGCACACGCGCCACTGCGGAAACTCCGGCCTGACATGCGCGAAAGCCCGCAGCAGCAGATCGAAACCCTTTTCATTCGACAGGCGACCCACCGCAACGATCAGCAATTCGCGCTCGCATTGCAGCTGCGGCAATCGGCGCAGCGAATTCGGTATCACACTCACACGAGCCCGGCAATTGCGCTCGAGCCAGGCGGCGGCATCCCGCGTCTGCGCAACCACGCAATCGGCCCACCGATAGCAGATACGTCGCAGCACTCTCCAGGGCCAGGATGCGGTGCGACTGATCGCGGGATGGGTTCGCTCGGCGACGACCACACGTACGGGTAAGCCGGTGGCCGCCAGGATGCTGCAGATATTGGAGATGTCGATAAAGCTCACCACCGCATCCGGCCTTGCGCTGCGCAGCAGGCGGCGTAACCGCAGGATCCCGCGCAGGCTCACCGTCACCCGGGAAAACGCCGAGGAATCCGTCGCGGGTGCATCGAGCCACACTCGTGCGACAGCGTGATCGAGCGGGTAGAAGTCCGCGACCTCACGGCCGCTCCAGGTCGCAAGCGTCACTTGCGCACCGCTGCGCGCCCAGTAATTGGCCATCTCCGACAACTGTCGCTCGGCCCCTCCCGCCTGCAGACCGCCGATAACCAGCATCAGCCGCAGCGGTGCGCACACATTGACGTCGGTCATGGCTCTCCTTGTCGGACGGACGGGAGAGTCTTCAGGTGCTCGGGACCGGGCCGTCGACACCCATGGTCGCAACCCCGGCGGATTCGGATGCACGGTAGCCGCTGCGCTCCAGGCGCATCAGCAACCCCGCTGCCACGCCCACGAAGATCGCCACGAACGTGTCGTAGTAAAGGGTTCCGGACAGGGACATGAACGAGTAGGCGATGAGGCAGGCCGCTATCCGCGCGCGCACGCCGCGGAACTGCGCATTGCGCGAGCGCAGCAGCCGCCAGGCGATGGAGGCGAACATGCCATAGAACAGGCCGAAACCGATGATTCCGGAGTTGTACAACAGATCGATCGGCGTCGAATGCGAGGTTGTCCCGAAGTCGGCACGAAAGCCCTCAAAGCCATGACCGAATACCGGGGTTGCCGCCCAGCCCCTGAGACCTTCCCTCTCCCAGCCCTTGCGGTTGCCGAGACCGGTGCTTCCCGAATCAGCCTCGCGATTTGCGAGTACCGAAACTCCCCGCGACACACGCCCGAATCCGTTTTGCACCCTTTCCACGAGCGCGGGATTGGAGCTGATCGTGTATGCCCCGCCCACGGTAAGTATCCCCAGCACGACCACGCCTCTGACAATGCCCTTCAGTGTCGGCTTGAAGTACAGCACGGCCGCGGCGCTGATCCCCAGAGCCACCCCCAGATTGGTCTTGATGGAGGTCGTGGCCATAATCAGCAGCATCAGGATCGCCCCTGCGGCCAGCGGCAACACGAACCTGTGAAGGTACGCTCCGAAAACCGCCGTGATGAAAAGCCCGAACAGGTACATCCCGGCAATAGTGTTGTAGGAAAAGTCGTCCGGATAGGAGAACGGAAAACCCGACGTCAGGGTGTAGCGGACCGCGGCCGCGGTGAAGCCGACAACCATGCCCGCAAGCAGTGCCCGCAGATCGTGGTAGGCGACGAGCGCGCTGAAAAGCAGCAGCATCAGAGTGAAGTTTATGATCGCGGGAAGCGTGATCACCGCTGTCCTGACGTCGTCCGTCCACGCGAGCGACAACAGGCTGTAACCGACGAACCCGACGCACAGCAGCATCTCCCGGCTGATCCAAAGATGCAGGTAGCGCAGCGCGTGCAGCGCCAGTAGCGACAACAGCTCAGCGGTGAGGAGGGTCGGATGGGAGAGGTCGCCATACACGTTCGCGGTGACCGTGAACGTGGCGACGGCAGCGAGTACAAAGGTGCCGGCCAGGCCCATTGAGCTTGCGCGCATTGGATGTGATCTCTGTCCCTGCCCGCCAGCTCTCAGGTTCTGGTCATCATGTGCGCTGCCTCGAGCTTCGTGCTCGCGGCGAGCCGCTCCAAAAGCAGCCGGAACAATCGCACGTAACCCTCGATCTCCGCATCCGTCGGCGCGATATGCCAGTCGTTGTAGGATGCCGGGTAGAACGGCGTGAGAAACGTCGCCAGCGCCTCGACGATCGCCGCATGATCCGGCGGTGGCTCGGCGAGCTTGGCGCGGACGAGCTCTGGCAGATCAATCGTTTTGCCGATCGTGGAAACGCTCGGAAATGCCCGCACCGGTGAGTCGCCGAACATGATCACGGGTTTGCCAAGCAGTGCCGCTTCCAGCCCCATCGTGCCCTGAATGGCAAACACCAGAGCCGCCTTGCCGATGAACTCGAGCGAGTCCGCCTGCGCCGCCACCACCCGAACTCCCGGGAACCGCCGCAGCCGGGCGATGAAATCACCGGAATAATTCGGCAGGTCGCTCTTGTGCAGCTTCACCAGCAGGGGGTGCGTCGGCGGCAACGACCTGCTCATCAGCTCGATGACGTGCAGTTGGTTGCTGAAAAAGTGCGCAAAGACGTCAATGGTGGACTCCGGCTGCATATGCAGTCCGAAGAGCGCGTACGGACCGTCCGGGGGGTGTTCGAGCAGCGCTCGCCCGCGCAGCTGCCACAGGTTGCCGCGCAACCGCAAGGCTTCCCGGACGAGACCGTCAAAGCTGTAAGAGTTGCGATAGTCGGTGTAGCGGCGGTAGGGCGCTGCTCGGCGCCGGCTGGCGACGTGCAGGACCGAACGCAGATGGGTCGGCAGCTGGCCAAGGATGACGGAGGGCTTGAGCAGGTTCGGCGGCATGTAAGCAGGAGCACGCATCCTGCCCTCCTCGAAGTCACGCAGCAACTCGCGGGCGCGACCCTTGAGCGCCTCGCGGCGGTGAGGCTCCAGTACCACGACAGACGCCGGGCACAGATTGGCGCAGAACGAGACTTCTCCGATCGGAATCGTACTGAAACTCAACGCGTACCACGGAATGCCGATTTTCCGCGCCACCGCCAGAGCGAGACTACCGTGCAGCGCATCAAAACCGCCGATGATCACCGCGGGGTCTATTTGTCTGAACAGAGTTGAGAATCGCCGGGTCAGCAGCGTCGCGTACGCGAGCGCGTCCTCATACGGCAGCTTCGAGACCACACGGTCGCTCATGATCATGTTGTGGATGCTGGGTACATCCCCGCGCTCCAGGGATTCCAGCAGCTGACGGTCAGGCGTCGGCATCGAAATGCGCATGTCTTCACGCACGAAATAGACCCGATTGGAGGTCACTGACTCATCCCATGAGGCGCGGTCGTACGTCGGGTGCACGAGATGCGCGATCCGCAGGCCGCCGCGGGCGGCGATACGATCCCAGAGGTTGCGCACCAGCCGCGACGAAGAGCCCACAGTCAGAATATGCGGCCCGGCAGAGCTGGTACTCGGGCTCTCGCCGCCCTCGAGGTCGTTGTCTGCTGCTCCGGCCTGTTGCTGAAGGTCGGGTGCCGCCGCGCTGGCGAGTGCGGCGCGTGTACCGACATGCGGCGAGCGGGTCTGTTTCAAAGCCTCACGGGGCCGTAGGCGGACGCCCCCCCCCAGATATTTTCCTTGACCCACTGTCCGTCTTCGATCCGCCATACCCGCTTGTCGCGAAAACGGTCCGCCGTTTTCCAGAAGTCCGCTTCGCTCATGTCTACGTACTCGAGCCAGTGAGCCAGGTCCTTGGAAACGACGTGATCGTAGCGACGCACCATATCGATGCCCTGCTCGCGCGTCATGTAGTCGGTGCGAATGTCCTTGCTGGCATGATCCGACGCTCGTCCATAACCGAACTTGACGAACTTCAACAGGTCGTGCACCCCGTTCTCGTAACGATCATCGAGGTTCGAAATGCAACGATAGGTGCGTTCGAACGGCGTCTCGGCTGCCTTCCAGCCGTAGCGCTCGCGGATCATTGCGGTCTGCCGGTTGGGATCCCACCTGAAGAAGTTGCCGATGTACAGGCCGCGCACCCCCACCCTGATGATCTCCTCGTCGGAGGGATACTTGGCCCATGACAGGTCCTTTTCCGTCAGCGGCTCCTGAGGGTCGTTCAGCATGTCGTACCACTCGAAACCGCGCAGATCGTGTTCGTGCCGCACGCGGGCGCTGAACTCGACCAGGTCGTTCGGTGCGTACATGCCGGATATATCCCAGCTCGTCTCGCCCCAGATGATCAGAGGGATCTGAAACTTCACGGCGACAATAATCGGGTAGCTGACGATCCCGCAGTGCGCGTGCCAGTTCATGTCGCCCATCTTGCGGAAGCACAGGCGGTTCAGCTTCTTCAGCACCGCAACGCTCGGACCGAACACCAGGTGGTCGGCGTCGAACAGCTGCCGCATACGATCGCGGTTGTAATCGCCCTCCGGGAGGTAGTTGTTCCCGTGATAGGTCACGAGCAGGGGCTTGAGCCCGTACTCGATCACCATCTTGTGGGTCTGGTAGTAGCTGTCCTTGCCGCCGCTTACGGGAATCAGGCAGTCATAGTCTCCCCTGCCTTTCTTCATGATCTTCGCGATGGTCTCCTCGAACACCCGCTTGCGTGCGTCCCAGAACTCGTCGGTCAGGTGGTCAAACTGCTCGGCCACGCGGCATGCCGAACATATACCTTCGGCGTCCATGTGAAGGTTGACCGCGAGAATCGGATAAACGCATCTCCTGCAGTACTGCATAACTTGCTTGACTCAGTGGCGAGCCGTCACAGGGAAATCAGCCCAGGCTCGCGAACGTTGTGATGCGCCTCCATCAGGTGTTGTTTGGCGTAATACACGCTCTGGTCAGTGTGCTGGAAGATGTTTGCGGCTGCTACCGCGTCGACCGATGTCCGGCTCAGTGCCTCCTCGAAGTGCTCCCAACGTCCTACCCCGCCCTGGGCGATCACCGGGATCCTGACCGCCTCACAGACACGGGCAATGGTGTCGATGTCATAGCCACTCTTCATGCCATCCCGGTCGATGGAATTGAGCAGAATCTCGCCCGCGCCCCGCTCCTCTACGGTGCGGGCCCACGCGACTGGATCCAGGCCGGTGTCGCGTCTGCCGCCTTGCACCATCACGCGGGGTGCGCCGCCCACCTCCTTGTAGTCGATCGACACCACGATGCACTGCGATCCGAACTGCGCAGCTGCCCGCCCGATGAACGTCGGATCGTCGAATGCCATCGTGTTGATGCTGATCTTGTCTGCCCCCAGCGACAGTCGCACCTGGATGTCATCGAGGGTGCGGATTTTCCCGCCGACCGTCATCGGCATGAACGTTACCTTGGATACGTCCCCGATGATCTCGAGGAACGTGCGCCGGTTCGGCGCACCGAGATCCTCGCGACGCAGATCATATTGATCGTCGCTGGTGATATCCAGGTAAATGAGTTCGTCGGACGCCCACTCGCTCAGACGCCTGACCGTCCACACCGGATTGCCGAGGTTCAGGTAGCGGGAGAACTGGATGCTCTGGACCAGCCAGCCGTTTCTGAGCAACACCACCGGAATGAGGCGGCGCTTCTTCACAGGCGCAGAAAATTTTCGAGCAACAGCATGCCTGCTTTCTGGCTCTTTTCCGGGTGGAACTGCACGCCCACGACGTTGTCGCGGCGGATGATGCTCGGAAACGTCTCACCGTAGGTGGTGACTGCCGCGACGTTCGCGGGATTGGCCGCCTCGAACAGGAAACTATGCAGAAAATAGAAATCCAGCGTCCGGTGTTCGCCGAGCAATCCGGGAGCATTCGTCGCGCTTACCTCGTTCCATCCCATGTGCGGTACCGGCAGCCCGTGATCGCGGAACCTGCGCACGCTGCCCGGGATCCATCCCAGTCCTTCATGGACGCCGAACTCGTCACCGCTTTCCGCCAGCACCTGCATACCTACACAGATCCCAAGAAACGGCTTGTGTTCCACGTGCACCGCCGCATCGACCGCCGGCAACGGAATATTGTGCCGGATCATCTGCATCGCCGCCCCGAAGGCGCCGACCCCGGGCAGCACCAGATGCGTCGCGTCGCCTATCGCTGACTCGCTGTTGGAAACCACGTGCTCCACCCGCAGATACTCCAGCAGATTGGCCACGGACTTGACGTTGCCTGAGCCGTAGTCGAGAACGCAGACTCGGGCGTCTGCGCTCACAGCAGCTCCCACGCCATCGGCGTGCCACGCCTGACCGCCCGGGTGACGCGCTTGCCGAGCAGCTGGTCGAGAAACTTGGGCGGCAGGCCATACCCCGGGCGGATGGCGCGCAGGTTCTGCGGCGTGAGCACGTCGCCGGCAGCGAGATCGGCGCAGATATACAGACTACGCCGCAGCATCAGCGAGCTGCGTTCGTCCTCGGTGACGCCGAGGCGTACCTCGCCGAGCGCTTGCCAGGCTGCGCGCGTCTCCCTGACCAGTTGCGTGAACTCCTGCGGTTCGAGGGAGAACGCCGCATCGACGCCGCCCTCCGCGCGACTCAGAGTGAAGTGTTTTTCAATCACCGTCGCGCCCAGCGCCACGGCTGCCACCGCGACGCCGACCCCGGGTGTATGGTCCGACAGACCCACCTCGCAGTTAAAAGCGCTGCGCAGGTGCGGGATCGTGACGAGATTCGACGCAGCCGGGCTAGCCGGGTAGCTGCTGGTGCACTTCAACAGCGCCAGATCACCAGCGCGGCAGGCGCGCGCGGCGCGCACCGCCTCGTCTATCTCCGCCAGGTTCGCCATTCCGACGGAGACGATCAGCGGCTTGCCGGTCGCGGCAACCTTGCGGATCAGGGGCAAGTCGGTGTTTTCGAAGGAGGCGATCTTATAGGCTGGCACGTCGAGCGACTGCAGGAAGTCAACCGCCGTGGCATCGAATGGCGTGCTGAACGCTACCAACCCCAGGCGCCGCGCATGCTCAAAGATGGGCGCGTGCCACTCCCACGGCGTGTGTGCCTGCTCGTAGAGCTTGTGCAGACTGGTGCCGTTCCAGGGACTTCGCTGGTCGTGGATAAAGAACTCCCGCTCCTGAAGATCGAGCGTCATGGTGTCGGCTGTGTACGTCTGCAGCTTCAGCGCGTGCGCCCCGCTGGCCGCTACCTCGTCTACGATCTTCATGGCGCGATCGAGCGACTGGTTGTGGTTGCCGGACATTTCCGCGATGATGAATGGCGGTCCGGCGCGGCCGATCGAATGCTGTCCTATTTGCATGGATGACCTTCGCTCACAGCGACCGCCGATATTCCACCGCACCTGCTGCGTCGCTCACGACCTCGAACCCCAGGCGTCTGAACACCCGGTGCGAGGGCTGGTTCGCGGCCATCACGCGCGCCACTAGCGAGGATGCCTCGGGGCGGCTGCGCGCCAGCGCCGCCATGGCCCGCTCCAGCACCGGACGGCCCAACCCTCTGCCGCGGTACTGCGCACCCACCGAGTAATTGAGCCTCCAGCCCGTCGCTATCGGGTCGAAGCGCACGGTCGCGAGCGGCACGCCGTCCTGCGTTTCGATCACCAGCAGCAGACCTCGCTGCCCGGGGCGCAGCCTATGGCACAGCCATTGGTGGTGCTCCTCGGCACCGATGATCGCACGATTAAAGGAATTCCTGCGGGTCAACGGATCGTTGGCCCATTCGAGCAGCAGATCCTCGTCGCCGACCGCCGCCTCGCGCACCACCAGGGGAGTAGTGGAATCGACCAACAAAGCCGTGCGCACCCGCCGTACTCCCGCGCCATCGACGACCGCACGGCCGGCGCGCGAGCTCGCGGTGTCGGCGCCGCGCGCGATGTGCCGTGCAAGCGCATCCTGCAACTCGGCCAGACCCACCTCATCGTGATGCCCCAGCCAGCAGATCAGGCCCCTGCTCTGCAGGGCCGCGGCCACCGGTCGCTGGTTGTCCGCCAGAGTGATCACCAGCGCCGGTACCCCCAGGCACAGGCGCTCCCAGCTCGTCGCACCGGCGGCGCCGATGGCAAGGTCAGCGCGTGCCAACAGGTGGGCAAGCGACGGCAGGCGCGTGTGCAACCGTATGTTCGCGTGGCCCGCCGCGCACGCGCGCAGCTCGGCGGCGTCGGTGGTATCGTCATTGATCACCACGTCGGCCTCGATGTCCTGCCTGCCCAGGTTAAGGAACGCGCGCAGCGCCAGCTGCGTGAGACCGTATAGGTCTGCGGCGCCGAAGTAGATGCATACGCGGCGCACGGCACCCGTCCGCGGTGCGACCTGGCGGTGCAGGTCGGCGTAGACCGGCTGCAACAGGGCGTAACGCGGTCCGAGCATCGTCGCGGATCGGTCCGGCAACTTGCCCACATAGCGCGTCGCCAGGTCTTCCACCAGGTTCTGGTCAAGCAGCAGGTCACAATCGTGGCGGCGGTCCGCGAGATCATCGACTGCGAAAATCCGCGCCACCTCCGGCCGCAGTTGCGCCTCCCAGCGCTGGTCGAGCCCGTAGTGATCCACGATGAGCCAGTCGGGCCGTGCACCAAGCGCACGCATCGCGGCACGGGTCTCGCGAGCATCGTCTTGCCAGTCGGCACCGACCCAGGCCGCGTACGCCGGGTGCGCTGCTGGCGGGCGTCCGGCCTGCGGCGCGGTCAATTCGGCAACCGCGAACCCCCACGTGCGCAGCAAATCGTTCGCATTGCCCTCGTGCCGCCGTGCCACGAATGCCACCTCGGCGCCGGCATCGCTCAGTGTTTGGGCCAGAGTGAGCGATCGCATCACGTGACCCGAACCCATCGCCCGCGAAGCGTCCGTGCGGAACACCACTTGCATGCCCCGCTCCTCCTAGTTCAGGCGCCGGAAACCGCTATGACATACAGGACCTTTGAGCAGCGAATTGACGTCGCGTCCATCTTCACATTCCCTGATCAGCCGAAACACCGGATCGAGCGCCGCAAAGTAGTCAGCGACGATCTGCGGCGTATGCTCAGTGCAGACATACACGCTGGTACTGGCAAGGTAGCCCTGCGCCAGCATCTCCTGGGTGACAAGCGTCTTGTAGGCCAGCGCTCTGGGCCCGGCAAACGCAAACGAGGCAAGCGCCGGCAATCCGGCGACGTTGATGGCGAGCCCATGTTCGTCTGCGAGCCGCAACCAGCGCGCGCTGATATCGGCGCCGATGCGTGTGATCTGTTCCCACGAACTCGTACGCTGCATGACCTCCAACGTCTTCAGCGCCGCACACGGGCCAATGCGCTCCGTCCAGAAGGTGCTGCTGATGAAGGAAGTCTGTGCGGCCTCCATGACCTCGCGCCGGCCGATCGTCGCGGTGATTGCATAGCCGTTACCGAGCGCCTTGCCGAATATCGCCATGTCGGGTTCAACTGCGTAGAGCTTGTGCAGACCACCGAACGTCTGGCGGAATCCGGACGTGCACTCATCAAAGATCAGCACGATGCCGCGGCGTGTCGCCAGCTCCCGCACTTTGTCGAGAAAGCCCGGGGCCGGACCGTGATTGCGCGACACCTCCATGGTGATGGCGGCCAGATCGTGCGCATCCGCCAGCGCCTCGAGTTCGTCAAAGCGATTGTAATTGAAAGGCAGCACCGTGCCGCGCAGGCTGCCCGGCACTCCACTCGCTGCAAGGCCCGGCAACAGGTGCCCGGCGAGGTTGCGCTCATCGCCGAGATTGGCGGCGAGGTACCAGTCGTGCCAGCCATGGTAGCCGCAGATCGCAACCTTCTCCCTGCCGGTAGCGGCGCGCGCGATGCGCACCGCGATCGCGTCGGCCTCCCCGCCGGTACGCGCGAATCGTGCCATCTGCGCCCACGGATGCAGCTCCACGAGCTGCTCCGCGAGGTACACCTCTTCAGGACAATTGAGCGTTGACATGTTGCCGGCATCAATGGTGGCGTGAACCGCGGCGTCGACTTCCGCCTGCCCGTATCCGAGAATATTGGTACCGATGCCCATGAGGGACATGTCGAGGTACTCATTGCCATCGAGGTCCCATACCCTGCAGCCCTTGGCTTTGCTGAAATAGGCCGGCCACTGCTCCGGCAGAAACATTTCGGCCCGCTTCGACAACAGCATGTTGCCGCCCGGAATTGCGTGCTTGGCACGCTTCCACAGCTTTTGTCCCGTGGACATCGCCGCTCCTGCGTTGCGGATCAAATGACGATTGGCCGCGAACAGCGCCGGCTCGCGCTGCGCCAGCTGCGCGACCTCCTGCCAGCTGAAATCCCGGCGCGGGTGAAAGTGAGTGAAGATCGCCGCAACCACTTCGAAATCACACGGCTCGTCGACGGTCCAACGCTGCGCGGAGAGATCTGTTTCATTGCGCAGTCCGAGCACGCGAAACCGCCCGCGCGCGCGCATGTACGCAGTGACATGTTCCCGCTCAGCGGAATGCCGCGCCTCCTGCCAGGCGGTCCGCAGCGCGTCAAAGGTAAACACTTCGACGTCCAGCCCATCGGGATAAGTCGGCGGATCGGTATTCGACACGTAGTCCACGGCGGCGCTCTTGAGGGCGACCACTGCCGCATCAACCACCGCGGGGTCCACCAGCGGACAGTCCCCGGTGATACGCACCACGATGTCTGCCGCAGCAAGCGCGGCAGCGGCGTGGTAGCGATCGAGCACGTCGTCCTCACTGCCCCGATACACCGTAATGCCGAGCTGGTACGCGTGCGCGGCGAGCTCATCGTTATTGGGATGCGCCGAGGTTGCGAGCACAATCTGGTCGACCTGGGTCGCCCGACCCAGACGCTGCAGCAGGATCTCAATCAGGGGCGTGCCGAGAATCGGCCGCAGCACCTTGCCGGGAAAGCGCGTCGAATCCATACGGGCCTGAACGATGGCCACGGTCTTCATGCCACCATCCACCGCGAGGGTTCGAGAAGCTCCCGCTCATCGCTGAACAAGTCCGCCGGCGGCGTGGGCGCGGGCGCCCGCGCGGCGTCGAGTATTTCCTGCAATTGCGCGATCGAGTCCACCCCAACCACGACGCGCTCGGCATCCGGCAGCGCGCACGCGTATCCCAGGGCCGCCCGCAGCGGTGACACGCTGTGAGCGGCGCACCAGTCGAGCCATCGGTCCAACAGGCCGCGCCAACGGGCAAAGAACGCCGGCCGCTGCCTTGAAGGCATGAGCAGCAGGCCCTGCAGAAACACCGAACGCAGGTGCAGGCGCGTGCCCTGGCGCTTAAGCCTCGGCAGCCAACCGGACTGCACGAGCCGCCGGTCGAGCACGCTGCAGGGGGCTTGCAGGATCTCCGGTTGCCACAGCGGCCACAGCATGTCCAGCTCGCCAGGATCGTAGATGGAAATTCCTGCCGCGCCGATCCAGTCCCGCGACTTCAGTAGTGCCAGCGCTGTCAGCAGGCGTGCCCCGTGCGGTCCGAGCAGATCAGCGGGCCGGTGCAGGAGCAAGCCCTCGAGCCGCGCGATGCGCAAGCGCCGCATGGAGCCACGCACCTGCAGCTCGACCCAGCTGGCAACGTCGCTCGTGTCGTCGGGTAGCGCCGGTAGCTTGGTAATGACCCGCCACGATGAGACACCGACGTCACCCAGGCAGCTCTCGCTGTTGCCGTAGGCGGCCGCCGTATCGAGCGTGTCGATCCCCTCGCTGCCGGCCAGATCGAGGATGGCGGCGACCGTCTGGGGAGTGACCCTCCCCGCAGCATTGGCCACGCCGTAGCGCTGGCCGAACTGCACCGTGCCGAGTGCGAGTTTGCTCGTCGGCTCATCGAACGCGTCCTGCTGCAGCGTCATGTCAGCGTTCTCCGCAGCGCTTCGCAGACACGCCCCTGCTCCACCTCCGTCAGGGCCGCGAACATCGGCAGCGACAGGCAGCGCGCGTAATAGCTCTCGCTTGCGGGGAAGTCTCCGGCGCGAAAGCCGAGTGTCTGGAAGTCAGGCTGCGTGTGTACCGGTATGTAGTGAACGGCCACGCCGATCCCGGCGGCACGCAGGCGCTCGAAGACCACTCGGCGATTGAGCGGCGTACGCAGCGGATCGAGCTGCACGACGTACAGGTGCAGGGCTGAGCGCGACTCCGCGAGCCGGCGCGGCAGGATAAGCGGCAGCGGCGCCAGCTGTGCGTCATAGGCATCCGCCAACTCATGGCGGCGAGCGATCCGGCGCGACAGCTGCGTCAGCTGCGACAGCCCGAGCGCGCCCTGCAGTTCTGTCATGCGGTAATTGAAGCCAAGACACTGCTGCTCGTAGTACCACGGGCCTTCATCGGACCGCTGCAGCTCCGCCGCATCGCGGGTGACGCCATGTGTGCGCAGCAGCCGCATGGTCCGCGCCAGTGCCGCCGACTGGCTGGTCGCCATGCCTCCCTCAGCGGTCGTTATGATCTTGACGGGATGAAAGCTGAAGACCGTGATATCGCTGAAGCGGCAGTCACCAATGACACTGTCCCGGTAGCGCGCACCGATGGCATGCGAGGCATCTTCGATGACGCGGAAGCCGTAGCGCTGCGCCAGCGCGTGAATGTCCGCCAGGTCGCACGGCAACCCGGCAAAATGCACGGGAATGACGACCTTGGGCAGGCTGCCGCACGCGGCTGCCGCCGCCAGCTTGGCGGCCAGTGCCGGCGTGGACATGTTGCAGGTCGATGGGTCTATATCGACGAAATCAACCGCCGCACCACAGAAGCGCGCGCAATTGGCGCTCGCTACGAACGTGTTGGGACTGGTCCAGACGCGATCACCGGGACCCACGCCGAGGGCCAGGCAGGCGATGTGCAGAGCGCTGGTGGCACTGTTCACCGCGACTGCATGCGCCACACCGCAGTGGTCGGCGATCGCGCGCTCGAAGCGCGGCACCACCGGACCCTGCGTGAGAAAATCCGATCGCAACACCTCGACCACGGCCCGCACGTCTTCATCGCTGATCGTCTGCCGACCGTAGGGAATCATCCGCCGTCCACAACCCTGTTCAGCGCGACAATCTCCGCCACCGACAGAAAGCGCGAGTTCTTGCCCGAGTGGTACTCGAAGCCGGGCTCCACCAGAGCGCCGTGCTCACCGAGGCGATTGACGGTGAATTCCGCCGGTTCCGAGAACTGAATTGTAGGCTTTATCACGTAGTGGTCGGTGAACTCGAGCGTCCGGTGCGAGTCGTCGGCGGGACACATGACCTCGTGCAGCTTCTCTCCGGGGCGGATGCCGACGATGCGCTGCGGCAGATGCGGCGCCATCGCCTTGGCCAGGTCCACCACTTTCAGCGATGGGATCTTGGGAACGAAGAGCTCCCCGCCGTGCATGCGTGCGAAACTCCTGAGTACGAACTCCACGCCCTGCTGCACGGTGATCCAGAAGCGCGTCATCGCGGGATCGGTAATCGGCAGATGATCGCAGCCGGTGGCGATCTGCTTGCGGAAGAAAGGCACCACTGAGCCGCGCGAGCCGACGACGTTGCCGTAGCGCACCACCGCAAAGCGCGTGCGGTGCCCGCCGGCGACGTTGTTGGCGGCCACGAACAGCTTGTCCGATACCAGCTTGGTGGCGCCGTAAAGATTGATGGGATTGGCGGCCTTGTCGGTCGACAGCGCGATCACCTTCTCGACCTCGTTCGCCAGCGCCGCCTGGATGACGTTTTGCGCGCCGTGAATGTTGGTCTTGATGCACTCCATCGGGTTGTACTCGGCCGCCGGTACCTGCTTGAGCGCTGCGGCGTGAACCACGTAGTCCACCCCGTTCAATGCCTGAATCAGCCGCTCGCCGTCGCGCACGTCGCCGAGAAAGAAGCGCATGCAGTCCTGCGGGAAGTCCTGCTGCATCTCGAACTGCTTGAGCTCATCTCGGGAATAGACGATGAGCTTGCGCGGCCGGTAGCTGCTGAGCAGCGTCCGGACGAATTGCTTGCCGAAGGATCCCGTGCCGCCCGTAACCAGTATGGACTTGTCGTTGAACATGATCCGAAGCGATGCGAGTTACTTAAATCGGCTCGACTGCGCGACCTGCCGGAAGCTCTGGCTGCACTCGAGAAGGAGCTCATAGGGCCCCTGCGCCACGAGCCGTCCGCGCTCGAGCTCGAGGATGGTGTCGCACCCTCTTACTGTCGTCAGCCGATGGGCGATCAGCAGGATTGTGAGCTCGCGATCCAACCCCTCGATGGCGTCCATGACCGCGCGTTCGGTGGCGTTGTCGAGGGCGCTCGTGGCCTCATCCAGCACCAGAACGCTGGCGCGCTTGTAGAGCGCGCGAGCAATGCCGATCCGCTGACGTTGCCCGCCGGACAGACGCACACCGCGCTCACCGACCAGTGCGGCGTAGGCCCCGGTGCGACCCTCGATGAACTCATCGATCTGGGCGCGGCGGGCCGCCTCGCGCACCCGCTGCATATCGATCGCGTCCGTGGGAATGCCGAAGGCGATGTTCTCGGCAATGCTTGCATCGGCCAGGTAGATGCTTTGCGGCACGTGGGCGAGCGTGCGTTGCCAGCTGCGTGTGCGAGTCCCGTCGATTGGCGCCCCGTCCACCAGAATTTCACCGTGCGTGGGTTTGAGCAGCCCCATAAGCAAATCGAGCGTGGTGCTCTTGCCGCTACCGGTGCCACCCACCAGTCCGATCCGCGCACCCTTCGGGATCGCGAAGCTGAGGTCCTCGAGCACCCATGGACCCTCGGCGGCGTAGCGGAAGTACACGTTGCAGAACTGAATCGCGTGCTGAAAGCGCAGCGGCTCCGCAGCAGCCGCGAGCGCCTCGGTGGGCATGGGTTGATCGATAAGCGCGACGGTGTCGGTTAGATAAGCGCGGCTGCCGGCGATCGTCGCCCATGCGCCAAAGGCCTGCTGCAGCGCCGGCAGCAGGCGCTGCGCACCGAGCGCCAGCGCCCCGAGGACCGGCAACACACCGATCGCCGAATGGGTATGACGCGTCATGCCGTACGCGAGCGCGGCGATGAGTACCATGCCGACCGCTTCCATGGCGAAGCGCGGGCTCTGGGCGATGAATACGTTGCTGGCCTGCGCGCGCCGCAGCAGCTGATCGGCCTGACGATAGACCTCACAGAAGACCGGCTGTGCGCCGTCGAGCAGCACGTCTCTGATGCCGCCCAGCCCCTCCTGCAGCGCTTTCAGCACTTGCGTCTGCGCATCGGCCTGGCGGCGGCTGTTGTGATAAAGCCGCCGTCGCGAGAGCCAGCTGATGACGCCGTAGCTCGCGCCGAGGACCAGCGAGGCTGCAAGAGCGACCATAGGATCGATGGCGATCAGAGCCAGCGGAATGGCCACCAGCAGCATGGCGGAGCTCAGCAGCGTCATGAGCGGCAGCAGCACGCCCAGTACCGTGCCGCCTACCTTGTAGGTGATGCCGCTGATGACCTCGCTGCTGTTGCGCGCGACATGCACCTCGTACGGCTGGTAGAGGGTGCGCAGATACACCTCGATGCTCAGATCCGCCCCGGCGGCGAAGGTAAAGCGGGTACTGACCCATAGCAGCAGCAGACGTACCGCCCCTGCGACCAGCGCCATCACGGCAAACGCAACGGTAAGCGGCAGCAGCAGCCGTTGCGCCGAATTGATCCCCAGGGCATGAGCGGCGCCAGCCACCCAGTGATTGCCGAAGACCTTGTCGGGGGCGGTCAGGATGCCGAGAAAAGGCAACACCGCGCCGAGGCTCGCCACCTCGGCGAACGCGCTGACGACCATCAGCCCCATGATCAGGACGAACTGGCGTCGTCGGCGCGGCTGCAGACCGCGCCATAGCCGCGCGAGCAGCGCGGCGACTGAGCTGCTGTTGCGCTCGACGTCCATTAGCCGCCGGTGCCCGCGCCAGCCCGCGCGCGGCGGTGGCGCTTGAAGCGGATCCGCAGCCAGGCGATGTAAGTGCCGAGGAATCCGCCCACGACGGCGCCCGACAGCACCATGAGCGTACGCTTCGGGCTGACGCGCACTTCCGCCTTGACGGCCGGGTCAACCACGGTGAAGGCGTACTCGATGCGGCCCTTGGCCAGCATCAGCGTCCGCGTTTCCTGCTCGATCAACCGGTACATGACGTTCTGCAGCTCGAGCGAGCTTGCGTGGTCGACCTGGTCTTTGAGAAACGCGACGTTTCGGGTCGCGTCTTCGACGGCCTTGTCGCGCAACAACTGATTTGCGAGCGCCACGAACTCGTCGGCCCAGCGCGCCGCGACGGCGGGGTCCTTCCAGTCCATGGTGACGGTCGTGACTTCGTTGAGCTTGTCCTCCTTGATGTCGAGGACGTTCTTGCGGAACAGCTCGACCGTCATCCACACGCTCCGCTTCCTGGGATCTTTCTCGCCGGCCGCGAACACCGGATACACGTCCGGCTTCTGCACGAACTCCTCCACCAGGTGGCGCGAGCGCAATACCGCGCTACGCTCCGGATGCTGCTGCCCGACGGTCAGCCCGGCCAGACTCGCCAGTCCGGCGGCCTCGCCCCCGAGGCCCTGGCCGCTATCCAGGCCATTCTCCTTCACCTCGGTCAGCATCACCGTGGCGCGGTACAACGGTGTTGCGGTGAGTGCCAGGACCAGCGCGAGCCCGACGCAGATGGCGGCGACGATCGCGATCTGGACGCGGTAATCCCACATCAGCCACCACAGATCGATGAAGTCCATCTCCTGCTCGGGCTCTACCGCTGCGCGTTGGCTTACGTCGTTCACTCAGCACCTGCTCAAGTGTGTGGATTCAACGAGCGAACTGGAGGTATCGGTCGCATGCCTAATCCGCCCGGTCCCGTTCGGCCTCGCGCCGGATCTGTTCGATTTCCACGCGCAGCCTCTCGTACTCGGACAGCTTCTCGACCAGAAAGCGCACCGCGAGACGCGCCTTCGCCTCCATGCCCCGCGGGGTCAGTACGTACATGTAGGCGGCCTTGTTGCGGCTGTTCTTGAAGCGGGCAACCTTGACCCAGCCTTTGCCAATCAGGGCCTGCACACAATAGTTGAGCTTGCCGAGACTGACCCCGAGCTCGCGCGCGGCGTCGCGCTGACTCATGTGCGGATTGGCCTCGAGCAGCCGCATCACCTTGTAGCGCGCTTCGTCGCCCGGCATCGTCGTTCTGCTACACGGCCCGGGCAGGTTCAGGGTGAGTGCGTTCAACCATTGAACGCAGAGTAAGCGCGCCATCGCAGGGTGTCAACCGCATCACTTCGCGACTTTCACCAGGTAAACGCGCTAGCCGCAAGCGCAGTGATGTCAGAGGGTATGCACGGCCAGAACCGCGATCGCAACGTTGTAGAGGATCTGCGATACGGCCTGCCACAACGGCAACGGCGGCATGTGCTCGGCGTTCAGCGGCACGACGATGGTATCGCCCGGCTCGATCTGCGCAGATGAGGTGCGGAACCAGCGCGCGCCTGCGTGCCCGACGACGCTGCCGTCGGCCTGCACGACATAGATACGTCCCCTGTCGGCACGAACGGTCTCGCCGCCGCTCATCGCGATGTAATCGTCACGCGACAGTCCCGGGCGGTACAGGTGTGAAGTTACCGTCTGTACCTCGCCGATCACCGTTACCTCCTGCTCAGCCTTCGGCACGATGAGCTCGTCGCCGTCGCGAAGAACGACGTCATAGGGCGAGCCGACCGGCGAGCGCAGCAGCGGCGGCAGGCTGATCACCAGGCGACCCACGGCCCTGGCTTGGCGCAGCTGCGTGAGCAGCGACTGGCCGACGCTCAGGGCCCCGGCCGCCCCACCCTGGTTGGCGACCGTGCCCTGCAGGGCGACGAACGCGATGTCGTTCTGCAGGCGCACCGCAAGCATGTCCAGCTCTTTCTGCTCCCGCTCACGCAGTTCGCGGCGGGTAAAAACGGCACCTTTGGCGAAGGCGTATCGCGTCAACCCGCCGGCGCGCAGCAATACCGACTTCAACGTCTCGCCCGGCTTGACCGAGTATGTACCGGGGAAGCTCACCTGACCGCGGAGTACGATCGACTCCTGGTCGGTCCACGCCTGAACCTCCTTGATGCTGAGACTATCGAACGGCGCGAGCTGCAGATTGGCGCCGGGCTCTCCGCGCAGAATTGCCGCCAGGTCGACCTGGATAACCTCTGTGCGGCGCGACTCACCGTTTACGACCTGGTAGCGCGTCAGCTCGGCGCTGCCGCCGTAAGCTGCATCGCTCAAACCTCCACCGGCTCTGATCAGGTCGCGCACGGTCATGCCAGTCTCGAGGGGATACTCTCCGGGAACATTGGCGCGTCCGTCGATACGCACCACCGCATCCGGAAGGCTGATGTTGGCCTGCAGCTTCAGATCATCCAGCAGCGGCCGGATGACCCGGTCACGGCTCGACTGCAGATCGAAGATCATGACGCGATCGCGCGCCATGAGTTGCAGGTTCGCAGCTGAGTCGGGATCATTCAACGCCGCCGCGAGGTCGGCGGATAACACGGTGATGCGTCGATCCGGTGGCAGCTCCCGGCGGATCAGGATGTAGTGCAGGTCCGCGTTCGGCTTCAGATCGTCCACCGAGCGCAGCACGTCCGTGAGTCGCATACCGGCGTGATAGGCGAATGCACCCGGTGTGTAAACGTAGCCTTGCACCACGATTCCGGCGTCGAGTGTGGGGCGCAAGCGCGATACCCGCAGGCTGTCGCCGTTGCGCACGGGCTCTGCCCGGGCCGCTGCGGCGGTCAGGTCGACCTGCAGCACGACCCGATGCAAGCTGGCATCGATGCGAGTGAGTGCCAATTTCGCCGTGTCGGCCTCGGGGGTGAGTCCCCCAGCCAGCTGTACCACGTCGGCGACCGAGGCCTCATTGCGAACCTCATAAATCGCGGGTCGGTGGACCTCACCGTCAACTGTGACCGTGGGTCCAATGGGTGGGATGAAGATGACGTCATCCGGCAGCAGCTTGGCGTCGTCGGTGGTGTCTCCGCGGATGAGCATGTCGTACAGATCCAGCCGGCGCACGAGCTCGCCGTGCCGCTTCAGCTGAATGTTGCGCAGCGAACCGATCGGCTGGACGCCGCCGGCGGCGAACAACGCCGCAGTGATCGTGCCCAGCCCGCTGATGGTATACGACCCCGGCTGCTTTGCGTCTCCGAGCACAAATACCCGAATGGTGCGCGTGTCTCCCATCGTGACACTCGCATGGACCCCGGTCAGCTGTCTCTCGATCCGCGACTCCAGCTGAGCTTGCGCGCTTGCGAAGGTCTGACCTGCGACGCTGACCGGCCCCAGTTCCGGCACGCTCACGAGCCCATCGCGGCCGACGGTGAGCTTGAGAATTCCATTGCGGTTCCCGTACAGCTGTATGTCGAGCTCATCGCCCGCACCGACGATATAGCCCGCAGGCACCGGAACATTCGTCGTCGGGGCGAAGGTTGAGATCGGATGGTCGAACAGATCGTAGCCGAAGGGCTTCAACGCGGTGACACCGACCTTCGTCAGCGGCAGCTTGGTGACCCGGATGAACAGGTCTTTAAGCGCAGGCTCGACTCCCAGGCGTAAGGTGGCGAGGCGCTCGGTGAGTCCGGCGAGGGCAATCGGCGCAAATCCTGGCAACGTGAGCACTCCATCACGGGAGAGCTGATAGGGATTCTTGGAACGGATCAGGTCGAGCAGCGCCTGCCGCTGCTTCTTCTGCTCGTCCGTCAGCTCAGGTTGCGTAGGCTGCGAAGGGTCACAGTTCGGCTGTCCTGTGCACGGGGCCGGCAGCGGTGCGTAGCCACCCGCGGTCACGCCCTGAGCGGCGGCGGACGGTGCCGTTGCAGCAGCCGCGGTTGCCGCCCCCAGGCCATTCTGCTGGGGATTAGCCGCGCCAGCGCCACCCAGCGCACCGCCCAGCTGGCTGAGAGAGCTTGGGTTCGCGCCTGCCAGACCCGGCGCGAGATTGCTCAGAATGTTCTGCTGATTGGGAATACCAGCCAACGCACCCAGCGCGCCCGCTCCCTGCGTTGGTGGGTTGCCCGCCGGAAGAGGCACAGAGTCGATGGTGACGACAACCCAATCCTCAGCCTGGAGGAACGGGCTTAGGCGCTGCTGCTCCTCCCGCAGCTTCTGTTGCTCGATCAGCTGCTCGCGTTGTTGCTGCAGCATCAGGTTCTGCTGCTCTTCGGTCGCTGGCGTCGGCCGACCGCCGAGCGGGCCCTGCGTGCCCTGCGCGCCGCCGGCGCCGGTACCACCGAGCTGCTGCGAAATCGCGCCGAGCTGGTCCGGCGACAGTCCCTGCAGGATCTGCTCGACGGGGGAACCAGTGGTCTGCTGCCCGTACGCCGGATAGACGGAGCTGATGAGTGCGGCGGATAGGGCGAACGAAACCAGCAGCCCCGCCAGGCGTCGCATCAAGCGCATTACAAACCTTTAATCCGTTAGTCTTAGCGGCGCGCGGTCGAGCCGCGCAGCCGACCACCCCTACGCGCGAATGCGCGATTGTACTGAAGCGCGCAGATTCATGTAGCGGGAGTTTGCCGACGCAGGCCGGGCCCGGCACCGCGATCATGGACCCTACGCGCGGGTACGCCTTCACTGCATATCCGTGCGCCGTCTGGTGACCTCCCGACAAGCAGTCGGAGTCAGCGCCGCCACTTCTCCACCGTCGCCAGCAGCTTCATCACCGCGGCGGGCGCCGGGTGACCGCCGCGGGGGTCCTGCACCGCCGGCGCCAGCTGCTCGGTCAGCTTCTTGCCGAGCTCCACCCCCCACTGGTCGAAGGCGTTGATGCCCCACACGACGCTCTGCGTGAGAACGCTGTGCTCGTAGAGCGCGATCAGCCGGCCGAGCGTCGCCGGATCGAGCTGCCGGAAAAGCACGAGGGTGCTCGGGCGGCTACCGGGGTTCACCTTGTGGGCAGTAAGCGCGTCGCTCTGCGCCGCCGTCATCCCGGTGCGCGCGAGCTGCGCGCGCACCGCGGCGGCGGCCTGGCCGCTGCTGAGCGCCTCCGCCTGCGCCAGGCAGCTCGCGATCGCCAGGTCCTGCTGCGGCTGATTGCCGCACGAGGAGCGCGCCGGCAGCAGAAAATCGAGCGCGGCGCGCGCGCTGCCCTGGTGCAGGAGCTGAAAGAAGGAATGCTGGCCGTTGTTGCCGGCCTCGCCCCAGATCACCGCGGCGGTCTCGCATTCGACCGGGTTACCGTCGAGCATCACCGACTTGCCGTTGCTCTCCATCTCCAGCTGCTGCAGGTAGGCCGGGAAGCGGCGCAGCGAGTCGTCGTACGGCAGCACCGCGAGCGTCGGCAGCTTCAGAAAGTCGATGTTCCATACCGCGGTGAGCCCCATGAGCGCCGGCAGGTTCTCGACCCAGGGCGCGCTCCTGAAGTGCTCGTCCATCTCGTAACCGCCGGCGAGAAAGTCGTGAAAGTTGCGCTCGCCGATGGCGACGGCGAGCGCCACGCCGATCGAGGACCACAGCGAGTAGCGCCCCCCGACCCAGTCCCACATCTGGAAGCGGTACTCGGGGTGCACACCGAACTGGTCCATCGCCTGGTGGTTGACCGATACGGCGGCGAAGTGGCGCGGCACCGCCGCCTCGCCCAGGCGCTGCGCCAGCCAGGCGCGCGCGCTGCGCGCGTTGGTCAATGTCTCGAGCGTGGTGAAGGTCTTGGAGGCGACGATGAACAGCGTGCTCGCCGGATCCGCCGTCGCGAGCACCTGCGCCAGATACACCCCGTCGATGTTGGAGACGAACTCGCAGTGCGGTGCGCCCTCGCTATACGCCCGCAGCGCCAGCACCGCCATGGCGGGACCCAGGTCCGAGCCGCCGATGCCGATGTTCACCACCAACCGGAACGGCCGGCCGGAGCTGCCGGTGATGGCGCCGCTGCGCACGCCTTCAGCGAAGGCCAGCATGCGGGCGCGCTCGCTCAGCACCGTCTTTTCCGTCTCCGTCCCGCCCACCGCGGCGCCCGCCGGCTGGCGCAGCGCCACGTGCAGCACAGCGCGATCCTCGGTGGTGTTGATGCGCTCCCCGCGCCACATGGCGGCGATGCGCTCCTTCAGTCCGGTGGCGTCGGCCAGATCGCACAGCTTGGCGAGCGCGATCTCATCGAGCCGCTGACGCGAGAAATCGAGCAGCAACCCGGCAGCCTCGCGCGCGAAGCGCTCGAAGCGTCCGGGATCGCGCTCGAACAGCTCGGGCACCGGCACCGCCGCGAGGCGCGCGGCGTGGGCCTGCAGCTCGGCCCACACCGGAGTGCGCGGCCCGGGGTGTATCGTCAGCGTCATGTGGGCTCTCCGAGGCCGCCCGCTTCAGCGATAGAAGGCGGCGACCGAATCGACGACGTATTGTAGTTGCGTTTCGCTGAGCTCCGGGTATATCGGCAGCGCCAGGGTCTGCTGCGCCGCCGCTTCCGCGTGCGGGAAGTCCCCGGCGCGGTAGCCGAGGTAGGCAAAACACTGCTGCAGATGCAGCGGCACCGGATAGTAGATCTCCGTACCCACGCCGGCCGCGCCCAGGTGAGCGCGCAGCGCATCGCGCCGCTTGGCGCGGATCACGTACTGATTGTAGATGTGCCGCCCGCCCGGCAGCGCTCGCGGCGTCTGAACGGCGTCCCCTGGCTGCGCGCGAACGAACGCCGCATCGTAATAAGCGGCGTTGCGCCGCCGCGCCGCGCTCCACGCCTCGAGGTGCGGCAGCTTGACGTTGAGCACGGCGGCCTGCAGCTCATCGATACGGAAATTGCCGCCGATGAGGGCGTGGTAGTACTTCGGCCTGCCGCCATGCACGCGCAGGATTTCCATGCGCTCGGCGAGCGTGGCGTCTCCCGTGACGCACATGCCGGCATCGCCGAATGCGCCCAGGTTCTTAGTGGGAAAGAACGACAGGCAGCCGACCTCGCCGAAGCTGCCGGCGCGGCGGCCGGCGGCGTCTGCGGCACCGATGGCCTGCGCCGCATCCTCGATCACCTTCAGCCCGTAGTGCCGCGCGCTTTGCAGCAGCGGCTGCATGTCGGCGATCCGGCCGTACAGGTGTACCGGCATGAGCGCGCGCACGCGGCTGCCGCTGGCGCGGTGGAGCAGTGCGCCGTCGCGGCGCTCGCACTGCGCGGCGAGGAATTCCGTCACCGCGGCGGGGCTCAGGTTGAAAGTGGCCGGATCGATGTCGCAGAACAGCGGCCGCGCGCCAGTGCGCGCAATGGTGCCGGCGGTGGCGAAGAAGGTGAACGGGCTGGTGATCACCGCATCCCCGGCGCCGATGCCGAGGGCCATGAGCGCGAGCAGCAGCGCATCGGTGCCCGAAGACACGCCGATCCCGAAGCGGCACTGGCTGTAGGCGGCAACGTCCGCCTCCAGCTTCTTCACCTCGGCGCCTAGTATGAAGTGCTGGCTGTCGCACACCGCGGTGATGGCTGCCTGGATGTCGGCGGCGAGCGGCCGGTACTGCTGCTTCAGATCGAGCAACGGCACCTGCATCACCGGCTTGGATTGGGGCGTGCCGCGCACGGGCGTTCAGCGCTTGTAGCCGTAGTACTCGCAGAACCAGTCGACGAAGCGCCGCACGCCCACCTCGATAGGGGTTGCCGGACGGTAGCCAACGTCGCGCACCAGGTCGTCGATGTCGGCGAAGGTCTCCGGCACATCGCCCGGCTGCAGCGGCAGCAGGTTCATCGCGGCCTTGCGTCCCAGGCACTCCTCGATCACCTCGATGTAGCGCAGCAGCGCCACCGGCTGATTGTTGCCGATGTTGTACAGCCGGTACGGCGCCGAGCTCGAGGCGGGATCCGGCGTGCGGCTGTCCCATTGCGGATCCGGCCGCGGCGGGCGCTCGCAGGTGCGCACCACTCCCTCGACGATGTCATCGATGTAGGTGAAGTCGCGCCGGTGGTGGCCGTGGTTGAACACGTCGATCGGCTGGTTCTCCAGAATGTTGCGCGTGAACAGGAACAGCGCCATGTCGGGGCGTCCCCACGGACCGTAGACGGTGAAGAAACGCAGTCCGGTGGACGCTACCCCGAACAGCGCGGCGTAGCTGTGCGCCATGAGCTCGGTGGCGCGCTTGGTGGCGGCGTACAGCGACAGCGGGTGATCGGCGCCGCGGTGCACCGAGAACGGCATGTTGGTGTTCGCGCCGTACACCGAGCTGGTGGAGGCGTACACCAGGTGCCCGACGCGCTGGTGGCGGCAACCCTCGAGGACGTTCAGCGTCCCCTCGACGTTGCTGCGCACGTAGGCATGCGGGTCCTGCAGCGAATAGCGCACCCCGGCCTGCGCCGCCAGATGCACCACGCGGGCGAACTGCTCGCGGGCGAACAGCGCCGCGACCGCCGCCGCATCGGCGAGCTCCAGCCTGACGAAACGGAAGCGCTCGTGCGTCAGGCGCTTGAGGCGCGCCTCCTTGAGCGTCACGTCGTAGTAGGGGTTGAGGTTGTCGAGGCCGACGACCGCATGGCCCGCCTCGAGCAGGCGCTGGGCAGTGTGCATGCCGATGAAGCCGGCGGCGCCGGTGACCAGGATCTTCACAGCCGGCCGTCGACCGCGCTGGCGGGAAACACCTGCTTGATGTCGTAGACGACGTGCTTCCTGCGACACAGCGCGTGTACGCCGCGCGCCCCGAGCTCGCTGAACTCGCGGTGCGCCACCGCCACGACCACCGCATCGTAGCGGCCGGCGCGCAGCGCCGGCACGGTCCGCAGCCCGTACTCGCGCCGGCAGTCGGCGGCGCTCGCCCAGGGGTCGTAGATATCGACGCGCGCGCCCTGCTTCTCCAGCTCGCGCACCACATCCACCACCTTGGAGTTGCGGATGTCGGGGCAGTTCTCCTTGAAGGTGATGCCGAGCATCAGCACCCGCGCGCCCTTCACGTGGATGCGCCTGGCGGCCATCAGCTGGGTGATCTGTCCGGCGACGTACAGCGCCATGTTGTCGTTCAGACGCCGCCCGGCGAGGATCATCTCCGGATGGTAGCCGACCTCCTGGGCCTTGTGCGTGAGGTAATAGGGGTCGACGCCGATGCAGTGGCCGCCCACCAGTCCCGGGCGAAACGGCAGGAAATTCCACTTGCTGCCGGCGGCGTTCAGCACCTCCTCGGTGTCGATCTGCAGGCGGTGGAAGATCAGCGCCAGCTCGTTGATGAGCGCGATGTTCACGTCGCGCTGCGTATTCTCGATGACCTTGGCGGCTTCGGCGACGCGAATGCTGGAGGTCTTGTGCGTGCCGGCGGTGACGATCGCGCCGTAGAGCTGGTCGACGAAATCGGCGATCTGCGGCGTGGAGCCGGAGGTCACCTTGCGGATGGTGGTGAGGCGATGCTGCTTGTCACCCGGGTTGATGCGCTCGGGGCTGTAGCCGGCGAAGAAGTCGCGGTTGAACTTCAGTCCCGAGACGCGCTCGAGGATCGGTACGCACACCTCCTCGGTGCAACCCGGGTAGACGGTGGACTCGTAGATCACCAGCGAACCCTTGCGCAGCACCGTGCCGACGCTCTCGCTGGCCCGCACCAGCGGGGTGAGGTCGGGGCGCTTGTAGCCGTCGATCGGCGTCGGCACCGTCACGATGAACACCTGCGAGCGGCGCAGCGCGCGCAGCTCGCTGGTAAAGCTCAGCCGGTGCGCGGCGCGCAGCTCCGCCGGCGTCACCTCGAGCGTGCTGTCGCGGCCGCGGCGCAGCTGCCCGATGCGCTGCGGATTGACGTCGAAGCCGAGCGTCTCGAAGTGCTTGCCGAACTCGACCGCCAGCGGCAGCCCCACGTAGCCGAGGCCCACTACGCCGATGCGGCACTTGCGCAATTTGAGCATCGTCGACCCTTACTCCGCGGGTTCAGGCACTGGAGCGCTGCGGCGCGGATTCTGCCGTCGCCGGCGCGGCGTAGGGCGCGTTCGCCGCCCACAGGCAGCGCCCGCCGCTCGCCCGGGTAATCACCGCCAGCATGACTTCGTGTGCCGCGAGCTCCTCGGCGGTCGCTGCGGGCACCGGCAGCGGCACCAGGCGGCGCAGCGGCGCGCCTGCCGGGCGCGCACCGGCGAGGGTATGCGCGGCGACTTCGGTCTCGGTCAGGGCGAGCGCGCCCTGGCCGCCGGACATCGCCAGGTAGACGTCGGCGAGCAGGCGCGCATCGAGCAGCGCGCCGTGCAGCTCGCGCTCCGAGTTGTCGATGTCGTAGCGTTTGCACAGCGCGTCGAGGCTGTTGCGCTGCCCGGGATGCAGCTCGCGCGCCAGTGCGAGCGTGTCGAGGATCTGGCCGAGGGCGGCGAGCCGGCGCGTCTCGCCCGGCAGCCGCGCCAGCTCGGCGTCGAGGAACGCCACATCGAAAGCGGCGTTATGGATGATGAGCTCGGCGCCGCTGAGGAAGGTGAGCAGCTCCTCGGCGACCTCCGCGAAGCGCGGCTGCCCGTCGAGGTCGCCGCGGGAGATACCGTGCACGGCGAGCGCGCCGTCCTCGACATCGCGCTCAGGATTCAGGTAGCGATGAAAGGTGCGCCCGCTCGGGCGGCGGTTGATGAGCTCAACGCAGCCGATCTCGATGACACGATGATCGAGCTCGGGCTCCAGGCCCGTGGTCTCCGTGTCAAGCACCACCTGACGCATGGGCCGCGAGTCTACCGCAACGCTTGCTGCGATAATGTGTCGATTGCTGCATTGGCGAGCCGGTCGACACGCTCGTTGCCGGGCACGCCGGTGTGACCGCGAACCCAATGCCACTCGATCTGGTGCCCGCCAGCCAGCTCGGCGAGCCGCTGCCACAGGTCCTGGTTCTTCACCGGCTTGCGCTCCGCGGTGCGCCAGCCGCGCGCCTGCCATTGGGACACCCAGCGGGTAATGCCGTCGCGCACGTACCGCGAGTCGGTGTAGAGCCGCGCGCGCACCGGGCGCTTGAGCGCCTCGAGCGCCTGAATCACCGCCGTGAGCTCCATGCGGTTGTTGGTGGTGTGCGCCTCGGCACCGCTGATCTCGCGCTCGTGCGTGCCGTGCTTCAGCAGCACCGCCCAGCCGCCCGGACCCGGATTGCCGCGGCAGGCGCCGTCGGTGTAGATCTCGATCACGCCTGCGAACGCGTAGTGGGCTTGACCAGCCCGCCGATCACCGCCGCTTTCTCGCGCAGGCGCGGCCGTATCGGTGTCAGGGTGTAGACGCGCTTGCGCGCCTTGAGCAGGTACGCTCCGGCCGGCAGCGGGTACAGTCCGGCACGCAGCATCCTGGCGGTGCTCTCTCCGCTCGCCAGGCCCCGGGTCCAGGGACTCACGTACAGGTAGCGCCGCGCGGCCACCACCTCGTAGCCGAGCAGCACCAGCCACTCGCGCAGCAGCCGCTCCGACATCAGCCGGCGCATCCCCGGCGGAAAGCCGCTGCGGCTCCAGCGCGCGCGCACGCCCCACAGGCTCCACGGCCGGAATCCCAACACCAGCAGCTGCCCCTCTCCCGCCAGCACGCGATCCACCTCGCGCAGCACCGCGTACGGGTCAGCGGCGAATTCCAGCGTGTGCGGCAGCAGCGCGGCGTCGGCGCAATCGCTGATCACCGGCAGCAGCGAGGGCCGTCCGATGATGTCCGCGCCCGCCGGCGGGGCCACGGCCGCGATCAGGCTCTGGCGGCGTGTGCGGCCGGCCGCGAGCAGCTCGCGCGCGTTCCCCCAGGCGCCGACCTGCAGCAGCTCCCAGCCGAAGACATCCTCGAGCGCCTCGCTCAGCAGTTCGGACTCCGCCGCGAGCAGCGCACGTCCCAGGGGAGACTCCCACCAGGAGCTGAGAGCCGTGTCACGATCCGGAAAGTGTGAAGTGCGAACTGGCACGATCGAAGTGCTGGTAATGCCGTGAACTTACCGGTTAAATTCTGCCTGTGAGACTACGCTCAAGCGCGGGCAAAGTAGCACGCTCACAGAGGGTACGGAACTTGGCGACGACACAGAACAAAATGCGTCACGCGCTCCTAGCCCTCGCTCTGCTGGCTGCTGGCGGATGCGCGCACTCGCCGCCGCGCCCGCTGCCGCAGCAGCCGGCCACGCTGGCAAGCGCAGCCGGCACCTACCCGGTCGCTCCTGCCGCTTCCCCCGCCGCCGCCGCCAGCCTCGCGGTGCTGCCGGCCGAGGTGCCGCGCCCCCTCGGGGATGCGGAAGTCGCCCCGCCCGCCACCCCGGACGCCCTGCCGGCGCCGGTCGCCGCCGAAGCCGCCCAGGCGCTGAGCGCCGCGGATTCGCCCCCGCCGTCCGCCGCGCTCGGCCCGACGCTCGTCGCGGGCCTGAACCCCGCGCAGTACGCCGACCTCTTCGACCGCATGCGCGCCGGCTTCCGCCTGGAGGACGCGAACGAGCACAAGGACGTCGATCAGCAGTTGCGCTGGTACGCGACCAACCCCGAGTACCTGCAGCGCGCCTTCGGGCGTGCAGACCTGTATCTCTATCAGATCATCACCGAGCTCGAGCGGCGCAACATGCCGCTCGAGCTGGCACTGCTGCCGGTGGTGGAGAGCGCCTTCGAGCCCTATGCCTACTCGCGGGCGCGCGCCTCGGGACTGTGGCAGTTCATTCCTGGCACCGGCTCGAGATACGGGCTGAAGCAGGACTGGTGGTACGACGGGCGGCGCGACATCATGGAGTCGACGCGCGCGGCGCTCGATTATCTGCAGTCGCTGCACGATGAGTTCGGCGGCGACTGGCTGCTGGCGATCGGCGCCTACAACTGCGGCGAGGCCCTGATGGAGCGGGCGGTCGAGATGAACCGCGCCGCGGGCCGGCCGGTGGATTTCTGGAGCCTGTGGCTGCCGCGGGAGACGCGTGCCTACGTACCGAAGCTGCTGGCCATGAAGCGCCTGGTGATCGATCCGGAAGCCTTCGGGCTCGCCTTCAGCCCCATTCCGAACCAGCCCTACTTCGAGCGCGTGGGCACGGAAACCCAGGTCAACCTCAAGATCGCCGCCGAGGTCGCCGGCATCACTCCCGAGGAGCTCTACGAGCTCAACCCCGCCTTTCACCGCTGGGCCACCGATCCAACCGGCCCGCATTACCTGCTGCTGCCGGTGGACGTCGCCGACGTGTTCGCGGAGAACATCACGCAGTTGACGCCCGACCAGCGCCTGGGAGTCGCCCACTACAGCGTGGTGCGCGGTGACTCGATCGCCTCGGTCGCCACGCAGTTCAATACCACCGTCAACGTGATCCGCGAGCTGAACGACATGCCGAGCCGCGGGCTGACGGTCGGCGATGACCTGCGGGTGCCCAGCGCGGTGACGGAGCTGCCGCCCAAGGTCATGCTCGCCGCCGCGCGCGTCGATGGCCGCCTGCGCACCGCGCGGGCACACGTGCAGATCGTGCGGCGCGGAGATTCGCTGTATGCCATCGCGCGGCGCAACGGCATCAACGTCAACCTGCTGGCGCTCATGAACGGCATACATCCGGACGACCAGCTGCGCGCCGGCCAGCGCATCCGTCTCTCGGAAGGCGCCCTCGTCCATGCAGTGCGACGGCGCGTTCTGTACACGGTGCGCGAAGGCGACACCGTGCCGCTGATCGCGCGGCTGTTCCAGTGCAGCGTGCCGCAGCTGCTCGCCTGGAACGGCCTGAGCAGCCGCTCGCGCATCCACGCCGGACAGAAGCTGCGCATCCAGCTTGCCTCGCACCACAGCTGAACGTACTTGCGCGCGCTCGCCGCCTGCGGCGCTGCGCTTTCCGGCATAATCGCGGCGGAGGTGCGACCGCATGGGATTTCTCTCCGGCAAGCGCGCGTTCATCGTAGGGGTGGCGACCGATCGCTCCATCGCCTGGGGTATCGCGCAGGCGATGCATCGCGAAGGCGCGCAACTCGCCTTCTCGTACGTCAACGACAAGATGAAGGAGCGCGTCGAGCCGCTCGCCGCCTCGCTCGGCGCGCACCTCACCATGCCGCTCGACGTCACCGTCGATGTCCAGTGCGATGAGGCATTTACGCTGCTGGCGCGCGAATGGGGGCAGCTCGACATCGTGGTGCATGCCGTGGCGTTCGCGCCGCGCGAAGCGCTGACCGGCAGCTTTCTCAGCGCCACCAGCCGCGAAGGCTTTCGCATCGCACATGAGGTCTCGAGTTACAGCCTGACCGCGCTCGCGCAGCGCGCGCACCCGTTGATGGCGGGGCGCCGCGGCGCGCTGCTCACGCTCTCCTATCTCGGCGCGCTGCGCTCGATTCCCGGCTACAACGTCATGGGTCTCGCCAAGGCGAGCCTCGAGGCGAGTGTGCGTTTCCTGGCGGCGGACCTCGGTCCCGAAGGTATCCGCGTCAACGGCATATCGGCCGGTCCCATCAAGACGCTGGCCGCCGCCGGCATTCCCGGTTTCCGCAAGATGCTCGGCCACGTGGCGGAGATCGCCCCGCTGCGCCGTAACGTGTCGCTCGAGGATGTCGGCAATGCCGCCGCCTTCCTGTGCTCGGACCTCGCCGCCGGCATCACCGGGGAGATCCTCTATGTCGACGGCGGCTTCAACACCGTCGGCATGAGCTTCCCGCAGGAAGCCGAGGGCTGAAGGAGCGCTGCGCGCTGCCCGCGCGCGCTACTCGAAAGCCTTCGGGTTCTTGCGCACCTCAGCGCTACGGCGCACCTGTTCGAGGTAGGCGAGCGCTGTCGCGTTGCCCAGCCGCTGCGACTCCTGCTGTGCGCGCTCGCGCTGCGCCGCGTCTGCCTGGGCGCCAGCGACCTGAGTGCTGCCGGTGCGCACCGCGCTGACGGCGACCACCGCGGCGCCGCCGTCCTTGAGTGCTACGGCGGTGAATCCGCCGCTGCCGGACGGCCGCGGCAGCGCGAACGCCGCCTCGCGCACCGGTTGGGGAACGGACGGATCGGCGCGGCCGATGAAGTGCGCCGGCTCCGCGTTCGCCTTGAGCTCCCCGGCGACGCTCTCGAAGGAGGCGCCGCCCGCGAGGCGCTCGCGCGCCGCCTGAGCAGCCTTGAGCGCGGCCTGCGTCTCGTGCTCCTTCGCGATCGCGGCGACGATGCCGGCGCGCACCTCCGCCAGCGGCTGTGGTTTGGGCGCCCGGTGCTCGAGCACTTTCACGATCACCAGCCGGTCATCGCCGAGCAGAACCGGACCGCCGAGCTTGCCGGCGGCGAGCGGCGGATCGCCGAACAACAGCTGCTGCAGCGGCGGCGCGGGTCCGAGCGGCGCGGCACCGGCGTCGCGCGCGAAGGCGGGCACGTCACCCTGCTGCAGCTTGTATTCCTGGGCCAGCGCGTTCAGGTCGGCGCCGGGATCGGCGAGCTTGCTCTGCAGCTGCTCCTGGATCTCCCCGAAGCGGTCCGTCGCGCGGTCGCGGCGCAACTGCGCCTCGAGTTCCGAGCGGGCTTCCTCGAAGGACTTGCCCTTGCCTTGCTGGATCTCCTCGAGGCGGATGATGTGATAGCCGAACTGCGACTTCACCGGGCCCTTGATCTCGCCGACCGACATGCCGAACAGCGCCTCCGCGAACGGCTTGACGAAGCTGCCGCGCTCGGCCCACCCCAGGTCGCCGCCGTTGTGTGCCGAGCCCGGATCCTGCGAGTACTGCTTCGCGAGCTCAGCGAAATCCTTGCCTGATTTGAGCTGCGCGAGCACCTGCTGGGCCTGCGCCAGGGCCGCGGCATCGTCCTTGGCGGTGATCAGGATGTGGCGCGCGTGGCGCCGCTCGGGTACCTGCAGGCGGCTCTTGGCCTTCTCGTAGGCGGCCCGCAGATCCGCATCGCTGACGCTCTGCTGGGCGGCGAGTGGCTCGAGACGCAGCTCCGCGTACTGCAGATGGTCGGACTCGGGCGTCATGTACTTGGACAGATGGCCCTGGTAGTAGGCCTGCACGGCCGCATCGTCGACGTCGGCGGCGGACTTGAACTGCTCGGCCGGCAGCACGAAGTAGCGCACTTGGCGTTCCTGGTCCTGGAGCTCGCTCAGGCGCTGCAGCTCGGTCGCGGTGACGAAATCCGAGCCGCCGATCCCGCCCTCGAGTTGCAGTCGCTGCACCTCGTGACGCAGCTCGCGCTCGAACGCATCGAGCGAGATGCCGGCCTGCGCCAGCGCCGCCCGCGCGGCTTCCGGGGAGTACTGGCCATCGATCTGGAAGGCCGGCTCGCTCAGCACCGCGTCGCGCAGCGCCTCGCGGCTGACCCGGTAGCCGAGCTCCTCGGTGCGCTTGTCGAGCAGCGCGTCGCGGATCAGGCTTTCGAGCACCTGGTTCTGCAGCGTCGCGCGCAGCTGCGCGGGCAGCTCCGCACCCCCGAGCCGCTGCTGCCACTGGCTCTGCTGACGCAGCCAGGCACTGTGCGCCTCTTCCAGCGGGATCTTGACGCCGTTCGCCTCGGCGGCGTAGTTGGAGCCACCGAAATTGAGGTTGACGATGCCGTAGGCACCCCAGGCGGCGAAGATCAGCGACAGCAGCCCGAGTACCAGGTACGCGAACCACTTGCGCCACTTGCTCCCCGTGTAGCCCTTGAGGCTGTCGCCGATACTTTGAAGCATGTGCAGGCTGGGCGGTTATGGGCCAATGTGGCGGAGCGGACGGGACTCGAACCCGCGACCCCCGGCGTGACAGGCCGGTATTCTAACCAGCTGAACTACCGCTCCGAATTTGGGGGGCGAATCCTAACGGATTGATGAATAAGGCCACAAGCGGTTTCGGGGTGCTGCAGGCGACCGCCGCGGCTACGCTGGCGTGTACCTCGTCCGCTGTCGTCCGCGCGCCGCACTGAATGCGCGCTGAACACCCGCAGGTCAACCGATTGCCCTTTTGAGCGCTGTGCACTCCACGCCTGGCGGCAACCCGCAATCCGTTCATTCCGTCGCTATGTTAAGACACGCTGCGCCCCGCCCCCTTCCGTCAGGCACAATGCGGCCGGGGATTAGGTGAGGATGGTGCCCATGAAGCTGATTCGTATTGTTGTATGTGCCGCGATCGCGGCCGGCGGGATTTCGGCGCCGGCACTCGCGGCGCTCGGTGGCGATGCCTCCTCCGTGGAGCGCGACCGCGCCAGTCTGCGCGGCACGGTGCGTATGACCGCCAGCACCGAGTACACCGTCCACGAGATCGGCACCGCCTCGGGCCTGGTGGTCCATGAGTATGTCTCCGCGGACGGCAAGGTGTTTGCCGTGAGCTGGCGGGGCCCGGGTATCCCCGACTTGCAGCAGGTCCTCGGCAGCTATTACGCGCAGTTCGCGCAGGCGCGCGCCGCCATGGCGCCGCAGTACGACCACCACCACCTGGTGGTGCGCACCCCGGAGCTCGTGGTGCAGTCGCGCGGGCGCACGCGCGACTTCTCCGGGCGCGCCTGGGCCCCTGCCCTGCTGCCGCCGGATTTTTCCCTGAACGACCTTCAATAATGGCTCCACGGACGAGGACACCTTGTGCGTAATTTCTTCGCTCTCCTTCTTCTTCCACTGATGCTGTTGGCCGCCTGCGGCGGCGGCGGCAGCTCCAGCAACAACGGTGGTGGCGGTGGTGGCGGTGGTGGTGGCGGCAACCAGACCATCGCGGCGCCCGGGCCGCCCAACGTCGAGTCGCTGGTGGTCGATGCAGGACCTGCGGGATTGCCCGCGCCGGCGGTCAACACCGCATTCGTGTCGGTGGAGGTCTGTATTCCCCAGAGCGCCACCTGTCAGACCATCGACCATGTCGAGGTCGACACCGGCTCGATCGGGCTGCGGCTGCTCTCCTCCGTAGTCAACACCGTCACCTTGCCGCCCCTCACCGCGGGGGGCGACCAGCTGGCCGAGTGCCTGCAGTTCGCCGACAACACCGAGGTCTATGGCGCGCTCGCCACCGCCGACGTCGTGATGCCGGTCTCGGGCGAGAAGGCCTCCGGGGTCATCGTGCAGCTGATCGGCGCGGCCTCCGCCGGCAACCCGCCTGCGGCCTGCACCGGCACCGCCAACAATACCGTTGCGCTCTTCGGCGCCAACGGCATCCTCGGCGTCGGCCCGTTCATCAACGACTGCAACACCAACGGCAACTGCGCGCCGGGAACCCAGTCCGCCAATTACTACAGCTGCGCGACGACGCCCTGCAGCCCTTTCACCGCGACCCTCGCGCAGCAGCTGCAGAACCCGGTGATCCTCCTGCCCAAGGACAACAACGGCGTGATCCTCGAGCTGCCCGCGGTCGCCGCCGCGGGGGTAACGAGCGTCAGCGGCTCGCTGGTGTTCGGTATCGGTACCGAGACCAACAACGCCCTGGGCAGTGCCGCGCAGCTGCTGGCCGATGCGAACAGCGGGGAGATCAACGCCAGTCTCAACGGCACGGCCTACCCCAACAGTTACCTGGACAGCGGCTCGAATGCCAACTTCCTCAACAGCTCGCTGCCGACCTGCGCCGCCAACACCGCCGGTGCGAACTTCCTCTGCCCGGCCGCCACCACCGATGAGAACGCGACGCTCGAGGGTACGACCGGCGTCATGGCGGCCGCTGATTTCCAGGTCGCCAATGCGGACACGCTGTTCAACGCAAACCCCAACGCCACCGCCTTTAACAGCCTTGGCGCCCCCGCCTTCGGTGCCACGACGCTCGACCTGGGGCTGGCATTCTTCTACGGCCGTAACGTCTACACATCCATCGAGGACCCGAACCTCGGCTCGACCCCGTACTTCGCGTACGCCAGCAACTGAGCCGGGGCGCTCCCGACCGGCCTGTCAGCCCCGGCGCGCGAAGCGGCGGCGGTAGGCGGCCGGGGTGGTGCCGAGGCGCTGCCTGAAATGGTGCCGCAGCGATTCGGCGCTGCCCAACCCGGCGCGCGCGGCAATCTCCGGTGCCGGCAGGCGGGTGGTCTCGAGCAGCTCGCGGGCGAGCGCCAGGCGCTCGCCGATCAGCCACTCATAGGGAGCCAGCCCGGTGGCGGCGCGGAAGGCGCGCTGCAGGGTGCGCGTGCTCATCGCCGCCCGCCGGCCGAGCGAGCCGAGCGTATGCCGGGCAGCGGGGTTGGCACGCACGTAATCCATGAGGCGGGCGAGGCGGCCGCGCCCGTCGGCGGCGAGCGGCCGCGGCACGAACTGCGCCTGGTCGCCTTCACGGTGCGGCGGAATCACCAGCCGCTGCGCCACCTGGTTGGCGATGCCTGGCCCGTAGTCGCAGCGCACCAGGTGCAGCAGCATGTCGAGCCCGGCGGCCGAGCCGGCCGAGGTCAGCACGCGGCCCTCATCGACGTACAGGGCATTGGGCACGACCACGACATCCGGGTAGCGCGCGGCGAGGCGCGCGGTGTATCGCCAGTGCGTGGTGGCGCGGCGGCCGGCGAGCACCCCGGCCGCCGCCAGCACGAACACGCCCGAGCAGATCGAGCACAGCCGCGCGCCGCGCGCCCGCGCGCGCTGCAGGGCGGACAACAGCGCCGGCGGCGGCGCCTCATCCGCCGAGCGCCAGCCCGGAATCACGATGGTGTCAGCGCCCTCGAGCAGCCGCAGCGAGTGCCGCACGCTCAGCTCGATGCCGCCTGCGGCGCGCAGCGGCCCGCGCTCGGCGGCGCACACCGCGAACTCGTACCACTTCACCGCTAGCTCCGGGCGCGGCAGCGCGAACAGCTCCACCACGCAGCCGAACTCGAAGGTGCACAGCCGGTCGTAGGCGACCGCCACCACTTTGTGACCCATGGCGTAATCTTAACGACTATTGGCGTTCACGACACTGGCTGCGGCGGGCCGCGGTGCACACAATGGCGCCCATGCCCAGCCGCGTGCCCAGCCGCGTGAGTGAAGTCCCCGCCGCCGACAGCGCCAGTGCGCTGCGCCATTTCGAGCCGGCCCTGAGCTTCGAGACCGACTGCTGGGACGTGCACCAGGCGCTCACGCACGGCGCCGACTTCGTGTTGCTCGACGTGCGCGGTGCCGCAGCCTTCGCCGGCGGCCACGTGCCCGGGGCTGTCAACCTGCCGCACGCGCAGATCGACAGCGCGCGTCTCGCGGCCTGGCCCGCGCGCACGCTGTTCGTAGTCTACTGTGCCGGCCCGCACTGCAACGGCGCGCAGCGCGCCGCGATCCAACTCGCGCGGCTCGGGCGGCCGGTGAAGATCATGATCGGCGGCATGACCGGGTGGCTCGACGAGGGATTCGGCATCGAGGGCACCCTGCCTTAGAGCCGGCGGCGCGCGAAGCGCCGGCGGCTTGCCGTCCCCGCCGCCGTGGCATCATAGGCGCATGAGTCTGCTGCAGAAGATCGTGGCGGCCGTGCTGTGCGCCGCGCTGCTCGCCACCGGGTACGGGCTGTGGGTTACCCGCGATTCCTCCGCGGCGCCGGTGCAAAAGAGCAGCGGCGCGGCGGTGGTGGCGGCGGGCAATGCCATGCCGGTCATCGATCAGCACACGCTGCTCGTGGCGCAGCGCCTGGCGCGCTACGCCACCACCCCCGAGGAGCAGGCGCTGGCGCAGTCGGCGGTGCAGACCGCCGATCACGAGCTCGATCTGGCCTTCGCGGCCGCGCTGCATCACCTCGAGACGCACCCGCCACAACTGTCGCCCGACGCGGCGCGCATCCAGCAGCACCTCGAGGAGCTGCAGAAGAGCCTCGGGGCAGATGGCGACACCGTCAAGCAGCTGACGGCGCAGCTCGCACGGGCGAGCGATGCCGACAAGCCCGCGCTGCAGGACCGCCTCGATCTGGCGCAGTCGCAGGTGACCCTCGAGCAGGACGAGATCCAGGAGGCCAACGAGCAGTTGCTGCAGGCGGGCGGGAACGTGCATCAGCGCATCCAGACGATGCAGCAGGAGCACCAGGCCGCCGAGCGCAACACCACGCCCGCCGTTGCGCCTTCCCAGGAGAACGCGATCACCAGGCTCAAGGGCATGGCCGGGCACCTGCGGCAGTGGCTGACGCTGCACCGCAAGGAGCGCTGGCTCGGCTGGGCGCGCGAACACGTCAGCGCGAGCGCCGATCAGCTCGCCGCGGAGCGCGCGCGCATCGCCGTCGAGCTCGCCGCGAGCAAGGCGCTCATCCCGGAGTTCACCGCCGGCGCACAACACCGCGCCGGCGGCAGCACGCCACCCCCGCCGCCGCGGACGGCGCCTGCATCGACCTCCCCGCCTGCTGCGGTCGTTCGCAGCGCGCCCGCGCCGGTCGCCGCCCCGGCGGCGACCCCGCAGACAGTCCCGGCGGCACCCGCGTCAACCGCGCCCGCGGCGGCCCCGGCGGCGGCGGCCGCTCCCGCGCCCACGACGCTGCTCGAGCTCACGCGGCAGATCGCCTCCGAGCAGCGCCGGCTGACGCTGCGCGATCAGCGCATCGCCGCGCGGCACAAGCTCGCCGACATCTACGGCCAGTGGCAGTCCGTGGTCGCCGCACAGGCGCGCCAGGTGCTGCACGGGCTGCTTGTCGGCGCGATGATCGTGTTCGCAGCCCTGCTGGTGCTGTTGTTCATCGACCGCTCGCTCGAGCGGCTGCTGGCGCGCGCACGTCTCGATCGCCGCCAGCTGCAGACGCTGCGCAGCGTGGTCGGCGTCTCGCTGCAGATCGTCGGCGTCATTGTGATCCTGCTGGTGCTGATCGGCGTGCCCGCGCAGATCGCCACGATGATCGGCATCGCCGGCGCCGGCCTGACGGTGGCGCTGAAGGACTTCATCGTGGCCTTCATCGGCTGGTTCGTGCTCATGGGCCGCAACGGCATGCGGCTCGGCGACTGGGTCGAGATCAACGGCGTCAGCGGCGAGGTGATCGAGCTGAACATGTTCCACACCGTGCTGCTCGAGACCGGCAACTGGACCGACGCGGGCCACCCGACCGGCCGGCGCGTCACGTTCACCAACAGCTTCGCCATCGAGGGCCACTACTTCAACTTCTCGACCTCGGGGCAGTGGCTGTGGGATGAGCTGTCCATCATGGTGCCCTACGATCGCGACCCGCACGCCATCGCCGACGCCATACAGAAGGAAGTCACCGCGGCGACGGCGAACGACGTCAGCCAGGCGGAGGAGGAGTGGAAGCGCGCCGCTCGCGGGCGCGCCACGACATTGAACGCCGCGCCGGCGATCGCCATTCGCCCGGCCGCCGGGGCCGTCGAGATCGCGGTACGCTACGTCACGCGCGCCAACGAGCGCCTGGCGCTGCGCGGGCGGTTGTACCAGACCGCGGTGCGGCTGCTCGGGACGCACGCCTGAAGCCATGGACACGCTGATGCCAGCGTTGTTCCTCGGCCACGGCAACCCGATGAATGCGTTGCAGGACAACTCCTGGACGCGTGCCTGGACCGCGCTTGGCGCGGCGCTGCCGCGCCCGCGCACCGTGCTGGCGATATCCGCGCACTGGTACATCGCGGACACCGCGGTGACGGCCATGCCGGAGCCGCGCACCATCCACGACTTCGGCGGCTTCCCGCGCGAGCTGTTCGCGGTGCGCTATCCGGCCGCGGGCGATGCGGCACTGGCCGCGCGCGTGCGCGAGCTGCTCGCGCCGCTGCCGGTACGCGCCGATCACTCCTGGGGCCTCGACCACGGCACCTGGTCGGTGCTGCGCCACCTCTACCCGCAGGCGGACGTCCCCGCGGTGCAGCTGAGCATCGACGAGGCTCAGGCGCCGGCTTTTCACCACGCGCTCGGCGCGCGGCTGCGGCCGCTGCGCAGCGAGGGTATTCTGCTGTTGGGCAGCGGCGACGTGGTGCACAACCTGCACGCCTATGCCTGGGGCGGTCATCCGCGCGAGCCCTACGACTGGGCGTTGCGTTTCGAGGCCCACGTGCGCGAGCGGCTGCTCGCCGGGGATCACGCGGCGCTGGTGGACTACGGCGTCGCCGGCCGCGATGCGTTACTGGCCGTGCCGACGCCCGAGCATTACCTGCCGCTGTTGTACGTGCTCGGTGCGAGTCTGCCCGGTGAGCCGGTGAGCTTTCCGGTGACCGGCATGGACGGGGGCTCGGTATCCATGCTCGGCGTGCAGTTCGGGTAGAATCCGCGCGGCTGCAAGGGCTGGTTTTGCTGGTTTTGCAGTTGAAGTCACAGGTTTGCAGTTCTTGTACAAGCCTTAAGCTTTGTTGAGGCAGTTGGCTGCTATGGTGCACTCCCGGGCTTGGGAAACGGCGGCGACCCCGACCCCGGGGCGCGTGCCTGCGGCTCACACGCCGCGCGCGCCGCGCGGCGCTGCATCAAGGCGCGGCATCGACACGGCTGACACGCTGAAGGCATGAACGACATCAACCGCTCGCCCCCTCCGGAGGTGATTCCGGGGACGGACGTCACGACGACCTGGCGCAGCTCGCTCACCACGCGCCGCGTGCTGGTGGTTATCGCGGTGTTGCTGGCGTTCGCGCTGCTCGCCTGGCTGCTGACACCCAAGGGCTCGAAGGCCCCGTCCGGCGGCCGCTTTGCCGGCGGCGGACCCATGCCGGTGGTGACCGCGACGGTCCGCTCCGGTGACATGCCCATCACGCTCGTCGGCCTCGGCGCCGTGACGCCGCTGGCGACCGTGACGGTGCAGAGCCAGATCAGCGGCCAGATCATGCACATCTCCTTCAAGGAAGGTCAGACCGTCAAGGCGGGCGATCCGCTGATACTGATCGATCCGCGTCCCTACCAGGTGGCGCTCGAGCAGGCCGAGGGCGCACTCGCCAAGGACCGCGCGCTGCTCGCCAACGCGCGCATCGACCTGGCGCGCTACCAGACGCTGTGGTCGCAGGATTCCATCGCCGAGCAGCAGCTCGCCACGCAGAAATCGCTGGTGGCGCAGGACGAAGGCAATGTGAAGACCGACCAGGGCCAGATCGACGCCGCACGGCTCAACCTGACTTACTGCCATATCGTCTCGCCGATCGGTGGCCGCGTCGGCCTGCAGCAGGTGAACGTCGGCAACTACGTGACGCCCAACGCGCCGAACGGACTGGTGGTGATCACGCAGCTGCAGCCGATCAGCGTGGTATTCACGCTACCGGAGGACCAGATCCCGCCGCTGCTGGCACAGCTGCACGCCGGCAGGACGCTCCCCACCACCGCCTGGGACCGCGGCAACACGCATCAGCTCGCCAGCGGTACGCTGCAGTCAGTCGACAGCCAGATCGACCCGACGACCGGCACGATCAGGCTGAAAGCCCTGTTTGCCAACACCGACGAGAGCCTGTTCCCGCAGCAGTTCGTGAACACCGTGCTGCTGCTCGACACCCTGCACGGTGCAACACTCGCGCCGCAGGCGGCGATCCAGCGCGGCGCGCCCGGCACCTACGTCTACGTGGTCAACACCAATCAGACCGTGAGCGTCGACAAGGTGACCCTCGGTCCGGGGGATTCGACCAACATCTCCATCACCCAGGGTCTGAAGCCGGGCGAGATCGTGGTGGTCGACGGCGCCGACAAGCTCAAGGATGGCGCCAAGGTGCTGGTGCGGCAGCCCCGCGCGACGGCAACCTCTGCCGCCCCGGCCGCCAACACCAGCGCCGCGCAGAGCGCACAGCGCCAGAGCGGCCATCGGCACACGCCGCCGGGCAACCCGAGCGGCGGCTGACAACTTCCGCGCGCTCTTTAGGTTAGCGGCCACCGCATGAACCCGTCCCGCATTTTCATACTGCGGCCCGTCGGCACTTCACTGTTGATGGTGGCGATCCTGCTCGCGGGGTTCGTGGCCTACGGCTTCCTGCCGCTGTCGGCCCTGCCGGAGGTCGACTACCCGACGATCCAGGTGCAGACCTTCTATCCGGGCGCGAGCCCCGAGGTGATGACCTCCTCGGTGACGGCACCGCTCGAGGTGCAGTTCGGGCAGATGCCGGGGCTGAACCAGATGTCCTCGACCAGCTCCGGGGGCGCCTCGGTCATCACGCTGCAGTTCAGCCTGAACCTGAGCCTCGACATCGCCGAGCAGGAGGTGCAGGCCGCCATCAACGCCGCGGGCAATCTGCTGCCTTCCGACCTGCCGGCGCCGCCGATCTACGCCAAGGTGAACCCGGCCGACGCCCCGATCCTCACGCTCGGGCTGGTGTCGAAAACGCTGCCGCTCACGCAGCTCGAGGATCTGGCCGATACGCGCCTGGCGCAGAAGATCTCGCAGATCGAAGGCGTGGGGCTGGTGAGCGTGAGCGGCGGCCAGCGCCCGGCGGTGCGCGTCATCGCCAACGTGCGCACGCTCGCCGCCTACGGCCTGAACATCGACGATCTGCGCACCACCATCAGCAACGCCAACGTCAATTCGCCCAAGGGCACGCTCGACGGGCCGACGCGCTCCTGGACGTTGAACGCCAACGACCAGATCCAGAGCCCCGAGGCCTACGAGAGCATCATCGTCGCTTACAAGAACGGCAACCCGGTACGGTTGTCGGATGTCGCCTCGGTGGTCGGCGGCGCCGAGAACGTCTACCTCGCCGGCTGGGTGAACAACACCCCGGGGATCATCCTCAACGTCCAGCGGCAGCCCGGCGCCAACGTCATCCAGGTGGTCGACCGCATCAAAGCGCTGCTGCCGCAGCTGTCAGGGTCGCTGCCGGCGGCGGTCGAGGTCTCGATCCTCACCGACCGCACCAACACTATCCGCGCCTCGGTGCACGACGTGGAGTTCGAGCTCACTCTCGCTGTGATCCTGGTGGTGTTGGTGATATTCCTGTTCCTGCGCAGCCTTCCGGCCACCTTCATTCCCAGTCTGTCGGTGCCGCTGTCGCTGGTCGGCACGCTGGCGGCCATGTACCTGCTCGGCTTCAGCCTCAATAACCTCTCGCTCATGGCGCTCACCATCGCCACCGGCTTCGTGGTGGACGACGCGATCGTCATGATCGAGAACATCTCGCGCTACATCGAGCAGGGCATGGCGCCGCTCGCAGCGGCGCTGCGCGGCGCCGGCGAGATCGGCTTCACCATCGTGTCCCTCACCGTGTCGTTGATCGCGGTACTGATACCGCTGCTGTTCATGGGCGACGTGGTGGGCAGGCTGTTCCACGAGTTTGCCATCACGCTCGCTGTCACCATCGTGATCTCCGCGGTGGTGTCGCTGACCCTCGTGCCGATGCTGTGCGCCAAGCTGCTGCGGCACCGGCCGCAGTCCGAGGAGAGCGGCATCGCGCGCTGGGCCAACGAGCGATTCCAGGCGCTCATCGACCGCTACGGGCAGGCGCTGCAGTGGGTGCTCGATCGTCAGCCGCTCACCCTGCTGGTCGCCATCGCCACGCTGGTGCTGACCATTCTGCTGTACGTGTTCATCCCCAAGGGGTTCTTCCCGGTGCAGGACACCGGCGTGATCCAGGCGATCACCGAGGCGCCGCAGTCGGTGTCCTACGGCGACATGGCGCGGCGCCAGGCCGACCTGGCCGCGGCGATCCTCAAGGATCAGGACGTGGTGAGCCTGTCGTCCTTCATCGGCGTCGATGGCACCAACATTACCCTCAACAGCGGCCGCATGCTCATCAACCTCAAGGCGGTCAACGACCGTTCCGCGTCCGCCAGCGCGATCATCCGCCGCCTGCTGAGCGAGACGCGCGACGTAACCGGCATCTCGCTGTACATGCAGCCGGTGCAGGACCTGTCGATCGCCGACACGGTAAGCCGTACGCAGTACCAGTTCGTGCTGGAGGACGCCAACCCGGCCGAGTTCAACACCTGGGTGCCGCAGCTGGTGACGCGGCTGCAGCAGCTGCCGCAGATCGAGGACGTCGCCAGCGACCAGGAAAACGAGGGTCTGTCCGCCTACCTGACCATCGACCGCGACACCGCCGGGCGTTTCGGCATCACCCCGGCCACGGTGGACAACGCCCTCTACGACGCCTTCGGCCAGCGCATCGTCTCGACCATTTTCACGCAGTCGAACCAGTATCGCGTCATCCTGCAGGCCGACAGCTCGCTGATGGCATCGCTCGATTCGCTCGGCACCATCTATCTGCCTTCCTCGACGGCGGTTGGTGGCGAGGTGCCGCTGTCGGCGCTGGTGAAGGTGTCGACGCGCACCTCGCCGCTGTCGATCGATCACCTCGGCCAGTTCCCCGCGACCACGGTATCGTTCAACCTGGCGCAGGGCGCGGCACTCGGCGACGCGGTGAATGCGATCAAGCAGGCGGAAGCGGACATCCACCTGCCGGCGAGCATGATGACCACCTTCGAGGGCGCGGCGCTTGCTTTTCAGGCGACCCTCGGCAACGAGGTGTTCCTTATCATCGCGGCAATCATCACCGTCTACATCGTGCTGGGCGTTCTCTATGAGAGCTTCATCCACCCGATCACCATCCTCTCCACGCTGCCCTCGGCCGGTGTCGGCGCGCTGCTCGCGCTGCTGATCGCGCGCAGCGACCTCGGTGTCATCGGCATCATCGGCATCATCCTGCTGATCGGTATCGTCAAGAAGAACGCGATCATGATGATCGACTTCGCGCTGGTGGCCGAGCGTGAGCAGCACATGCCGCCCCGCGAGGCGATCTACCACGCCTCGCTGCTGCGCTTCCGCCCGATCCTCATGACCACCATGGCGGCGCTGCTGGGCGCACTGCCGCTGATGCTCGGCACCGGCACCGGCTCGGAGCTGCGTCACCCGCTGGGCATCACCATCGTCGGCGGGCTGATCTTCAGCCAGCTGCTGACGCTGTTCACCACGCCGGTGATCTACCTGTATTTCGACCGCCTGGAGCAGCGCGTGGCCGCCTGGGGCGTCCCGTCCCCGGGGGCAGGCGCGCCGGCCGAATGATCCTGTCGGAACCCTTCATCCGCCGCCCGGTGGCGACTACCCTGCTGACGGCGGGCGTTGCCCTCGCCGGCTGCATCGCCTATTTCAAGCTGCCGGTGGCGCCGCTGCCGCAGGTGGATTCACCGACCATCTCGGTATCGGCGCAGATGGCCGGCGCCAGTCCCGACGTCATGGCCGCGACCGTGGCCACCCCCCTCGAGCGGCATCTCGGGCAGATCGCCGACGTCACCGAGATGACCTCGCAGAGCTCCACCGGCTCCACGCGGGTCACCCTGCAGTTCGGGCTGGACCGGGACATCGACGGCGCGGCGCGCGACGTCGAGGCGGCGATCAACGCCGCGCGCGCGGATCTGCCCACCGCACTGCGCAGCAACCCGACCTATCACAAGGTCAACCCGGCCGACGCCCCGGTACTGATTCTCGCCCTCACCTCGAACACGCTCACCGCCGGGCAGATGTACGACGCCGCCGACACCATCCTGGCGCAGAAACTCTCGCAGGTGAGCGGCGTCGGTCAGGTGCAGATCGGCGGCAGCTCGCTGCCGGCGGTGCGCGTCGAGCTCAACCCGAGCGCACTCTTCAAGTACGGCATCGGACTCGAGGACGTGCGCGCCGCGCTCGCCGCCGCCAACGCCAACACGCCCAAGGGCTCGATCGACGTCGGCGGACAGCGCTATCAGCTCTACACCAACGACCAGGCGAGCAAGGCCGCCGAATACCGCAACCTGGTGATCGCTTACCGCAACGGCGCCGCGGTGCGCCTCAGCGACGTGGCCCAGATCCTCGATGGGGTGGAGAACGTGCGCAACCTCGGGCTCGCCAACGGCAAGCCCGCCGTGCTCGTCATCCTCTACCGCCAGCCGGGCGCCAACATCATCGAGACCGTCGACCGCGTCGAGGCGATGATCCCGGCGCTCAAGGCCTCGATCCCCAGCGATATCGACATCAAGGTCGCCATGGACCGCACGGTGACCATTCGCTCCTCGCTGCAGGCGGTTAAACGCACGCTGCTGATCGCCACCGCGCTCGTGATCCTGGTGGTGTTCGTGTTCCTGCGCAACGGCCGGGCAACGGTGGTGCCGGCCGTGGCGGTGCCGATCTCGCTGCTCGGCACCTTCAGTGCCATGTACCTGCTCGGCTACAGCCTCGACAACCTGTCGCTGATGGCGCTGATCATCGCCACCGGCTTCGTGGTCGACGACGCCATCGTGGTGCTCGAGAACATCACCCGCCACATGGAGGCCGGCATGCCGCGCTTCGAGGCGGCGATGCAGGGCGCACGCGAGGTCGGCTTCACGGTGCTGTCGATGAGTCTGTCGCTGGTCGCGGTATTCATTCCGATCCTCATGATGGGCGGTATCGTCGGGCGGCTGTTCCGCGAGTTCTCCATCACGCTGTCGGTGGCGGTGCTGGTGTCGCTGGCGGTGTCGCTCACCACCACGCCGATGATGTGCTCGCGCCTGCTGCGCCGGACTGACCCCGGCACCCAGGGACGGCTGTTCCGGGCGAGCGAGCGGGCCTTCGAGCAGGTGCTGCACAGCTACGGCCGCTCGCTGCGCTGGGCGCTGAACAATCGCGGCGTGGTGATGGTGCTGCTCGGCGCGACCGTGATCTTCAACGTCTATCTCTACATCGTCATACCGAAGGGGTTCTTCCCGCAGCAGGACACCGGCCGCCTGATCGGCGGCATCCAGGCCGATCAGGCGATCTCCTTCCAGTCGATGTCGGGCAAGCTGCGCCAGTTCCTCGGCATCGTGCAGGCGGATCCGGCCGTCGACTCGGTGGTCGGCTTCACCGGCGGCGGCTCCCAGGGTGGCGGACAGACCAACAGCGGCTTCCTCTTCGTCGCCCTGAAGCCCAAGGCGGAACGCAAGCTGTCCGCCGACGAGGTGATCGGGCGGCTGCGGCCCAAGCTCAACCGGGTGGCCGGCGCACGCCTGTTTCTGCAGGCAGCACAGGACGTGCGCACCGGCGGACGACAGGGCAACGCCGAATATCAGTACACGCTCCAGGGCGACACGGTGGCCGACATCTACAAGTGGGCACCGAAGCTGACCGAGGCGCTGCAGCACGTGCCGCTGCTCACCGACGTCAATTCCGACCAGCAGCAGAACGGCCTGGAAATCGAGCTGGTCGTCGACCGTGATACCGCCTCGCGATTGCAGTTGAATCCGGCCACCATCGACAACACGCTGTACGATGCCTTCGGCCAGCGCGACGTCTCGACCATCTACAACGCCCTCAACCAGTACCACGTGGTGATGGAGGTGGAGCCGAGATACTGGCAGAGCCCCGACACGCTGCAGAACCTGTGGGTCAGCACTGCCGGCGGCACGGTGAACGGTACCCAGCAAACCAATGCGCTGGCGGGCACGGTCACCTCGAACAGGAACGCCGCCAACACCAGCGTCGCCGCGATCGCCACCGACACCGCGCGCAATCTGGCGACCAACAGTCTGGCCAACACCGGCCGCGGTGCGGTCTCGACCGGCTCGGCCGACAGCACCGCCGTCGAGCAGATGGTGCCGCTCGCGGTTTTCAGCCACTACGCCCCGGGTAACACGCCGCTCGCCGTCAACCACCAGGGCACCTTCGTGGCGACCACGATCTCCTTCAATCTGGCGCCAAACGTCTCCCTCAGCCAGGCGACCGCGGCGATCAGCGAGGCGGTGAACGAGATCCATATGCCGCCGACGATTCACGGCAGCATGCAGGGGACGGCGCGCACCTACGAGCAATCGCTGAGCAGCGAGCCGATTCTGATCCTCACGGCGCTCGCCACCGTCTACATCGTTCTGGGTATTTTGTACGAAAGTTACATCCACCCCATCACCATCCTCTCAACACTGCCGTCCGCCGGCGCCGGCGCCGTGCTGGCGCTGCGGCTGTTCGGCCAGGAATTCAGCATCATCGCGCTCATCGGCGTGATCCTGCTCATCGGCATCGTCAAGAAGAACGCCATCATGATGATCGATTTCGCGCTCGAGGCGCAGCGCGCGCACGGCAGTGCGCCCGAGGAGGCGATCTACAGCGCCTCGCTGCTGCGCTTCCGTCCGATCATGATGACCACCATGGCGGCCATGCTCGGCGCGCTGCCGCTCGCCTTCGGCACCGGCGACGGCGCCGAGATTCGCCAGCCGCTCGGCATCTCGATCGTCGGCGGGCTGCTGGTGAGCCAGGTGCTGACGCTCTACACCACGCCGGTGATGTACCTCTACCTGGATCGCTTCGGCCGTTGGAGCAGCCGGGCCTGGTCGCGACTGTACCCGGATGTACCGCACACCCCGCCCGCGGCCCCACCCGCAGCGGCGCAGGTTTGAAGGCACAGGTTTGCATATGCAGCATGCCCGCAGACCCTCGATGAGCTCGTGCCGGCGTGCGGCGCTGGCGGCTGTGCCAGTGACCGTGCTGGCGCTGAGCGGCTGTGCGGTGGGACCTAACTATCACCGCCCGTCGGCGCCGGTGCCACAGCGCTTCAAGGAAGCCGACGGCTGGAAACCCGCCGAGCCGCGCGAAGCGGCCAGTGGCACCAACTGGTGGTCGGTGTACGACGATGCCACGCTCGATGGACTCGAGAAGCAGATCGACGTCTCCAACCAGACGCTCAAGGCGTCGGAGGCGACCTGGCGGCAGGCGATGGCCGTGGTGAGCCAGGCGCGCGCGGGGCTGTTCCCCACCATCGGCGTGAGCGCCAGCGGCTCACGCTCGGGCGGACCGGGCGGCAAGTCGGGAGCCGTCGCGACCTCCGGCGGCGGCGGGCTGCTCACCGTGCCGACCTCGCATCCGGTCAACGAGTTCGATCTGTCGGGCACCGCCTCGTGGGACATCGACATCTGGGGGAAGATCCGCCGCACCATCCAGAGCGACGTCGCCAGCGCGCAGGCGAGCGAGGCCGACCTCGCCGCGGCACGGCTGTCGCTGCAGGCCATGCTGGCGACCGACTACCTCGAGCTGCGCGTGGCGGACGAGCAGCGCCAGCTGCTCGAGCAGACGGTCGAAGCCTACAAGCGCGCCCTGCAGATCACGCAGAATCAGTACCAGGTCGGCGTGGTTGCCAAGACCGACGTCATCACCGCGGAGACGCAACTCGAAGGCGCGCAGTCGCAGCAGATCAACGTCGGCGTCACTCGCGCCACGCTCGAGCACGCCATCGCCATGTTGACCGGCAAACCGCCCGCCGACTTCTCGCTCCCGCCCGCCACCCTCGGCGCCGCCGTGCCGGTCGTTCCCACCGGCGTGCCTTCCAGCCTGCTCGAGCGCCGCCCGGACGTGGCCGAGGCCGAGCGCAAGATGGCGGCGGCCAATGCGCAGATCGGGGTCGCGGTGGCCGCCTACTTTCCTGACCTGACGCTCAACGGCTCCTACGGCTACGCGAGCACCGTCGTGTCGCACCTGGTGAGCGCACCGAACAACCTCTGGGCCTTCGGCGGCACGGCGACTGACGCGCTGCTGGACTTCGGAGCGCGCTCGGCCGTGGTGCGCCAGGTGCGCGCCGCCTACGATGCCGCGGTCGCCAACTACCGCCAGACGGTGCTCACCGCGTTCCAGCAGGTGGAGGACGAGCTGGCGACGCTGCGGATCCTCGAACAGCAGGTGCAGGTGCAGGAGCAGGCGGTCAAGTCTGCGAATCTCGCGGTGCAGCTCACCCTGAACCAGTACAAGGCCGGCACCGTGGCGTATACCGCCGTCATCACCGCACAGGCCATCGCGCTTGCGGATGCCCAGACGCTGCTCACCCTGCGCCAGAACCGCATGACGGCCAGTGTCGCGCTGATCCAGGCCCTCGGCGGGGGCTGGGATGCGGCGACCCTCGGCACCCCGAGCGGCACGGCCGCAGGGCTCACCGCCCGCGGCGCCCCGCACTAGGGCCAAGCCCCGCCGCAGCTCCCGTTGACCGCGCCCAGGGGCGCTGCTTATGATGCGAATGAGAATGATTCTCATTCTCTTACGCAACGTCTCGCCCCCGACCCTTGCCCTGGTGCTCTGCCTGGGGACGACGGCACCGCTGCGCGCCGAAACCGATGCCGGCGACGGGGGCTTGAGCACCGTCCTCGTGGAAGCCACCTCCACCGGCGGCCCGGCCGTCTCCCCCAGCGGCGCCAGCGATTACACGGCGAGCGCACAGGACATCGCGTCCGCGCCCAGGGGAAAGACCGCCCCGCTCACCGAGGTGCTGGCGCAGATGCCCGGGGTCTCGATCGACCAAAACCAGCAGATCCACATCCGCAACACCGAGGGACCGCAATTTCAGTACCAGGTCAACGGCGTGCTGCTTCCGCTCGACATCAACACCAATCCGCCCTTCCTGTCGATGATCAATCCGCTGTTCATCAAGCGAATCGACCTGCTCGACGGGGTGCTGCCGACGCGCTACAGCTACGCGACCGGTGGCGTGGTGAACATCCAGACCCGCGACGGCTGCGAACAGCCGTTCGGCGAAGTCTCGTTGCTCGGCGGACAGCGCGACACCCTCCAGCCGAGCCTGCAGTACGCCGCCTGTCACGGACAGCTCAGCAGCTACGTGAGCGCGCTCTATCAGCAGAGCAACACCGCCTTCAGCTCCGCCACACCGGGACCGACGCCGCTACACGATTTCACCCGGCAGGGGCAGCTGTTCGGTTTCTTCTCCTACCCTGTTACTGCGAGCGACTCGGTGAGCCTGCTGCTCTCGGGAGCGAACAGCAGCAACCAGCTGCCGAATGTTCCGGCTCTGCCGCCGGCCTATGCGCTGAGCGGCGTCCCGGTCCCGCCGGGCTCCGCGGCCATCGATTCGTATCTGGACTTCAGCGACCTGCTGGCGGTGCTGTCACTCAGCGGCTCGCTCGGTGCGGATGCGTCGTATCAACTCGCCCTCAGCCAGCATGCCATTGCGCAGCGCTTCGAGCCGGACCCGGTGGGCGAGCTGATCTACCAGGGCGTCGCCTCCAGCGCCACTCACGAGGATCACGACTATGCGCTCGAGGGCGACCTGAGCCTGGTGCGCGGCGCGCACACCCTCGGGAGCGGCTTCTACGCGGGCGAGTATCGCGTGAGCGCGAACGACTCTTCACGGGTCTTCCCGGCCAATGACTCCGGCGAGCAGACGAGCGACGTGCCGTTGACCGTCATCAACAACGCCCATCGCAACAACCTCGTGGCCGGCGTCTACGTGAGCGACCTGTGGCGCATTGCCGCGCCGCTCAGCGCCTCGCTGGGTCTGCGCTGGGATACGTTGAGCGGCTTCACCAGCGATCACCAGGTCGACTGGAGCGCCAGCGTGATCTATCGTCCCGACGGCGACACGACCGTGCACGCCGGCGTTGCACGCTACTTCCAGGTGCCCTCGCTCCTGGGCATTTCGCCCACCGCCCAGGCGGCCTTTGCAGGCACCACGGCCGCGGGGGGGCCGGGCGCCCCAGCGCCGCTCACCGAGGATGATCGTGAATGGGATGCGGGCCTCGTGCGCCAGCTCAGCGGCAATCTGACGCTCGCGGCCGACGCCTACTACGAGTGGACCACGCACTATCTTGATACCGGCCAGTTCGGCGTTGTGCCGATTTTTTCGCCGTTCAACTACGGCACCGGGCACGTGTGGGGCGGTGAGCTGGCAGCCCGTTACCAGGACGACTCGCTGAGCGCCTACGCCAACCTGACCCTCGGACGCAACTGGCAACGCGGAGTCGTCACGGGCCAGTTCAACTTCGACGCCGCCGAGCTCGCCTACATCGACAGCCACGCGATCGTGCTCGATCACCAGCCGCTCTACGGCGCCGCCGCCGGCGCCAGTTGGCGCCGCGGTGCCTACGCCGTGAGCGTCGACGGCATTTACAGCAGCGGCCTGCGTGCCGGCTTCGCCGACCTGCAGAAGCTGCCCAATGTCTTGCAGGCGAACGCGAGCGCGGAGCGCTCCTGGCACATCCCCGGCGTGGGAGTGCTCAGCAACCGGCTGGCCCTCCTCAACGTCTTCGACCGGGTCAACCTGATCCGCCCGGAGAACGGCATCGGCATCTTTCAGTCGGCGTACGGTCCGCGGCGCACGCTCTACGACACGCTGACGCTGCACTTCTGAGGGCCGTCGCCGCAGGCCAGGACATCGGTGAACACAAAGCCGTCGCGCTCGACGACCTCGCCCAGGTCCACGCTGATGGGGGCGCTGAACATCGGCCCTGCCGTGACCAGCGTGTGGAACTCGCCGTTCTCCCCGCACGGATCGACGTCCGCCGGCAACTCGGCGAGCAGTGCGGCATCGAAGCGGCGCCCGGCGAACTGCCGGCCGAGCCGCCGCGGATCGATGCACACCAGGTGTGCGACCAGGCCGCTGGCGATCATCGCGCGCGCCAGCTCGGCCGTGGGACGTCGCCACAAGGGGAATATCCCCGTCATGCCCGCGGCGGCCAGCTGTCGTTCGCGGTACGCCCTGATGTCCTCGAGAAACAGGTCGCCGAACACGAGGTGCGTCACCCCCTGGTCGCGCAACTGCGCAAAGGCGCGCGCCATGCGCGCCTCATACACCTCGTTGGAACACGGACTCGGCAGCAGCACCTTGAGCGCCGGCACACCGAGCGCCTTGATCTGGCGCTCGAGGAGGCTGTGGCGTACCCCGTGCATGGCCACGCGGTCGTAGGCCTCGCTGAGCGTCGTGAGCACGCCGGCGACCTCGGCCTGACCTGAGCGCTGCGCTTCGTAAAGAGCGAAAGCGCTGTCCTTGCCCGAGCTCCAGGACACGTACGCCTTTGGTGCGGCCGTGGCTGACATCTGCATCAGTCTGCTAGCATTTCCACCCCCACCACAAGGAGTGACTGCAGTGGCGTATTCATCGAAGGTCAGCCTCGTCGCAGCCCTGGCCCTGATCGCAGGAAGCGTAACGGCAGCCCGGGCGCAGGAGCATGAAGGCCCGCACGGCGGCGGCCCGGCCACTCGGGAGGCGCCCGCGCGCGGCGAGCCCGCCCGCGGCGAGCCTCACCAGGGGCCCCGCAACTATCAGCGCGTCACCGAGCCGCACGGCTGGAACAATCGGCCGGCAAGCGTGGATCGCAGCGCGTACCAGCACAACTTCCAGGCCGCTCGCAACTACCGTATCGGCGTCTACCATCGCCCATCCGGCTGGGTGCGCCATCACTGGGTCTACGGCGAGATCCTGCCGCGTGCTTACTGGGCGCCGTCGTTCATCATCGGTGACTACTGGCTGTTCGCGCTCGAGACGCCCCCGCCCGGCTACGAGTGGGTACGCGACGACACCGATGCGCTGCTGGTAAACGTCAACACCGGGGAGATCCTGCAGGTCGAGTACGGGGTGTTTGCCTAGCCATCGCCTGCTCGCAGTCCTCGATGCGCGGGCAGCGACAACGAAAGCTCGACTCGAGCACCTGGCGCATCTGCGCGAAGCGCAGCAGCTGCGCGTCGATCTGCGCCAGCTTATGGGTTGCGAGCGCGCGCCAGCGGGCGACCGGCGGGGTGCCGGCCGAGAAACCGGTAAGGAATGTGCGGGTCTCGGCGATGGTGAACCCGGCGTCGCGCGCCAGTTGCACGATGCGCAGCCGGCCGAGGATCGCGGCCGCGTAGCGGCGCCGGCCATTGTGGCGTGCGGCCGGTGGTAAGAGGCCCACCTGCTCGTAGTAGCGGATCGCAGACGGCGCGATCCCGGCACGGCGCGCCACCTCGCCGATCGACATTCCCGACATGAGGCCTCCCACGGCTCGCGCTTGACTTAAAGCGTACTTTAAGTCGTAGGCTCTCCGCCCTGCAACGGGCACCCCACGCCCGTCAGCGGAGACCGTCGATGCGCAACGCCACCCTGGCGATCGTTGTACTGCTGCTTTCCGCGCCCGCGGGCGCGAGTCCCGCGAATGGCGGCGCCGGCCCGCCGGTGCCGGCGGAGGTCACTGCGGCCGTGGCCGACGGCGCCCGACCGGCACCTCAGGTCGAGCTCGATCCCGCGCGCCACCCCGCCGAGCTCATCGCGTTCACCGGTTTGCGGCGCGGGGACCGGATCGCAGATCTCATGCCGGGGAACGCCTATTTCACCCGAATTTTCAGCCGAGTGGTGGGCCCGCGCGGGCGCGTGTATGCCTTCATCCCCGCGCAGCAGCTGGCCAATTGCGCCCCGGAGGAGACCGCGGGCACCAGGGCGCTGGAGCGCAACGGGAGCTACCCCAACGTGACGGTGCTGATCGATGCGACCGACCGCTTCGCAGCGCCCGAGCTGCTCGACGTGGTCTGGACCTCACAGAACTACCACGACCTGCACGACAGCTTCATGGCGCCGACCGACATCGCGCGTCTTAACGCCGCCATATTCCGCGCGCTGAAGCCCGGCGGGGTATTCCTGGTCGTCGACCACGCGGCGCAGCCCGGTTCGGGACTACGTGATACCGAAACGCTGCATCGCATCGATCCGGAGGCGATACGAGCCGAAGTCACCGCCGCCGGCTTCGTGCTGGAAGCGCACAGCGACCTGCTGCGCAACCCCGACGACACGCATGCACTGCGCGTCTTCGACCCGGCGATCCGCTACCACACCGATCAGGTAGTGCTGAAGTTCCGCAAGCCGCTGTAGCTCGCAGCGCTGCCGCCCTTCGGTGAGCTGGCGTTCCGCAGCGGTGCGCGCGGCGTGCAGAAGGTGCTGCGCGAAGTCATCGTGCGCCAGGGGGGACAGATCAATTAAGATTCAGGCGCGGCCGTCCTGGGGTGCGGCGCCATTTGACTGCCGGGACCCGTGCCCAAAAAAAGGCGCCTGGCATCGCGCCCGCGGTGGCGGCTCGCAAGGCTTGCCGAACTGTGAATAATGCTGATGCACCGCGCTGCCACGTGAATAATTTCAACAAGCGATAACTAATCAGATCTGCCGCACTCGGCTCGTTTCCCTCGAGCTGGATCGTCGGACATTCGGAGGTCTCCAACGTGAAAACCCCCTACCCAATGCTGCGTGGGTTCCTGCTCACACTCGTCTGTTCCACGGCATTTGCCGAACAGCAGGCTCTGGTAACGGTCGACCCGAACAACTTCGCGCCGGGGCAGAACATCTCGAACGCCATTGCTGGCGCGCGGCTTCTTGCGATGACGATCATTCCCAACCCTGATCCAAACTTGCCGGGCACACTCATACCCCAGTACTCCCCTGCTGTGTATGCGCAACCCGTTGCTGCAAGCTGCTATGTTTTCGTACCGGGTGTTCCTTGCGCCTTGAACGGCAATCTGGCGCTCGGTTATACGGCGACGACAATCCCAGCGACGCAGCCGATTCTCTGGGGTGAGGAGAACGTAGCGAGCCGGTGTTTTCTCGTCGTCCCACCCATTTGCGACGGCGGTAGCGAGGGCCCGGTACTGCGCGTCAACTTCAATGTCCCGACGGACTACGCCACCGCGATGGTAGGCTATTGGGCGGAAGATGGCGCCGCAATCGAAAGTTTTGAGGCTTTTGACGGCGGTGGTCAATCCCTGGGGAAGTGCATCGGCCGCCCTCCGTTTTCGTTACCCGCCGGGTGCAGCACTACCGTGCTCTCGGATCCGAATAATGCCGCCGGTTGGGTTCAACTCACGATCGCTCGCCCTACTGCCGATATAAGCTTTGTCCTCATCGGTGGCGAGGGGAACATCCGGCCGATAGCTCAGGTTCAATTCAACTCACCTGTCTCTGTGCAGCTCGCCGGACTGCTCAGCAGAGTCCAAGGCGTCGGTCCGGGCAAGAGTTTGACTTACAAAATAATCTTCGCGCTGACGTTTTACGAGGTTCACGATATTCAAGCAACGTGCGCAATGCTCACAGGGTTCGGCAATGAGGTTGCAGCGCAGAGTGGCAAGCACATCAACAATCGGACAGCTGCCCAACTACTTGCCACTACCCAGGCGATTGAGGCAGCACTTCACTGCCATTACTAGATAGCTGCGCAACCATGTCCGCACTTTTCGCTGCTCTGCAGCGAGCGCTTAAGCTGTAACACAACAAATAGCGCGCCTGGGGCTTCCACGAGCGCAGCCAGGGGCATGCTGGCGTTAGCCCGCGGCTTACTATTGGCGGCTCATTCCGGCTTCAACGTCGCGATAAGCGCTCGTCACGCGATCGAAGTCTTGGAGAACTTGCCGATTCTGCTCCGCATATCCCGCGTCGGCGTGGGGTGGAAGGCCTGTTAAGGAGCTTCGGCCGGAAAGGGCGGTTGCGGAACGTCTTGCCAACACAACGGTGAGCCGCTCAGCCACCGGATGCAGCTCAGCGTCCGCAGATGAACCGAAGAACAGCCCTCACGATCCCTGCGCAGGAGTCGGCTGACAACTTCCTTGGTTGACGTATATGGCCTGACTGATGGCGATAATATGCCATTCGTAGGCAGTGAGGAGTCGAGGTACATTGACCAGCATCGCGGCGGGCGCCGGCTTGCCTGCCAGCGGATCTATGTTCCTGGCCTCATCCCTGCGCAACGGTGTTAGGGTTCTGCGCACCATTTCACCGGCGGGCGGCGCGTTGCTCAATCACGCTGATCTTTGCACCGCTGGACATGGCATCGATGCGTTCGGCCGCAGCGTATTCTTTGGTGAACCGTAGCAGAGGTCTCGTCGTCTCATCGGTCACCCGATTCCTCGAGCAGTCGAGGTGCAAGCCGGCGCTTTCCGCGCTCAGACGTTCGCCCCGCCGCCGGTCCTCGGCAAAGGGCTCACGCATGCACAGCCTTCTGGCACCGAGTGGCGCCATCCACGACCGTAGTGCCGCCGCCTACTGTAATACGTCATCACTGCGCGGAGCTTGCTTTCCCTGCGTGGGCGCTTTGCCGATCAGTAGCGCGCACATGCGCAAACTCTGCGCCGAAAAAGAAAATCAGCGCGGAATAATAAACCCACACGATCACTACGATCAGCGAGCCTGCAGCACCGTAGGCCGAACCGACAGCAGCCTTACCCAGATAAATGCCGATCAGCGACTTTCCAATGGTGAAGAGCAGAGCGGTCACAATTGCCCCCTCCCACACGTCTTTCCACTTGATGCTCGCTTCGGGCACGTATTTAAAGATCAGCGCAAACAATGCCGAGATGCCGGCGAACGAAACAAAAAAGTTGATCACGTGCATGAGAAGTTCTGGCATTGGCAGGATTTCGCCGAAAAATTTGCCCAGAACCGCCAATCCCGCGGTAATCACCAGAGAAACCAGCAGCAGAAAGCTGACGGCCAAGACCATTCCAAATGAAAAAAGCCGTGACTTGATCAGACTTGCGACACCGCTTCCATCCTTCGGTTGAGCATCCCAGATCTTATTCAGTGCGGACTGGAGCTCACTGAAGGCCCCTGATGCCCCGACTAACAACGTGATAGCACCGATCACCGACGCGAATACGCCGGTGGGTCGTTGGCCGTGTTCAATGACCGTCTCAACGGCCTTTGCCCCCTCTGCGCCCATTATGTCCTGGACTTGACGGATGATTTCGTTATGCGCCGCGGAATGCCCGAATACCATAGAGGCGATTGCAATGACCAAGATGACCAGCGGTGCAAGTGACAGCATCGTGTAAAAGGACAGGGCTGCGCCAAGTCTGGGAGCTTCATGGTCGTTCCACGCCCAGAATGTTTGCTGCAGTGTGACCCAGAGACTTTTCAGCATCTCACGTGCTCGCGATTGTCCGATTCAGCAGCGCCTCGGTGCTATTGCCGGACAGGCGTACAGCCTGCCTCATCGCGACGACTGGCTCCTTGCGCAGCCCCTGTTGCTGAGAAACAAGTCCCATCCGCAGATGCAAGACGTAATGCGAGGCATCAAGCTCGACGCCTTTACGCAGTACAGCAGGTGCGTCGTCATAACGGTGCGCTGGATAAAGGATCATGCCAACTGATGCATTCATCACTGAATTCATTGGATCCCATCGTTGACCGTGTTTCACCCTGGCGACGGCTTGCTCACACCGCCCCATTGCCATCAGGTATTCCGCGTACCTTCGATGGGCACGGGTGAAGTCTCGTTCCAGCCCGACCCAATTGCAGTCGTGCAATCGCACGTGAGCGAGAGACGCGTAGCCCTCTCCCCGCTCCGACCCGACTTGCAGACCTTGTCGAGCGGCTGCCTTGGCCTGATGAAAAAGCCTCCGCTGCGGGCACCACCCCCGCGGCACGCCAGCATGGTATGCGCGTCCGATAGGCCGAAGGAAGGCGGCGCGTAAAACGAATCGTACTGAATCGCTTGTTGGAAGCACTCGATGCTCTCGCGCATTCCTTCCTCGGTGCGCTTGTACCAGAAATGGCGGCCCCGCAGATACAATTCATGCGCCCGCGAATCAATGGAAATCGCCCCATCGAGATCGAGACTCCGCTCCTCCTGTGCACTGAGCGTCACGCGTACTTCGTGAGCGATCGCGCGGACCACTTCAATCTGCGAGTAACGATTGATGCTGCGCGCGCCAACGAGCGGCACAGGAAATAATCTCGCCGATGGCACCGGGCGATGCCAATACGCTCCGGACGCTTCTACCGCATTCCGGCGGCGTAGCCAGCTGCGCACCGTAGATGGCGTAGGAGGTAACTGGGCGCTGACACGCTGTTCAGCCTTTCGGCCAAGTACTTGATTTTCGGCTGCTGTGTTGCTCGCCCTCGGTTATGTGTACTACCGCACAAGGGGAGGAACCCTGAGCTATGATTCGTGAGACACCACGCCGTGGTTGGCTTGGAGTGGCGCTATTCATGCCCGACTCCCACGATCCACAACAAAATCACCTGCTGGCTGCGCTATCGCCCGCCGAGCGCGAACGGATCTATCCGCACCTGCAGCTCGTGCCGATGTCACTCGGCAAGGTCTTGTACGAGTCCGGTGATCTGCTGCGCCACGTTTATTTTCCGACCGACTCCATCGTATCTCTGCTCTACGTTCTGGCCGACGGTGCATCGGCGGAAATTTCGGTGGTCGGCAACGAAGGCCTCATCGGTATCGCGCTGTTCATGGGCGGTGAAACCACCCCGAGCCGGGCGATCGTGCAGAGCGCCGGCCACGCTTACCGGCTGGTCGGACAACTGCTCAAGGACGAGTTCCATCGAAATGGGTCGATGCAGCTTCTGCTGCTGCGCTACACGCAGGCCCTGATCACGCAGATGGCGCAAACCGCGGTGTGTAATCGGCATCACTCGGTCGATCAGCAACTGTGCCGCTGGTTACTGCTCTCCCTTGACCGCCTGTCGTCCAACCAATTGACCATGACACAGGAACTCATCGCCGACATGCTCGGCGTGCGCCGTGAAGGCGTCACCGAAGCCGCGGGCAAGCTGGACAAGCTCGGCGTCATCAGCTATGCCCGGGGGCACATCACGGTGCTGGACCGCCCAAGGCTGGAACAGCTGTGCTGTGAGTGTTATGCCGTGGTCAGAAAGGAAAGCGACCGCCTCCTGCCGCGTCCGCCGCTTCAGTGAGACGATCTGAACGCGCAGGTGACTGAACCGGTTTCGATTGCAGGCGCTAGCGCGCCTGGTGAGTTGGTCAATGACGCTTGAAGCCCTTGCGCTGCGGCTGCGCTGCTCGCACTGCGGCAAGAAGGCTGCGGAGGTCGTCGCGGTGGCGAGGTCGAGGTCGCGCGGGCCTGTTGGGTGGTAATGGGACCGGGCAGCTCTGCGCTTTGCGCGACAAAACGATCCCGCAGGCTGAAGTAGAACTCGCGGTCGAGGCACTCATTAACGGAACCGTACGGACGCTCCGATGTCATGTGAGCTGCGAGTCCGTGTGGCAGCTGGAGTGCGCCCGCGACGATTACCTGAAACAGCACCTATAGGCTCAGCCCGGGCTTCCGGAGCCGATGCGCCGGAACTAGTCTCGCAATGACCGTATTGCGCCTGACGGGATGAGTGTTAGCGTTTCTAAGTTGTTGATTTATTGGTGGGTGCTGACGGGATCGAACCGCCGACATTCGCCTTGTAAGGACGACGCTCTACCAGCTGAGCTAAGCACCCATTGCGCGGAAAGGCGACGCCGCCGACGCGCGGCAGCCCCGCCGGCTTAGTGCGCCGGCGGCACTACCTGTTTCAGTCTGCGGCCGTTACGGGTCCGGGGCTTGTCCTCATCGCCCGCCGCGGCAGCGGCCACCGGAGGCGCGTCCGCCTGCTGATGCGGCATCGGCTGCTGCGTGAGCGCGATGGCGAGCACCTCGTCGATCCACTTCACGGCCTTGATCTCGAGATTGCCCTTGATGTTGTCCGGAATCTCGACGAGATCCTTCTGGTTCTCATCCGGGATCAACACGGTCTTGATGCCACCGCGATGCGCCGCGAGCAGTTTCTCCTTCAGGCCGCCGATCGGCAGCACTTCGCCACGAAGCGTGATCTCACCGGTCATCGCCACATCCGAGCGTACCGGGATCTTCGTCAGTGCCGACACCAGCGCGGTGCACATGCCGATGCCGGCACTCGGACCGTCCTTCGGCGTCGCCCCTTCGGGGATATGCAGGTGCACATCGTGCTTCTGGTAGAACTCGCTCTCGAGCCCGAGGATCTGCGCGCGGCTGCGCACCACGGTCATCGCCGCCTGGATGGACTCCTGCATCACTTCCCCGAGCTGACCGGTGTGCTGCAGCTTCCCCTTGCCCGGTACCACGGCCGCCTCGATGGTCAACAGCTCGCCGCCGACCTCGGTCCAGGCGAGCCCGGTGACCTGGCCAACGCGATTCATGTCCTCGGCCTTGCCGTAGCGGAAACGGCGCACGCCGAGGAACTTGTCGAGGTTGCGCGGAGCGACTGCGACGGACTTCTGGTTCTTCTTGTGCAGCAGCATCTGCTTCACGGCCTTGCGGCCGATCTTGGCGATCTCGCGCTCGAGGTTGCGCACGCCGGCCTCGCGCGTGTAGTAGCGCACGATGTCGAGCAGCGCCCCATCCGATACCTTGAGCTCATCGGGTTTGAGCCCGTTGCTCTTCATCTGCTTCGGCACCAGGTAGCGCCGCGCGATGTTCATCTTTTCGTCTTCGGTATAACCCGCCAGGCGGATGACTTCCATGCGATCGAGCAGCGGCGGCGGAATGTTAAGCGTATTCGCCGTGCACACGAACATCACATCCGACAGGTCGAGATCGACCTCGAGGTAATGGTCGTTGAAGGTCGAGTTCTGCTCCGGGTCGAGCACCTCCAGCAGCGCCGAAGAAGGATCGCCGCGGAAGTCCATAGACATCTTGTCGACTTCATCGAGCAGGAACAGCGGGTTGTGCACCCCCGCCTTCGCCATGTTTTGCACGATCTTGCCGGGCATCGAGCCGATGTAGGTGCGGCGGTGGCCGCGGATCTCGGCCTCATCGCGCACCCCGCCCAGCGACATGCGCACGAACTTGCGGTTGGTGGAGCGCGCGATGCTCTGGCCGAGCGAGGTCTTGCCGACTCCCGGCGCTCCCACGAGACACAGGATCGGGCCCTTGAGCTTATCGACCCGCTGCTGCACGGCGAGATACTCGACGATGCGCTCCTTGACCTTCTCCAGGCCGTAGTGATCCTCGTCCAGCACCTTCTGCGCGCGGGCGATGTCCTTGATAATTTTGGTGCGCTTCTTCCACGGCACCTTCACCAGCCAGTCGATGTAGTTGCGCACCACCGTGGCCTCGGCTGACATCGGCGACATCATCTTGAGCTTGTTCAGCTCGCCGGCGGCCTTCTCGCGTGCCTCCTTGGGCATGCCCGCCTTGGCGATCTTCTGCTCGAGCTCACTGATCTCGTTGCCGCCCTCGTCCATCTCGCCGAGCTCTTTCTGAATGGCCTTCATCTGCTCATTCAGGTAGTACTCGCGCTGGCTTTTCTCCATCTGCGCCTTGACGCGGCCGCGGATGCGCTTCTCGATCTGCAGCACGTCCATCTCGCTCTCGATGGCGACCAGGATGTGCTCGAGGCGCTTCTTGACGTCGAGTATCTCCAGCACTTTCTGCTTCTCGGCGAGCTTCAGCGACATGTGCGCCGCCACGGTGTCGGCGAGGCGCCCGGCCTGCTCGATGCCGGCGAGCGCCGTGAGCACCTCGGGCGGCACTTTCTTGTTGAGCTTGACGTACTGCTCGAACTGGGAAATGACCGAGCGCGCCAGAACGTCCATTTCCTTCTCGTCGTAGGTCTCGGCATCGGGCAGCAGCGTCGCGTCCGAGGAGTAGTACTCACCGGCGTGCAGCTTCTCGATGCGCGCGCGGTCAACGCCCTCCACCAGCACCTTGACGGTGCCGTCGGGCAGCTTCAGCAGCTGCAGAATGGTGGCGACGGTGGCGATGCGATACAGGTCATCGGCCTTGGGATCGTCCACGTCGGCCTGTTTCTGCGCCACCAGCATGATGCGCTTGTCGGCGCGCATCGCGACGTCCAGCGCCTGGATCGATTTCTCGCGTCCGACGAACAGCGGAATCACCATGTGCGGGTAGACGACCACGTCGCGCAGCGGCAAAACCGGTACGTTCTGCAGGACGTCGGGAAGCGGAGTCGTAGGATTGGTCGGTTCGGACACGCTCAGGCCCTCGGATGACGAATGAGGCGGCCGAGGCGTCTGTCGGAACCCCGGCCGGCGGCGTTTCTCGACGCTAGTGTACGGGAAATGAGGCTTGAGCCGCGCGTTTCAAGAGTGACGCGCCTCACGGGCTGCGCGTTCAGTTTGCTTAGGCGCCGCGGCAGCACGGGCGCGCCGGCCGCTGCCGGCGCTGCAAGGGTCGGGCTCTAGTGGTGATTCGAGCCCGAGGCGCGCCGCGGCTCGTCGACGCTCGCCAGGCGATTGTCATCGGAGCCGTAGACCACGTAGGGCTTGGTCTGCCCCTCGATCACGGTCTCATCGATGACGATCCGCGAGACGTTGCGCATCGAGGGCAGCTCGTACATCGTATCGAGCAGCACCGTCTCGAGGATCGTGCGCAGCCCGCGGGCCCCGGTCTTGCGGGCCATGGCCCGGTGCGCGACCGCCTTCAGCGCCTCATCGCGGAACTCAAGCTCGGCGCCCTCCATCTCGAAGAGCCGCCGGTACTGCTTGGTAAGGGCGTTCTTGGGCTCGGTGAGGATCGAGATCAGCGCCGCCACGTCGAGCTCATCGAGCGTCGCCACCACCGGCAGGCGTCCGACGAATTCCGGGATGAGCCCGTACTTGATCAGGTCCTCCGGCTCGACGTCGTGAAACAGGTCGCTGCCATGCGGCCGGGTATTGAGGTCGCGCACCTCGGAAGTGAAGCCGATGCCGCTCTTCTGGGTGCGGTTGAGAATGATCTTCTCGAGCCCCGAGAACGCCCCACCGCAGATGAACAGGATATTGCTGGTGTCGACCTGCAGGAATTCCTGCTGCGGGTGCTTGCGGCCGCCCTGCGGCGGCACCGAAGCGATGGTGCCCTCGATCAGCTTCAGCAGCGCCTGCTGCACGCCCTCGCCGGAAACGTCGCGGGTGATGGAGGGGTTATCGGACTTGCGAGAAATCTTGTCGATCTCGTCGATGTAGACGATGCCGGTCTGCGCCTTCTCGACGTCGTAGTCGCACTTCTGCAGCAGCTTCTGGATGATGTTCTCGACGTCCTCGCCGACGTAGCCCGCCTCGGTGAGGGTGGTCGCGTCCGCAATCGTGAATGGCACGTTCAGCAGGCGCGCCAGCGTCTCGGCAAGCAGCGTCTTGCCGCAGCCGGTCGGACCGATGAGCAGGATGTTGCTCTTGGCGATCTCGACCTCCTCCTTGGCGCGCGCGCTGCCGGTGCGGGTCTGCAGGCGCTTGTAATGGTTGTACACCGCCACCGATAGCACCTTCTTGGCGCGCTCCTGGCCGATGACGTATTCGTCGAGTACTTTCTTGATTTCGTGCGGCTTGGGGAGCTTGTCCCGGGCGCGCTCGGCGCGGTCCTCGAGCTCCTCGCGGATGATGTCGTTGCACAGCTCGACGCATTCGTCACAGACGAACACCGACGGACCGGCGATCAGCTTGCGGACCTCGTGCTGACTCTTGCCGCAGAACGAGCAGTACAGGAGCTTGCCGTCGTCGTGACGGCTGCGGGAGTCCTCACTCATCGATGTCCCTCATAAGCTCCGCGCCGGACGACGGCTGAAATACGGCCGTGCGGTCGCAGTTTCTTATAGCACGGCCTCCGGCCGCGAAGCAAAACGCACTGCACAGCTAAGTCCTTGTGCGGCCGCGAGTTGTATGACGCGCTTCACCACTTTGACATTTGTCGGGCGGGATGGGTTTCACCCTGGGCCCATCAGGCCGGCTTGGCCGCAGCACCCGGGGCTGGCAGCTCGCCGCGCTGCTCCAGGACCTTGTCGACCAGCCCGTAACGCACGGCCTCGTTCCAGTCCATGAAGCGGTCGCGGTCGGTATCGTGCTTGATGCGCTCGACGCTCTGCCCGGTGTGCTTGGCGAGGATCTTGTTCAGCCGGTCGCGCGTCTCGAGCATCTCCTTCGCATGGATCTCCATGTCCGCGGCCTGCCCCTGAAAGCCCCCCAGGGGCTGGTGGATCATGACGCGGGCGTGCGGCAGGCAGTAGCGCTTGCCGCGTGTGCCCCCGGCGAGCAGCACCGCGGCCATGCTGGCGGCCTGGCCGATGCAGATGGTGCTCACGTCGGGCTTGACGAACTGCATGGTGTCGTAGATCGCCAGCCCCGCGCTCACGATCCCACCCGGGGAATTGATGTAGAGCGCAATGTCCTTTTCGGGGTTCTCCGACTCCAGGAACAGCATCTGCGCGACGACGATGTTCGCAATGTAGTCGTCGACCGGGCCGACGATGAACACCACCCGTTCCTTGAGCAAGCGCGAATAGATGTCGTAGGCCCGCTCGCCGCGTGCCGTCTGCTCGACGACGATGGGAACCAGGTTCAGTCCTCGCTCATTCATGTGCCTTCCGCCTCTTGCTGTTCGTGCCCGCCGCCGGGCGTGGGGTCGTGTTCGTGCTGGTGCTCGTGCTCGTGCTCATGTTCGTGCCGACCGAAGCCGGTGAGCTCGGCGAAGGTCATGGGTCGCTCGGTGATACGCGCGCGCTCGAGCAGCCAGTCGACCACCTGATCCTCGAGCACACCGGATTCGATCTGCCGCATCGCGTCCTGATTCTGCTGGTACGCCCGCCGTGCCTCCTCGGGATTGGGATAGCTTTCCACCAGATCCGTAACGCGCGCCTGCACGCGCTCGCGATCCACCTGCATGCCCTGCGCCTGCACGATGTGCCCGACCAGAAGCCCGAGCGCCACCCGGCGCCGGGCCGGCTCGACGAAGGCGTCCCGGGCCGGCAGGCGGCTGACCTCGCGCACACCCATGCGTCGCGCGGTGTCGATCTGCAGCTGCTGCACCTGCTGGTCGACCAGCGCCTGCGGCACATCCACGGGGTTATGTCGGTAAAGCGCGTCGAGTACCTGCACCCGCAGGCGGCTGCGAATCACCTCGGCAAGCTCGCGCTCCATGCTGGCGCGCACTTCGGTCCGCATCTCCGCGAGGCCGCCCTGTTCGACACCGTAGGCGCGAAAGAATTCCTCGTCGACCTCCGGAAGGGATTGTTCCTCGACTGTCTTTATGGAGAGATGCAGCTCCGCCGACTGCCCCGCGACCTTTTTGTTCGGGTGGTTCGCCGGAAACACCACGTCGATCTTGCGCTGCTCGCCTGCGCGGACGCCTTTCAGGCCTTCCTCCAGTTCGGGCATCGCCTGGCGCGTTCCGAGAATCACGCGCACATCGCTCAGCTCCGCGCCGTCGAAGCTCTTGCCGCCGATGAGCGCCTGGTAATCGAGCGCCACGCGATCGCCGTCGCGCGCCGGACGCTCTACCGGTGTGAACACCGGGCGCTGCTGACGCATGTTCTCGATCATCGCGTCGACGTCCGCGTCGGTCACCGTGGCCGATGGCCGTTCCACCGCCAGGTCCTCGGGCGGATTCACCTTAACTTCCGGCAGCACCTCGAAGTGTGCGGCGTACTTCAGGTCCGAGCTCGGTCCGAGCGCGATCGGCTCGATGCGCGGCCCGGCCGCCGGTCGCAGATTGCGCTCGTTCAGCGCCTGCGCGAACGAGGTGCGCATCAGGTCGCTCACGACCTCCGCGCGCACCTGCTCACCGAACTGCTTGGTGATGACCGCCAGCGGGGCCTTGCCGGGACGGAAGCCCTTCAGGCGCGCGGTGCGCGATAGGCGCTTCAGGCGTTGCTGTACCTCGCGGTCGACCTCGGTCGCGGGTACGGCCACTTCGAGACGCCTCGACAGGCCGCCGGTGTCAGAGAGGGAGACTTCCATCGATTTCACAATCCTCGGCTCTTCCTCGGGCCCTTGCCCGGCAGAGCCGTACCGGGCGGAGTCTTCAACTTATTGATTTAAACAATTGATTTAAATGGGAATCTGGTGCGAAAGGAGAGACTCGAACTCTCACGGGTTTCCCCACTGGATCCTAAGTCCAGCGCGTCTGCCAGTTCCGCCACTTTCGCACGGGCCGTGCGCGCAGGACACGGGTGCGCCGCGCCCACCGGCCGCGCGTAGGGGTGCGTTCATTATAGCTGATGCTGCGCCAGTGACCGGACGGATGGCCGCTCAACGGCCGCTCGCGTGGACCTGCGGCAACGAACGGACAGAGATTCGCGATGCGCGGGTCGAAGCCCAGCGATGTCACGCCGTTCGTGGGCGTTGAGCCTTATGTCACTTCGGCACACGCGACCGGCGGCACGGCCAACAAACCCGTCCGGGTCCTGGGAACCTGCCCCGGCGTAAGCGCCCGCTTACGTAGCGCATCGCCTACTCCGGCAACCGGCACTCCCCCTGCACCGATAGCGCAGCAGCCGCTTTGCTCGCATCGTTGCTGGTCGTGGACGCGGGTAAGGAACGCGGGCGAGCTGCCAGCGAGCCGCAGGAAATCCCGGCGCGCGGCTGGTGGGACATCACTTGGCGTGCGATCCGCCGGTTTGCTCATGAACGCATGTCGGTGCTCGCAGCAGGCCTCGCGATGTACGGGCTGCTGTCGGTCTTCCCCGCGCTGGCGGCCATGGTGTCGATCTACGGGCTGTTTGACATCCAGGCGGACGCCATACGCCAGATGCACCACTTCGCGAACCTCCTGCCGCCGGGGGTGTGGGACGTCCTCAATGCGCAGCTGCAGGAGATCAGCCGGCGTCCGCACAGTGCGCTTGGCACCACGGCCGCCCTCGGGCTGCTCATTGCACTCTGGAGTGGCCGCGCCGCCATGTCCTCGCTCATCACCGCAACCAGCGTCGCCTACGGCGAGCCGGCGAAACGGGGCTTGTTCACACAGCTGCTCCTGTCGCTGCTGCTGACAGGCGGCGCGCTGCTTGGCTTCCTCGCCGTGCTGCTGCTCGGGGTCGCCATTCCGGTTGCCCTGAAGGCGCTCGGAGTGAGTGGGTGGGTGCACTGGGTAGCGACGCTACTGCGCCTGGCGCTGCTGGGGTGCGTCGCCATGCTGGGGCTAGCAGTGGTGTACCGCTACGCACCTTTGCGCGAGCGCGCCCAGTGGCGCTGGGTGACCTGGGGGTCATCCATCGCATCGCTCCTGTGGCTCCTCGCCAGCGCACTATTCGCCGAGTACGTACGCACCGTCGGCAGCTACGGCAGAACCTATGGCGCCCTCAGCAGCGTGATGGTGCTGCTGCTGTGGTTCTACCTGTCGAGCATCGTCGTGGTGCTGGGGGCCACGATCAACGCTGAGATGGAGCGCCAGACCTGCAAGGACACCACCGTGCGTGGCGGCGCGCCGCTCGGGCAGCGCGGTGCTTACGCGGCCGACACGGTAGGTCGCGCGGTGAACGATGCGGATCATGCCGAGCAGCTCAGATCCGTGGATGCCCGTGCCCGCGCGGCGCGCCGCCAGGCGGGCCATCCCCTCCCACGCACGCGCTGAGTCGACCGTCGCCTCGACCAGGCGCCGATAATATGCTGGTGCGGCGCATTCGCCGGTATAGTCGCGGCTCGCGACTAGAACCTCCGCCGCCACGGCGGAACAACTCATCCAGGGGAGACAACATGAAGAAGCCCGTTCTGCTGCTGCTGGCAGCACTGCTGACCATCGCCACGACGTTGACGCGCGCCGAGGACGAGCACGCCTACACCCAAGGTCCCGTGCTGGTGGTGTCGTTCGTGCGCACCGAGCCCGGCATGTTCGAGGAGTACATGCGCTATCTGTCGAAGACCTACAAGCACCTGATGGAGGAGTCCAAGAAACAGGGGATCATCACCGACTACGCCATCTACCAGGCGAGGCCGCGCGACCCGCAGGACGCGGATCTGATCCTCACGGTGACGTACAAGAACATGGCCGCGTTCGACAACCTGCAGGCGCGCAGCGATCCGCTGATCAAGGAGGTGTTCGGCTCGCTACCCAAGGCGTCTGCGGCTTCTGTCGAGCGCGCCAAGCTGCGTAAGGACATCGGCAGCCAGCTGGTGAGGCAGCTGATCCTCAAGTAGCCAGGGAGCCTCAGGTGCACGCGCCAGCGTGCGATAGATCCGCGCCCGGCGTCCTGACTGAATTTGTCGACGTTCCCTGCATGGGATGTCGACATTTTCCGTCAGCGCGGCAACGGACGACGGCGGTACGACGCGCGACTCCCCGAGCAGATCACCCGACAACTGCCCGGGCGAAAGCGGCTTCCGCCGGGCGGGGGCCGAATTTGGTGGGCCGTGTAGGGATCGAACCTACGACCAAGAGATTAAGAGGGACCTGTCTCGCACCGTAACGCGTTGTTCCACATGGAACATTCTGCGTGAGCCTCTAAGGTCAGCCATCCCAGGATCCCAACTCCGTAGCCGCGAGAGGCAGCGCGCTTAGACGGGGGCGGTTATGTGGGATGAGCCGCAATGCTGCCAAGGCTGAGGCTATGATCGGTCGCATCGGAAGAACGCCGCGCAGACGGTGGGGGAACATCGCATGAAGAGCGACGCCGGGCACATGGCCTACCTCGATGGCTGGCGCGGCCTGGCCATTCTGATGGTGCTGCTCGCGCACTTCACGCCCGTGCACGGGATCGACCTGGGTCGCTTCGGCGTGGACCTCTTCTTCGTGCTGTCCGGGCTCCTGATGAGCCGCATTCTCTTCGAGCAGCGCACGCCGATCGGGCGCTTCTACCGGCGGCGCGCGTCCCGGATCCTGCCGGCGTTCGTGCTGTTCGTCGTCATCATTGTGGCCATCTTCGACCTGGTCGGCCTGCCGACGAGCGGCCAGGAGCTCGCGGCGCTCCTGACCTTCACCAGCACCTACGCGACCGACGTCTGGAAGCTTAAAGCGCCCCTGGGGCACCTGTGGTCGCTCAACGTCGAGGAGCACTGCTACCTGCTGCTCGCTGTCATCGCGGCGATCGGCGCCGTGCGCGCACGGGCCGCGGCGGCGATGCTTGGCCTCGCGGGGCTCACGCTGGTGGCGATCGCGGCGCATTTCCTGCTCAGCCGAGACCCGAACGCGCCGTACCTCCTCAACACCGAATGCGCGGCGACGGGGCTCCTGGCTTCGGCCGGCTACCGCGCGATCGCCCACCGCTGGCGGCCGCCGACCTGGTGCGTGCCGCTGGCAATCCTCGCCGCCCTGGCCTGCTATGCAGCACGCGTGCCCTGGTATGCACCGGTCGCACTCTCGCCCTTCCTGCTCGCCTTTGCGGTGAACCATGTGGGCGGCTGCGCGCCGCTGCGCCGCGTGCTCGAGGTCAGGGCCCTGGGGGTGCTCGGCTTGATCTCATACTCGGTGTACCTGTGGCAGCAGCCGTTCTACAAGTTCCAGGCTGCCTTCCCGTTCCACACCGCCGTGCTCGGCGCGCTCGCCCTGGGCGCGTGCTCGTTCTATTTCTTCGAGTCGCCGATCCGGCGCTGGCTGAATGCCAACTGGCGCGGCCGCGAGCTCGTGTCGGTCTTACCCGCGCTTGTCCGTCCAGAATCGCCGTAGCCGCCTTACGATCGTCGTGCTGGTAGTGAGCTCGCGCACCACGATCGGCTCGGACGGCGCGGCCGGCTCCTCGCGGTCCGGCGGGTCGTCCTCGAGCGGCCGCCGGCGCCGGGTATGCCGATCGATCCAGCTGAAGTAATCGCTCGCGCTCAAAAGATCTTCGCCAGGATGAAGCCGATCACGGCCGCCGCGGCGATCGCGATGAGCCATGCCCGGTTGGCAACGATCCAGGTGCGGTCCTGGTTCAGCTTGGCGAGCGCGGCCTGCTCGCGGTCTCTGAAGTCTGTCATGGGGATCTCCTGTGGTTCGGTGGCGTGATTGTTTCGGCGAACTTGCAAGGCCCCCGATGTCCGGCCTCGCGCAGACAGTGAAAAATGTCCCGCTTACGGCCGTTGCGCCCGACTGAGAACTCCACCGTTTTCGGGCACGGTACAACCGCCGGCGGCCGATCCGGCGGGACACACATTGGCGAGAGCTTCCTTTAGTGCACCGAGTGCACGGCCTCGACGACGCACAGCAGGCAGATCGCGATCGCTGTGGCGATGGGCGAGTACGGTTTGCCGAATGCACCCACGATGGCGAGGATTGCCGCTCCAACGATGAACACGATCAGCAGTAGGGATAGTGGGGTCATGTCAGTCTCCTTCAGGGTTGCTTGGCGATGTCCGCGAGCGCCTTGTCCTTAGTCACGCCGCTCGCGCTGGAACCGAAGAAATACGCCACGATCGTCGCCCACGCCGTGCCGAGCGAGCCCACCATCACGAGCATGACGTCGCCGCCGATCGCCGGCTTGCCGTATACGAGCATGTACCCGAGCGTCGCAAAGAAGCCGCCGGTAATGAAGTAGGCGAGCACCGCCGGGGTGTGATCCTTGACCACCATTTCGCGCTGCCGCGCGCTCGCGGTGTCATCGAATGAGAGTTTTTCCTCGCTGATCCCGAGCTCTTTCATGCGCTCCTGGAACGCCTCGTCGGCGGTCTTGAGCGCGAGCAGCTGCTCGGGCGTCGCGGTGAGCGCCGCGCTCTCGAGCGCGCTGTTGTCGCCGGCCTTCACGCCGAAGACTTTCTCGAGCTCGGCGACGGCGAGTCCGCCGACGGGGCCGAACGCAGCCGTCGCGAGCGTCGGGGCGACGGTCTGGATCACCTGCAGGGCTTTGGTTCCGAGGTTCATCGATTGCTCCTCACAGGTTTTCGAGCTTTCGCGCGACGAGCCAGTAGCGCAGGCGCGAGTCGAGGCCGTTGTAACCGCCATTGATGAAGTGCGTGATCTGTCCGAAGTTGTCGCCGTCGGCGAGCTCGTTGAGCCGGTGCGTGCTCCAAAACCAGGCTGCGGAGCGACACGCGATCGACGGCGTCTCGATGAGGCCTGGCGAGCTCGCGAGCTCGACGCCGAGCGCCTCGCCGCAGGAAGTGAAGTTCGCCCGCCCCGTTACCATGAGCAGGCCGCCGCCGCGAAAGAGCGGCCCGTCGCCCGGTTGCGTATTGCCGAGATCTGCGCGCCCTTCGTACGCCTGGCCGGAGGCGATCTCGCGCATGTAGCGCAGCTCGCCGCTCTCCTGCGCCACCTGCGCAAGGAACGCGGCGCGCCGGCGCGCGGTGTCGATCGCAAATTCCGCCATCGCATCGGTGAGCGGTTGCGCGAAGTCCGCCACTTTCCCGGCCGAGTACGGCATGACCTGGCGCAGCTGGTCCGGCGTCATGGCTTCCCCGCCTTTTGCGAATGATTCAGTCCCTGGCCGAACCAGTAGCCGGCCTCCTGCAGACGCTGCGCGGCGATCACGAAGCAGCGGCGCGCTTCGATCGCATCGAGCCCGCGCACCATCTCGACGTTCTTTTGCATCTCATCGATGACGACGGAGAACCTGCGCAGCTCCTCGACGACGCGCGCGTACTGATCAGAGGGCATCGGACCCTCGCGGTTGCTCATGAGCTGTGTGAGGCCTCTCGGTTATTTGCGCCGTTTGGCGGGCACTGGCGCAGTGCCCGCGGCTGTCTTCGCGTCGTCCCAATTGTTCTCGAGCCGGCTGATCCGCTGATCGTGCGCGGCGACTGCATCCTTCAGAGTCGTGATCGCGCCCTCGTCCTGGATGACCGGAATCACCTTGGTCTCGAGAATGACGACGCGCGTCTTGAGGTTCAGCGCCCAGCCGCCGAGCGTCCCGAGGCCTCCGAGCACGACGGTCAGAGACGTCGCACTCCATTGCTTGCGGAACCAGGCCCACCAGCGCCAGCGCTCACCGAATTCGGCCTTCAGGATCCCGCTGGCGATCGCGGGATCCTCCGGCGCTGAGATCGACGGCTCCGTCATTACAGACCTTTAATGGATGAGCGAGCGTCTCGAGGAGTAGATTGCGTCTGCGGCCAATAACAATCGGAGCCCCACAATGAAAGCCGTACCTCTCGCGCTTGCGCTGCTGGCGATCGCCGGCTGCGCGACATTCAAGAACTCGCCGAGCCCTGCCGAACTCACGAGCGCCGATTACGCGCCTGCGCCGACACAGTACGAGCAGACGATCCGTCGATATTTCGATGAGGTCTCAAAAGACCCGAGCGCGATCCAATACCGCGAGATCAGCCAGCCCGAAAAATGGTGGCTGCGCGACTCAAGAGGTCTTGTCAACGGCGGAGATCGCTTCCTCTACGGTTGGCTGGTAAGAGCCACCGTCAACGGCAAGAATTCGTTCGGCGGCTATGTGGGGTTCAAGACGTACGGATTTCTATTCAAGGGCGAAGAAATCGTTAAGGTCGTCGAACCCGAATAGACTCCCTTACGGCGCGAACATGGGATGAATCGTCGCGAGCTGCTTCGCGAGCGTGTAAGCCGTGTGCGTCGCCTGGGCGCCGACGTCGGCGAGTAGTGCAAGAGGCGTGGCCACCGGCGCGGGCGCCGGCGTTGTCTGCCCCTGCACCGCCGGCGCAGCGGCAGCGGCCGCGGGCGCGGGCGCCGGCATGCTGCCGAGGGTCGTCACCGCGTCGAGCAGCGCGGGCAGCTGCATCCAGGACGCCGGCGGCGCCTTCGACTGATCCATCAGCACCAGCACGCGATTGCCCTGGCCGGCCGATCCGAGCGAGTCGAGGATGATGTAGTGGTACTCGCCGACGTACGGCATGTCCGGCAGCTCGCTCGGCAGCGCACCAGGTGGGACGAGAAAATAGCGTTTCATGGCTTCAGGTTGTGAGATAGCGGCCCGTTGGCCGTCATGAAGTAGAGGCGGGGCTCGGCGAGCTCGAGCGCTACCGCTTCGGCCTCGTTCTCCCGCAGCCGCAGCGCCACGACCCGAAGATGCCGCGGCCCGCCGGAGGCAAGGATCTGCCCGATCTGCAGGTCCTTGGCGCGGATCTGCTCGAGATCGGGCGCGACGTAGCGGTGATCGAGCGTCGTCGTGACGCGCTCGCCGTTGTCGAATTCGACCGTCATCCAGTCGTGCCGCGAGGCGCGCGCGAGTTTCACGATCGGCGACCAGCCGCCAGGCGTGAGGAGCTCGTCATCGAGCTCGAGGCGGCTCGCGCGCTTCGGTCCGCTGGAGGTGAGCACCCACTGATCCGGGTGCGGGCAGCCGTAGCCGCCGCCACCTCCGCCGCCACCTCCGCCGCCCGAGCTCGTCGTCGCGCCGGTGAGTTTTCCCTGGAAGATGGTCCCGAGCGTCGAGCCCCCTGCGAGCGCTGCGGCGAGCTGCGCGTAGGTGGCGCTCGGGGGGTAGTTGATGGCGGGGGTGCCGACGGGGACACCGCCGCCGCCGACGAAGAGCATCGTCGAGGGCGCGCTCTCTGCGGAATAGGCGTACGCGATATACGACGTCGAGGCGGAAAGTCCCGTGACGCTCTGATTCCCCGCGGTCATGGCGAAGTTGCTGCCGTCGGGCCTGTAAACCGTGTACGCGGTCCATTCCCAAGTAAGCGAGCTCGAGTTCGAGATATAGGTAAAAGCGGAGTTCTGCACCATCGGCATGACGTTGCCGCGCGGCAGGATGCCGGAGCGCGGCGCATGCGCAGGCATTTGGCTCGGCGTTACCGTCGGATCCACAACGCCAGGCGCGAGCAGGTCGCGGATCGCCGGCTCCTGGCCGTTCAGCTCCTCGAAGCGCGGGGTCGCCATCAGCATGGCGGTGGACGTGCTCGTGGTGGCGAAGAGAAACGCGCGCACCTTGGTTTGCGTCACGCCAGGCGTCCACTGAAAGTCAGATCCACCCGCGATGGCGCTGCCGTTCGAGTCGCCCTGGACGCCGGACGGGATTCTGTCTCCGGTCGCCGGATCGTAGATGCCCGATATCCCGCTCTGTCCGCCGGTATAGCTCGAGGCGTGAATGATGCCCACCGCGAGATACCACTTGTCGGACGTGAACGCGGTCAGGTTGCCGTAGGCGAATAGCGGATTCGTGTCGACGGTTCCGGGGCTCAAGTTCGTGATCGACCCGCCCGTATCGTCTGTCCCGAAGTACATGCCGCCGGCCGACGAGGGGCCGGTAAACCGAATCCATAGCGTGACGCGATAGGTCTTCGTCGAATCGATGTTGATCAGGTCCGCGGTGTCATGCCATCCGACGATCCCGGAGCCTGCGGAGCCGCCGATCGCCCGCCACACGGGCAGCGTGTTTCCGAACGGCCCGAGAGGATCGAGCAGCGCCGAACCGTCACCTAACACGATGGCGTTCGAGCCGCCGGTGTTGGTCATGTCCGCGATGTAGTTATCCTGGGTGCCGAAGACGCCGATGTCCCACGGCTCGGTGCTGAGCAAATTGCCGAGCAGATCCCACGCGGCCGAGGCGGTGAGCGCCACGCCGGCGACGCCGGTCGTGGCGGGATAGATCCCGCTCGCCTGATTCTGCGGGGTGATGACGCGCACCCAGTAGTAGCGCGTCACCGTGTCGAACTTCGGCACGAAGAAACTGGTGCTGGTGGCGTCGACGATCAGTGTCGCGCTCGAAAAGGGAGTCGAAGCGGTGTACTCGAAGAGCTGAATGCGGCTACCGCCGAGCGGTGCCTGCGAAGGCAGCGTGACCTGAAAACTGATGCCGCCGGCGACCGGTGTTGCCGTGAGCGCGGTCGGCGGATACGGCAGATAGAGCGACGTCGCGCCGGTCGCGTTCGCACCCTTGATCACATAGTTGGCCGGCAGCGGATCGGTCCAATCGGCGGAGTAGGCTTCCTGCAGCTGCAGCTCGATCGCCCCTTTGGGCGTGAACTTCCAGCCGATGCAGCGCACGGTCTGATTGACCCAGCCGATCTCGGCGATGGTGAGCGTGCCCGTCTCCCAGACCTTGACCCCGTAGGCGCTCATGCCGAACTGCGCCGTCACGACGCGCTGGTCCCTCGAGACGCGCGAGACGATGAACGCGTTGCGCTGCGCCTCGTAAATGTTGGTGCAGGCGGGGAAATTCGTCTCGGTGTAGATCGTCTCGCCGTCAGCGGTCGAATAGGTCGAATTCAGGATCGCCGGGAATTCGTCGGGCACATAGTCGCGCGCCGGATTGATGAAGTTGCCGCGCACGGCGTTGTAGAGGTTCTGCCGCGGCGTCGCGCATTGGATCGATACGCCGCCGATGAGATCGGACTCCTGCAGATTGAAAGCCGAGCCCGTCCAGGCGCCGGCGTACATCCGCCACATACCGCCGGAGTAAACGCACTGCCCCATCATTGCCCGCGCGAGGAGCGCAATGTTGTCCTCGAAACGATCGGTGGCATCGAGGAGCGTGTTGCAGGTGTAGCGCGTCTGCAGGACCGTCGTCGCGGTCGAGGTGTTCTGCTGCGTGACCTGGTCGTAAGCGGACGTTCCCGTGTACGTCGAGACCAGCGTGAGCGCGATATCACTCTGCACCGAGGCGACCTGGTGCATGACGCTATCGGGGCCGAGGATGTAGAGATTCGTCCCGCCCGGCGCCGGGAAGAAGTTGGCGCCGACCTGCGTGAAATTCCCGCCGTTCAGATCCCGAAGGAATGCGGTGCCGATGCCACCGACGCCCGTCGAGCCGTTCTGCCAGTTGACGAGGCCTGGTACGACAGGCGCCGGTACCGAGACTTGCTCGTCGCAGATATTCGCGGCCGCGGCGACGAGCGTGTCATCGATCCGCGTCTGCGCCTCGCCCAGGCCGAGCGCCGAAGTCAGATACCAGCGAAGGGCTAGCGCCGGATTCGTGCTGTAGGTCCAGGTCGAAGGAGTGGTATAGCGCTGCGGCCCCGAGCCGCCGTTCGTCGAGTCCAGGCGCGGGTCGTAGAGCGCTGCACCCTGCACGATGCCGGAAATGTTCGGCGCGCCGGTGGCGAAGACGACCGTGTCGTACTGCAGCCGCACGGCCCAATAGGTGAGCGACTTCCCGACATGGTTGCTGTCCCAAGCGGTGTACGTCGTATTGAGAATGAAGTCGGGAACCGTCTGCGCGCCAGCATACCGACGCAGCCAGACCTTCCCCTGGAAGCCGTTATTCGTGATGGTGTTGGTGACCGCACCATCCGCGCTCGACCCCGTGACCGCACCGATATCGCCGTTCGCGATCCGGATCTGGTTGAGGTACATGTCGCCGAATCCGGTGACGGGATGCCCGACGACGGTGAGCACCAGGTCGAGATAGTCATTGTTCGCGCCCGAGGTCATCGGCGGGTTGGTGTACATCCCGCTCAATTTCAGCGTGCCGAAAAGGATGCGTCTCGGCTCGAGTGTGCCGGCATACGCGGCGCCGATCGGAATCAGCGGCCCGCGGCGCGGGTTCATCAGTAGCGAGACGGCGTAGCCGAGCAGCTGGCTCGCACCGGCGAGGATGAGGGTATTGCCGAGGGCGCCGTAGCTGAAGTAATCGAGGACCGCGCCGGCGGCGATCTCGACCACGCCGACGATCGCCTGGACTGCCTTGCTCATGTCGCCCAGGCCTTGAGGCCGCGTGCGCGCTTGAGATAGACGACGCCATCGCCGGCGCACGCGATGCGATCGCCGGTGCAGATCCCGAGCGCAGGCCCGAAATGCGTCTCGAGCAGCACCACATCGCCGCGATTCGCGCGGTGCATGGGAATAGGCTCACCCAGGCGCTCGGTGACGAAGGCCTCGAGCTTGGCGAGCTCGATCATCGGCTCAGCGTGGGCGGCCTCGATCAGCGTCTGGACCGCCTGACGGAAGTCACTGCCCGTCGTTGCGTCGACGCATTCAGCGGCGAGCGCGACGCAGGCGCCGTAGTAGAACGGGCGTTCCTCGGCCGCCTTGAGCGTCGCCCAGAGCTGCTCGAGCCAGTCGTCGCGCTTCACGGCTTGATGGGTCCGCGGCGCGGGTCGGGGCCACCACCGGTTACGCCGCGGCCGCTGGGCGGCACGTTGGCGGGATACTGGATCGTCGTCGCGCCCCACCCCGCGCTCGCGAGGGGGATCATCCAGACCAGGTCGAAGAACGTGTCGCCCGGGAATGCAAGCTGCTGGTCGACGTCGGTCATGCGCGAGACGAGCGGCTCGCGGTTCAGGCGATTCTCGCAACGCAGCTGGATACTGGTGCTGCCCTGCCCGATCTCGACCGTCATGTAATCCATGCGGCCTTCCCAGATGATCTCGGGCGTATCGATAAACGCCAGCGTGTTGACGTTCACGATACCGATGGAGATCACGACCTGGCGACCCTGATAGTTCTGCGTCATCGCCTCCGTCAGGAGGTTGCCCGGGACGCCGGTGAGCGAGAGCGTGATCGTCTTGGCGATCGTCTCGGTCGATTCCTCGACGAGGTCGAGGCCGGCATAATCGCCCACACCGAAATAGGTATGGCCGCCGGTGATGAGCGTCGCCAAGCTGTCGTTCAGGTACAGCGTCTGATCGGAGAAGTCGAGCTCGCAGAGCGTCACCATCGCAACGGCCGTCTGCGCCGCCGCGGTGGCGTTATTGCTGGAAGCCCAGCGCGTCACGCCGCGGCCTCGACCAGGTCGAGCGAATAGGTCCCGAAAGGCTGGGCGTTCGGTCCAGGCGTCGCCTGCCAGCCGTTTTGATTGTTCGAGAGCACGAAGCGGCCCATCGGCACGTTGACGATCACCGGGTCGTTGTCATTCGCCGAGGTGCGGATGGGCGGCGAAAACTGCAGATATCCGAGGCCGGCGGCATCGGAGTCGAGCTGGTTCGTCACGCGCTTGAGCTCGCGATCGACGTCGATCCAATCCCCGGGCAGCAAGAGGCCCGCGGTCGAGACCGGCAATCCTTTGACGTAGTAGGCGCTGCCGGTCTGTGCGGTCGCTGCTACTGCGGCGCCGGCGGATTGCACCTGGCGCCCTGGCACCGAGGACTGCGAGCAGGTGACGCGCCGCGCATCGGTGGCCGCAGTACCCGCGCCTGCATAGGAGGACGACGAGCCCGAATTCGAGGGTCCGAGCTGAACGGTGAGCGACGTTGCGGCGTTGGTTTTGCGTGCGACCATCGCGCAGTAGTACCAGCCATTACCCAGGGGCCGGATAACCGAGCGCAGGTTCGCCCAATTGCTGCCGACGCTCGAGCTCGCGAGCGCGCCGGTGCTGAGGTTGAAGAACTGTACAGCGGCAGTGCTGCCGGTGCCCTCGACCAGGCTGAGCCATAGAAAGTTCTGCGCGACTGCCTTGAATTCCCCGCAGACCATGAAGTCCGCGACTCCGGCCGGCACCGTAAGGCTGCCCTGCGAAACGTAGTGCGCGACGTTCGAGGTCGTGTCTGTGATCGCCGCCGCGGTCGCCGTGCCGTCAGCGGCGGTTGCTGCATTGGCCGTGACGCTCGAGGCGAACGCGCCCCAGGGCGACGCCAACGTATCGGAGAATTCGAGCAGATTCGGCCCGTTGTCGATCAGCATGCATTGCGTGAGCGACGTCCACACGGCCTCGGCATAGTTGCCGGCGATCTGGCCGGTGGGAATGTTGCCGCTGCCCGAGGTCGGATAGAACGGGTACTGGCCGCCCGAGGAGGCATCAGGGACGAGAGTAATGACGTTCAGACCCTCAATGCTCGTCACGCTCGCGGTGACAACACTGCCCTGGAAATAGCTCGTCAATGCTCCGAGCGCGAGAGGTGTGCCTTTGCCGTCCACCAGGAAATAGCGCGCGACGTGCGGCAGGTTCGTGACGAGTCCGCAGGTCTGGAATGCCTCGGCCGTGCCGCCGCCGCTGAAGGTGAGGCGCAGCCTCCGATCGGTTGCCGTGAGCGTGCCGCCGCTGACGCTCCAGCCGTTCGTGCCGGTGAGAAAATTGTTATTGACGAGCTTTTCGGCTGACGGAAAGCTCCCGCGCTGCGGGAAATCGCTCGGCGACCACAGCACGCGGTTCGCAGCTCCGCGCATGCGCGCGATGAAGGCCTCCATGCGCGAGCGGTCGAAGGCGGTGAGGTTTGCATACTCGAGCCGCACGCCCCAGCGGTCGCCAGGGCGCGAGACGGTGCGCATCGTGCCGCTGAGCGGCGAGGAAAAGCGCCCGGTGTTGTCCATGAGCCGCGGGGCGGCAGAGGCAATCCGAACGTCAGGCAGCCAGAGGTCGGTCACGTCACGCCCTCACGGGAGCGGCCAGGCCGCTGCGCCGGAAGGCCTGCAGCATGTCGGCCTTCGAACGCGCGATCGCCTGCGTGACGAGC